>DHVZ01000003.1 GCA_002412925.1 Anaerolineales bacterium UBA5195 | reverse complement strand
TTTTTCGACAGTCTCGTTGGGCGGCACGCCGATGGTATTGGAAAGCTTAAGAAAGAAAATAGTTGCACGAAGCATACGAGTGTTATCAAAAAATACTTTGCGAGTGTCGAGCAGTAGAATACAAAAAGATTTTAACTTCGCCAGGAGAAACTATGGCTCTTGAGATTTTGCAAGTTGAGTACTATAACATAACGGTCGAAGGTCAAATTGCCAATGCCGCAGAACTTCTTTCTACAATTGTTGGTGCCGGTGTTGACTTCCATGCTTTTAAAGCAATTCCCGTGGAACCTAACAAGACACAATTCACTCTCTTTGCGAAAGATAGCTCAAAGATGACAGATGGCGCAAAAAAGTCAGGGTTGAAATTAAATGGTCCTTACTCTGCCGTCTTAATTAAAGGGGATGAAAAAGCGGGCGCTCTAGCTGAAATCTATAAAAAATTATCTCGGGCAGGAATTCAAGTGGACGAAGCCTGTGGAATTGCCGATATAAATGCAGGTTATGGCGTTCTTCTCTATCTTAGGCAAGAAGACTGTGATAAAGCGATGAGTGTTTTGAAAACGTGAAGTTGTTGGATTCGCAAGGTCTACAAATCAGAATAGAATTGTGTGCACTAATAAGTTTACAGTCTCGTTAGCCCTCACGTGCGTTGTTGAATTGAAAATGTTGGAGAATCTAAAGCATGAACGACATTATTGGCAACAAAAAAGAATTGTCACCAGAACAGCATAACGATCTGCTCAGAACATTGAAGGCCCGTTTTGAGAACAACATGAACCGCCACGAAAATCTTGAATGGGCTAACGTACAAGCAAAACTGGCAGCTAATCTTGAAAAGCTGTGGTCGCTCCATTATATGGAAAGCACTGGCGGTGAACCAGATGTTGTTGGTTATGATAAAGAAACGGGCGTATACATTTTCTATGATTGTTCAGCGGAAAGCCCTAAAGGCCGCAGAAATGTTTGTTACGATCGTGAAGCGCTCGATTCAAGAAAAGAATTTAAACCAAAAGATACCGCTATGGATATGGCAAACATCATTGGTATCGAGATTTTAACGGAAGGACAATATCGAGAGTTGCAGAAACTTGGAGATTTCGATACAAAAACATCGAGCTGGTTGAAAACACCTTTTGAAATTAGAAAGCTCGGCGGAGCCATCTTTGCCGATCGTCGCTACAACCATGTCTTTGTGTATCACAATGGTGCAGAATCTTACTACAGCGCCAGGGGATTCCGTGGCTCACTAAGAGTCTAGCACCAGGTTTGTAAAAGTCAAAACCGGGCCAACACCGCGTTCTCAGGACACGCAAGTGTCCTTTCGGGAAAAATGATCGCTCTTTTGCGATCTTGATGTGGCGCACCTGACTGGCGGGAGTCTGCACATTTTTCAAGCCTTTTCTGGCTTTGGCGGAATCCTGATTCAAGCGTTATCTCGTCCCGCCCGCCAGCAAGTACGCACACTGTTGGCCGGGTTGGATTGGGCTTTTGCCAGAAAGGCAGTGAAATTACAAACGGTTGCATGGCCGCCTGCGTCGGTACTTTCCGAACACAAGAGCGACTGATAACGATAGTAAAATCGATAGGCAATTATTGCGGGCCATGGTGATAGTCACTTCTGAAGTGAATGTCACCTGACTTGAGATTGATGACAAGGAGATTCCATGAACATTTTTGTTTCAGGCGGCGCGGGTTACATTGGCTCGGCCACAGCTGAGGCCCTGCTCAAGGCCGGGCACACCGTCACCGTCTATGACTCGCTCGTCACCGGGCACCGACAGGCCGTGCCAGAAGGCGCAAACTTTATCCAGGCTGACCTGTCGGATAGCCACATGCTGGCCGTAGCGCTGACCACAGAGAAGTACGATGCCGTGATGCATTTTGCGGCCTTCATCGAAGCCGGGGAAAGCATGAAGGACCCCGGAAAGTTCCTGCGCAACAACCTGGTCAACTCGATTTCGTTGATCGATATGGCCGTCAAGGCGCGCGTGCCGCGCTTTGTGCTTTCATCAACCGCGGCGGTTTATCAATCGAGCGAAGAACCGCTGACCGAGGAATCCCCGCTGGGGCCAACCAACACCTATGGCTTTACCAAACTGGCGGTGGAACAGTCGCTGGATTGGTACCGTCAGATTAACGGCTTGCACTTCGCGGCCCTGCGCTATTTCAACGCCTGCGGCGCATTGCCAGGCCGCGGCGAAGCCCACCGGCCGGAATCGCACTTGATCCCGCGCGTTTTGCAGGTGGCGCTGGGGCAGGCGGAATACGCTTATATCTTTGGCACCGATTACCCCACCCCGGATGGGACCTGCATCCGCGATTACATCCATATCGGTGACCTGGTTTCGGCGCATCTCCTGGCGCTGGAAGCCCTCGGCGAACGCGATAAGCTGACCTACAACATTGGCTCGGGGACCGGTTACTCAGTGCGTGAGGTAATCGACACGGCGGCGGCTGTTTCGGGCGAAGAAATCCTGGTTAAAGAAATGGAGCGCCGCCCCGGTGATTCGGCGCGGCTGGTGGCTTCCTCGGGGAAGATCCGCCGCGAACTGGGCTGGAAGCCGCAGCATGATTCGATCCAGGATATTATTGCCTCGGCCTGGGCCTGGCATAAAGAACATCCGCGCGGATACGAATAGGGCAACGGATTTGCAAACAGAAAAGCGGATGCCGGAATAGGCAGCGGATTTTTCACTGAGAAACCGGCCACGGACTTAAAAACGGATAGCGGAGTCCAAAAGAAGAGGTCAAAATGCGTATTGTTCGTTACCAGTACAAAAGTGACGCCCCCAAATCTGGCTGGATTTTCGAGGAAAATGTTGGCGAGATTGCCGGTAATATTTTTGGGGAGTACCGCCGAGAGGAAGCCCGGATCCCACTGGGGGATGTCCAACTGCTGGCCCCTTGCCAGCCGAGCAAAATCATTTGTGTGGGGCGCAATTACGCGGAGCACGCCAAGGAACATAACGCGGAAGTGCCCAAGGTACCGCTGATTTTCCTGAAGCCGCCGTCCTCGATCATCAATCCTGGCGAACATATCATCCTGCCGCCGCAGTCGCAGCAGGTGGAGCATGAAGCTGAATTGGTGGCTGTCATCGGCAAACGCGGACGGAATATCACCCCCGAACAGGCCCGCGAACATATTCTGGGTTACACCATTGGCAATGACGTGACTGCGCGCGATTTACAAAAATCCGACGGGCAGTGGACACGCGCCAAAGGTTTCGACACCTTCTGCTCTTTTGGCCCGTGGATCGATACTGATTTCGATATCTCAGACGCGCTGATCACCTGCAAAGTCAGCGGCCAGCCGCGCCAGATGGCCTCCACGCGCGATATGGTTTTCAGCGTGGGAATGTTGATCGCTTTTGTTTCGTCGATTATGACCCTCGAGCCGGGTGATATCCTGTTTACCGGCACGCCCGCCGGGGTGGGACCACTCAAAGCTGGGGATGAGGTGGTGGTCGAGATCGAAGGGCTGGGGATGCTGAGTAACCCGGTGAAGGTGTGAGATAACTAACGCTTGACAATCCCCTTTTGCCAGGCATAGACGGCCACCTGGGTGCGGTCGGCAAGGTGCAGTTTGCTCAGGATGTTGCTGACATGTCCCTTGACGGTGTTCTCACTGATGACCAATTCCGCCGCAATCTGGCTGTTGCTCAAACCGCTGGCAATCAATTTGAGCACATCCAACTCCCGCTCGGTCAGGTCGGTGAAGAGGGTCTGTTCCTCGCTGTTTTCTCCACGGATGTTTTGCAGCACGCGCGCAGCCACCAGTGGATGCAGGGTCACCTCACCGTCCACTGCGCGGTGGATGGTTTCCACCAGCTTGTCCATTTTCATATCTTTCAGGATGTACGAGATGGCCCCGGCCTTGAGCGCCGGGAAAATGTGAACATCTTCGTGGTATGAAGTCAAGACGACCACCTGCGTGCGCGGGCTGATTTTCTTGACTTCACGGGTTGTCTCGACCCCATCCATATCGGGCAGGATCAAGTCCATCAGCACCACGTCGGGGATGAGTTCGGCAACCAGTTTGATGGCTTCTTCACCCGAATCGGCCTCCCCAACCACCTGAAATTCTGGTAGTGTGCTGAGATACGCACGGATGCCATTTCGCACCACTTCATGATCGTCGACAATTAGGATACTGATGGGGTTAGACATTGGATTCTCCCGAAATTATATCTTCGTTTTCTACTGGAATATCGATTAGTACGCGCGTTCCCTTGCCAGGTTGACTCTCGATGGTTACCCTGCCGCCAACACTTTCTGCTCGTTCGCGGATCAGACGCAGGCCAATGCCGTTTGACGAGTTGCCTGGGGCAAATCCGCGGCCGTTATCCGCAATTTCGACCTCGACATGGTTCTCGTTGTAATGCACATTCAGGTTCGCCTTCCAGGCCTGGCTGTGGCGGGCGATGTTGGCGAGCGACTCTTGCACGATGCGGTAAAGCGCCTGCTCCACTTCCAGCTTCAAGCGGTGCTCCCCTTCGATCTTGACGCCGACCGGGATGTCAGTCCGATTTTCCCACTCGAAGGCATATTCGCGCAAGGAGGTGGCCAGCCCCTTTTCTTTGAGCGCCAGTGGGTACATTTCCTGGATCAGGAAGGTCAGTTCCTGGATGACATCAGAAACCAGGTTCTCTGCTTCGCCCAAATGTTCTCTTGCAGCCCTGACATTGCTGTTGATCATTCCATTGGCCGTGCCGATCTGCGCCAGCGCAGCAAAAGCTTTTTGTTTTGCGCTATCGTGAAGGTCGCGCGCCAGGCGGTTGCGTTCTTCGACAATCGCCAGCTCTTTGGTTTGCTCAAACAGGTCTTCAATCTCGCGCGTCCGTTCGCGGACCTGGCGCTCAAGTTCAAGTTTTTGCGCTTCGACACTGCGGACGCGCAGTCGGTAAATTCCTGTCACACTCCCAGCTAAAAAAATGCCGGTAAGAGAATAGAACCACCAGGTTTGCCAGAAGGGTGGAATAACCGTCACCTGGATGGTTTTCCCGGCCTCATTCCAAATGCCGTCGTTATTGGAGGCTTTCAAGTGTAAGGTGTACATGCCGCCGGGGAGGTTGGTATAGCGGCCGTTGCGCTGGTTGCCAAGCCTATTCCAATTGTTGTCGAAGTTTCCCAGCATATAAGCAAACTGATTCTTCTGCGGTTCTGCCAGGCTCAACGAAGTAAATTCAAACTCGAAGGAGTTTCTTGGCCATTCAAGGGTGATTTCTTCAATCAGTTCAGCCGGCTTCCCTGTTTGGAGAGGCTTGCTATTCTGGGTCAGGTCGGTCAGCGTCACAGGCGGGACATACTGGTTGGGGCTGATGTTTCCCGGATAGAAGCGGTTCAGCCCTGAGATGCCGCCAAAATAAATCGCACCGTCTTCGGCCTGGGCGCAAGCGCCCTGGTTGAATTCGTTACTTTGCAAGCCATCGCTAACGGTGAAGTTCTGGAACGTTTCAGTGCGCGGGTCGAACTTGGAGACGCCGTAGTTTGTACTCATCCATAAGAAATCCTGGTCATCTTGCATGACGCAGTAAATGACATTGTTAGGTAACCCATGCTGCTCTGAATAATTGGTAAAGGTGTTTTTGGCAATTTCAAACCGACTCAACCCGCCCCCGCCGGTACCCACCCATAATATTCCCTGGTCATCCTGAACCATACTCAGGATTTTATCACTGGCCAGGCTGTTCGATGGGTTTTCAGTATTACGCTGATAATGTTGGAAGCTGCCGTTCTTGCGATCCAGGCGATACAACCCTGTTCCACTGGTTGCGATCCATAAATATCCATCCTGATCTTCGTTCAGAGAGACAACCCCCTTGGGGGTCTCTCCCATTTTGTCGCTTTCTGGACTGTAGTGGATGAATTTACCCGAAGCGCGGTCGTAGCGGTCAAGTCCTCCAACTGCGCCAATCCAAAGTTCTCCATCAGAATCTTCATAAAGGGCCAAAACTTTGCCGTTAGCGATGCTGTCAGGGTCATTTTTATCTGTTATGTGGTGGCTAAATTTTCCAGACTCTTCATCGAATTGATCCAGCCCATCTGATGTGCCCACCCAGAGCGTTCCCTGGCTGTCGCGCAGGATGGACCAGACAGCCATATCACCCAGGCTGTCTGGATTTTGGGACTCGTGAGCATAGTGAGTGACCAGGCCAGTGAATGGGTCGAGATGATCCAGCCCGCTTCCATAGACACCTGCCCAAACCATGCCTGATTTATCAGCGTAAAGCCCAAAAATGCTGCCCTCGCTCAAGCTTTTCGGTTGCTTGGGATCGTAACGGTAATAGCTAAACTTGTCTTGTCCGCGATTATATTTGTTGACACCTCCGCCCCAGGTGCCGATCCATAAATTGCTTTCGCGATCCTCGTAAATCGCATAAATCAGGTCAGCGCTCAAGGTGCCGTGGATCAGTGGGTTATGGCGAAAGCGGGTGGATTTTCCAGTGGCGCTGTCGAATTGCTCCAGCCCGGATTCGGTCCCGAGCCAGATTGCACCGCGGCTGTCGATAAAAACCACATTGATATTGATATATTCCGGGTCGGATGGGTCTCGTTCGGCGTATAAATAGCGCGTAAACTGTTCTTGACCAGGCTCAAGGCGATTTAGCCCATTGTAAGTGCCGATCCAGAGATTCCCTTGCGCATCTTCTGCCAGCGAGAGGACATTGGAGTCGCTGATGGATTGGGGATCGTTGGAGTCATTGAGGTAGCGGTGGAAGGAACTTGTTTGAGGGTCAAACAGGTTCAAGCCATTGCTCGTCCCAACCCAAAGCTTTCCCTGCCTGTCCTGGACAATGGAGTGCACATTGTTGGCGCCCAGGCTGCTTGGATCGTCGGGGTTATTTTGAAAACGCGTGAAAGTGCTGCTGACTGGCTCAAAACGATTCAGGCCGTCTTTTGTCCCAATCCAGAGTGTGCCTGAATTATCCTGCAGGATGGCCTGCACTTCACCTTTGCTCAGGCTGGCGCCGTCTTTGGGATTATGCAGGTAGCGGGTGAACTTTCCGCTGCGCTGGTCGTACTTATTCAAGCCTCCCTGGTTGGTACCTACCCAGAGATAACCCTCTTGATCTTCATAAAGCGAGGTAACCCACGCGTTGCTGAGGCTATTGGCTTCTTGCGGATTTGGTTTAAAGACTTTGAACTCATAGCCATCGTAGCGGTTCAGACCGTCCTGGGTGCCAAGCCACAGAAAACCGTGATGGTCTTGCAGGATGCAGTTCACCACACTTTGCGACAAGCCTTCTTCGAGGCTGATCTGTTCGAAACGGATGACCCCGGTGGCATTGACCGGTTGAGAATCTGTCAAATGAGCGGCAGTTGGGACGATGGTGGGAGCCGGGGAGAAGACAGGGGCAGGCCCGCCCCCAGAACAGGAGGCCAGCCAAAGGGTTAGCAGGGAAATCCCCAGAAAACGGAGCCAGGCAAATTTATCTTCCAAATCCATACCTCAAATTATAGCGCGTCTGATGGGCTTCTTACGCTTACAGTATAGATGAAGAATCTGCTTTATTGCGAACCCCAAAGAACGATTTTTGTCCCATCCTGCAGACGGGTTTCGGGTGGGGAAAAGGCCCCTGACGAGGGGTATTTTTATGCCTTGCATCAACCCTTTAGTGTGGAAATTCCACCTCGTTTGATGGCGTTGAAACCATTCCTGTGGGCGGATTCAAACCCGTTGCAAGTCTCGTGTGCTTATGCCTGCCGGTGAGTATGATGTCATTTGCCAGGGAAACCTGACTTGCAAACGAGGCCGCAGTTTTGGCTTCTATGTCTGGAAAGGAGACTGATATGCATACCCTTTACCCGCTTGCAGACTATCAGATTGAAATCGAGCGCCGCCAGGACGAAATGGCTGATGCAAAAAACAATCGCCTGGCGCATCACTGCCATGATGGCAAAAAGTTGAATTTGAACTTGTCCTTAAGACTGGTGAATTTTCTGCTTTTGCTGGTTCCTTTTATCAAACGGTAGGAAAACGTGAATTCGGTCTGGCAGCCTGTTGCTCTCGCTATTTATTCTCCCAATGGGAAGTGCCAGACTTTCTTTCGGCCTCGCCTGTTGCAGGCGGGCGCCTGGCCGGATGAATCATTGGCCCGTTTTGGGCGGTGAGCCAATTTTGGGTGAAAAATTCTGACCAAGGAGGCGCCAAGACTAACTGACAACACTGTGAACGTGCCCATCTCACGAACTCTTAAATTCACACTGAGGAGAATAGAAATGTTACGAAAAGTGTACGTTCTTGCAAGCTTGCTGGTTTTAATCAGCATGGTGCTGGCGGCCTGTAGTCCCACCACCCCGCCGCCTGTTTCGGAAGCTCAACAGCCCGCCGCTACTAATGCACCGGCAGTTGCAGGCCCGGCTGCGACCGACGCTCCTGTCAAAGCACCCGCAACCACTCGTCGTGGTGGCTGGGCTGACACAATTGTGTTTACATCGATTGACCAGGCCTCGGATGCCATTGCCCAACTCTCAGCGGATGCGTTGGATATGTATCCTTATGGTGCTGAAGATACCGATGCCTTTGAGGCGGCCAAGGCTAATTCCACGTTAACTTACAATGTTTCCATCGGCGGCTCGGTGGACGGCTATATGTTCAACCCGGCCGGCCCGAAGTTTAGCGACGGCCGTCTTAATCCGTTCAGCAGCTACAAGGTCCGTGAGGCTGTGAACTGGCTGATCGACCGCAAGTACCTGGCCCAGGAAGCGGTTGGTG
The DNA here is from genome assembly GCA_002412925.1 of Anaerolineales bacterium UBA5195. Classification (GTDB taxonomy): domain Bacteria; phylum Chloroflexota; class Anaerolineae; order Anaerolineales; family Villigracilaceae; genus UBA5195. The sequence goes on along the minus strand of DHVZ01000003.1, from coordinate 193,081 downwards.
CTTTGGCCATGCCGCAAACCGTCGTGATTCCCCTCTCTTTCCCCGATTACGTTCGCTATGTCGATTTGATTCGCCCGCTCGAGGCTAAGTACGCTTACAACTTCGACAAGGCCAAAGAAGCGATTTCGGCTGAGATGGAAGCCATGGGCGCGACGATGGGCGCAGATGGAAAGTGGCAGTCGGGTGGAAAACCGGTTGTGCTGATTGGTTTGATCCGCTCGGAAGATGAGCGCACTTTCTTGGGGAATTACCTCTCCGACCAGTTGGAAAAACTGGGCTTCACGGTTGATCGCCAAATCCGCACCCGCAGTGAACTGTCCCCGATCTGGGGTCGCAGCGTTCCCCTTGAAGGCCAATGGCATTTCTACACCGGCGGCTGGGGATATTCAAGCCAGGCGCGCAATGCTGCCAATTTGTTCGACAGCTATTACACCCCACGCGCTGGTTCGACGACCACCGAGCAGGCTTATGTCAATACGCCCGAGTTTGACAAGCTGGCGCTTGACCTGGCAAACAATGTTTACTCAAACATGGATGAACGCCGCGAGATGTTTAGCAAGGCGCTCGATCTTTCGTTGATGGAATCCGAGGTTGTCTGGGTCATTACGATCAACAGCTTCTATCCACGCCGTGAAGGCGTCGAAGTGGCGGCTGATCTGGTCGCCAGTGTCGGCCAGACCGCCTTGTATCCCTATACCCTGCGCTGGCAGGGCAAAGAAGGCGGCACGATTCGCAGCGCCAGCCAGGGCATCCTGACCGGGGCCTGGAATCCGGTTTCCGGTCAGAACTGGGTCCAGGAAGTGGTTGTTCAGGGCGCTGTGGCTGATCAGGCGCTTTTGCCTGATCCCTACACGGGTCTTTACTGGCCCCAGCGCTTGGAAAAAGCCCAGGTTGTGGTCAAAGAAGGCTTGCCTATGACCAAAACTCTGGATTGGGTCGACCTGCAGACGGCGGCTGAGATCAAAGTCCCGGCGGATGCCTGGTATGACTGGGATGCCAAGAACCAGAAATTCATTACCATCGGCGAAAAATACCCCGAAGGCACCACGGCGCTGACCAAGACCACGGTTTACTACCCGTCCGATTTGTGGCAGGTCAAGTGGCACGATGGCAGCACTATGTCGGCGGGCGACTTTGTGGTCAGCATGATTAAAAACTTCGACCGCGCCAAGCCGGAAAGCCCCATCTATGATGAAGCGGCTGTGCCCAATTACGAGTCGATGATGAGTACTTTCAAGGGCGTCAAGATTATTTCCACCGATCCGTTGATCATTGAGACCTATCTGGATAGCTATGACCTGGACGCCGAAGTACTCGTTGGTTACTACTACTATGTGAACTGGTTCCCATTCTGGCGGTTGAATGGCGTCTCCCCATTCGCCTGGCACTCCTTTGTCCCCGGCATGCTGGCCGAGCAGAACAAGGAACTGGGTTTCTCGGAGGAAAAATCGACCGCCCTGAATGCTACCTGGACTCACTACATCGATGGCCCAAGCCTGGATATTTTGAAAAAATATCTTGATCAGGCTGAAACTGAGAAATTCATCCCCTATGCCCCGACTGTGAGCCAGTACATCACTGCTGAGGAAGCCCAATCCCGCTATGCCAACCTGCAAAGCTGGTATGGACAACACAAGCACTTCTGGGTTGGCACCGGCCCGTATTATCTTGACCAGGTCAATTCTGTTGAAGGCTCGATTGTCGTCAAGACAAACCCGGAATTCCCCGATCTGGCCGACAAATGGGCTGGTTTCGGAGAGCCGATGATGCCCGTAATGGATGCGACTGGCCCGCTGCAGGTCACCATCGGACAGGAGGCTGCCTTCGATGTGCTGGTGAGTTTCAAAGATGCTCCCTATCCGCAGGCAAACATGGAAAATGTTCTCTTCCTGCTCTATGATGCCGATGGCACCATGGTTGCCAAGGGTCAGGCTGACCTTGAGGCTGAAGGCCAGTATCAGGTTAAACTGACCTCCGAAATGACCGCCAAGCTCAAGAACGGTACGGCGCAGTTGGAACTGATTGCTGTCTCGAAGGTTGTGGCTTTGCCGGTCTTTGCTCAGGCCACTTTCGTCGCTGTCCCATAAGGTTCCCTGAAATTCAAGAGTCTGGCAAGGGGTTCTGCCTCGCGCCAGACTCTTGCTCAAAAATCTTAACCGATGAGTTTCTGCTTTTATTCCTGCAGCGCCTTCCCTGCATGGGGCGCGAAAACAACCAGCATGAAGAGGAAAAGCTTATGAGTGAGGCGGTTCAAGCCCAGGCTCAGTTGAAAAGTGCAAAAAAGGAATCGAGCACGTTTTCACGCGTCTTTAGGTATACGCTTATTCGTTCAATTATGTTACTGTTCACAGTTGTCGTTGCCATCTTCCTGACTATTATGATTGCCAACATGGGCGGAAAAGTGGACGAGATGCAGCGTGGCATGATTCGAGAAGATGTCTCGCAACTGGCCAGAGACAACAAAGCCCTTCAGGGTACAACAACGGAAGTGCGGATGGAATGGATCAATGAACAGGTGCGCCTGCGGGAACACCAGCAAGGCCTCGACCAGCCCTTCATGACCCGCACCGTCAAATTCATGACCAATGCCCTCAACCTCAACCTTGGTCGCGCCCTGCGTATGACCAGCGCCAAAGGCTCGCAGATGGTTCGCGATGTAATTCTTGAGCGCCTGCCGACTACCCTGGTTTTGTTTGGCACCTCTGGCCTGCTCCTGTTCTTCGGCGAAATCTTTGTCGCCCTGATGCTTTCGCGGCGCTATGGTAGTTTTGCCGATAAACTCTTTGTAACCCTGGCTCCCTCCTCGGCGGCGCCAGCCTGGTTTTACGGCCTTTTCCTGATTCTCTTTTTTGCGTCATATTTGAAAGTCTTGCCTTTCGGCGGCATGATGGATGCGCCTGTGCCGCAGGGTTGGGTGGGATATAGTTTGAGCCTGATTCGGCACATGATTCTGCCGATTTTTGCCCTGACTCTCTCGCAATTTGCGATTAACGTCTACACTTGGCGGACATTTTTTATGATCTATTCAAGCGAAGATTATGTCGAGATGGCCAAGGCCAAGGGGCTGCCCTCGCGTATGATTGAATCGGATTATGTACTGCGCCCCACGTTGCCAACGATTGTGACCGCCTTTGCGCTGACTTTGATTGGCCTGTGGCAGGGCTTTATCGTGACCGAGACGGTTTTTAGCTGGCCGGGGATGGGCCGGGCCTATTTTCAGGCCATCCAGTTTTACGACACCCCCGTGATTGTGGGGATGACAATTATTTACGCTTATTTATTGATGATCACTGTCTTAGTGTTGGATTTTATCTATGCACTGATTGACCCCCGGGTAAAAGTTGGGGATAAGGGAGGTCAGTCATGAGAAAAATATTCGATTCATCCCGGGAATTCTTGAAATACCCGTCGGTACTTGTCAGCCTGGTGATGATCTTTTTCCTGCTAGGAATTTCACTCTATGCCCTGATCACTTATCCTTACGCCGAAGCAACTCGTCTCTGGCGTGGCGGGGAAGAAGTCTGGTATCTGAATCCACGCCAGGTCCCTCCAGCCTGGATGAACCTGTTCACTGCCAGGAAAAAGCCGGTTTCGTTCGTCTTAAAAACAGACAATCTCGGGTCGGTAACCAAGGAAGTCACACCAGATACCCAGGGCGGTGGTAAGACGCTCATGACCTATTCATTCGATTACTCTTATGACGAGATTCCCCAGGAGTTCATTCTATATTTCACCTCTGCTTACCAGAAGAAACAGCCCTACGCTGAGGTGATCTGGGTCACGCCGGACAATCGTCAGATTCGGTTGACCAATTTAGCCCTGATTGGCAGGGAAACCTATCGTTTTTCACAAGACACGCGCCTGGTGCGTCTCTTGAAGGGTAAACCAGTCATGGAGGGCCTGTTCCTGGATAAAAGCTCAGAAAAAGTACAACCCGTCAAAGGAACATACAAGGTCATCATCACGGCTTTCACCTTTGAACCCGATTCCACGGTCGATGCCGAACTGGTGATGCACGGTAAACTGCATGGCTTGGCTGGCACTGATCATTTGCGCCGCGATTTGATGGTGGCCTTGCTTTGGGGCACACCCATTGCCCTGGCTTTTGGATTGTTGGCCGCCCTGGGAACGACCCTCACGACGATTCTCATCGCTGCGATTGGGGCCTGGTTCGGCGGCTGGTTAGAAGAGTTGATCCAGCGCATCACTGAGATCAACCTGGTGCTGCCATTCCTGCCGATCTTGCTGATGATTGGCTCCCTGTTTTCGCGCAGCATCTGGCTGATTTTGGGCGCCACCATTCTGCTCAATATCTTTGGCTCGGGTATCAAAACCTACCGCGCAGTCTTTATGCAGATTATGCAATCGCCATACATCGAAGCAGCGCGTTCTTACGGGGCCAGCGATCTTCGCATCATCTTCAAATACATGGTGCCGCGAGTGATTCCCACATTGGTACCTCAACTGGTCTCACTGGTTCCTGCTTATGTTTTTCTGGAAGCTACCCTGGCCGTGCTTGGCCTCGGAGACCCGATCCTGCCGACCTGGGGCAAGCTGATCAACGATGCCTTTACGAACAGCGCACTCTATGACGGGCTATATTATTGGGTTTTGGAACCAGCCGCCTTATTGATGACGACTGGACTGGCCTTTGCTTTATTGGGCTTTGCCCTTGATCGTGTCTTCAATCCCCGCTTGAGGGAGATTTAGCCCATGAATACTGTTGATAACCTGCTCCAGGTTGAAAAATTGACTCTGCATTTTCGCACCCGGCAGGGTGTTGTCCAGGCGGTGGATGGTGTGGATTTTAATCTGGGGCGCAATCGGGCTGTTGTCATTCTGGGTGAATCGGGTTGTGGGAAAACCTCCTTGGCCAAGGCTATTTTGCGGCTTTTGCCCCGCAATGTCGATACCTATTCCGGAAAGGTTTTTCTTGATGGTCGGGATGTCATGATCTTGAATGATGAGGAATTCCGGATGAACATTCGCTGGGCGGCGATTTCACTGGTGCCGCAGGCCGCGATGAATGCCCTCAACCCGGTTCTTAAGGTTGGGCGGCAAGTGGCGGAACCGGCCATGATCCACCTGGGAGTGAAACAAGACCAGGCCATGGAACAGGCTCGCAGAATGTTTGAGCATGTTGGCGTGCCAATCGATTTCCTGGGACGTTATGCTTTCGAACTGAGCGGCGGGATGCGCCAGCGGGTGGCGATTGCCATGGCCCTGGTGACTTCTCCCAGTATGATTCTGCTGGATGAACCGACCTCGGCCTTGGACGTCTTGACCCAGGCCAATATCTTCAATGTTCTGAAACGGATCAAGCATGACCTGGGGACGAGCTATATCTTGATCACTCATGATATTGCCACCTCGAGCGAACTGGCCGATGATGTGGCGGTCATGTATGCCGGGCAAATCATCGAAATGAGCGATGCCCGGGGCTTCTTTGCAGAGCCTTTGCACCCCTACTCACGGAAGTTGATGTCGAGTGTGCCGCGCTTGCGTGGGGAAAAGGAGCTGGATTTTATTTCCGGCCAGCCGCCGAGTCTGGTTGCTCCGCCCACAGGCTGTCGTTTTGCCGCACGCTGTTCGTACTACTTCGAGAAATGCCGGCAGGAGCCTCCCATGGTCGAGCGGGATGGGCGTAAGGTAAAGTGCTGGCTGCATCATGAAAACATGGGGGCCTGAGATGAGTACTTTAGCAGAAAAAACAAGTCAGCCAGACAAAAAAGAAACGGTCATGCTTTCCATCCAAAATTTGCGCGTCTGGTTTGAACTGCGCCGTTGGGGTTTTGGACACGCCGGGTATGTGCATGCGGTGGACGAGGTGAATTTTGATTTGCAGCATGGCGAGGCGGTGGCGGTGGTGGGCGAATCTGGCTGTGGGAAATCCAGCCTGATGAAAACTATTTTGGCTTTGTATAAACCAGTCGGCGGCAAAGTGATCTTTAACGGTCTCGACCTGGGGGCTGCGGATCGAAAGACAATTAAATGGTACCGCTCCCAGGTGGGTTATGTCCAGCAGGACCCTTTCGGAGCGTTACCGCCTTTTATGACGGTGGAACAAATCCTGGATGAGCCGCTCTTGATTGGCGGGATCAAGGACAAGGCAGTGCGCGCCGAGCGCATCCGCAAGGTTCTTGAAGAAGTCAAAATGAGCCCCATTCAAGATTTTTTACCCAAGTTCCCGCACATGCTCAGCGGCGGACAGCAGCAGCGTGTGGTCATCGCTCGCGCCATGATCCTGGAACCGAAGTTTATCGTCGCCGACGAGCCGGTTTCGATGCTGGATGCTTCGGTGCGCGTCGAAATTCTCAAGCTTCTGCGCGGCTTACAGGAGACGCACAACCTGTCGGTGATCTATATTACCCACGATCTCTCGACAGTCAGCTACTTCTCTGAGCGCATTTTTGTCATGTATGCCGGGAAAATGGTTGAAAAAGCGCCGGTGCGTGCCCTGCTGGATACTCCCAAGCATCCTTATACTGAAGCCTTATTGCAAGGCACCTCCGACCCGGATGCTGATAATGCGCTAACCTATAAAGAGGTGCCGCCCGGTGAGCCGCCCAGCCTGGTCAACCCCCCGCAGGGCTGTCATTTTCATCCGCGCTGCTCCCGGTCTATCAAAGGAACTTGCGACGTGGACGAGCCGCCTGAATTCGAACCAACCCCGGGACATCTGGTTTCCTGCTGGTTATTCCAATGCTGAAACAAACTTCCCCCTACTCGATTTTGTTGATCGGCTTCCTGTTGGTACTTTTGGGAGCAGTTTTACCGCTCTTGATGCTGCTCCAGTTGTTTTCAGCCAGTTTCTGGCTGGGCGCTATCAGTTATACTGCCACGATCTCCGGTTTGCTTTTGGGGCTGATTGGCGCGGCTTCGTTTGTTCAGCTTGATCGACGGAAGTGAGCGCAGTCCATCACAAGGGTCAGGGTTTAGCAACAAAAACCCCATCCTGAGGTGGAGTTTTTGCCTGCCTGTTTGCGCTTATTCATTGATGTTTTTGAAGGTAGGGAGCACAACGATAAATTTCGTGCCTTTTTCCACCAGGGATTCCATCCAGATGCGCCCTTCGTGATTTTCCACAATCGACTTGACGATAGCCAGACCCAGCCCGGTCCCCGGTGTCCCCTTGGGGGCATTGCCGGCTCGATAGAATTTTTCGAAAATATGGGCCTGGTCGGTGACGGGGATGCCGACACCGGTATCGGCTACTTCGAAGATGATTTGGTCCGCTTCAGCCCGCAAAGTGACGGTGATTTCTCCACCGACTGGAGTGTACTTGATTGCATTGACCAGCAGGTTGTCCATCAACTGGCGCAGGCGAATTGGATTCCCGCGCAAGACTGGCAGGTTTTCAGCAACCTCAACCCGCAGGTCCTGTTGTTTGTCTTCAATCTGACGGCTGAGGTTGTCAAGCGTATAGCGCAGGATGGTTTCCAGTGAAACTTCGTCTTTGCGTGTGTCGAAACCGGCTTCAATCCGACCCAGGTCGAGCAGGTCATTGACGAGCGCTGTGATATTTTGTGCGCTGTTTTGGATGTGCTTGACAAATTGTTTCTGTTGGTCGTTCAGCGGGCCAACACGGTCAAGCAACTCCACATAGCCCATCACAGCGGTTAACGGAGAGCGCAGATCGTGCGAAATGGTGTGAATGAAATCGCTCTTTAACCGGTCGAGCATTTTCAGATGAGTAATATCTTGCAAGGTAATCACGGAACCGATCGTTGGGATGGGGGTATATTGGGCATTGAAGACGCGGCCATCTTCGAAGGCGATTTCATGGATTTTGAGCGGGTTTTCGATGATCGATTCGAGTAGAATACTGAAATCCTTATTCAAGATGGCTTCATCAATAAGTTTTCCGGTCAGGTTAACGAATCCCAGTCCGAACGCTTTTATTGCGGCAGGATTAATCAATAGGATACGATTCTCCTGATCGAGCAAGATGACCCCGTCCTGGATATTGGTAATGATGGTTTCGTACTTTGAGCGTTCCTGATCCACGGCGTCATATAACCGGGCATTTTGAATCGCTATCGCCGCAAAATCAGCCAGGACCTTCATCAATAGTTCGTGATGATTGGTAAAAGGCCACTTATTTCGACGGTTATCGACACCCAGCACACCAATAATCCGTTCGTTTGCCTGCAAGGGCACATAGATGAGCGAATAAACGAGATAGGAAGTTTTTATTTTGTTGGGGGAATCCTGGTTGAAGGAAATCAACTTCCCGGTTTCGATAACTTGTCCTGCCAGGCTATCCTTGACCGGCAAGCGAAAAGTCCGCGCAAAAGTCTCTTCGAAGTTTTTCCCGGCCCGCATGTAGAGTTCATTGGTCTCTTCGTCGAGCAGGAGCAGTTGCCCCTCTTCAGCGTGGGTTAATTCCACAGCCGCAGAGACGACATTGGTCAGTACCTTGTCCAGGTCAAGCGAGGCCGTGATCGACCGGCTTAACTTCACCATCGTATCCATTTCGCTGACTCTTTGTTCGAGGGAAGCTGTCGTACGGCGCACTTCATGCCGTACCCAGTCGCCCGTCAACTGGGCGCGCGCCTGGCTGTGCTCGATGGCATGGACGATAGCGTCTATTTTCAAAGGGGGGTAGATGTAATCGCTGATGCCGATTTTAATGGCCTCCAACACCATCATGGGATCATGGCTGGCGGCGTAAAAAATGACAGGCAGCGTGGGGAAACGCTCCAGGATGACTTTCGCCAAATCCAGGCCGCTTTGATGACCCAATTTTTCAGTGATCAGAAGCAAGGCTGGATTGGTTTCTTGCAGCGTTTTGTCGAGGCTTTCCGGGTTTTTTGCCACCGCCAGATCATACCCGCCAGCGCGCAGGGCTTTATCGAGCAGCACCAGCGTTGGCGATTGTTCCATGGCAAGCAAAATTAAATTCGCTTTGGGCATTCCCCCATTTTACCCCAAGCTACTGCTTTGGTTGGGTAATCTGCTGATTTACCTGCATGACCAATTTTTTAAGGGCTGTTTGCGCAGTACCCAGGGCCTGTTTTTGTTCGGCAGTCAACGGCCCCATTTTTTCACTCAAGATCAGGTCGATTGGATAGAGTGCCGTTGTCAGCGTGGATTGGACTTCCGCGCGCACAGCTTGCAGCGTCTCGTTTTTTTGTTTGGCAACCCCCTGGGCCGCGTCCACATTTTGCGCCAGGGCGCGGAACAACCGCGCATTAACCATTGAAATGGATGCATAATCGGAAATGGCGCTGGAAAGGGTATGTTCGCTATCGCCAAACGGGCGCTCAGATTTACGGACGACTGTCAATAGCCCGATGGATTCATTGCGAACCTTGACGGGCACGACCATCGCAGATTTTCCCAACGCCGAGATCTTAAACTTTTGCAGGGGCTGCCCATTAATCGCCAGCGTTTCCGCTGACATGGCAACGAGCGAACTAAGTCCATCGTCCAGGGGTTGGCCGAGTTTTTTCGCCCAGGATTCAGGAAGTCCGCGATGCGAAACCAGGATGAAAGCTTTGGTCTTGTCGTCCTTGAGGGTCAACCAACCCAGGTCGGCCTCCGTTACAGCCGTAATCGCCTCGACGATTTTATCGAACAGCACACGCTGGTCGGTGATGGAAATCACCGCCCGCCCAACCGCAAAGATGGTGCTTAATTCTTTGACCCGGCGCTGTAATTCAGCGTTGGTCTGTTTGATCTGCGCATCCAGTTTTTCACGGGCGCGGACTTCGCGCACCTGCTTCAAGGCGCGTTCCACACATGCCACCACTTCAGCCTCGCGCACCGGCAGTATCAAATAATCGCTTGCCCCCAGCCGGAAGGCATGGATGACATCCGGTTCCTTGCCCGGTTCAGAGAGCACGATCATCGGGGTGGTGATACCCTGCGAGGAAAGTGCCACCAGAATATCTTTACCGCTCAGGCCCGGCATGTTCAGGTTCACAATCACCACATCGGGTTGCAATTGGATCGCCTGGCGGATGGCGTTGGAACTGTCTGCGGCCACGATAACCTGATAGCCGAGTGGTTTCAAAGCCTGGCGGGCAATCAGGTCACTGGTATCCGGGTCGCTTTCGATGACAAGGATGCGTTCTGAAGGTATAGTTGCCATATCAATTTATAATAGCATAATTCTTAAAACCTGAGCATGTTTCATGAAATTTTTTAAGGCATTTCCAGCTTTTCAAGGAGATTTCCGTGTCTGACAATTTCATCTGGTGGCGCGATGGCATTATTTACCAGATTTATCCCCGCTCGTTCGCAGATTCGAACGGAGATGGCATTGGCGATCTACCGGGGATTACCGCCAAGTTGGATTACCTGGCCGACCTGGGGATTGACGCCCTCTGGCTTTCTCCATTTTACCCCACCCCCGATGCAGATTTCGGTTACGACATCAGCAACTACACTGACGTCGATCCACGCTTTGGCACACTGGCCGACTTCGACGAATTGGTGTCGCAAGCCCACCAACGCAAGATCCGGGTGGTGTTGGACATGGTCATGAACCACACCTCGGACCAGCACCCCTGGTTCATTGAGTCGCGTTCCAGCCGCGATAACCCAAAACGCGATTGGTACATCTGGAAAGATGCCACTCCCTCTAAATCCGCGGGATTTGGGGGGAGCCAGAGGGGGGTCAACAACTGGCAGGCCAGCTTCGGGGGCAGCGCCTGGGAATTCGATCCCACTACCGGCCAGTATTACCTGCATTCCTTCTTGAAAGAACAGCCGGACGTCAACTGGCGCAATCCTGAAGTACGCCAGGCGCAGTTCGACGTCTTCCGTTTCTGGTTGGAGCGCGGCGTGGACGGTTTCCGCCTGGATGTTTTCAACGCTTATTTCAAGGATGCCCAATTCCGCGATAACCCGCCGAAATTCGGGCTGCGCGGCTTTGACCGCCAGCAGCATCTCCACGACATGGATCAGCCTGAGTTGCTCCCGCTTTTGCAGGAACTCCGCGTCCTGCTCGAGGCTTATCCCGAGCGCTATGCGGTTGGCGAAACGTATCTTGCCACGCCCGAAAAAATCGCTCACTATGCTGGGGATGACCGCCTGCATGCTGCTTTCAGCTTCGATTTCACTTCACATAACCTGATCTATCCCTGGAATTCGCGCTTCGTGATGGAGAAAATCACCCAGCGTGATAAAACTCTCGACGCCGCTGGAATCTGGCCAACGACTGTGATGAGCAACCACGACCTGTCGCGTGCTGCCAGCCGCTACGCGCGAGGGGAAGACGACCATCAGCCTCTTCTCGCCATGACCCTCCTGCTTACTTTACGTGGAACGCCATTTCTGTACTATGGTGAAGAGATCGGGATGCGCGATATTGCGCTCAAGCGCACTGAAATCCTGGATCCGCCTGGCAAAAAATACTGGCCGGTTTACAAGGGCCGCGACGGCTGCCGCTCGCCCATGCAGTGGAACGATGCGCCTTTTGCCGGTTTCTCCAGCGCCAAACCCTGGCTGCCGGTGCACCCCAACTATCTGCGTCGCAACGTGGCCGCCCAGCGGGAAAACCCCAATTCGCTCTTCAATTTCACCAAACGCTTGATTGGCTTGCGGCGAACGTACCCGGCTTTACGACAGGGGAGTTTCCGTGTCTTTTTTCGCGCGGATACAGGCGTGCTGGCCTTTGAGCGCCAGCTTGACGACCAGCGCGTTCTTGTTTATATCAATTTTAATCGCGCCACCCGTGCTGTCAGTTTCGTGCGCGATGCCGATCCAGAACAAGCAACCATGCTGCTCTCCAGCGCCGGGCGCAGGGAATTTTATACTTCCTATAACCGGTTCGTGCTAAATCCCTATGAAGTCTTGATTCTGGAGTTGAAAAATCCCCAGCGCCTGCCCTGATGGATTCACAGGGTACGGGGTGAAGCGTGCCACATTTTGGGGTCTGAAGTGAATTTCTCAATAAATTAGCGCTTTGACTGCGGCTTTTGGCCTCCGCTCAGCAAGTTAAACATGGTGCGACGCGCTCTCCAGCTACTTGCCCAGTGTCCCCGTTCCCCCTGCCGAATTCCGCGGTACGATCACCTGGTTCGAAAGGACATTCTTGTTGACCATTTTCAGGATAGCGAGATCAGCGTTGTACTGCTGGGCAATCGATTCCCAGGTTTCGCCCGGTTGAACGGTGTGTGTGACCACACAAGGCTGACCGTAAATGGTGCCAGCGCTCCCGATATTTGGAACATTCACGAGGCTGTCTGGCGAGATTTGGGCGGGGTTGGATAACTGTGGGTTGGCCTGAACCACTTTACTGGGATCTGTCCCATAACAGCGGGCGATCTGCCACAACCATTCACCGGCCACCACCTGATGCTGGAGGTTGCTGCCAGGTGTCAGATTCGCAGGGTTAGTGACAACCTCGCTTTTTGTCAACCTGGCGCTGGCAGGTTGTGACGGTGCCACGCCGCCCGTTGAAGCCGTCGCTCCAGTTTCAACGGCGCCAGAGTCCATGTCGGCCTGGGTGATGGTATAGATGGCCTGACAGGTCACCGTGGCCCCCGGATCAAGCTGGGTATTGGCCTCTCCGCAGTTGATGGGCGCGCCCAGGCCGGGATCGTTCACCGCAAATTGAGCCGGGCCAATCCCCGTGGCGCCGCTGTTTTTGATGATATAGGTATATGTAACCGGCTGCCCGGCCCGGTCGTAGGTTAGCGGGTTGGCGGTCTTGGTCAACGTCAGCACTTTGGTTGGTATTGCCGCGGCAACCTGGTTAGAATCGATGCCATTGATGTTTGCGGTTGTATTGATCTGGAACGAACCGTTGTCGAGATCAGCCTGGGTGACAGCATAGTCTGAAGTGCAGACGAGCGTCTCGCCTACATCGAGAACCTCATCCAGGTTCCCAACTGTATTGAAGGCTGGGCAGGTGACTGCCGCCCCTGCCATGGTTACATTCCCTGAGATGGAGGTGACACCGGTGTTCTGGATGGCATAGTAGACCTTGATCACCTGCCCCGCCGTGCTGATTGGAACCGAGGTGTCGGCCTGCACAGTGAGTTGGAGAGTCACCAATTCAGAGAGGGCTGGCGTCGGCTGGAGGATGGCAAAGGTCTCCGGGGTGGGTTTGGCGGTCGTCGGGAAAGAACAGGAGGCCAGAATCACTCCAATCAGTGCCAGGATAGCGAGCAAGCGGATCTTTTCAGTTTTTTTCATCTCAGTCTCCTCATTCTGTGTCATGCCCCGTGCAGTCACAAATGCGCAAGGCACTCTGCTGCGCTTCTTTACTTATGCGGAAAACCGCAATTTTTGACTGTGAGTGTTATATGCACAGAATACGCGATTAATGCCTGTTGTCAATAGACAAAACCTGGAGTTTTGGTCGCCCCACGATCAGCCTGCCCGGCAAGGAATCAAAAAGCGCCAGCGATTTGACTCGCCAGCGCTTTGTTCTTACTGATTACTCGTTACTGTATCCTTCCGGCAGCCAGCAGCAGAGGACCAGCTCTCTTGCTGCCTTGACCTCGTCCATCCGGCCAAAGGGGGTGTCGTGCGGGGCGCTCTTGATGATTTCCGGGTCTGTCCGGGCTTCCTCAGAGATTTTGATCAGCGCCTCGCTGAAGGCGTCCAGGGTGTCCTTGTTCTCGGTCTCGGTCGGTTCGATCATCAGCGCCTCGCGGACGATGAGCGGGAAGTAGTTCGTTGGCGGGTGGAACTTGTAGTCCATCAGGCGCTTGGCGATATCCAGCGCGCGGATGTCGGTGCCTTCGAAGCGGCCTTCCATGACGAACTCGTGCATGCAAATCCGGTTGAAGGGCACGGTGTAGTACTTTTCGAGGCGCGTCTTCAGGTAGTTGGCGTTCAGCACCGCATACTCTGAGATGGCCTTTAACCCGTCCGGGCCATGCATGGCGATGTACGTGTACGAGCGGACGATCGCGCCGAAGTGCCCGTGGAAGGCTTTCATCCGGCCGATGGTCTGCTTGGGGGTGTAGTAGCCATACAGTGGCGGGTTTTCTTCGTCCGCTTCTTCGACTACCGCAATTAACGGCGCGGGCAGGAATTCTGCCAGCCGTTTGGAGACGCCGACCGGCCCACTTCCAGGGCCGCCGCCGCCGTGCGGGACGGCGAAGGTTTTGTGCAGGTTGAAGTGCATCACATCGAAGCCCAGGTCGCCAGGGCGCAGGATGCCCAGCAGGGCGTTCAGGTTCGCGCCATCGCCGTACATCAGGCCGCCGCAGCCACGGACAAGTTTGACCACTTCCTCGAGGTGCTCATCGAACAGGCCGAGCGTGTTCGGGTTGGTCAGCATCATCCCAACGACCGTGTCATCGCAGGCGGCTTTGAGCGCCTCCTGGTCGACGTTGCCGCGCGCATCCGAGGGGATGGTTACGATCTGATAACCCAACATGCCTGCCGATGCCGGGTTGGTGCCGTGCGCGGTATCAGGGATCAGCATCTTCGTGCGCTTGTGGTCGCCGCGCGCCTTATGATAGGCGCGCATCATCAGCACGCCGGTGAATTCACCGTGTGCGCCCGCCGCAGGCTGCAAAGTCACCGCCGCAAAACCGCTGATTTCCTTCAGCCATTCCTGCATCTCGAACATCAGGGCCAGGTTGCCCTGCACGGTTTCGATCGGCTGGAGTGGGTGCGTGAACAGGAAGCCCGGCAGGCGGCAGGTGTCTTCATTGATCTTCGGGTTGTACTTCATTGTGCAGGAACCGAGGGGATAGAAACCCTCGTCCACGCTGTAGTTGAAGTGCGAAAGGTGCATGTAATGGCGGACGACATCCACCTCGGCCAGTTCGGGCAAGGGCAGTTCGGTGCGCAGCAAGTCTTCATCGGGCAGTTCGTACTGCGGCACATCCGCTTCTGGGAAGGTTACGCCGGTGCGTCCGGGTGAAGAGAGTTCAAAAATGGTCAGCTCACGCATGGACGGCCTCCTTCAAAACTTCCACCAGTAAATCGATTTCTTCCTTGGAGTTCATCTCGGTCACAGCGATCAGCATGTGATCTTTGAGCGCGGGGTAATCCTGGCCCAGGTCGTATCCGCCCAGGATGCCGTGATCCAATAAGTGAGCATTGACTTCATCGACCGGTTTACCCACGCAGAGTGCAAACTCATGGAAGAAGGGCTGGCTGAAGCACAATCCCATGCCGGGGATTTTACCCAGTTCGGCGGCGGCGTAGTGGGCTTTCTGGTAGCACAGATTGGCGACTTGTTTCAGCCCGCTCTTCCCGACCACCGAAAGGTAGACTGCCGAGGCTAATGCCATCAGGCCCTGGTTGGAGCAAATATTGGAGGTGGCTTTCTCGCGCTTGATATGCTGTTCGCGCGCAGTCAGGGTCAGGACGTAGGCTTTTTCGCCGCGCGAGTCGACCGTCTCCCCGACCAGGCGTCCCGCCATTTTGTGAACGAACTGTTTCTTGGTGGTGAAAAATCCGAGCGACGGGCCGCCAAACCAGAGCGGCAGACCGAGCGGCTGGCCTTCGCCAACCACAATATCCGCGCCCATTTCGCCGGGGGTCTTGAACATGGCCAGCGCTGTCGGGTTGGCGACGACACAGACCATTGCGCCCTGGGCGTGAACGGATTCGATGAAACGGGTGTAATCGAAGACGCGCCCGAAGAAATCGGGGTACTGGACGATGACCAGGGCAGTCTCTTGGTCGACCAACGGGAGCAAGGCTTCGGGTGCGGCTTGCAGGTCGGCGGCGGGGTCATCGCCCGCCAGGTCTAATTCCATCCCCTGTGTATACGTGCGGATCGTTTCGCGGTACTGCGGGTGGACGGTGGGCGAAAGCACCACTTTGCGGCGTTTCCCGCGGAAATTGGCGAAAGCCATGTTGACGGCTTCGGCGGCGGCGGTGGCGCCATCATAATGCGAGGCGTTGGAGAGTTCCATGCCTGTCAGCGCGGTCATCAGGGATTGGTACTCAAAAATACCTTGCAGCGTGCCCTGTGAGATTTCGGGCTGGTAGGGGGTGTAGGCAGTGTAGAATTCGCCGCGACGCAGGATATGATCGACCACCGCGGGGATATAGTGGCTGTACATGCCCGCGCCGAGGAAGGAAACCAGTTGACGGGTGGATTCGTTGCTCCCGGCCAGTTCGTCCAGCAGGGAGGCGGCTTCCATTTCAGTCAGCGCCGGGGGTAAATCGAGCTTGGGGAAGCGGTACTTGGCCGGAATCGCGTCGAAGAGCTTATCCAGGCTCCTGATACCGATCGTCGCCAGCATCGCGTCCCGTTCTTTGGGAGAATGGGGGATGTAGGTCATTTCAGTTTCCAGTTTCCAGTGTTCGGTAATCAGTGATCAGATTTTACTGACCACTGATTACCGAACACTGATCACGGCTCTTAATGGGCCCGGCTTTCGCTGTCTTTTGCGTAAGCGGCGGCATCCATCAACCCGGAGGCGTCTGCGCCTTCGACCTGGATCATCCAGCCCGCGCCAAACGGATCGCTGTTGAGCGTTTCAGGGGCCGAGGACAGGTTGTCATTGACGGCTACGATTGTCCCTACGACAGGCGAATAAGATTCAGCGGCAGCTTTGACCGATTCCACCGAGGCGATGGCGGTCCCAACCTCGACCTTGTCGCCGGCCGAGACGAGGATTTCGACAAAGACGATATCGGAAAGCTGACCCTGGGCGAAGTCCGTTAAACCGACTTTACCGCTGGCGGGGTCGAACCATTCGTCGCTTTTGCTGTACTTCAAGTTGGTGGGGATGTTTGACATTTTTTGCTCCTTCTTTGGGAAGAATGATTGAATTGTAGGGGCACGGCGGGTTAGGAATAACTTTTGCCATTTCCTTCATCCGCCGTGTCCCTACAGCACGGATGGGAAACGAAAAAGGGCGCACGAAATAGTTCGTGCGCCCTCTGTAATCAGACCTGAGAGATTCGCCTTTGTCAGGCTTGCCCCGTCGGTGTCCCTTGCGGGACTTTCCAGAGTATAGGCGGAACAGGGTCCTTTTGCCTGAGAGTTTCGTCCGGACGCGCCCGTCTCGGATTTGCACCTTCGGCGCTTTTTGCTGGGCACACAGTTGGACTGTGCCGCGAACAAAAAACCTCTTCCCTGTAACCGTTCGATTGTATCATGCCCGGGTCAAAAAACGCGCTTTGCGACCGCGAGGGACATACTTTCATTCTATGGAAAATAACAGGATAAGTCAAGGGAAAAATGTCAGCTTTATCGCTGGTGACAGGCACAAAAAGAGTCCTCCCCATGTGTGGAGAGGACTCGCAGAACGGGTCAATCTCAGTTTTCCAGCGTACCGCGCACCCAATCACCAATCAGCCAGTACTGGAAATCCTGGCCCTGCGAAGCTTGCACGCCGCCAACGATCCCGTAAACCAGCGCCCCCAGCGGGGCGAGGCTGATCAGGCAGGCGATGGGCATGCACAACAGGCCGATCAGGATGGCCGAGAGCACGCCGCTGACTGCCCAGGCGACCCCGGCGACTGCGCCTGCGCCCACCCACCAGACCAACTGGAAGACGAAGGCCTGCAAGGATTGGTAGGCCACATAGCGTGAGCGCTCCTTGTAGATCAGGTAAATCACCAGCGCAGCTACCGGGCCGAGAAAACCAGTTGCCAGGTTCGCCAGGATGCTCAAATGGGCGATCATGGCCCAGGTGCGTTCGTCGGATTGTGAGAGCGGGCTGGGGGTATAGGGTGAATAGGTTTCGTTTGTCATGGTTCCTCGATCTGTTTATGGAGTCCAGAAGTTTGCTTCTGGATTTTCGAAAGGCAAGCCATCCGAGTCCAAGGTTATGCCAATTATACGCCAGTCAGGATGTTGCGCACCCAACTGCCAACCCACCAGTACTGGAAGTCCTGTCCCTGGGAGGTCTGCACCGCGCCCCAAATTCCATAGACAGGAGCGATGGCCATACCCAATAGCAGGAAGGGCGTCAGCACGCACGCAAGGGGGATCAGAATGACGCCGATCAGCACGGCGCTCAAGAGCCCGACGATCCCCCAGACCACCCCAATTCCATACCAGACCACCAACTGGAACAGGAAGGATTGCATGGCATGGTAGGCCACATATTTCGAGCGGTTGGCGAACATCAGGTAGATGATCAGGGCGACCACCGGCCCGAGAACGCCGGTGAACAGGTTGACCAGGACACTCAGGTGGGCCAGCATGGCCCAGGTGCGCTCATCAACTTGTGAGAGGGGCGCAGGGGTGGGAGCGGGATGGATTGTTTCAGCGGTCATTTTAGCCTCGGTTTCAGGCCCCTTTGGGCCAAGAAGATGCGTTTGGATGGATTAACTTGCGCCAACGCATAAGCTGGTTGACGCATGGGAAACAGCAGGGACAAAAAAGCGCGTAAGATGGTCTTCATGACCATACTTACGCGCTTTTTTGCGAAAGGTTGCGCATTTTCCCACAAGCAAGAGGCCCGCGCAGTGTTTGCGCGGGCCTCTGAATTTCAGCTACGATATGAGATTATGCCCAGCCCTGGCCCTTGCACAGGTTGGTAATCACGGGCACATCAACAATCTTTCCATTATAGGCCTGGATGCCGAGATAAATCATGTAGAACCAGACCAAAATGCCGACGCAGAAGCTCGAAGTGATCACAGCGATGATGCCCAGGATCAGTGCCTGAGCGTTATGCGCCTTAAGGAACGGGCGGTTTTTCTTGTCTTCCATCACCATGATGATGATGGGGACCAGCGGGGAGAAGATGTATGCAAGCAGAGCCCACAGTTTATCGTCGCTGGTGACTTCCGAATTAAAATTAGTCATGGTTTTAGCCTCCTGAGAATTGGTTGAACCGATTGTACAACGAAATTAGACAAAAATCAACCGATTATTGATTGTACTTCATTATAGCGTGCAATTTTGCTTTCGGGCTGTCCAGATTTCCAAAGCGCAGTAAAATTTCAACATGATAACTCGCCTTGTTTTTATGGGTTCGCCCGATTTTGCTGTCCCTGCCCTGCGTGCGCTGGCTGCTGTTCGAGGCGGGTCTCAGACCCGCCCGTACAATATCGTGGGGGTTGTCACCCAGCCGGACCGCCCCTCCGGGCGTGGCATGGCGCTCAGCCCGCCGCCCGTCAAAGTGGCGGCGCAGGAATTGGGCATCCCGGTCATCCAACCTGAGAAGTTGAAGCTGCCGGAAGCAATTCAACAGTTGCAGGATTGGTCCCCAGATTTGATCGTGGTCGCCGCTTTTGGACAGATCCTGCGCCCGAACGTGCTCGACCTGCCGAAGTATGGCTGTCTCAACATTCACGCCTCGCTGCTGCCCCGTCATCGCGGCGCGGCTCCCATCCAGGCGGCCATCTTGGCGGGTGACGCCGAAACGGGGATCACGATCATGAAAATGGACGCCGGACTCGATACCGGGCCGATGCTCCGTCAGCGCGCCATCCCGCTTGGGGCGGACGAAACTGGCGGCAGCCTGTTCGAAAAACTCTCGCAACTCGGCGGCGAGCTGCTTCTGGAAACCATTCCCGACTATCTCTCAGGAAAACTCGCGCCCCAGCCCCAGCCTGCGGAAGACGCCTCCTACTTTGGCATGATCAAGAAAGAAGACGGTTTGCTCGACTTCACGCGCCCGGCCGTTGAACTGGAACGCAGGGTGCGCGCTTTCTCTCCCTGGCCGGGGACATTTATGTTTTGGAATAAAGCGCCGCTCAAAATCCATCGGGCGCATGTGGTTAAGGACGGTAGCATGGAAACAGGAAAACATGTAGTTGCCGAGGGCCTTCCTGCTGTCGGCACTGCGGAAGGGCTGATCGTCTTCGACGAACTCCAGCCAGCAGGTAAAAAACCCATGCCTGGAAAAGACTTTCTGATTGGCTATCGTGGATGGGAAATCACGAATAAATCCGAATAACACGAGTGGCACGAATTTTTGGGATGAGCTATGACGCAGCGTACTTTGCCTGATAAACCGAGGCCATTGACCGGGCCAAATGTGATTTTCCCGGAATTGTCTTTCGAGATTATGAGTGTAGTGTACGAAGTTCACAACCAGCTCGGGCCTGGTTATCCAGAAGAGATCTACCAGCGCGCTGCGGCTATGGAATTTACTTTACGCAAAGTTCCGATTGAAGAACAGAAAGTAATCCCGGTCATGTATAAAGGGAAACAAATGGGCGTCTTTCGCCTTGACATGGTTGTTGATGGCAAAATTATCCTGGAATTCAAAGCTGTTTCTGAGTTGAACGATCTTTTCAAGCAGCAAACCCTCTCTTATTTGAAAGCCACTGGTCTTAAACTCGGTATTTTAATCAACTTCGGCGTTGCGCGCATCGAATACGTTCGGATTGCCAACTAAACAAAAAATTCGTAAAATTCGTTTATTCGTCACATTCGTGATAAGGAGCCTCTATGCCTAAATATGTCGCAGCGATTGACCAAGGTACCACCAGCACACGTTTCATCTTGTTCGACCATTCTGGCAAGATTGTTGCGGTAGACCAAAGGGAACACAAACAAATTTATCCCAAGCCTGGCTGGGTGGAGCACGATCCGCTCGAGATTTGGGAACGCACCCAGCAGGTCATGCGCGGCGCGTTGACCAAGGCTGGAATCGATTCGTCTGAACTGGCGGCAGTGGGCATCACCAACCAGCGCGAAACCACCGTCGTCTGGGAAAAAGCCACCGGGAAGCCAGTCTATAATGCCATCGTCTGGCAGGATACGCGCACCGATGTCATTTGCAACAAACTGGCCGAATCAGGCGGTCAGGACCGCCTGCGCGCCAAGACCGGCCTGCCGCTGGCAACCTATTTCTCCGGTCCGAAGATCAAATGGATCCTGGAGAATGTCCCCGAAGCGCGCGAACGCGCCGAAAAGGGCGAACTGCTCTTTGGCAACATTGATACCTGGGTGATTTGGAATCTGACAGGGATGCATGTCACCGATGTGACCAACGCCAGCCGCACCTTGCTGATGAACCTCGAAACGCTCGATTGGGACGCTGAATTATTGCGTTTATTGGGCGTGCCGCGCAAGATGCTGCCGCGGATCGCTTCGTCATCTGAAGTCTATGGGCACGCCAAGGGTGTTTTAGGCGGTATCCCGGTTTCTGGCGACCTGGGTGACCAACAGGCCGCGCTCTTTGGGCAGACCTGTTACAGCCCCGGCGAGGCCAAGAATACCTATGGCACAGGCTGTTTCATGCTGATGAATACCGGCGAGAAACCGGTTGCATCCAAGTCTGGTTTGCTGACCACTCTCGGATACAAAATCGGCGATGCGAAAGCCGTTTATGCCCTGGAAGGCTCGATCGCCATCTCTGGGGCGCTGGTCCAATGGCTGCGCGACAACCTGGGGATTATCCAGAAATCGTCGGATGTGGAAACGTTGGCGGCCACGGTCGAAGACAGCGGTGGGATTTACTTTGTCCCGGCCTTTAGCGGGCTGTTCGCTCCCTACTGGCGTTCGGATGCGCGCGGCGCGATTGTGGGCATGACCCGCTACGTCAACAAGGGCCATATCGCTCGCGCCACCCTCGAGGCAACGGCTTACCAGACCCGTGAAGTGCTGGACGCGATGGAAAAGGATTCGGGTGTCAGCCTGAAAGCCCTCAAGGTGGATGGTGGGATGGTCTTCAACGATCTGCTGATGCAGTTCCAGGCTGACCTGGTCAATGTGCCTGTCATCCGCCCGAAGGTGGCCGAGACGACAGCGCTGGGTGCGGCCTATGCCGCCGGGCTGGCGGTTGGTTTCTGGGGCAATTTCGATGAACTGCGCACCAATTGGGGCAAAGGCAAAGAGTGGCAGCCGCAGATGGATGCAGCGAAACGGGACGAACTATACGCCGGGTGGAAAAAAGCGGTTACGCGGACGTTTGACTGGGTATAGGTTATTGTTGTGTCGTTGCGAGGAGGCCGTAGGCCGACGAAGCAATCTCCGCGACCAACAAGGGAGATTGCTCACCTGCCCAGACCGCAGGTGCTGGGTCGTTCGCGTGTACGCTCGCTCGCAACGATACGTTTTAACTATCACCCTTCTTTACTACTTTTTTCCCATACTTCTCCTGCAACCCATCCAGCACATCGCGCAGTTTGCGCGCTTTTTCGCTTTCCTGCCCCCAGAGTTCCATCTGGCGGATGGGCGCGCCGAGGCGGCTGACACCCACCCCAATCAGCCGCACGTACTGGCCCGTTTCGCGGATTCGCCGCAGCAGGCCAAGCGCTGTTTCGTAAATCTCATCATCCTGGTCGGTGGGGCTGGGAATAGTGATCTGGCGGGTCAGCGTGGTGAAATCGGGCCAGCGGATTTTGAGCTTGATTGTCGTCCCGGCCAGGTGTTCGTGGCGCAGGTTTTTACCCACCTGGGCCGAGAGTTCTTTCAACGTGGCTTCGAGGGTTTTGTCGTCGCGCAGATCGCGGGCGAAGGTGGTTTCCTGCGAAATGGATTTGGCGGCGCGCTCAGTGACAACGGGACGTTCATCCTGCCCTTTGGCATGACGCGCCAGCTCGCGGCCATTCTCCCCGAACAGCGCCGCCAGCGCTGATTCACCCATGGCGGCCAACTGTCCGATGGTGTGGATGCCCAGCCCGGAGAGTCGCTTCTCGGTCTTTGGGCCGACGCCCCAAAGCATCGAAACGGGCAACGGCGCCAAAAATTCAGCTTCAGCCCCGGCCGGGACAACGGTCAGCGCAGACGGGTAGGCAGGTCCGCGCGCCGCTTTTTTGCCGGTATCGGTTGCGATTTTGGCGACCAGCTTGTTTGACGCGACGCCGATCGAGCACGGCAGGCGCAATTCATCCAGAATTTGTTTCTGCAGTTTGCGGGCGATTTCCTGAGCAGACTTGTCAGCCTCCTGGCTGCCTGTACAAAGGTCACTGAGATCAACAAAAGCCTCGTCAACCGAGATTTGCTCGACAAGCGGCGAAAGATTGTTGAGCCGCTCCATTACCTGGGCTGAGAATTCACCGTATTTCCCGCGCCCATGCGCCACGATGATGAGTTGCGGGCAGAGCCGCAGGGCCTGGCTCATCGGCATGGCCGAATGCACACCCAGCGCGCGCGCCGCATACGAGCAGGAGGCCACCACGCCGCGTTCTTCAGGCCGCCCGCCCACGGCAAACGGCTTCCCGCGCAGGGAGGGGTCGTGGAGTTCCTCCACTGCGCAGAAAAAGGCGTCCAGATCGAGGTGCAGGATGGTGCGAGGCATTTTTTCTACCCTTGGCTATTGATTTGCGCAAACAATCGTATTGTAATCCTGTTCGAATTGGGTGTTTTGTGTCAAAATTGCAATTGTTCTGCACATGCGTGTAACGCCAAAACGGTATATACTATTACAAATTGTCTTTGCAATGTTTTTGCAATTTAATACCGGAACCCTTTGGGGTTCAGCGCCGTCTGACATATGTTTAGACGGTTTTCATGGAGGAAAATCAATATGAAACAGAAAACTACCCTTGTCTCAGTCTTCATGACGCTGGTGATGCTCTTTGGGCTTGTGCCCGCACCCCAGCCAGCTTTGGCGGTTGCCACCTGTGACTGGGCGCAATTTGTGGCCGATGTCACCATCCCCGATGGAACAACCTACAGCGCCGGGGCGACATTCACCAAGACCTGGCGTTTGAAGAATATCGGTTCCTGCACCTGGAGCACCAATTACAGCCTGGCTTTTGTCAGCGGAGAGCGGATGAGCGATCCCGCCATCACGGTGAAAATGCCGAAGAGTGTGGCTCCCGGCGGAACGGTCGATCTGACAATCAACATGACTGCGCCTGGCGCTGCCGGAACATATCGCGGCAACTGGCAGTTGAAAAATGCCGGCGGCGCGCTCTTTGGGATCGGCGCTACGGCCAATAAGTCCTTCTGGGTCGAAATTCGGGTTACCAGCGGCGGCGGGACAGGCACAGGCTATGATTTTGTCGCCAATGCCAGTTCGGCCACCTGGACGAGCAGCGCGGGCGCATTATCCTTCCCCGGCACTGACGGTGATAACAAGGGCTTTGCCAAAAAACTTGACAGCCCCAAGCTCGAAAATGGCTCTACCGATACGGCTCCCGGCCTGCTGACCGCGCCGCAGAACACCTACAACGGCTACATTCAGGCCCAGTATCCGGCCTTCAAGGTGCAGAGCGGCGACCGTTTCCAGTCGATCATCAACTGCGAATATGGCGCCACTTCTTGTTATGTCAACTTCAGGCTGAATTACCAGATCGGCTCCGGCCCGGTGCGGACCTTCTGGTCATTCAATGAACGCTACGAGGGCCTGTATTACCGCGCCAACCTTGACCTCTCTTCGCTGGCCGGGCAGGAGGTGAAGTTCATCCTGTATGTCGGCGCGGCGGGATATGCGACCGGCGACCGCGCGCTGTGGGGCGCTCCGCGCATTGCCCGCGGCGGCAGCCCGCCGCCCATTACGCCCACCGTTACCGGAACCCCGCCGACTCCCACGGCGACATCCACACCCAAGCCCGGTACGAGCGCTTGCCGCGCCACTTTTGTCTCGGATGTCAATTATCCGGATGGCATTGCCGTTGCTCCCAATACCGCTTTTACCAAGACCTGGCGCATTAAAAACACAGGCACTTGCACCTGGACGACGAATTTCAGCCTGGTGTTTGTCAGCGGCGACAAAATGGGCGGGCCTGATTCCAAGAAACTGACTTCGACAGTTGGGCCGAACACAACCTTCAATATCTCTGTCGATCTGACTTCGCCAGCGACCAACGGTTCGTATAAAGGCTACTGGCAATTGAAGGATGACAAAGGCCAGCTCTTTGGCATCGGCGCCAGCGGCGACAAGCCCTGGTGGGTGGATATCAGCGTCAGAAGCGGCGTAACCGCCGTGCCCACGACACCCATACCGGTCACCCCTGGTCCTTCGAGCGGGGTCTTTGATTTCGCTCCCCTGGCTGCTTCTGCCGCCTGGACGAGCGGCGCAGGCGCGTTACCCTTCCCTGGTGGTGATGGTGATGTGCGGGGTTTCGCCATCAAGCTCGACAGCATCAAAATGGAAACTGGCTCCACCGTGACCAATCCAACGCTTCTGACTGTGCCGCAAAATGTGACTGACGGCTTTATCCAGGGCGTTTACCCGGCCTTTACTGTCCAGGGCGGCGACCGTTTCCAGGCCACTATCGGCTGCCAGGATGCGGCAACCGCCTGCTACGTCACCTACCGGCTCGATTACCAGATTGGGAATGGCGCGGTCAGCACCTTCTGGGCTTTCCGCGAACGCTACGAGGGGCTGACGTATAACGTCAACCTCGATTTGTCTTCGCTGGCCGGGCAGAACGTCAAGTTTATCTTGACCATTCTGGCCACCGGGTCTGCGGCTGGCGATCGCGCCGTGTGGATTGCTCCGCGTATCACCCGCCCTGGCGGTACCACCCCTGTTGTGCCCACGGTAGCCCCGGATACTGTCACCCCAACGCCGACGCCAACGGGGACAGTCACACCAACACAAACATCCTCAACACTGAAAGACGGGTTGGCTTATGCCAACCCGTTTTTTGGTTATCAATTCAAATATCCCAAAAATGCCAAAATCACCGACCAGCAGCAGGCCTCTGTCCATTTCGTGATGCCGTTTACGCCCGGCACAAACCTGATCGATAAATGGCTGGATGTGGTTGGCAGGGAAATCAGCAATACCGACGAATGTGTCAGCAACAACCCGGCCCCACAGCCCCAATCCCAGACAGTAACGATCAACGGGATCACGTTTTTACGGCAGAGCGGCGAGGACGCCGCCATGGGACATCGTTATCCCTGGGTGGCTTATTCGACTGTTCGCGAAACAACCTGTGTCACTTTTTCGTTGGCGATGAAAGCGCGTAACCCGGCAATGCTGGAGACGCCCCCCATCCTGTTCAACGAGGCTGCCGAAACGGCCATCCTTTCAGAGATGGTCGGTACTTTTACTTGGTTGACCCAATATGCTGTCTACAACATCAAGAATAATGATGTGTTGAATGTCCGCACTGCGGCGGGAGTGGGTAACCCCCTGGCAACGACCCTGCCATATGATAAACAGAATGTTTTTCGGACAGGTTCCACCGCAACGGCCAGTTCAGCCGAGTGGTGGCAGATTTATAAGGCAGATGGTACAAAAGGCTGGGTAAATGCCTCCTACCTGACAGAGTTTCGTTCAGCGAGTAATGCCTGTACCGATGCCCGGATTGGCACTTTGCTGGGGAAGTTCGAGGCCGCCATCAAGAGCGCGAATGGCGCGGCCCTCTCCACCCTGGTCAGCCCTAAACATGGCCTGTCGGTGCGTTATAGCGCCTACACTGCAACCCCCGTCACTTTGAGTAAATCGGCGATGGCCGGGGTTTTCACCAGCACCACCTCCTATAATTGGGGCATCGGCCCCGGAAGCGGAATCAATGTTGTTGGGACGTTTAAAGACAAAATCCAGCCCAAGCTGCTGGATGTGCTGAATGTCAATTACCAGGCCACCTGTAATGATACGTCCCACACCGGCCCGGTGACCCACCCCTGGCCATCGGAATATACCAATCTCAACTTCTATGCGCTGTACAAACCTGGCACGCCGGGCACTGAAATGGATTGGCGCACCTGGCTTGCCGGGATCGAATATGTCGATGGTGTGCCATATATCACAGCGCTGGTGCATTACCAGTGGGAACCGTAGGCCAGTTATCAGTGAATAGAAAACAGTAGCCCCGCAATTCAACCACGGGACCACTGTTTTCTATTCACTACTCTTTGCTTACTTGTCGTTATGCCCCTTGGCGGCCAGCTTGATCGGCGTCCCCAAAAAACCGTATTCCGCGCGGATGCGGTTTTCAAGGAAGCGCAGGTAGGTGAAGTGCATCAGCGCGGGGTTGTTGACAAAGAGCACAAAAGTCGGCGGGTTGGAACGTACCTGCGTGCCATAATAGATTTTGAGCTGGATGCCGGCATGCGAAGGCGGCGGTTGGTAATCCATCGCTTTTTGGAGGATGTCGTTGATTTTCGAGGTGGACAGGCGCGCCAGGCGCTCCTCTTGCACTTGCAAAGCCAGTGGCAGCACCTGGTCCACGCGCTGGCCGGTCTTGGCCGAAATGAACAAAATCGGCACATAATCCATGAAGTTCAGGTCGCGGCGGATGGTCTTGGTGAAGTTTTCCATGCTGTAATTGTCTTTGACAAGCGCATCCCATTTATTGACCAGCACAACACAGCTTTTCCACTCATCCAAAATGTACCCGGCAATGTGCGCATCCTGCGAGGTGATGCCCTCGGTTGCGTCGATCATCAAGAGGGCCACATCGGCGCGTTCGATGGCCTTGAACGCGCGCAAAACGCTGAATTTCTCCACGCCGGGGTCGATCCTGCCGCGGCGCCGGATGCCCGCCGTGTCGATCAGGGTCACGTCCAGATCATTAACCTTGATTTTGGTATCCACCGCATCGCGTGTCGTTCCGGCAATCGGGCTGACGATGGCGCGCTCGTGTCCCACCAGCTTGTTGAGCAGGCTTGATTTTCCGGCATTGGGCTTGCCCACGATGGCAATTTTGACCGAATCGTCTTCGACCGTTTCGATATCTTTTGGGAAAGCCTTGACCAGTTCGTCCAGCAGGTCACCGGTATCTGTGCCATGCACTGCCGAAATAGGGTGCGGGTCGCCCAGACCAAGTTCGTAGAACTGGGCAACGGCTTCACGCTCTACGCGGCTCTCGCATTTATTCACCACCAGTAATACCGGCGGGAAAGGCTGCCCGTCAACGATTTTTTGCCTGCGCCGCAGGATTTCAGCCACTTCCTGGTCGGCGGGGGTTGGGCCGGTCTGGCCGTCGGTTAGCAGCAAGACCACGTCGGCTTCGCGGATGGCGACCCCGGCCTGGGTGCGGATTTCGTCGATAAAATCGGATGAGCCTATCGATAATGGGGTTTTCCCCCCGTGGCTGGGATCGATTCCGCCTGTATCCACCACCGTGAACGAAATCCCGTTCCATTCCGCGTCGGCAAAGATGCGGTCGCGGGTGGTTCCGGGCGTATCGTCCACGATTGCCAGGCGCTCCCCGGCCAGACGATTGAAAAGCGTGCTCTTGCCCACATTGGGGCGTCCTACAAGTGCAACTACTGGTTTAGGCATTCAATAACTCCCCCTCTCCATTTTTGGGAGAGGGCTGGGTAAGGGCGGGGGCCTGTTTTCCTGCCGCCCGAACAATCTCGGGGATTTACGGCTGTGGCGTTGGCGTTGGTGAAGGCGTCGGCGTGGGGGAAACTCGCGGGCCAATGATGACTTCGATGGTGCCCGGGTTCAACGATTGTACTCGAATATCAGCGATCAGGATGGCCGGTTGGGGAGCGGCCTGGTGCGTACCGCTTTCCAGCCCGGTCAAATCCACCACGAACCTGACATCGCCGGGGGTCAGTTTGTCCAAAATGGGCAGGGGGCCTGTCAGAATCACGTCAACCGTTTTCGGGGAGATGTGCGCTTCCTCACCCGGGGCGAGGCCAATCACCTCGACAGGAATTCCGCTCAGGCTGAGACTGCCTTCAATCGCCGCAATTCCTACTTGGACGTGCACGGTCTGCTCACCCACGACGGAAACGCCTTTTGGCAGGATCAACTTGAGCCGCGTATCGAGGTTTTGTGATTCGCCGTTCAGGTTGAGCGGCTCGGTTTCAACAAATCCCGGCAGGTCATTGACGATGGCGGGGTTTTCTGAGAAAACGGTGAGCACCGGCGGAAAAACGGTGATGTTTGTCAGGCGGTAACCGCCGGCCACCTGTCCGCGGACCGCCACTTTGACGGCGATATCGCGATAGCCCCCCTGCTGGGTGATCGGGAGATTGACCTGTACCGTGTCTGGATTGATGGCCAGCTTGCTGATCACCTGGCCGTTTGCGTCGAGCACACGCAAAGGCAGGGCGCTTTGAATGTCCTGGCGTATCCCGGCGATGCTCAAATCAGCCTGGATGCGGACGGCCTGTTCAATTTGTGATTGCGGCCCCGAGAGGATGATTTGTTCTGGATTGAGTTTGGCTGTGCCTGCCTGGTAGCCAATTGCCGGTTCGCCGCGCACAGACAGTTGGATGGGGATGGTTTTGGTGGCAAGTGATTCGAGGGTTAAATCCAGCAAGGTTGGGGACACAGAAACTACGCGAACGGGTCGCACCTTCACCTGCGCCTGGATGCTGACCTTATGTAGGCCTGCAGCCAGCCCTGAAAGGTCCAGGACGGCGCGCACCTGTCCGTCACTGGCGGTCAACTCGTTCCAAGCTGAGAGCGGCGCGCGCAATGTCAAAGAGACTTTGTCGGGCACGGTGCCGACGATCACCAACCCCGGATCTTGCCCGATAATTTCGAGTTGGACGGGCCGGGGGTAGGCGCGTACTTCATCCGGGTCGGCGGCGGTGACAGCAGAGACCCAGACGGCCAACGCCAATACGAAAGCGATTAGCAGTGTGCGCAGGTTGCGAAAAAGCCATTTAAACATGATTTTGATTTCTTACCCTGTCCTGGATAGCAAAGGGGCTCCATAAAGCGTACGGGGATTTCAAACTCCCAAGAAGCTACTGTTCATCCTGGGAAAACAAGTAGGGAAAATGGCGCTGGAAGAAACCCTTGCGGCGGCGCTCTGGACGGTAGAAGGCGCTCAGGATATTTTCCAGCCTGTCTGGGTCGAGCCTGCGGATCATGCGCCCTGCGTGGGCAATGGAAATGGAGCCGGTTTCTTCGGAAACAACCACTGCAATGGCATCGGAGGCCTCTGAAATGCCGAGCGCCGCGCGGTGGCGCAATCCCATCTGGCGTTCAGGCGAACGCGCCAGAATGCCGCTGGCTGAAAGCGGCATGACGCAGGCCCCGGCCACCACCCGCAGGCCTTCCACAATGACGGCTCCATCGTGGAGCGGCGTGTTCGGGTAAAAGATTTGTAACAAAAGTTCGGGCGTCAGCCGCGCATTCATAACCACGCCAGTGCGAACATATTCTTCAAGGTTATCGAGTCGCTGCAGGATAATCAGCGCCCCGTGTTGGCGGGACGAGAGCCGCGCAGATGCGCTAACCACAGCCTGGATGGCGGCTTGGATCTCCAGGTCTTTCTTTTGGCTGTTACCGGGGATGAAAGTTCCCGCGCGCCCAATCCGTTCCAAGGCGCGGCGGATTTCAGGGGCAAAAATGACCGGGATGGCCAGTAAGAGCGCGGGCAGGGTGGTGCGCAGCAGCCATGAAAAAGCGGGTAAATCCACCAGGGCGGTGAGCAGTGCCAGCAAAACTACCAGGAAAATGATGCCGCGCAACAAAACCATGGCCTGCGTATCTCGTAAAAGATACAACAGGCTATAGAAGACAAGCGTCACGAGAACAATATCGATGACGCTAAACCAGTTCAGGCGTTGGAAAATAAAAAATAGGTCGTTGAGAAGCTCAGTCATATCAGGGGTCAGCAATCAGGGCTGGGGCAATTAGGCTCAGGCACGGAAGGCGGGGGAACTGGGAACTGTCATCCCATGCCCTGATACCTGTTTAACTGTGACCCGTTTCTCTAATTACCGGTTTCCCTGTTTGCCCTAAATGGGGCGCAAAACACGATCCTGGCGCAATTGCTTAAAGAATAAAGCGGCATTGGGCTGGGACGATTCGATGGCGGCATCGGTCCAGGCCTGAACTCCCAGCGATTGCTGTGTCCGCGGCTCATAGCCCAATTGTTTCCAGATAGCCTGCATGACGGCCAACGATTGCGGCAGGAACAACAGCGAGGCTTCGCATTGCAAATCGCTTGAAGCCCGCTCAACTTCATCGACCAGCGCCTTTAAACCTTTTTCGATCTCAACAGCCGGGTCGATGAAGAATTCAGTGGTGCGGGCTACCAAGTTTTCCACCTGCCAGCCAGCCACGCCCACGTTTTTGCCGCCGAGTTGCAAGAGCATGAAGGCTTTTTCGCCGAAAGCGGCCATCACATCGTCTTGGGTCATGGTGTGGGCGCCGCCACTTAATCGGGTGACCAATTCGGCGATGGCTGCAGAATCCCGGGGCCGCCCGCGCGCGATGACGAATTCACCTGTAACCGGTTTTACCACCACTTGGATGGTATCAGACTGTGGGTTGACCTGCTTCCATTCAGCGACGACAATTTTCCAGGTTTCTTCGAACGACCCGGAATTTTGGATGGTGACGTTTGCGGCAGCGATTTTTTGCTGTTGGTCGCTCTGGAAGTGGACGCGCTGGGTGGCTTCTTCACGCGCCAGGCCGCGTTTTTCCATCAGGCGCCGGATTTGCACTTCTTTCGGCACATTGACGGCCCAGATTGCATCGCAGACGTTGCGCAAGTCGCTTTCGAGCAATTTAATAGCCTCGATGACGATGACGCGCTGGGTGGAGCGTTTGACCATCACGTCGATAGCCTGGGAGACCAGCGGATGAACGATGTCTTCGAGTTGAGACATCGCATCGCCATCATTAAAGACCAAGCGTCCTAATTTGGCGCGATCAATTTCGCCATCTGCCCTGAGGATCCATTTGCCGAAGACGTCCAGGACGGGCTTGTAGCCTGGCGCACCTTTGGCAATGGCGCGGTGTGAAAGCGAATCGGCGTCGATGCCATAAGCGCCGAGATGTTCCAGCATCTTGCGTACCACGCTTTTACCGGTGGCAATGTTCCCGGTCAGACCGATAACGTATTTATCAGGCCATTTACTGCTCACGTCTGGCTCCTTGATGGAGAAATACCATGTGGGCTAAAAAATTACACAGTGCTCTTATCATTTTAGCCGCACGCGGGCATAATGTCAAAGGGATATATATTGATTGGACTTGATTTGCGTAAAATATCACATTTCTTGCAGGAGAAGTCATGGACGATTGTGAACTATGGAACTATGATTGCGTTTGAAAAATGCGTGCATGAAAGCATAGAAACGATACATTTACACAGGAAAAAAGCAAACATGGATCAATCGCCCCTCGAAATTGCAGTACCAAATTGGAAACATCTCTATACTATTGGCGGGATGGCAGCTTTATTGCAACTGGCCTCCATCCTGGCCTATACGAGTGTCATGATGGCGCTTGGCCCCAAACCAACCAGTGCGGCGGAATATTTTGCGCTCCAGCAAACCGACCGGCTGGCGAGTATCTTGCGCGGGGATTTCTTGTTCCTGTTCCTGTTGGGGGCTTATTTGGGTACCTTCCCGGCACTGTATTTTGCCTTACGGCGCATCAGCCCGGTTGCCACGCTCCTTGCAACCCTCTTTACGTTGATGGCGGTCACGATTTGCTTTGCTTCTGAATCGACCTTTGCCTTGTTTCATCTGGGTGAACAATATGCGGCTGCCGTCAGCGAGGCGCAGCGCACCCAGTTCCTGGCAGCGGGCGAGGCCGTCATCGCGGCGGATATGTGGAATAGCTCCGGCGCGTACATGTCGGGGATCCTGCTGCAGGGTGGCGGGGTGATCATCTCACTGGTCATGCTCCGCAGCCGGGATTTCAGCAAAGTGACTGCGCTTGCCGGGCTGCTGGGCAACGCCCTCGACTTGATCCAGCACCTTCTGCATCCGCTTATGCCATCTCTCTCGGCTACCATCCAGATGGCGATGGGCCCGTTTTATCTGGTCTGGTTCCCCATGCTGGCCCGCGACCTTTTCCGGTTGGGGCGAAACAAATCCAAAGGATAAAGCAACATGAATCAAGCGCTTAATGAAACTACAGATACAAACTGGAAAAGCCTTTATACCCTCGGCGGTGTAGCCTCTTTGATACTACTGGCCTACTCCCTGGCTACAATGCTTATTCTGGTAGCGATTGGTGGACAGCCCGAAACTGCGCAGGAGGGCTTTACCATGCTCCAAAACAACCGGCTGGTCGGCCTTTTGCGCCTGGATGTGCTTAGCATTTTCGTTATGCCGTTATATTACCTGCTCTTTTTGGACAATTACGCCATCCTGAAGAAAGTGAATAACGCTTATGCCATGCTCGCTACCGTGCTTATTTTTTCAGGGCTGACCCTCTTTCTCGCCACTCCTTCAGTTTTCTCCTGGCTTTCCTTGAGCGACAAGTTTGCTACGGCAACCAGCGAAGCGCAGAGAGTTCAACTTTTAGCAGCAGCTGATGCCATCCTGGCTTCCGACATGTGGCATGGCTCTGGAGCCATTATCGGCGGTATTCTTTTGCAAACCGGCACAGTGTTGATTTCGATAGTTATGCTCTGGGGGAATAGTTTCAGTAAGGCAACCGCTTATGTGGGCATTTTAACGCACAGCCTGGATTTGGCCCATATTTTTGTTGGTTTCCTCTTTCCCACGTTGGGGTTCATCTTCATGGCCATCGCTGGTCCACTCTACCTGGTCTGGTTCCCGCTCCTGGCCCGCGACCTGTTTCGGCTGGGCCGAAGCGAAATAAGGAAGTAGGAGAATTTTTATGATGAACAAAATCCTTGTCACTTATGCTAGCCGGGCTGGTTCCACTGCGGGGGTAGCCGAAGCGATTGGCAAGACCCTGTCCGAAAATGGCGCGCAGGTCGATGTCCTGCCCATGAAAGCTGTCAAAGACCTGACGGCCTATTGGGCCGTTGTGGCGGGCAGCGCCATCCGCGGGGCAAAATGGCTGCCAGAAGCCAGGCAATTTATGCAGACTCACCAGTCAGAGTTGTCCCGAAGACCCTTTGCCACGTTCATGGTCTGCATCACGCTGGCCATGCCAAAGGCTGAGAACTATCGAGATGGTTTGAGGGACTGGATGAAACCAGTGCGCGAACTGGTCAGACCGGTCAGCGAAGGCTATTTTGCCGGGGCGCTGGATTTCAGAAAACTGCCAATCACACCCAATATACTGCTCATGCGTCTGGCCGTGGCTCTGGGGATTTTCCCGCTCGGCGACCACCGCGATTGGACTGCTATCCGCGCCTGGGCCAGCAGCTTGACAACGAAACTCGGCCAGGGTTGACACAATCAATGGAGTAAAAAATGAATCGCACTACAAGAATCATCGCCTCAACTATCGGGGTTATGCTCGCCATCGCCGGCATTGACCATGGCTTTTTCGAGACCCTACAAGGGAACCGACCCACCAGCGGCCTGATTATCCAGGCCATTGGACCAGAGATGAATTTGTGGGGTGATGAGGAAGCCTTCACTATCGTCCCCAACTTCCTCATCACCGGCCTCCTGGCAATTTTGGTCAGCCTGGCGATCATCGTTTGGTCGGTTGGTTTCATTCAAACGAAACACGGCGCCACTGTTTTTGGCCTGCTGTTCATCCTGCTTTTCCTGGTTGGCGGCGGGATCGCGGCGCAGATCCTGTTCGTGCCGGTGACATGGGCAGCGGCGAGGCGGATTAACAAACCGTTGAATTGGTGGCGCAAGGTTCTGCCCGATGGCCTCCGGCGCAAATTGGCAAAAATCTGGCCGGTCATGCTTTCACTGGGTTCGATTTCGTTCTTGATCGGGCTGTTCATCGCGATTACCGGATACGTTCCCGGCATCAGTGATGACGAACGCATCCTCGCGATTTGTTGGTCTTTTGTCTTCGGCGGCGGGCTGGGGATCTTTCTGCTGACTTTTGTGGCCGGGTTTGCAAGCGATCTGCAAAAACAGGCCGGGGAGGCCGTGTAACCCTATGCCCGAAATCTCGACCTGGAAGCCGCTTTACCGAATCGGAGGGATTGCCGCTCTGTTGGCCGCTGTGCTCTTTCGCCGCAATCTTGGTGCGGAGGTCTCGCTCTTCACCGGGATGGAGACCGTTCCCCAATCGGTTGTGGAGTGGTACGCTCTTTTGCAGAGTAACCCGTTCATCGGGCTGGCGTTCCTGTCCGTTTTTGACCTCGTCAATTACGCTTTGGTAGGATTGATTTTCCTGGCGCTGGGCGCGGCTTCCTGGCAAGCCCACAAAAGCCTGGCGTTAATAGCCTTCGCCAGCGGATTAATGGGCATCGCCGTCAGTTTTGCATCGAATCATTCGTTTTCGATGCTCTCTCTCAGCCAGCAGTACGCCACAGCATCCTCCGAAGCGCAAAAATCCGCTTTGCTGGCCGCCGGGCAATCCATCCTCGTGACTCTTGACCCGTTGGCAACCTGGCCCGCTACCGGCGTGTACGTTAGTCTACTGCTCATTGCCCTGGCGGGACTGCTGTTTTCGATCATAATGCTGCACTCCAACCGCGCCACCGCCATCGTGGGATTGCTAGCAAGCGGCTGTGACCTGGTTTACTGCATGACCTTTGCCATCGCGCCCACCCTGCAAGTCGTCTGGTTAGCCAGTGGCGGCTTGTTTTACATGATCTGGCATTTATTGATCGCCCGCAGTTTGTTAAAACGCTCGAAGGAGTGAAAATGAGAAAAGCAACCAAAACAGTCGCCATGTGGCTTGGCATGAGCGCCGGCCTCGCTGGCCTGGAACACGGTTATTTTGAAACCCTGCAGGGCAGCACCCGTCCGGCCAGCCTGATGTTTGCTTCCTGGGGACCCCCTTGCGTGCCTGAGAAAATCTGGCATGCCTGTGAACCTGCCATGAGTATTCTGCCCAATTTCTTGATCACCGGCCTCCTGGCAATGCTGCTCAGCCTGGCAATCATGGTCTGGTCAGCGGGATTCATCCAGCGCAAGCACGGCGGCCTGGTGTTGATCCTGCTTTCAATTGCCTTGCTCTTGTTTGGCGGCGGATTTTTCCCGCCCATCATCGGCCTGGTCGGCGGTGTGGCGGGGATGCAAATCCACAAACCGATAACCGGGCAACCCGGAAGCCTCACCCGTTTCGCGGCCAAACTCTGGCCCTGGCCGCTGGTCATTTTCCTGGTCTGGGCTTTTGGGCAGTTCCTGGTCGGCTATTTTTTCAACGACTTTTTGACCAGCCTCATGGGCCTTAGCCTGTTGCTGATCTTGACTTCGCTGTTGCTTTCGGTTTATGTGGGCTATGCTCACGATGCTGTGGAATAAACCAGAATAGTTTCCCTTGGACACACTCCCGAAATTTACCCTCCCCGGAATTCTTTTCCTGCTGACGCTGGTCTTCGGCTTCTGGTTGAGCAAGGTCGGTAAACCCTATAACGGCCTGCTCTTCAACTTCCACAAGCTGATTGCCTTGGGCGCGGTCGTTATGATGGTTGTACAGTTTCCCAAGATACTAAAAATCGCCGATTCTCCAGTGTTGTTGATTGTCTTTCTCGTTGTGGCGGCGTTCTGTGTCGTGGCGCTCTTCGCCAGCGGGGCGCTGATGAGCCTGGGCAAACTGGATTACACCCTGACGCTGACCATCCACCGGATTGCGCCGGTGGTGCTGACCATCGCCCTGGGATTGATGGTTTACTTGCTTGGGAGAAAATTATGAACTACAAAAGCGCGGTTGCAACCAGGAGCGGTGGCCCGGAAGTGCTGCAAATCATCGAGAATAACCTGCGTGCGCCGCTGGCCGGGGAAGTGCGGATTAAAGTCCTGGCAGCCGCCGTCTGCCGGCCTGACGTTACCGCCCGGAGCGGGAAAGCGCTATATAGCGGCACCCCGCTCGGGCAGAAGTTTCCCTTTGTGCCCGGTTATGCCGTCATCGGTGATGTGGACGCGGTCGGTGAAGGAGTCACCAGCGTTGTTGTTGGCGAGCGGGTCGGCGTTCTGACCATCGTCGGCGGTTATACCGAAATCCTGTACTGGAGGAGTGACCGGCTGATTCCCGTTCCAGCCGCACTGGACCCGGCCGAAGCCATCCCTTTGATCCTGAATTACATTGTCGCTTACCAGGCGCTTCACCGTTCCGTCAAGGTCAAGGCTGGCGAGAAGGCGCTCATCATCGGCGCCAGCGGCGGGATCGGCACTGCGCTGCTGCAACTCGGCCAACTGGCCGGTCTCAAAATGTACGCCATTGCCTCGCAGAGCAAACATCCGATCCTGGCTGAATATGGCGCTACACCGATTGACTACCATACACAAGATTTCGCTGAATTCATCCATCGAGCCGAACCTGAAGGCCTGGATGTGATCCTGGATGGGATGATGAGCCTGAACTACATCCAGCGCGGCTTGGCCTTGCTGCGGCGCGGCGGCAGGATTGTAAGTTTCGGCGAACCCAAGCGTTCCGAATTCTTTCGTGTCCTGGCGACCGCCGCCAAAACCAACTTGTTTTCCACCGGCAAAGCCTTCAAACTGTATGGAACCTCGTTCTATTTTGTGGGCGACAAACAGCCGTTCCTGGAAGACTGGGCCACGTTGTTCAAACTGCTGGCCGAAGGCAAAATCAAACCGGTCATTGCGGCGAAGTTCCCCATTCTCGAAGCGGCCAAGGCCAATGAACTGCTCGAAAGCGGTCAGGTGACCGGCAATCTGGTGCTGGTTGCACCCGAATATCTCTAAAAAGGATTTCTGATGTGGACAATCCTGTTGGGGATCTTTTTCGTGCTGCACGGTCTGGTGCATCTGCTCTACGCCGGGCAAAGTGGACGGTTCGTGGCTGTTCTCAAAACTGCTCGGCGACCCAACCACCCGGCTGTTGGCGACCGTTGCGTTGGCGCTGACTGCCCTCGGTCTGTTTGCCGGTGGGCTGGGATTGTTCCTGCGCCAGGATTGGTGGCGGCCCGCGGCAGTTGGCGCAACAGTTCTCTCTGTCGCCATTTTTCTGCTCTTTTGGGACGGGAAATTCCAGGCGCTGGCAGAGAAAGGCGGGGTTGGCTTGCTGATCAGCCTGGCGCTTTTAACGATTGCGCTCATCTTTAAGTGGTCTTTGTAAGGATTGGAATAACAAAAATGAATCGAATCTCCACTCTCCAACTCCCCGTTAAAGCCAGCCTGGAACTGGTCGAGCGTCTCTCCCTGCTTGCCGCCCTGTTGATGGCTTCCGCTTCACTGGCCGGATTGCTTTTTCCCACGGTCGTCTACCCCAGCGACGAATTACGCCGCGCCTTTTTGGCGAATGACGTGGTCAATTTGTTGATTGGCCTGCCCATCCTGCTGGGTTCGCTCTGGTCTGCCCGGCGCGGTAGCCTGACCGGGCTGCTTTTCTGGCCAGGGGCGCTCTTTTTTGCCACCTACAATTATGCTGCCTACGCGGTCGCCATGCCCTTCACCTGGCAGTCGGCCCTGTTTCTGGTGTTGGTCATTTTGAGTGTGACAATTATCTTCCAACTGCTGACCTGGATCGACGCGGAAGCGGTCAAGGCGCGGCTCCAGGGCAAAGTTTTTGAACGCCTGAGCGGCGGGGTCTTGACCGGGTTCGGCCTGCTGTTCTTCTTGATGGCGGTTGGAAAAGTTGTCAGCCATTTCAGTGGTCAAACCGTGCTCCCCTGGTCTGAAATCTCCGTCCAAATCGCTGACCTGCTGATTACGCCAGGCTGGGTTGTCGGCGGGGTCCTGCTCTGGCGCAAACAGGCCCTGGGATATGTTTGCAGCGCGGGGCTGCTTTTCCAGGCCAGCATGTTGTTCATCGGCCTGCTCGTCTTTTTTGTTTTGCAGCCATTCCTGACCGCAACACCTTTCCGTGTGGCAGATTTCAGCGTGATTTTTGGGATGGGGTTGGTCTGTTTCATCCCATTTGGACTCTTTGTCCGCGGTCTATGCTCGAAAGGAAACTAAAATGACAAGCCCTGAAATTAACGAGACCAACTGGAAAAGTCTTTATCGTCTTGGCGGCGTGGCAGCCTTGAGCACTGTGCTGGTGGGCTTGATCGAGATTGGGATCACCTTCCTACCGGGAGGAAACACACCTGCTGAAACTGTTTTCGACTGGTTCACGCTCTTTCAGAATAACTCGTTCATGGCGTTGCGCAACCTGGGCCTTTTGAATATCTTTTTCACGGCCCTGGGAATTCCAACCTTTTTCGCGCTCTACGGCGCCCACCGGCGGACCAGCCAAACACTCGCTGCGCTGGCCATGATCATTTCATTCGTCGGGGTGGCGGTCTTTTATGCCACCAACCGGGCCTTTGCCATGCTGGATATCAGTAACCAATATGCGCTGGCAACAACCGAGGCCCAAAAAGCGATCCTGGCCGCCGCCGGGCAGGCCATGCTTTCGGTCGGTCAAAGCCACACGCCGGGCACGTTCATGGCCTTCTTTCTGTCAGAATTTGCAGGCCTCTTGATCTCGTTTGTGATGTTACGAGATAAGCTTTTCAGCAAAACCAATGCGTATGCGGGCATTTTGGGATTTGGCTGCCTGCTCATCTTTGAAGTTATCACCTCGTTTGCGCCCGCCTTCCAAAACGGGGCGATGATTCTTGCCATGCTGGGTGGGATTTCGAGCATCGTCTGGGATATTTTACTGGCCCGCAGGCTTTTTCAGCTTGCAAAATAAGGAGCAAAAAATATCCAAGGTGTTTTGATCACTTTTTGGGCCAAAAGATGTTACCCATGCCTGAACGCTAGACTCAAGCACATGAAGAGCACAGGCATCAGAAGGGGGAGACTTGGCTCAGTCTCGAAGAAGGTTTGACGGTCTGCACATCTTTCCCGCACAGGCTGCGTATATAAGCTAGCATCGTCACAGAAATACCCGGAATTCGATCGGGACAGGCAACCCGTCAATCCTGAGAAAGACGAACATGATAAAAGGCTCTGCACCCAGCGTTGACCTAGCCGAGTCCATTACCTGGGCGGCCAGCAAACAGACTTACTACACCATCCGCTACCTGGTCGACCGCGACCGGGTCCCTGACGCCTACCGGACCTACGCCTACTTTCGTTGGGTCGATGACCAGATCGACCAGCCGGGAGCGGAACTGGCCGAACGGAGCGCTTTCGTCGAACGCCAGCGGGCGCTGATGGAGTGTCTCTATCGCGGGCAGACCCCGCTTGACCTGACAATCGAAGAGCAGCTGCTGGCTGACCTGGTGCGCAGCGACCGGGAAATGAACAGCGGGCTGCAAACCTATATCCGTAACATGATGTCCGTCATGGTTTTCGATGCCTACCGTCGGGGACGGTTGATCTCCCAGAAGGAATTAAACGAGTACACCCGCTGGCTGGCGACCGCCGTGACCGAAGCAATGCACTATTTCATCGGCCACTGCTGCGCCTCGCCCCACAACGAGGCCCGCTACCTGGCTGTCAGCGCCGCGCATATCGTCCACATGCTGCGCGATGCGCAGGAGGATATCCGGGAAGGGTATATCAACATCCCCCGCGAGTACCTCGAAGCTCACCAGATCGCCGCCGACGAGGTCAACAGCGACATTTATCGAATATGGGTCAAGAGCCGGGTCGAGCTGGCCCGCAATTATTTCAAAATTGGGGCCAATTACCTGGCGCAGGTTCAAAATCCGCGCTGTCGTTTGGCCGGGTACGCTTACACGGCGCGTTTTACCCAGGTGCTGGACGCCATCGAGAAAAGCGGCTACCGGCTTCAGGAAAATTATTCCGAGTTCCGCCACCCGGCGACTGCGCTGCACATGGGCTGGACGGTGCTTGGCCTGGTTTTCAACAGCCCGCATTCTGAAATTGTCGTCCGCACCCGCTCGGAAGCGTAATTTCTCATTGGGCGTGAACGTTAGAGAACATCCACTACACCAAATTTGATGTCTAGCGCGCGTTCTCCCTGGACAGGCCAACGCGCGTTAGGAAGTTATGAAAGGTATGCTATGAAAGCCTCTTCTGCCATTGTCATTGGCGCCGGGATTGGCGGGATTGCCGCCGCGGCGCACCTCGCCCGGCGTGGTCTGCGCGTCACCGTCCTCGAGAAAAATTCCCGTCCCGGCGGGCGCTGTGATACCTTTACCCGCGATGGTCACGAATTCGATATCGGCCCAACGCTCTTCATCATGCCGCTCCTGTTCGAAGCGGAATTTGCCGCGCTGGGTAGTTCGGTCAGTGAAATGCTCGAACTCCAGCGCGTCGACCCGACCTACCGCCTGGTTTTCGACGATGGCAGCGATCTCTCGCTGACTTCCGATCTCAAAGCCATGCGCGACCAGTTGGAAGCCATCGAGCCGGGCAGTTTTAATGGATTTTTGCGTTACCTTGACGAGGGCAACCGTCACTACGAGATCGCCACCCGGCGGCTCGTGAACCGGGATTTCCGCACCGCCAGGGAATTTTTTACGCTCCAAAACGTGCCCCTGGCCTTCAGCCTCAAGCCGTTCATCCCACATTATGCCAACATGGCCTCGTATTTCAAAACCGCGCGCCTGAAGGCCGCTTTCACCTTTCAGGATGTCTACATGGGCCTCAGCCCCTTCGAAGCGCCCTCGACATTCTCGATGATGTCCTACACGGAACTGGCGCACGGGGCCTGGTATCCCAAAGGCGGTATGTACCAGGTGGTCGAGGCCCTGGTGGCGCTGGCCAAACAGGCCGGGGTGGCGTTCGAGTTCGAGGCCGAGGTCGAGCGGATTGAAGTCAACGGGAACGTCGCCAACGGTGTGCTCCTGGCCGATGGCCGCCGCCTGGATGCGGACGTGATCCTGGCCAACGCCGACCTGCCCTACGTTTATAACAATTTATTATCCGATGGCGACCTGGCGAAGGAACTGGCCAACAAGCGCTTTTCCTGCTCCACTGTCAGCTTTTTCTGGGGCGTGGACAAACCTTACGAGCAGTTGGGGCCGCATACCCTCTTCCTGGCGGACGATTACCGTGAAAACTTTACCAGCATCGTTCAGGACCTGGATTTACCCAAAAATCCCAGCCTGTATATCCACGCGCCCACGCGCCTCGACCCATCAAAAGCCCCGCAGGGCCAGGACACCCTGATTGCGATTGTCCCGGTCGGTCACTTGAGCGAGAATGGCGAGCAGGATTGGGAAAGCCTGCGTGACCAGGCCCGCGAGTCCGTTTTCAAGCGCCTGGCGCTGCTGGGTATTACTGACCTGGAAACGCACCTAAAATTCGAAGTCAGCTACAACCCCTTATCCTGGCGCAAGCGCTACAACCTGCTGAAAGGCGCCACGCACGGACTTTCGCACAACCTGCTGCAGTTGGGCTATTTCCGTCCGCGCAACCGCCACCCGCGCTATGGCAACCTGTATTTCGTCGGCGCCAGCACCCATCCCGGCACCGGCGTGCCGACTGCGCTGGTCTCGGCTCGCCTGGCCGCCGAACGGATCATGGACGAGCAAAAATAATTTGTGACACCACACCGCCCGGATCGCTTTCGATAACGCTTTTTCCACCAACCTGCTGGTTTTCCTGACCCGTTCGGGCCTCTGGAAACTCCTCAGCGGCGAGAGATTTACCCCATTTCGCCGCGCCCTGCTCTATAATCCAGGTCAGGGCGCCAGCCACGAAATCGTCATCGAAGTGGCGGGCCTGGCTGAAAACGGCCTCCCCAAACGCCTGCGCGCCGAGATTGCCGATCCGCAGGGACAGACCCATCTCACAGCGGTCGGCGCTCTCATTCAACTGGAACGCCTGCTGGGGTTGGACGGTCAGCCTGCGCCAGCTCCCAGCATTCTTTATCCTGAGACAGCCCCCGCTCTTTTGCCCGCTTTTCAGACCTTGGAAAGCCTGGACGTTTCGGTCAAAGTTCGTGAAGTTTGAAAAGGAGATACACCATGAAGCTACTCCCGCTCCAAATCCACCAGGGACTGCACCCCGCCCAACTGCAACGCGCGGCGCAGCTCTATTTTGAGACCTTTCGCCAGCAGATCAACCCGATCTTGGGCGCCGAATCCCGCGCCATCGCTTTCCTGCGTCAGGCGATCAACCCGCAGTCTGCGCTGACCGCCCGCTATGACGGCATTATGGTTGGCCTGGCCGGGTTACGGTTTGACGGCCAGCAATTCCTCCAGTTGCAACTGCCGCTTTTTATCCGCCATTTTGGCTGGCTACTCGGGCGGATCCGTTTTCGCCAGGCTACCCTGTTCGAACGGCCCCTCCCGGCTGGCCAATTAGCTCTCGACAGTCTCACGGTCGCCCCAGACATGCGCGGACAAGGCGTGGGCACCGGGCTGCTGAATGCCGTTGTCGAATTTGCCAGCCGAAAAGGGTTCGAGGCGGTCTGCATCCAGGTCCCGAATACCGCTCCGGCCTTCTACCGCCTCTGTCGACGACTCGGATTCAACTACACAGAGACTCAAAACTGGCCAGCGCTCAGCTCATTTGGCATTACCACCTTCACTACCCTGACAAAAACCGTCTAACCTGAAGGAGACATCCATGCCCAAACCGGAAAACGACTCGCTTGAGCAGATCTATAACATCCATACGCACGTTTTCACACTGGCGCATGTCCCGGATGGATTCCTGGGGTTTGGGATTGTACCAGCCGCCCGTAACCCTATCGTTGCCAAATTCATTGACTGGTTGTTGACAAATATCCACCCATTCAAGAACAATGACACTTACGACCGTCTGGCGGTTTTTGCCCGCGCGGCAGCGTTCCCAACTTCAAAGGATATTTTTGTTCACATGAAGGGCTACTACCCGTATGGTACAAAATTCTGCGTTTTGGCCATGGATTTTGAGCATATGGGAGCCGGGAAAACATTGGCTTACGAAAAACAGTTGCAAGATATGCTGGCGATTAAAAACGATCAAGAACTGGGGGAGTTTATCATTCCATTTATTGCCATCGACCCGCGCCGCAAGAACCTGCTCGACCTGGTGCGCAAATACGTGGAGGAAGCTGGCTTCTGCGGTTTGAAGTTGTACCCGCCCCTGGGATATTATCCAGATGACCCGGCCCTGCATCCGGTTTACGCTTATGCCCAGGAAAACGGCCTGCCGCTGATTGCCCACTGCTCGCCAGGGGGTGTCTATCAAAAAAGCCGCATCAGCGGAGCGGTGAAGAAAGAACTGCTAAAAAAAATCAGACCAATTCCCTG
This sequence comes from Anaerolineales bacterium UBA5195, assembly GCA_002412925.1. Taxonomy (GTDB): domain Bacteria; phylum Chloroflexota; class Anaerolineae; order Anaerolineales; family Villigracilaceae; genus UBA5195. The sequence goes on along the minus strand of DHVZ01000003.1, from coordinate 149,518 downwards.
GCAGGTACGCTGGAAGTGGTGGAAAGTCAACAAACATTTAACCGCTGCGTACAGCCATCCTGAAAACTATGTCCCGGTGCTGGAAAAATTCCCCGAACTAAAGATTTGTCTCGGCCACTTTGGCGGGATCGAAGAGTGGGATCGCTACATGAATGACTCGTGGAAACCGGACGAAGAAAGGCCATTCGACAAAGCCTGGCTGGCGGTCATCCTAGACATGATGCAGATGTATCCGAATCTGTATGCAGATATCGCCTATACAGTCGAAGCAGAAAGGCTCCTGCCAATGATCAGTGTGCTCGTGCGCAATCCGCTCTTCCGCACACACATCCTGTATGGCTCAGATTGTTACATGGTGGAAATGGATAAGTCGGAGCGAGCCTTTAGCGTCAATGTGCGCGGTTACCTGGGCGAGGCCGATTTCAAACAGATTGCGCAGGATAATCCGCGAGAGTTTTTGGGGATAGCATAAGGATCAAAAACCGGCGGGAGGTTTCCCGCCGGTTCAGTTTATTCCACGCCTGTCAAACATTCAAGGATTTTCGCATGCAGCGCTGGGTTTGCCGCCAGCACTGATTGTGGCGGTTGCATGTAAGCTGATTCGCCATTGATCTTGGTGACCAGCGCCCCGGCTTCCGCAGCAATCAGGCCACCGGCGGCGATATCCCAGGGTTTGATGGCGAGTTCCCAGTAGCCATCGAAGCGACCGGCGGCGATGTAGCACAAATCCAGCGCAGCGGAACCCAAGCGGCGAACGCCCTGGGAGATTTTGGAAAATTTAATAAAATTGTCCAGGTTGTCCTGCTGGGCATGCCCGATGTCGTAGGCGAATCCGGTCACAAGCAGGCTTTTAATCAATTCAGCGGTACTGGAGGCTTTCAGCAGGCGTCCGTTGATCCTGGCACCTCTTCCGCGCTCGGCAGAAAACATCTCGTCCCGTAAGGGATCGTAGACAGTGCCGAGAGTCACCTGCCCGCAACAAGAATAGGCAATCGAGACGCAGAACAGCGGGATACCATGGGCATAATTGACCGTTCCGTCCAACGGATCGATGATCCACAGGTGTTCGGTCTGCCCCGCACTGGCGCCCGATTCCTCGGCCAGAAAACTGTGCCCGGGAAAGAGCTGGCTGATTTCGTCGATCAGAAATTCTTCGGAGGCATGGTCAACTTCGGTAACCAGGTCGATCGTCCCCTTAAAGTCAACCTGATGGTCTTTTTCGTAACCGTCAGACAAAATTCGACCGGCCTGGCGCGCTAATCGCTCCAGGTCGGCCAGTGTAGGAGAGGGCATATTATTTTCCGGGCTTCTTGAGTTCGTCGAGCGTGCGATAAATCTCTTGCAATTCAGCCCGAATGTTCTCGACATCATTCAAAGCTTGCTGGAGCATCGCTTGGAAGGCTGGGCGCTGTTCTTCGGACAGGGTAGGAATGAGACGCTCGGTGCGGGCAATTTGCGAGTTTTTATGTCGCAGTTTTTGTTCCAGCCGCTCGCGATAGCCTTGATAGAATTCCTGATCATCGAGTGGTTTCGGCAGAGTAGCCGGGTCCTGGATCATGATTTCTGCAATCGTCAAGAGGAAATCTTCGGTATCGATCGGTTTCTCGATGAAACGGGTCGCTCCGAGGCTCATGGCAAAACGCTTGTCTTCGGGGGTAACATAAGTGGCCGAAAGGAAAATCACCGGGATGCGGCGGTTTTCAGGCAGGGTGCGTAATCTCTGTACAAAGGCATAGCCGTCCATTTTGGGCATCAGGATATCGGTGATGATCATGGCCGGCCTGGCCTTTTCAACCATTTCCAAGCCTTCAAGACCATTATGGGCGCTGACTACTTCGTAACCTTTGAAACGCAAAGTGACCTCGAGCAATTCGAGGACATTCGGGACATCTTCAACAACGAGAATTGGGCCTGGTCGCATGGAATTATTTTACTCTCTTTGGCGGGCTGTCACCTTACATCTGGTTGACTATTTTGCCCTGACACCGGTAATTTCACTTATGCAACGCGGTAGTACCCCATATCCACCGAGTAAACGCGGCCTTTTTTGATAACCTGTTTGACCAGGTTGGTGCCAAAGCGATAGCCAAGATGACGATAATCGGGCACGGAAAGCACCAGCAGATCGGCCTGTTTGCCCGGATCGAGGGAGCCAACCTTGTCTGCGCGGCGAATGGCGTGGGCTGAGTTAATGGTCGAGGCGGCAATCGCCTGGGCCGGGGTTAACTTCATCGCGCGGCAGGCCAGCGCAATCACAAACTGCATCGATTCGTTCCAGGCTGTACCGGGATTGCAATCGGTCGCCAGGGCCAGGATGCCGCCCGCGTCCAGGATTTTCTGCGCCGGGGTGTAGTCGCATTCGGCCAACCCAAAGGGCGTACATGGCAGCGAAACAGCAACTGTATCCGAGCGACCCAGCGCAGCGATATCGGCATCCGAAGTTTTGACGAGATGATCGGCGGAGGCTGCTCCCAATTCCACTGCCAGGCTGGCGCCGCCCAGGTTGTCGAACTCATCCGCATGGATTTTGAGGGGGAAGCCAAGCAACTTCGCGCGGGTTAGAATTTGCCGGGACTGGGCCAGGTCAAAGGCCTTGTTTTCGCAGAAAACATCGACAAAGGGCAGGTCACGTTCTGGCGCATGGATTTCCCACCACTGGTAAAGGAGGGGCAGCATGGTGTCACAGACCAGGTCGGTGTAGCCCTGGGGATTATCTTTGAACTCCGGGGCAATCGCATGCGCGCCCAGGAAGGTGATCGCCAGGTCGATGCGGCTCTCTTCTTCCAAGGCCAGGAGGGCTTTGAGCAGGCGCAGTTCAGTGGCAGTCTGCAAACCATAGCCGGTCTTGGCCTCGACAGTGGTCGTGCCATGCGCGAACATGCGGAACAGGCGCGACCGGGTCTGCGCGATCAGCGATTCGATGCTGGCCGTGCGCGTGGCGCGGACGGTGGAAATGATCCCGCCGCCCGCCGCGAGAATATCGAGATATTTTGCGCCCTCCAGGCGCATCTCGAACTCTTTGGCGCGGTCGCCGCCCCAGATGACGTGCGTGTGCGGGTCGACGAAACCGGGCATGACCACGCAGCCGTAGGCGTCCAACATCGGGTCGTTGGGGTAGGCGGCCCGCAAGTCGGCGGTTTTACCCACCGCAGCGATTTTCTCGTCGCGGATGAGCACAGCACCGTCTTCGATCATGCCAAGCTGGCCGAGGACGCGCCCGCGCTGCGGACCGCCGGAAAGAGTCAGGAGTTGGGTAGCGGAGTGAATCAGCATATCCCCATTATACAAGACCTGCGCACCACCAACAGAGGCTCTCCAGGATTTTTCCGCGAAGAGTATGCGGGTATTTCCAAGGAATTCCAAAAGAACCGATTATTTCGACATTCTCCACAGCGCCAGCAGTCCAAATAAGTTAAAGACCATTGCCAGCCCGGCGACAACCGGGAAGCCGAAGGACTGATACACAAAAATTGCCAGCAGCGCGCCGATGCCGCGGCCAATCGAATGGCCGGTGATGTTGAACGACATGAGTGTGGCTCGCGCGCCTGGCAAGATTTCCGTCATCATCGGCACATGACTGACCATCACAAATTCGAAGGTGATGTAAAAGAAAAACAGACCCACCAGCGCGCCGACCTCGCTGCGTCCCAGGAAAGGCAGGGCCAGCGATGAAACCGCGCTGGCGATCAACCCCAGGGCCAGGGCGCGTGGTTTCCCGAGCCGGTCGGTAAAAAGCGCCACCAGTCCCTCGCCGCTCAGTTCTGAAATGCCAATGATGGCCGAGGCTGCGCCCAACGCCGCAATTTTGAGCGCGAAGCGGTCTTCCAACCAGACGCCAAAGATCAAGTTGACCATTTCGTTGGCGGCGCTGGCCCAGAGCGCAATCGAAATCCCCGCCAGCGCAGTGCGATTTGTCAGCACAATACGAAAATTACTCCAAGGGTTCGCCGCCGCTGTGTGATGCGGGTCCTCGCGCGGAATCATCCACCAGATGATGGCAAACATCCCGAAGCCGAGCGCCGTCAACAGCGGGAAAGGCGCAGCCCACCCGAAGCGCGCGATCAAAAGCCCCGTCAGCGGAATCCCGGCGATGAAGGCCAGCGACCAACCCATCTCTGTCACAGAGAGCGCCAGCCCGCGGCGTTCATAAGGGACGCGGTCGCCGAGATAGGCCTGCATGGCCGGGTCGAACAGGTATTTGCCGAGCATGGCAAGGATCAGCGCCATGGCCAGCGTCAGCAGCGAGGGGAACCAAGCCACCAACCCGACAGCCAGTGTGAAGATGGTGATCCCGGCCAGCATCCCAAACCTGCGCCCACGCTGGTCGGAGACCGACGAAACGAAGGGCGCAAACATGCCGACAACTGCGCGCGACGAAACGACAAGCGAGATGGTTGTAATGTCCACGCCCAACCCACGCGCAAAGACACCCAGAAATGGGTATGCCATGCGATGCGAGGTATTCAAAACGGTGCGGATGGCGGTAAAGAAGGCAAGTTGGAAGCGTAATTTCATGGTTTCCGGGTTTTAAAAATTTAAACTGGCCGCCTTGCAGTCAAAAGACCTTAGGGCGACCAGTTCGAGCATTCAGGCCAACCAGGCTACTTTCTCATCAGGGTCAGAAACCATCTCATCAGGAAATACGCCGCCAGCCAGGAGAGCAGGTTCAACCCAATAAAGAAACCGATAATGGCATAGTTGCCGGAGCTGAAAATCGGAGAAGGCGGCGGGTGCATGACATTTGAGGCCTGTGAAAAGACATAGCGCAAAACCATGATAAACAGCGCATTGGCCGCAGAAGTGTAGGCCGGTTTTGCAATCAGCCAGAGACCCACCTGCATCAACACGGCAACCACGGCAAAGGTGAGCGCCAGCCGAAAGCGCGGCTCGGCCAGGAACAGCCCGTTCCAATTTGCCTGCATTGCCAACAGGGAAAGCGGCAGGTACGTCACCCAAAAGACAGTGCCGGTGCGCCCCAGCGCTGCAGAAAGACCATCGAGCAGCGGGCGGTTACGGATGAGCGCCAGGAAACCTGCCACTCCAGCCAGGACAAAGGTGATTTCTGCCGTCAACACCCAGGCGCCGTGCAGGTAGACAAGGCGCACATTGGCCCCCAGGGCTTGATCCTCGGGGCCGAAAAACGCGATCAGCGCGATCAGGGCAACACTGGCAAAAAACAAGGTAAGAGGGGATTTTAGTCGAAACATGGGCTGAATTTTACCTTACATCCTTCTGATCCCTTACTGGCATTTGACCACAAATTGAACCAGCATCGACATTTCGTTTGGCAGCGAAACGCGCAGGCGCAGATAATACGTCCCCTCGCGCGCCGGGACGGGCAGATCAAGTTTGATATTTTGCGGGTCACGCCAACCGGCAACCCGCGTTTGTTGCACTGAAAATTTTCCGGGAGCGTTGGTTTCCCAGGTGTATTTAACCTTCTGGATCGGGCCATCGGCGCTGATGCGCCCGAGAAAATGGAAGACCGGTTTATCAGCGTTCTGCCCACACGAGACTGTCTGGACATAACCAAACCTGGCGTCGGGCAATTCAGTTGGGATAGAGAGACTCACCTCGGTGACGAGCGCCTTTTCCGGTTCAACGACCGGCAGGGAAGCCGGGTTTCCGCCCAACGTAACTCTTTTTTGCAAAACCCAACAATGGACGAAATTTCCCTGGCCTTTGTCGATCTTTAGATACCACCAACGTCCAGCCTCATCCACCCCAACAATTTCGACAATCTTGAAATCGGTTAAGACTTTGTATTCCAGTTCGGGTCCTTTGAAACATTCCACTGGTTTTCCATCGGGCGAAAAGGCTGTCGGAACAATCGGTGTCGTGGATGGGCCGGGAGTTGCCGTCACCGTTTGGCTGGGGAAAGGGATCGCCGTCAACGTGGGTACCAGCGTTTTTGTCGGCCCGGCCGGCAGCGAGGTGACTGTCGAACTGGGAATGGCCGTCAGAGTCGCGAAGGTTTTTTCTGCCGTGGTTGTAATCTCCGGGGTGAAAGTCAGCGTTGGCTCACTCGTGGAGGTGGCCAGCTCTGGCGTCGGCGCAGCGCAAGCAGAAAACAGCAAAAGATAAAATATAAGGATAGACAGGGTTGATTTCATGGCGGCCTTTCCAGCATTGGATACCCGTCACGGTCACAAATTGCACTTTTTCTGGAGCAGGAATGCGCAATTTGTGACCGCGGGCATTATATATCAAAAACAAGCCGCCCACATTACCACTGGCGGGGGCCAAGATCCGGAGGCGTTGGACCCTGGCAGGTTGCTTACGGGCCGCAGACAACCTTATACTTGGCCTGCGCAACCATACTATTGGGCTTGGTCACGACCAGCTTGACCCAGTAATTCCCCTCGGCGCCATATTTGACATAGTCAGTGACTGTCTTGGTGTCGTATTTGTCGAATTTCAAAGTGCTCGAGGCCGAGACGTTCCCCTGGCTGGTTTCCCAATGCCACTCGACGACGGCCGGGCCATTGGTGGTGATCGCCCCGGCCAGGTCAACCGGTGTATAGGGGAAGACGCAACCAGGCACACTGACCTCGGTCGGTTTGAGCGTTAGCGAAACCTTGGTGACGATGGCCTGTGGCGGCGCGATTATATTGATCGCAGCCAGGTCGCCAGATAAAACTGTCACCGAGGCAGCCACCCAGCAGGTAGTGTTGGGATTGGAGGGCAGCCGGATGAGCCACCAGCCTCCACCGGCAGTTTTTCCAATGATCTCAGCCGTTTCACCAACCAGCAGCGCGCCGACCATCTGCCATTCGACTCCCGGGCCGAAACGACAATTGACCGGGTCCTTGGCAGAGGTCAGCACCGGCACAGCGGGGGGCGACGTGGGCGTAATGCTGGGTGTCTCTGAGGGGAGCGGCGTTAGCGTGGCGGTCGGCGGCTCAGCGGGCGGGGTATCCGTTGGCGGGAACACCGGCGGCAGAGTCGCTGCGGCAGCAAACGGAGTGGGGACCGCCTGCCCGGCAGTGGGCAGGTTACAGGCCAGCATCAGCGCAGCGACAGCGAATACAGATAAAAAGGCTTGTGGCTTCATGATTCTCTCCTCAGACAGACAAGTTTCGCCCGGGTCCGGGTTGAATTGGAATTACCTACATCATCTTACCCCGCCAAAAGGTGGATTGCAATTGGGAAAATGGTCTGGTTTCAGCTTGCCGAGACACAGCGTTCTTTATGAAATCCTTAAACAATCTACACAATTTCTTGAAAACCTGGTGCTATCATCTAAGCTGTTCACAAAGGAGTGTCAAATGAAAAACATCTGGAAATGGACGCTTGGAATCGTCCTTGTACTGGTAGTGGTTGCAGCACTGGTCGCCGTGCCGTTCGTAATGCACAACACGCTGGCGGCAAATTTCAACCGGACCACCCTGCAGGTGGCGCCTGGGGCAAACCCGCAGGCGCCCGGCTGGAATAACGGACCAATGCTGCGGGGCGACTATGATGGTCAGCGCCCGGGCCGCGCAGGATTTGAGGGCCGCAAAAGCCCAATGATGGGCGGCGGGCGTTATTTCGAGCGCGATTTCTCACGCTTCGGCGGGTTTACCCCCTTTGGCTTCGGGTTTATGTTCCTGGGCGGATTGCTGCGCCTGATTCCCCTGGTGTTGTTCGGGCTGCTGCTCTTCGGTGTCTACCAGCTTGGCAAACGCGCCGGGATGCGCTCGGCCCTTGGCCCTGCCTCGGTCGCGACACCCGCCTCAGAGGGCGATGAAAAACCGGCAGCATAAGAACAAAGACCGGCGAGAGCGCAGAGACAAAGGACGGAGGCTAAAAACCTCCGTCCTTTGTCTCGTGCAGCTTGCTCTCCCTCGGGTTAGTTTTCGTCCAGCATCCCGGTCAGGATTTCAGAAGCTTCGGCTACCAGCCCGGGGCAAACGGTCTTGAATAAATTCTGTTCCTGGGCTTGCCGCAACCCGTCAGGGGTGCCGATCTGGCAGCCGAGCAAATCGCAGCAACGAATCGAACCTTTGCGCCTGGTAAACTCGGCGATCAACTGCCGGGTCAGTTGATAGGTGCGCTCCTTGGCGGTCTTGTCTTCCGGGGTGGTCTGCCCGTTGGCCAGCCCGATCACCATTAATGCGCCGCTGACCGCCCCGCAGATTTCGCCTTCGCGGCCCAGGCCGCCGCCAAAAGCGGCGCTGACTTTCAAGGCAGTTTCAGTCGACAGCCCAAACTCTGCGGCGCGCGAAACCAGCAGGGACTGGGAACAACTGTACCCGGTTGCAAATAGCTGACTTGCTTTTTCGTTGGGATGCATGTTGATGGATTCCAATCTTTGAATGGACTTGCTCGAACTTTTTGATTGAAGCGATTATATATGCCCGCGGTCACAAATTACGCATTCCTGCTCCAGAAAAAGCGCAATTTATGACCATGACGGGTATAACCAGCCAAATACAACAGGAAGGAGGTTTTAGGCTCCATCCTGTTGTATTTAGACCAGCGCCCAGGCAGGGTATTCGTGATCAAAATTGTAATACAGGGTTTGCCTGGGCAGGCGGAAATCTACCACTTCCTTGCCAACGGCTTCTGGGGCTTCATTTTTCACCAGGACACGCGCGATAAAGTCCGCGATGGTTTCCATATCTTTTTCATTCATCCCCAGGCGTGTGACCTCGATGGTCCCGATGCGCAAACCGCTGGGACGATCCCAATCTTCAGGGCGGTCTTCGGGGACCAGATTCTTGTTGGTGATGATGTTGGCTTTAGCCAGGCGGTGCGCCACCTCGAGCCCGCCGCCGAATTGCTTGACGCGCACAATCACCTGATGACTCTGGCTATAGCCCTTCTGCGCACAAAGCACCGGAATCCCGCGCTCGTCGAGCGCCTTGCCCAACGCTTTTGAGTTTTTGACGATTTGGGCCATGTAGAATTTTCCAAACTCGATCATCTCTGCCGCAGAAACGGCCAGCGCCGCCACACGGTTGACCTGATGGGTGGCGGCCAAAGCCGGAAAAATGGTTTCCGTGATTGGCTTGGTCAGCGCCGGGTCGTTCCACAGGATCATCCCGCTTTGCGGCCCGCTGAAGGTCTTGCCCGCCGAACCAGTCAAAATCACGGCCCCCTCGTTCAACGGGTCCTGAAACTGTCCGCCTGCGATCAGGCCAGCCTGGTGCGCGCCGTCGAAAATAAACTTGCCGCCCCACTCCGCGAGGATTTGACTCATCTCACGCACCGGCAAGGGGAAGAGCGTCATCGACATGCCCATGACGACCAGCTTGGGTTTGTGTTGGCGGGCGGTTTTTGCAAAGCCGTCGAGGTCCACTTCAAGCTCATCCATATTGAAGGGGACATCGAAAATCTTCAAGCCGCGGGTTCCAGCCGGGCCATCAGCGCGGTTACTGGAGTGGCCGCCAAAAGGCTGCGGCGCAGACATGATCACATCCCCTGGCTGGGTCAGGGCATGATAAACCGTCATGTTTCCGAGCATACTGCCCATCAGGCGATGGTCGGCGTAATTGCAGCGGAAGGCGGTCTTCAACAATTCGACACACAGCGCTTCAACTTCATCGATATATTGGGTCCCGGCAAACCAGCGGTTGATGCGGCCAATGTTCCCTTCCGCCGCGCGCGTCCCAATTTCGGAGGAAAGCAGGGCGCGCACCATCGGGCTGGTCGGCGCTTCGGGAGCGAGCAAATTGAGACAACGCTCACCGCGCCAGTCTTCGTTCCGCTTGACCGCCTCGACAACCGCCTGCGCCCACCTCCGCGGCGACTCGGTGGCACTCATGATAGCCCGGGCCTTGGCCAGCACCTCCTGATCATGGACTTCGAATTGGGTGGAATCCATTTGTGATGCTTTCATCGTTTTGTCTCCTTCTTCTGAAAAAATCTGCCGCGCACTTGACCCACTCCGCTACGCTACGGAGTGCTTCGCAAGGGACGAGGCAGATTAATGTTGATGGCCAAGAAACTCAACCAACTGAATGGATGCTGAACACAGATGGCCTTCAAGAATGGTCGCCGCCTTTTCGCTCTCTCCATGCCGACAGGCTTTGAGCAGCGCGCGGTGTTCCTGCTGGGATTTTTTCTGGTAATCCATCCCGGCTAGGTAGAGCACCAGGTAGCGGGCGATATTCGAGTGCAGGGTTTGAATGGTGTCCATCAAGCGCGGTAACCCGGCGGGAGAATACAAAGTGGCATGAAACTCCCAGTTCAGTTCACCCCACCTGGCAATATTTTCCTCCCGATCGATTGCGTCGAGGATTTCTTCAGCCTGCTTAAGCCGAGTGATCGTTAAGTGGGGAATCGCGCGCATCAAAACCGCCGTTTCCAGCGCAATCCGCATGACGTAGATTTCGTCGGCTTCGACCGCGGATAGTTCTGAGACGAAAGCCCCACGGTTGGGATAAAAGGTGACCAATCCCTCGGCTTTGAGTTGCACTAAGGCTTCCCGAATGGGGATTTTGCTGACCCCAAACCGGGCGGCGATTTCGTCCTGCCGAAGGACCTGACCGCCTTTTAACGCGCCGCGCAGAATCTCGGCGCGCAGGGAGTCAACAATGGATTCTTTTGTGGCATCAGGAAGGGGAGTGATCGATTTCATGGTCTATATCGTATACGATAATTTTTATTAATATAATATCGTATACGATTTAAGTCAAGAGAGTAAATGTCTGATATTCAAGTCAAAAGCTTGGTCGCAAAGCTACAACCACTGCCACAATATCGATACCAAATAATATGAAAAAGGGACAGCCATCACCAAGTGACTGTCCCTTTTCCTTCTCACTCATTACTCGTTTCTCTTGACGGCCTACCTCTTCAGCGTCCGGTACTGCACCCGCTTGGGTGTCTCGACAGACTTGCCGTAGCGTTCGTGGTAATCCTTTTCGTAATCGGACCAGCTGCCCATGAACAGGCGCGCCTGGCTGTCACCTTCGAAGGCCAGGATGTGGGTGCAGATCCGGTCAAGGAACCAGCGGTCGTGGCTGACGACAATGGCGCACCCGGCAAACTCTTCCATGGCTTCTTCGAGCGCGCGCAGGGTGTTAATGTCCAGGTCATTGGTCGGTTCATCGAGCAGGATGACGTTCGCGCCTTCCTTGAGCGTCTTCGCCAGGTGGACACGGTTGCGCTCACCGCCCGAGAGCATGCTCATCTTTTTCTGCTGGTCGGTGCCCTGGAAGTTGAACGAGGAGCAGTAGCCGCGTGCGTTGACTTTGCGCACGCCGAGTTCCAGCGTTTCCAGGCCGCCTGCAATCTCTTCATAAACGGATTTCTCCGGGTCAAGCGTACGGGACTGGTCTGCGTAAGCCCACTTGACCGTTTCGCCAATCCGGATGCTGCCGCTGTCGGGCTGTTCCTGCCCGGTAATCATTTTCAGCAGGGTGGTTTTGCCCGCACCGTTCGGGCCGACGATCCCGACGATCGATCCGGGCGGGATGCTGGCGGAGAAGGACTCCAGGATCAGGCGCTCGCCGAAGGCCTTGGTGACCTGGTCGAGCTCGATGACAATATCGCCCAGGCGCGGCCCCGGTGGGATGTAGATTTCGAGGTCTTCGCGATATTTTTCGCTTTCCTGCGAGAGCAGTTTTTCATAAGCGGTGACACGCGCCTGGCCCTTGGATTGCCTGGCCTTGGGCGACATGCGAATCCATTCCAGTTCGCGCTCGAGGGTCTTCTGCCGCCGCGATTCCGACTTCTCCTCCAGCTTGAGCCGGTTGCCTTTTTGCTCCAGCCAGGAGGTGTAGTTGCCCTTCCAGGGGATGCCGTAGCCGCGGTCGAGTTCCAAAATCCAGCCAGCGACGTTATCGAGGAAATAACGGTCGTGGGTCACGGCGATGACCGTCCCCTTGTATTCGCGCAGGTGATGTTCCAGCCAGGCAACGGATTCAGCGTCGAGGTGGTTGGTGGGCTCGTCGAGCAGTAAAATATCGGGTTCGGTCAGCAGCAGACGGGTGAGCGCGACGCGCCTGCGTTCGCCGCCGGAGAGAATCTTGATCGGGGTATCCGCCGGGGGACAGCGCAAAGCCTCCATCGCCACACCCAGGTGCGAATCAAGATTCCAGGCATCGACTTTGTCAAGCGCATCCTGCAATTTGCCCTGCTCCTCGATCAGCGCATCAAAATCGGCATCCGGCTCAGCGAACTTGGCGTTGACTTCGTCGAAGCGGGCGAGCATCTCGACAATCGGCTGGACGGCTTCGCGGATGACCTCGATCACGGTTTTGGTATCGTCGAGGACAGGCTCCTGTTCGAGCATGCCCACGCTGTAGCCCTTGCTGATCGAAATCTCGCCAATATAGTCTTTGTCGACCCCCGCCATGATGCGCAGCAGCGTGGATTTGCCCGCGCCGTTCAGGCCGAGCACGCCGATTTTGGCGCCGTAATAAAAGCCGAGCGAAATGTCGCGCAGCACTTGTTTGTTGTTCGGGGCCACGATGCGCCCCACTTTGTTCATGGAATAGATGACCTGGGTATCGGAAGGCATAGGATGTTTCAATTTCAGATTTTGGATTTTGGATTCGCTGGATGATTTTACCGTATGTTTGGGCTGCGCAACCAATTGCGGCATAAAATCATTCGCCCAGGCCAATCAATTCCACTTATCCGGCAAAATCAGCGGCGTATCCAGGAAGGGGTGGTCGATGACCTGCACCGGCCAGCGGTAAACTTCGGCGATCACGTCCGCCCGCAGAACCTGCTTGGCCGTCCCTAAAGCCTTAATCTGCCCGTCGACCAGCAGGGCGATCCGATCGGCGTAGCGCGCAGCCAGGTTCAGGTCATGCAGGGCAATCACCACCGTCAGGCTACATTCGCTCGACAATTTGTGAACCAGTTCGAGCAAGCCCATCTGATGCTGGAGGTCGAGGTGGGTGGTGGGTTCGTCGAGCAGCAAGACCGGCGTGGATTGGGCCAGGGCGCGGGCCAGCAGCACCCGCTGCCGCTCGCCGCCCGAAAGCTCACCGATCAACCGCTCGGCCAGGGCCAGGGCATCCACCTTTTCAAGGGCCGCGCGGGCGATTTCCAAATCTGAAGCTGAGATTTGCCCGAGGAAGTTGATGTAAGGGGTGCGCCCCAGCAAGACAGTCTCCCAGGCGCTAAAAGCCGGGGGCAGGCTGGCATTTTGCGGGACAACAGAAATCCAGCGGGCGCGCTCCGCCGGGCTGAGACCGCTGATTAAATGACCGGCTAGGTGGACGGTTCCTTGCGCGGCGGGCAGGAGTCCGCTGATCGTGCGCAGCAGGGTCGATTTTCCGGAGCCGTTCGGGCCGAGCAGCGCCAGCGTTTCCCCTTTTTTGACCTCCAGGTTGATATTTTTCAGAACGGCGCGCGCGCCATACGAGACAGACAGGTTTTGGATTTTGAGCATGGAAGACCTCTTTGGAGTGTGGAAGCTTTCGCCCACATTCACTTAATCACCATCGGGATTCCGGCCACCATAAAGATGACACGCCCGGCAGCGCGCGCCAGGGCCTGGTTGGCCCAGCCAAGCGCATCGCGGTAGACACGGCCCAGGGGATAGGGCGGCACCAACCCCAGGCCAACTTCGTTCGAGACGAGCAGCCACTGTCCGCCGAGGCGGGCCTGCGCCGCGATCAGTTCGTCAATTTCAACCTGCACTTTTTGCAGGACGGTTTCACCCGGCATGTCTTCAGGCAGCGAAAGTAGCACATTCGTGACCAGCAGGGTGATGCAATCGACAATCACAATTTCGGCCAGGGGTATGACAAGCTTCCTGCCCAAGTTGAGCGGCAGTTCGAGGGTTTGCCATTCCGCCGGGCGTGAGGCGCGATGCTTGCGGATGCGTTCGGCCATTTCCTCGTCTCCGGCGGTGGCGGTGGCGATCAAGGTGACCGTTTTCCCGGATTCGCGCGCGACCTGTTCGGCGAAAGAGCTTTTTCCGCTGCGCGCGCCGCCCAGGATCAGCGTCAGGCCATTGGTGGGGATTTCAGGAGTCATCATCATTCCATTTCCGCCCAGGGTGCATCAACGTTTTTCAGCGCTGAGAGCGAAGTCAAAAAATCAGCTTCTGAGAAAACTTCAAGCGTAAAAACGCCGGTATAGTTGGCTCGAACAAGTTCGTCAAGTACGGCGCGCAGCTTTTCAGTCTCCACATGCGCCAGTGAGGCATGGTCGCGTTCAGCAATCCCGTGGATGTGGATCACCCGTGTGCGCGGCAGGGCCTCGCGCATGTAGGCAATTGGGGCGTGACCATCCAGCCAGAGATGGCCCACATCCACCGTGCGACTGACGGGGACGCGTTCCAGTACAGCCTGGTGGAAATCGAGCGGATACCCTTCCAGGTTTTCGACGGCCAGCTTTTCCACGCCGCCCACCCACCCGCCGGCAATTTTCAGCGATTGGACGGCCTGTTCCTGCCAGCGCCGCAGGGCCTCGGGCGTCGCGCCGCTGCGGACAGATTTCCCGTCCAGGTGTAAGACGTAAGCCCAGGGGTCGAGGCCGCAGGTGCAATCGATCACGCGGCGGGCCTTCTCGAGTGAAGCATGGCGCGGCGAACCGTCATCGGCCAGGCGCAAATCCAGCGGCAGGTGGACGGTGTAGGTCAGGTCGTGGTCGGCCGCCAGGCTGCGCAGTTCGGCGATTTGTTCGGGGCCGGGCAGGTTGCTCGGGCCGTCGTCCACCTCGAACAGCACCAGTTCCACGTCCCGCACTTTCCCGGCCAGGTAGCGAACATTGGGCAGAATCTCATCTGGGATAATATAGGAGGTGGTCCCGAGACGGAAAGGATAGGGCATAATTTTCCTATTAGGTAGGGGCGACGCAATGCGTCGCCCCTACTTGAACGCAAACACCAATAAAACCGCGGTTTCGGTCGCTTCGACCACTGCGCCGAAGACATCGCCGGTCACACCGCCAATGCGGGTTTTGGCCAGCCATAAAACTGCGGCGGCGGCCAGCAAACCGGCCAGCGCGGCGAAGACACCTTGCCAACTGAGCAGAATGACCAAGCCGAGGGGTAAAATCGCCGCAGCAAAAATAGCCCCGCGCCGCAGCCCGGAGGCAAAATCCGCGCCCATGCCACCGGGTCGCGCGAGCGGCAGCCTCCCGGCTGGCAGGAGGCACCAGCGCCCGAGGGTGGCCGCCAAAACGATCCCGAGCCCGGCTGACGCTGTGAGCGAACTCAGCGCCGCGGCTTTCAGCAGCATTGCCAGTAACAGCCCCAGGGCGCCAAAGGTTCCCAGGCGCGGATCTTTCATGATTTCCAGCCGCCGTTGGGGTGTAGTTGAGGCGAACAATCCGTCGCAGCAGTCGGCCAGGCCATCGAGATGCAGGGCTCCGGTCAGCGCAACCCAGACCAGCAGCGTCAGAACGCCCGTCACCAGCGGCGGGAAGTAGGGAGAAAAGAGTCGCCAGGCCAGCCAGCTCAACCCGCCGATGACCAATCCCACCAGCGGATACCAGATTCCGGCTCGGCCGCTATCGCCGGGCTGCCAGTCTTCGGGCAGTCCGATCGGCAGGATGGTCAACAGACCAAAGGCAATCCGCAGGTTTCGCATGGTTATCCTTTTATCGAAAGGGGCAACGCGCCGCTTATTCCGTGCTCACGCCGGCTTCAGCAAAGGTTGCCATTTCGCGCAAGATGCCGGAGGCGGCTTCGAGCAGGTGGAAAGCCAGGGCCGCGCCGGTACCCTCGCCCAGGCGCAGATTCAGGTCAAGCAACGGATCCAGATCCAGGTATTCGAGCATTGCCTGGTGGCCGATTTCCACCGATTGGTGGGCACTGAACAGATAATTGCGTACGTCTGGAACCAGTCCAACGGCGATCAGCGCCGCGGCAGTCGAGATGAAACCATCCACCACAACCGGGATGCGGCGCGCGGCGGCGGCGATCATCACCCCGGCCAGCCCGGCAATTTCCAACCCGCCGACTTTGCATAAAACATCCAAGACATCGCTGGGATTCGGCTGGTTCAAAGCGATGGCCTGCTCGATAACCTGGATCTTGTGCGCCAGCGCGGCATCGTTGATCCCGGTGCCGCGCCCGGTAACCTGGGCCACCGGCAGGCCGGTCAGCACGGCCACAATCGCGGAGGAGGGCGTAGTGTTGCCGATGCCCATCTCCCCGGTGGCCACCAGGTCGAGGCCGTCTGCGGCAACCAGCGCAAGTACGTCCATGCCTTCGGCCAGGGCTTTTTCAGCTTCAAGGCGGGTCATGGCCGAGCCTTTAGTCATATTCCGGGTTCCGCGCGCCACTTTGCGGTGCAGCAGGCCGGGCAGGGACGGTTCGAAATCGGAGGCCACGCCGATGTCGACAATGGTCACGCCCGCCCCGGTCTGGCGCGCCAAGACGTTGATGGCCGCTCCGCCGTGCAGGAAGTTCAAGACCATCTGTTTCGTGACCTCGGCCGGATAAGCGCTGACGCCTTCCAGCACCACGCCATGATCCGCCGCCATGACGATGACGGCTTTGCGATCCACTTTGGGGAACGGTTCGGCTTTCATCCCGGCCAGTTTGATGGAGATTTCTTCGAGCCGCCCCAGGCTTTTGGCGGGCTTGGTGAGCATACCCTGACGCTCTTCCGCTTTCTGAGCGGAAACACTGTCGATGGGGGGAATGGTTGGGAAATTCAAGGTGCTGTGCATGGTTTCCTTAATCTCCTCCCCCAAATTCCAAGATCAGAAATTTAGGAGAGGTCGGGAGGGGGCTTACGACTGCCCCTGGCTTTTTGCGCGGCGCAGGATCCACAGGAAAAACGGCGCGCCCGCCAGGGCGGTGACGATCCCCACCGGTAATTCCTGCGGGGCCAGAACGACGCGGGCGAGCACATCTGCCAGGAGCAGGGCGCTCGCGCCACCCAGAAGACTGAGGGGGAGAATGCGGCGATAATCCGCGCCCCAAAGAAGACGGATGACATGCGGGACAATCAGCCCAATAAAGCCGATGATTCCCGCAAAAGAGACGGCAGCGGCAGTCACCAGCGAAGCCGCCAGGATGATGATGATTTTTGCGCGGCGCGTATCGAGTCCCAACTGCGTGGCCTGGTCTTCGCCAAACTGGAGCAGGTTCAGGGCGTGTCCGCTTAACACCAGCACCGTCAGACCCAGCGCCAGGTAAGGGATAAGCGCCAAAATCGCCGGCCAACTCGCCAGGCTGACGCCCCCCAGCAGCCAACTGATGGCGCGATGCAATTCACTGTTCGAGCGCAGCATCAGGAAGGAGGTCAGCGCCCCGGTAAAAGATGAAACCGCCACCCCGGCCAGGATCAAGTTGGACATCGAGGCCTGGCTACCGATCTGGGCAAACAGGTAAACCATGGAAACTGTCAGCAGGCTGGCGATAAAAGCCGCCGCCGGGACGGAAAGCAGTCCGAGCGTGGTATACGGCCACTGGATCGACATTGCCAGGACTGCGCCCAGCCCTGCGCCGGAGGCCACCCCAATCAGGTACGGGTCGGCCAGCGGGTTGCGAAACAAGCCCTGATAGGCCGCCCCGGAGCCCGCCAATGCCGCGCCCACCAGCGCAATCAACACGGTACGCGGCAGGCGGATACTCCACAAAATGGTCTTGAAAGTTTCGTTCACCCCCTGCCCGATCAATCCGCGCCAGACATCTGCCGGTGAAATGAAAACCGAGCCAATGGCGATGGAAAGCAGCAACGCCAGGGCGAGCAGGCTGAACAGGGTGACGTAGGGCAGGGAGGTTTTTTTCATGGGGTTTGGGCGACCCAATGGGTCGCCCCTACACAAAAATCATTTAAACAGCTCCGGGTGCAGCAACTTCGCCAGCGCTTCCAACCCATCGACGAGACGCGGCCCGGGGCGGCTGACAAGGTTATCATCGAAAGGGTGAACCTGGTTTCCGGTGACAGCTTTCAACTTTTCCCAGCCAGGCCGCTGCCCGACAGATTCGACCGTCACACCCCACATCGAATCGCCCAGGATGATCAGGTCGGGATCGGTCGCGACGATCTGCTCTGCGCCCACCTGTGGATACGGGTCGGCAATCCCGGCCACGGTCGTCAGGTTGGCCCCGCCCGCGCGGGCGATCAGCAAATCGACAAACGTCCCCGGTCCAATGGTCCAGGGTTTGGCCGGGTCCGTGGAATCCAGCTCGTAGAAAACAACCGGTTTGGAAGCAGCGCCCTTGAGCGTTTCATCCACAGCCATGACCCGCGCCTTAAGCGACTCGACCAGCGCAGCGGTATCCTGCTCGTGACCGGTCAGTTTGGCGACGATTTCCAGGTTGGCATACAGATCTTCCAGCGTTTTCGGGTTGGACAGGTAGTAAACCGTCAGCCCGAGGCTTTCAAGCGCTTTGACCTGCTCGGGGCTGTTAATTTCAGCCGCCAGCACGAGATCGGGCTTCAACGCCACAATTTGCTCGATATTTTGTTTGTCGAGACTTCCGATTTTGGGCAGGGCTGTGGCTGCTTCAGGAAAATCGGAGAAATCATCGCAGCCGACAACCTGCGCTCCCGCACCCACCGCAAACAGGATTTCGGTGTTCGAGGGAGCCAGCGAAACAATTCTCTGGGCGGGCCCGGCCAACTTAATGGCGCGGCCAAGTCCATCCGTAAAGGTCAGGCCTGCCGGAACATCCGTCGGGAAGACGGTCGCCGCAGGGGTGGCAACTGGCCCACAGGCAGCCAGGAAAATGGCGAGGATTGCCAGTACAAAAGTCAATTTTCGAAACATGAGGTTCTCCAAAATACAGGTTGAAATTACTAAAGACGAGAACGCAAGAGCCAGTGAATCAAAATCCCCTGCCTTGTGGACAGGGGAGGGGGGAGGGCAATTCCAGTAAAAACGCCGTTCCCACCTCCTTTCTGCGAGAGAGTGGTGAACCAACGACCAAGGCGGGCGGCCTGACTTATCAGGGTTAGATTTTAGACTCTAAAATCCAATGACTAATTACTAACGCCTGAATCACAGTTGCGCGACAGTGCCGGATTTGCACCGGCTTCGCCATTAAGCCTGCCCGTCCCGCCCCAAATGCGGGGGTTCCGGGAGCATGGCACCTTAATCGGTCTTCAATTGTGACAGTATTGTATGCCTCCCTGGGAACCTAGTCAATGGGGCGGCGTAAAACCAGGACAAATGTCACCAATCCGGCCAACGCGAGCAAGAGATTACCCTGCCGCCCCAGCGCCAGGGCCGCCCAGGGCATGAAATAGACCAGGATTGCCAGTTTTTCGCGCCGCGCCAGCCACACCGTCCTGCGTTCGGTGCAGGAGAAAAGCGGGACAAGCAGCAGGAGATAATCGTAATTAAGCAGGTATGGGTCGAGCAGCAAAGTTAAAGCGGCGGATAACCCCGTCAAAGCGGCGGCGTCTTTCAGGTGAGCGCGGAACCGCCAAAAGAGCAGGCCCAGCACTCCCGCCGCCAGGAACAGACTCACCCAGGCCGCCCTCGCGGTATTCGCTTGGCCGGTCGCCACCCTGACCAGCCCCACCGAAAGACTCGCGCACAGGTCGCAGGTCTGCACGCCGGGAATATCCTGGTAGCGCCCGAGCGACTGGAGATAGGTCTGCGGCCAGGCCGGGTCCGCCAGAAAACCGAGCCCCGCCAGGACCACCCCGCCGAGGACGGTCAGCCAGAGGGCGCGCCGGGCAAATGAGCCGCTGGTCGAGTAACCCCATGTTCTTTGGGACGTATCGAGACCCGGCGAGCTCCCGGCTAATGGAGCTTCGTTTGCGAACTGGAGATTGCCACGCTGCCGAAAAATCGCCAGCGGCTCACAATGACCTAATAACCAGAAAAATCCCGCCAGGAACAAAATCCCACCAATGTGTGGTTTAAAGGTCATCAATAAGAGTGCGACCGCCGTCCACCCTGCCGAGTGTTTTCGCACAGACCAGATGAACAGCGCTGCGCCGAGCAAGACCGGCGCAGAATACTGGCCGACAATTAGCAGGCCAAAAGCCGGGATAAACATGATCGCCGCAAACGCCGCCAAAATCCGCGGGATGGGCTTCCAGCCGGGGGTCAACAGCCAGGCCGCGCCGCCAATCATCGCCAGGTTCAGGAAAAACCACGCACGCGCCGCCGCCTGGATCGGTAGGAGGCCAAGATGCAATGTCGCCAGGGCATACCAGGGCGGGTAGGGGTAGGGATGGAAGGTGAAAGCAGGGCTGGTCAGCGTTTTAACGAAGTCCAACTGCGCCGGATAATCGTAGATGGGAATGCCGTTCAGCCGCCCCAGGTTGGTAAAATACATCACCGAGAAATCCTGGTAGTACGGAATCGGCAGGGGCGCAAAAAACGAGGCCGCCAGGATTGCCCCGGCAGTACCCAGCAGAATGGTGAAAGTAGTAATGGTTTGTTTCATTGCATCATGGGCACTGGTTGAGTAAGCGTACTTTGCTGTCTCGAAACCGGGCAGTTTGCGGCCAAAGTGGATTGGGTAAAGGTCTTACAGTCCAATAGTCAACCGTTTCAAAAGACGGACAAAACTCCATCGGTAAAGCGGATTGAGTAAATACCAACCCAGAAAACCGGGCAGTCCCTTGGGCGCAAAAAAGACGGTTTGTTCGAGCAACGTTCCTCCGCCGCTGGGGGTGACTTTCCATTCCAGCCAGGCGTTGCCAGGGATTTTCTGGATCACTTTCAGGCGCAGAGTGTTCTCGCCCAGGAAATCCACTTCAAACAAGCCGATCAGACCTACGCGCAGCGGCGAATTTGCCAGGCGCTGGACCGCCGAAAAAACAACGCCTGATTCAGCCGCGAGTTTGGCCCGGCGATAGTCGATGAACATGCCTTCGTGCTTGATCTCGATGGCGTCTTGATCCTGGTCGAGCCAGATACGTTCCATTTCGGCGGGATGCGTCTCAGCCAGCGCGCGCTGAACGGCTGAAGTGTAGTCTAAAAGCTCGATGGCAGGAAACAGGCTGAGGGGCGTCCGATCCAGGACCAGGCTGTCGTTCTGGAGTCCTTTCACCAACGGTAAGGCGTAGGATTGCCTGACAGGTGTCAAGCGGGCAATCAAAAAAGCCATCAAGCCAACTGGAACAATGGGCGGCACTGGCAGCAGGATACGTTTCAGGCCGCGAATTTGGGCATAACGGGCCATGACTTCAAGGTAAGTCATGGTTTCCTGGCTGCCGAGTTCGATGATTCGGTCGTGACAGGCCGGGGTGCTGAGTGCAGCCAGTAAAAAATCGAGCACGTTCGAGGCCGCGATGGGCTGGGAGCGGTGATAAAGCCAACTGGGGCCAAGGAGCACAGGAAATTGCTCCATAATAAAGCGAATCATTTCAAAGGAGACACTGCCAGGGCCAACAATGACGCCCGCATGAAATTCGGTCACCGGCACACCGGCCTCACGCAGGGCCGAGCCGCTTTCGAGGCGTGATTTCAGGTGCATGGCAAGACCGGGCTCGCGCGGGTCGGCCAGGCCGCCAAGGTAAATGATATGTTCCAGACCTGCAGTTTTTGCAGCCTGCGCAAAGTCACGCGCCGATTGCCGGTCAACGAAGTCATAACTACGTCCGGCAGACATGCTATGGATTAAATAATAAGCAGCGCTGACGCCCTTCAGGGCCGAGGACAGCGTTTCGGGGCGGGTCACATCCCCGGCAAAGGTTTCAACTTTGGGATACCAAGCGCGGCCCTTGAGTCGTTCCGGGCGGCGCGCTAGACAACGGACGGTGTAACCCGCAGCGAGCAGGCGGGGGATCAAACGGCTGGCAATAAAGCCAGTAGCGCCGGTGACAAGGATAGTTTGGGTCATGAGAACCTGTAAAAAGTCGGATTTTTATGGAGTGCCCGAGACGCCATTTGCAGTGTAGAGCGTATTCCGTTTCAGGGCATCGATTGGAGGCTCTTTGCTCGTTTCGTAATTTCGCTCGTCATGCCGTCGAAAATAAACTTGTGAAACGGCCACATGGCATACCAGTATAAAAAGCCAAGGACGCCATGCGCATCGAAGTAGGCGCTGACGGTCAACAAGGTTTGGCCAGCCTCTTGTTCCTCAGATTCGAACTCCAGCCAGGCCTTGCCGGGGACTTTCATCTCGGCCTGCAGGCGCATTCGGCGGTTGGGAACGAGTTCCTCAACGCGCCAGAAATCGAGCGATTCGCCGGTGCGGATGTCGTTGGGATGTCGGCGGCCCCGGCGCAGGCCCACCCCCCCGACGACTTTGTCCAGCCAGCCGCGGATGACCCAGGCCCAGTCCAGGTAGAGCCAGCCGCGTGAGCCGCCGATCCCGGTATAGGCGCGGAAAACCGTCTCGGTGGGCAGGTGTACCAAGGCCTGGCGGCGCTCGATATACATGCCTTCGATAATCTCAAAGGTATAGGGTTTAATATCCCCTTTTGAGGTGACCAGCGCACTGGACCAGGTGGTTTCGATTTCACCCTTTTCGATTTTAATCAGCGCGTAGCGCACCGCGGTCTGGAAATCAAGCAGGTCGATGGATGGAAAAAGTTTGCGCGCCAGGTCGTCGCCGGCCAGTGAATCAGCGTGCAGGCCTTCGATCAGCGGGAGAACGGCCTTGTAGGTCAGAGGCGTGACGAGGTGCACCCAGTAGGCCGAGAGAAGCGGCAGATAGAATGGCGTGGGGATCAGGAGACGCTTCAATCCGCGCACCTGGGCGTACCCCAGGAGCATATCCGCGTAGGTCAGGCGGGTTAATCCGCCAATTTCGAGCAGCTTGCCGACACTTTCGGGTTGTTCCAGCGCTGCGACAAGGTAGTCGAGCGTGTTGCGGATGGCGATGGGCTGGGCATTAGAGAAATACCAACGCGGACAAATGAAAACCGGCTCGCGCTCTGCAAGATAGCGCAACATTTCGAAGAGGACACTGCCCGAACCAATGATCATCCCGGCGCGGAATTCCGTAACCGGAACACGTCCCTGCCGCAGGATGTAGCCCGTTTCGTGGCGGGAGCGCAAATATGGAGAGAGGCGGGCTGTCGGGTCGACCAGTTCCCCCAGATAGATGATGCGCTCGAGGCCGGCAGCGTCGGCGGCCTCGGCGAAGTTACGCGCGGCAGTCATATCGCGCTCGGCATTGACCTTTCCACCTTGCAATCCATGGATGAGGTAATACGCCACTGAAACATCCGCCAGGGCCGGGGCGAGGCTCTCAGGCTGGAGGGCATCGCCTGGCACCACCTCGACCTGCTCCAGCCAAAGGCGGCCCTGCAGCCGCGCTGGGTCTCGCACCAGCACGCGCACGCGGTAACCTGAATCAAGCAGGCGCGGGACGAGACGACCGCCGACATAGCCGGTCGCGCCAGTGACCAGGATAAGTTTATCTTGGGGCATGGGGAGAATATATCATTAGTATAGCGCCTATGCAAAGGGTTGCGTGAAGCGTTGGGCTGGTTATCTATTCACGGAAAACCTCGGAGACCCAGAATTGATATGACCTTGATGTGTTTTGGCCGAGATTTACGAGTAATAGTATTTCATCAATCTTCGAAACAGATTTCCATCAGCTTTTCGGGCCTGCCTGATTCACAAGTGCGCAAATGGACAACCCAAATCGATTAAGTTCCCTGCAAGAAGATTTACTTGATGCGGTCCTGGCAGCCATGCCAGAGCCATTTTTCGTTTACGATGAGCAGGGGAGATATATCGATGTCCTGGGCGGGAGTGATCGAGGCAAGTACCATGATGCCAGGCACCTGATAGGGAAAACGCTTGATGAAGTCTTCGATCAGAAAAAAGCTGACCAGTTTCTTGCCCAACTCAGAAAAGCAATGAAAACTGGCGAGGTGGTCAGCTTCGTTTATTCCATCACGCCCGAAAACATAGATGAGTATAAAGACAAGCTTGGCCCGGTGGGAACGCAATGGTTCGAAGCGCATATTTCCCCAATCAAGGTCGAGGCCGAACAACCCCTGCTGGCTGTCTGGATGGCGTTCAACATAACTTCGCACAAAAAGGCCCTGGAGTTGGAGAAGAAGCTCGAGAAAAAATTGCAGAAACTTGTTCTGACTGATCCACTAACCGGGCTGTTGAATCGCCGGGGCTTTTTTGAAAAAACGCAGCTTTTACTTGACCGGCTGGAGTCTGATGTCTGCATTGGTCCGGCCGTTTTTGTCTTGGATATCGATCATTTCAAGCTGATCAATGATAACCATGGACATCATGTTGGCGACATTATATTAAAGAACCTGGCGAGAGAATTAACCCGCTCACTGCGCACAGGGGATATTGTTGGTCGGGTGGGCGGCGAAGAATTTGCGATCGTCCTTTCGGGCTGCCAATCGGAATTGGCTGAAACAATTGCAGAACGGATTCGATTGAGAATCGCCAATCAGAAACTGTGGATTGAAGATAAAGACATTCATTTCACCATCAGCCTCGGGGTTTCCAATTATCGGAGCGGTGAAGCGGATATTCAGGATGCTGTCAGGCGGGCAGATGCCGCCATGTACCAGGCCAAGGCAACGGGGAGAAACAAAGTCTGCTTGGCCGAATAAAAGTGGCTCTCTGGGAATCTCCGTGGTAAGACCCCGCATTTTGGGGTATGAGCGTGCGTACACCAGATGTTGAGAAGGGTCGGAAATTTGATATTCGTGCGTGCTTTGCACGCACGAATATCAAATTTCCGGTTTTTTCTGTGGACGCGAAGCTGACACACAGCTAAGACAGCCAGGCACTCTTCACCCCGTAAAACCACCAGGGCGGGCGGGAAAATCCTGGAGACATAAAAGTGCTCGCCCGCAAGATGCTATAATTCGGACCAACAAAATTGTTCCCAAAACGAAAAGAGAATCTGATGAGTGACTATACCCGCTCGACCATCGAATGTTCTGTCAACCAATTGCGGCCCGAATTGCGCCGGGCGATTGTTGAATATTTTCAGAAAAACACATTAGGCGAAGTCGAAACTGAAACCTTGTTGTGTTGTGAAACCGTTTCTGAAAAGAAAGAACCCGGCTGGCTGGCTTCCCTGCTGGGCGATCAGATGGAACCGCCAATTTATACGGCGGTGCTGCTTACCTCCACAAACCTTGTTTGGGCGCGCGGCGGGCTGCAGAGCGGGGTAACAGTCACGGGAGCAGACCTCGGGTTTATTCGAGTGAAACCATATGCATCCATTTTTATCAGCGATGCCGGGCTGCAAATTTCGGGGATTATTGGGGGCTCGGCCAGCATGAGCGGCTACATCGGCATGGAGCCGGGGCCAGTATTGGAAAAGTTTTGCGATGAGGTCCAGCAGGCAATCGCCAGGGCAAACCCGTCATCTACAAAAAAATGGCCTTCCTGGATGGGAGGCAGGTAGTTCGATATGGGATCCATTGCCCGGTAAAACTCGTCGCAACGCTGATTTTCAACTATAATCCCAGTTTGTAGCCGAAGTTTATCGCGTTTATCCAAACCGTCGGGCCAACAGGCCTGCAAAAATTCAAACAGGAAAATAAGTATGACGACAAAATCCAAAGTTGCTGTTTTATATACAAAACCGGAAACCGTGCTGGAAGACTACGAGCGCCTGTACGCCCTGGCAGGTGTCAAAGAGGCGCTTGATCCCAAGGCGACCACCATTTTAAAGGACAACATTACCTGGCATTTCCCGATGCCCGGCGCCAACACCACTCCCTGGCAGCTCGAAGGCTCAATCTTGGCCCTGAAAAACGCCGGGTACGAGGACCTGGTCTGCGTCCAGAACCAGACAGTTGTCACCAACGCTTTCAAGGGTGAAGACCTGAACGGCTATGTGCCGATCTTCAAGCAGTACAACCTGCCGGTCAAGTACAACTTCCGCACAGAAGAGATGACCTGGATCCCCTTCAAACCCAAGGCCAAAATGCTGGCCCTCGATCATATCTACCCCGAAGGCATTCACATCCCCGATTACTTTATCGGGAAAAACATCGTCCACCTGCCGACGGTCAAGACCCACATCTACACCACCACGACCGGGGCGATGAAAAACGCCTTCGGTGGCCTGCTGAGCAAGTTCCGGCATTACACCCATACCTGGATCCACGAGACACTGGTTGATTTACTGGCGATCCAGAAAGAAATCCACCCCGGGATTTTTGCGGTGATGGACGGGACGACCGCCGGGAACGGCGCCGGCCCCCGGATGCTGATCCCGACCATCAAAAACGTGATCCTGGCCTCCTCGGACCAGGTCGCCATTGACGCAGTCGCCGCCAAACTAATGGGCTTCGACCCGCTCAGCATTAAATATATCCGCCTGGCGCACGACGCAGGCCTGGGAATCGGCGACCCGCGCGAGATCGAAATTGTCGGCGACGATATTTCGGGCGTCAACTGGAACTTCTCGGTTGGGAAAACCTTCCACAATTTCCTGGCCTGGCTTTCCTGGTACGGCCCGACCAAAGTCTTCCAGAAGCTGATCTTCCGCACCCCGTTCGTGATCGTCCCAACCTTCATCGGCGAAGTCGAACAGGATTACATGTTCTGGCCACTGAAGTACAAAGCCGTGGCCGAGAAATGGTGCGTAGAAACGGAATGGGGTCAGCACTTCCAACGGTACCAGAAGGAAGGTTACCTGATGCGCGAAAAAACGCGCTAAGACTTAACCAATGTTGATTTTTCCTTTCACCGCCTCGGAGTTTTTCCGGGGCGTTTTTTTATCCACTGCCCTGGCAAAAACTGTGCTATTCCCGCTGCAAAAGATTCTTTGAAATTCTCAGCGGTAAGACCCCGCAATTTATGCCGTTAAGGGTATAAAATCAGCCTGTGAAGTCATCCATCCCTGAGCAAATATCCAATTCCCCCCTGCTGTGGATCAGCGCGGCGCTCTTGGCGGGCATTATCCTTGCCAGCCTGGTGGCCCTGCCAACCCTGGCCTGGTTTGGGCTGGCCTTCCTGGCCATGCTTGTGGCGATTCTCTTGCGCCTCGTCCACCGGCGCTGGACTTTTGCAATTCTGCTCCTGCCGGGCTTCCTATTCCTGGGGGCAGTGCGCTACCAGATGGCGCAGCCGCCGCTCGTGCCGATGCCCAACCTGATTGCCTATTACAACGAAACCCCCCAGAGGGTCTATGTGACCGGGATCCTGGCCGAACCGCCGGATATCCGCGATACCTATATGAACTTGCGGATTGATGTCAGGAAAGTGGACACCGGCGCAGGCGACCAGGATGTTTCGGGCATACTCCTGGTGCGGCTGACGAAAGAGTATGCAGTCGTCTACGGCGACCACGTCCGCGTGCGCGGTTTCGTCCAGATACCACCCGAGAATGAGGAATTCTCTTACCGCGATTACCTGGCCATGCAAGGCATCCACTCGACCTTGAGCGCCTATTCCGTCACTATCTTGCCGGGGCCAGAAATCAACCCGCTCTGGGCCTTCATGTACAACATCAAGGCCAGCATGCTGGAGCATGTTTACCAGTTATTCCCATCTCCCGAGGCCTCGCTGCTGGCCGGAATCTTGCTGGGGGAAGACAACAACATGCCCTCTGCTGTGCAGCAGGCTTTCAAGAACACCGGCACGGCGCATATCATCGCCATTTCAGGATTCAACATTGCCATCATTGCCGGGATCTTTGTGACCCTCTTTAACCGCTTCTTTGGGAAAAACCTCGGCGCTGTTTTTGCCATCCTGAGTATCATTTTTTACACCCTGCTGGTGGGGGCCAGCGCCTCGGTGGTGCGCGCCGCCATCATGGGCACACTTTCAATTATCGCCTCGCAATTTGGCAGGCGCAACCTGGCATTGACTGCGCTGGCCGCTTCTGCCTTGGTCATGGCCATGTTTAATCCCTTTGTTTTATGGGATATCGGCTTCCAGCTTTCCTTTGCGGCCACGTTGGGCCTCGTCCTTTATGCCCAACCCATGCAGAATGCCGTTGCAGCCTTCCTGGCACACTATTTTCCAGCCTCCAGCATCGATAAATTTATCGGGCCTTTTTCTGATTATTTCCTGCTGACCCTTGCCGCGCAAGTTACCACCCTGCCCATCACCAGTTATCATTTCAACCGCGTGTCCCTGGTCTCCTTGATTGCCAACCCGGTTGTGCTGCCGCCCCAACCAGCGGTGATGGTGCTTGGCGGGCTGGCGGTGCTGCTCAGCCATCTTTACATGCCCCTCGGACAGGTTTTGGCCTGGGTAGCTTGGCCATTTGCCGCCTATACCATCCGCATGGTGGAATTTTTCAATGGATTCCCGGGCGGAGTCATGATCCTGGGCGATTTCAGCCTGCTGGCAGTCATCCTGTTCTACGCGATTTTATTCGGACTCACCTTTGCCTGGCCTCGCGTAAAAGGATTTTTTAGCCCCGCCTTATGCCTCTCTGTGCTGGCCGCGCTCACTTTTTTGACGTATCGTTCCGTGCTGAATGCTCCCGATGGCCGCCTGCACGTCACATTCCTCAACGTGGGCTCTGCCGATGGGATTTTGATCAAAACCCCCGGCGGGCGCTTTGTGCTCGTCAATGGCGGGGAGAGTCCCTCAACACTGGTCGACCAACTCGGGCGGCGGATTCCACCCTTCAACCGCGGCCTCGATTATCTGGTGGTGGCTTCCACACAGGAGAACCAGGTTGCGGCCTTACCGCGCGTGCTCGAGCAGTACCGGCCCAAATCTGTGCTCTGGGCGGGCAATCCGCAGGCCTCCTTCTATTCCCGGCGCCTGGAGGTTTGGTTGACCACCAACCACATCCCACTGGAGAAGGCCGATACAGGCACATCCTTTGACCTGGGAGATGGCGCGCAACTGCGCATCCTGGCAGTCTCACCGCGTGGGGCGATCTTGTGTGTTGAAATGGGTTCCTTCAAGGCACTTTTGCCCGTTGGCGTGGACTTCGACTCTTTCGCGGAATTAAATTACGGCAAAGAGCTTGGCCCACTAACGGCGTTGCTGCTGGCTGAAAGCGGCTACGCCCCGTCGAACCCGCCGGAGTGGCTGGAAAATCTCAAACCGGAGATGGTGGTTATCAGCGTTGCGGCAGGCGACCCCGATGGCCTGCCCTCGCCGGAACTGCTGACAGCCCTGGAAAAAGCCAACTTAACACGCACCGATGTGAACGGGTGGATTGACCTGTCCAGTGACGGCCAACAGGTGTGGATTACCGTCGAGCGTAAGTAATCCAACAATCAGTACTTCATGAAAGTTGAAAGAATTTCCGAGTGTTTCATGAATTACTAATCATGGGAAAAACCACCGCAATTGTCAAAACAGTCATGACAATCATCACTAGAACCTACCTCGCCTGGATGCTATAATTCCGATGAGCATGATCCAAAGGAGAAAGAAGATGGCATACAAATTGGTAAAAGTGCCCGCAGGCGGGGCGAAAATCAGCATCCAGAACGGGATTTTACAGGTTCCGGATAATCCGATCCTGCCATTCATCGAGGGCGATGGGACTGGTCGCGACATCTGGCGCGCGTCCGTGCGCGTTTTTGACGCCGCAGTCGAGAAGGCTTATGGAGGGAAACGCAAAATCCACTGGATGGAGGTATTCGCGGGAGAGAAGGCTTTCCATCAGTTCCAGACCTGGCTGCCCGATGAAACCATCGAGGCTTTTACCGAGTTCATGGTCGGCATTAAGGGGCCGCTCACCACGCCAATCAGCGGCGGCTTCCGCTCGTTGAACGTGGCCCTGCGCAAACTGCTCGATCTGTACGTCTGCCAGCGCCCGGTACGTTACTATACCGGTGTTCCCTCACCGGTCAAGCACCCGGAATATGTGGACATGGTCATATTCCGCGAAAACACAGAAGATATTTATACCGGCATCGAATTTGCCTACGGCACCGAAGAGAATAAGAAGTTCAAGCAATTATTCAAAGAGGCCTTCCCCAAGGAATATGCCAAGATGCGCTTTCCTGATACGGCCGGGATCGGTCTCAAGCCGGTTTCTGTGGAAGGTACCGAACGCCTCGTCCGCGCTGCCATTCAATGGGCACTGGACAACAGGCGCAAGAGCGTGAACTTCGTCCACAAAGGCAATATTATGAAGTTCACCGAAGGCGCATTCAAGGATTGGGGTTATGCACTGGCCAAACGCGAATTCCGTAACGCGCTTGTCACCGAGCGCGAAGCGTGGATCTTGGGCAACAAGGAGAAAAACCCCGCTTTGAGCGTGGAAGAAAATGCCAGGCAGATCGACCCCGGTTTCGAGATGATGTCGCCTTCCCAGCAGAACGATATCAAAAGCGAAGTGGAAGCAGCGCTCAAGTTGTGGGACACGCACGGCGAGGGTAAGTGGAAATCGAAGTTGATGATTAAGGATTCGATTGCCGATGTCAGCCTGCAATTTACCATCATCCGGCCAAGGGATTATGACGTCATCGCCACCCTGAACCTGAATGGTGATTACCTGTCAGACGCGCTGGCTGCCCAGGTGGGCGGAATCGGCATCGCCCCCGGCGCGAACATCAACTATGAGACGGGTCACGCCATCTTCGAAGCGACCCACGGCACCGCGCCGAAGTACGCCGACCTGGACAAGGTCAATCCCGGCTCGGTTATCCTTTCTGGCGAGATGATGTTCCGCTATTTAGGCTGGGCCGAGGCCGCCGATCTGATCGTCAAAGGCATGGAAGGCGCGATTGCCAAAAAGATCGTCACTTACGACTTCGCCCGGTTGATGGACGCTGCCACTGAAGTCAAGTGTTCCGAGTTCGGAGATGCGATCATCCAGAATATGTAGTTTTTTGGATGTCTTTGTGAGCCGCCGGTGGTTTTTCGGCGGTGTGACAATCTCCCCTCATTGGGCAAATCCTGTTAAACGGGAGCTTGCTTGGTGTAGAAACTAAACAAAAAAGTCACCCACAGTGGGTGACTTTTTACTTCTAGCTTTTTACTGTTTTGCTACGGCTTGGGTGTCGCCGGCGGCTCTGGGGTTGGGGTGGGGAGTGCGGCGGCGTCTGCAGCGGTCTGGGGCATGCCAGCCATGACCCAGCGCTTGAAAACGTCGATGACATTGGGCTTCAGGTCGCTCTTCGGCGGCATTTTGCCAATCAGCGGCTTGGCTGGATCAGCCGGGTCGGGGATGGGCGTACCCTGGATGGTAACCAATAAGGCGCTTTCCAGATTGCCAGCCTCGAGACTCGGGGCATTATCACCTGATTTCAGGGTATTCTCATAAGTGTCCATCAGGTAGGCGTTGTTATCCTTACCTGGGCGATGGCATGAAATGCAATACCGTTTTACAATCGGGGCAATGTGGACCTCGTAAGAGGGGATTTCTCCGTCAACCAGCGGCGGGAAGAGCGGCTTGAGCACGGGTTTCTCGAAGCGGTCATCCCACATGTAGCGCATGAAGGTCACCATGTAATCGATTTCGCCCTTGGAAAGGCCCTCGGGGTTGTAAGCCTTGCCAAAGGGATTCATGCCTGCATCGGGGCGGCCATAGGCGATCACCTCGGCCATCGAGGCGTCATTCAAGGTATAGAGGATATCTTTACCGTTGATGGGCGGGATGAGTTTGCCTTCCAGACCCTCCACACCCACGATTTCGGTCACTTTCCCATCATCACCGTGACATTCCACGCAGTGAACTGCATACAAATCCTGCCCGGCCACAATTTGTTCTTCAAGAGTTGTCGCCACTGCCACTTCCTCAACCGCCGTGGGTTGGTGCAGGGCCAGCACGGCTCCTGTAAACCCAACCATCAAGACGGCGCTGACACCCGCTGTCCAGATCATGACTTTTGCAGAGGTTTTCTTGAAAACAAATGACATCAACGTCAAGACGATATACGCCAGCCCTGGGATAACCAGTCCGCCAATGGTTTGCAGGATGCCCACCAGGGTTAACCCGGTCGGGACATCGGCCAGCATGGTCAGCGAGACCATACTAACCACCATGATCCCCATAATGGAAATCGGGAAGATGCGCTTGCCGTAATAGCGAGCGGGACCTTTGTCGAGGAAGGGCAGCAAAACGAGCAAGCCGACGGCAATGCTGGGGATGATGACCGTGGCCAACCATTCGATTTTGCCGATCAACGGGACTTGCCCATAGAGCGCCAGGAATTTGAACAGGAACAGGAAGTACCATTCCGGGCGGGGGACGTAGGACGTATCGCTGGGATCTGCTTTGGGATCGGACGGAATCCCGATGAAGGTCGACAGCAAAATGAGCACGAGGAAGATTGCCAGGGCCATAATGGCATCTTTAAAAATGCTATCAGGCCAGAATCGTTCGCCTTTGTTCAGCTCGCGCTCGTAGCGT
Organism: Anaerolineales bacterium UBA5195; assembly: GCA_002412925.1. Classification (GTDB taxonomy): domain Bacteria; phylum Chloroflexota; class Anaerolineae; order Anaerolineales; family Villigracilaceae; genus UBA5195. The sequence continues at coordinate 117,477 of DHVZ01000003.1, read as the reverse complement.
GCATTGATTTTTTTCTTGGTCTCATCGTTCATGGCGCGCTCCTACCCCCCTTGGGCCCTCCATTTTGCGAAATTCAGAAAAATAGGGGGATGCAAGGGGGGTGAATAGTCTAGTCTTCGCTGGTTGGAAAATGCGATTCGCCGTGCTTGATGATCAGGTACAGATGGACGCCAATCAGCGCGGCCAGGGCGGCGGGAAGAATCCAGATGTGGGCGGCGAAGAAACGTTGAAGGGTCAGGGCACTTAAATCCGGGCCGCCGCGCAAGACTTTCAAAATGAAATCGCCCAGGAACGGCACCGTCCCCGCAATTTGAGTTGCCACCGTGGTGGCCCAGAAAGCCTTCTGGTTCCAGGGTAGCAGGTAGCCGGTGAAACCCATCCCAAGCGTGAGGACCATCAGTCCAACGCCGACCAGCCAGGTCAATTCGCGCGGATATTTATAGGAGGCGGTGACGAAAACCCGCAGCAGGTGGATGAAAACCACCAGCACCATAAGCGTTGCCCCCCAGTGATGGATACCACGCACCAGCCACCCGAATGCGACTCCCGTCATGATGTACTGGATACTGTCGTAGGCATGGTCGGGCGAGGGGGTGTAATAGACAGTCAGGAATATGCCGGTTGCGCCTTGCAGGATAAACAAAAACAGACTGGCCGAGCCGAGCGTATTCCACCAGTTACCGATCGGTTCCGGGCGGTCGAGAATGCCGGTATACATGTCGTTCAGGCCGAGGCGCTCATCCAGCCATGCGTAGAATTTTTTCCACAAAGTGCTGTGCATGGTTAGCCTTCCTTCACTTCAACAGGGATGATGGTGATGGTGCCATCTGCAGCGACTTCGTATTCAAAATGTCCGAGCGGCTCGGGCGGGGGACCGCCAAGTACTTTGCCATCTAAGTCAAAGCTGGCATCGTGGCAGGGACAAACAAACTCTTTGAGCTCTTCCTTCCAATTAACGCGGCAGGAGAGGTGCGTACAACGGCTTGAAAGGACAACAATATCTTTGGGGGCTTCCGATTTTCGAAGGATATAGCCCCCAAAACTGCTGGCGGTCTTTTCCCACCCATTCACCTTGGTGATGGTAAACGAAAATGGGAATGGAACGCCAACAGGAATATTCTCCAGTTTTCCAATTGCCATGGGCGCCCCGGCTTTATTTTCGCGCAGGGCGGGGTCAATCAAGTAACCGACGACGGGGATGCCAATTACAGCGGTAATCACCCCTCCGATGGCGCCCGTAGTGACTTTGATAAAGTCCCGGCGGCTAATGCGGTTAGAACCTGACATACTTGCCTCCTCTGGCAATTTTTTAACGGGGCCGCGAGCCTCGCGCAGAACATTATTCAAGAACGCAATCCGGCAGGCAAAAATCGATTAGAATACGAATTACCACATATTTTAAAATAGAATGTATTAGGATTATACAGGTCATTGACCGATTTATTAGAGGAAGTGTGGACTGAAATAGGGATGATAATTGTCACTTTCTGGAAACAACTGGCAGAGAAATAACGGCGCAAGCCGCCAGAACAGCCACAGACGCGATTCACCCTCATATATAGTAGCCTTGTACAAATAATCCATGAGTTTTGTCACTGTAATCAAAACGGGCGTAAGTGGGATAATAGAACATCATCTTAAAGTTTTTAAGGAGGCATAGATGGGCCTGAAAAGGAATGTCAGCCTGGGAGCAGGGTTAAGTTACCGGGGCGAAGGGCCAATGTTGACGTTCGTGCTGCATCGCATCGGCGGCCTGGGCATGGCGATTTTCGTCGCCACACACATCCTGGCCTCTTTTTTAAGCGGCCCGGCAGGAACAGCCATCAACGACATATATAAACATTGGCTCTTCCAGCTTTTTATCTTTTTCTGTGCGCTTTTCCACGCGATTAACGGCCTGCGAATCACCATCCTGGATTTGTGGCCGAAATTGATCGAATACCAGCGCGAGGCCATCTGGGTGGAATGGGCAGTCTTCCTGCCCGTCTTTGGGATTGCCGCCCTGGTCATCCTCGGAACGGCGGGAGGTTAACATGGCTGAGAAATCAAGGAGCCTGTCCGTTTCCCAGCGCGGGTTAAACTTCGAAATGTTGATGTGGTACTTCACGCGTCTCTCCGCGCTGGCAATGTACGCAATCATTCTGTTTGCGATTATTGGCGCGCTGGTCATGGGCGCCCGCACCCAGATGAACTTCGCTGATGTCATGCGCTGGGGCTTTATGCCGAACAGCGCGCATGTTCAGAGCACCGAAGTAAGTGACCTGGACATCTGGTCAACCAGTCTCTGGAGATTGGTCGGCAGCGCGCTGCTTCTGCTCGCAACGGCTCATGGTGTGCATGGCTTGGTGGTTATCGCAGATGATTACATCGCGAATCACGGAGGCCGCCAGTTTGTGCGTTTCCTGAGCATTGTATTTATGCTGTCGATGATTGGCATTGGGCTGTATGTCATCTGGACTTCATAGGATGGTAGCATGAACACTCATCAATTTGACGTAGTTGTCGTCGGCGCGGGAGGTTCTGGCCTGATGGCAGGGTTATATGCTTCCAGAACTGCAAAAACCGCTGTCATCAGCAAACTTTATCCTACTCGCTCCCATACTGGCGCGGCGCAAGGTGGTATCGCCGCCTCGCTTGGCAATCTTGAGGGCGATAATCCCGGTTGGCACACTTACGATACAGTTAAAGGCTCGGATTATCTCGGCGATCAGGATGCCATCGAGTTCATGTGCCAGGAAGCTCCCGAAGCCATCCTCGAGCTGGAACACATGGGCCTGCCCTTTGACCGGACTCCCGATGGCCGCATTTCTCAACGTCCTTTCGGCGGGCATACCAACAACGAAACAGGCAAACCCGTGCGCCGTGCCTGCCATGCCGCGGACCGTACCGGTCACATGATTTTGCAGACCTTGTATCAGCAGTGCCTGAAAAACAAGGTCAATTTCTTCGACGAATTCCAGGTAGTGGATTTGCTGATCGTGAATGGCAAGGCTGCGGGTGTGGTTGCCATTGAACTTGCCACAGGCGAACTGCACACTTTCCACGCGAAGGCCGTCATCATTGCCACCGGCGGACATGGCCGTATTTTCGAAGTGACCTCGAATGCCTATGCCTATACCGGGGATGGTGTGGCGATGGTCTTGCGGCACGGTCTGCCGCTTGAAGATATGGAATTCTTCCAGTTTCATCCGACCGGCATTTACAAACTTGGCATTCTCATTACTGAAGGCGTGCGCGGCGAGGGCGGCGTTTTGATCAACGGCCAGGGTGAACGTTTTATGTCAAAGTATGCGCCGAGCATCAAAGACCTGGCTTCACGCGATGTGGTTAGCCGCGCCATTTACACCGAAATCCGCGATGGGCGAGGCGTCAATGGCAAGAACTATGTTTACCTGGATGTGCGGCCTGAGTCGGTCATTAAATATGCTGCTGTAGACGGACGCACAAATACAGACGGCTCTCCATATACCATCACCGGTGAACAGATCCTTGCAAAACTGCCCGATATCATCGACTTCTGCCGCGTCTATCTCGGTGTTGACCCAATTACTCAGATGATGCCGATTCAACCCACTGCGCATTACACAATGGGCGGCATCCCAACCAATAAATATGGCGAAGTGGTGATTGACGACAAAAACACGCTCTTACCCGGGCTTTATGCGGCTGGTGAATGCGCCTGCGTTTCAGTGCATGGCGGCAATCGCTTGGGGTGCAACTCCCTGCTCGACTTGGTGGTCTTTGGCAAGCATTCCGGCTTGCGTGCGGCAGAGTACGCCAAACAGGCAGAATTTGAAAAGCTGCCCGAAGATGCAGAAGCAGGCGTGAAAGCCCAGTTTGATACCATCCGGCATGGGACAGGCAAAGAGAACGCCTTCGACATCGCTTCCGAGATGAAAAAGGTCATGTTCGATTATGTCGGCATTTACCGCACAGAAAAGGACATGCAAGCTGCCACCGAGAAAATCCGTGAGTTGCAGGAGCGTTTCAAGCATGTCAAAGTGACGGATTCCGGCAAGATCTTCAACACCGAGTTGATTTCTGCTTGGGAACTGGGCTGCATGCTCGACCTGGCAGAGATCATTGGTGTCAGCGCCTTGAACCGCAAAGAATCCCGCGGCGGACACTCGCGCGAAGATTATCCGGATCGCGATGACAAAAATTGGCTGAAGCATACCCTCATCACCAAGATCGATGGCCAGGTCAAGATCAGTTACAAGCCTGTGATGATCACGAAATACCAACCCAAAGAACGGGTTTATTAGTAGAGGTGACCATGCAAGTAACCATGAAAATCTTCCGCTACAACCCCGAAGTGGACCAGAAATGGCACCACGAGACCTACACGCTCGAAGCCGAAGAAACCGACCGTATCCTCGACCTGCTTGAAAAAATCAAGGGCTATCAGGATGGCACGCTTTCGTTCCGGCGTTCGTGCGCTCACGGTGTCTGCGGTTCGGATGCCCTGCGCATCAACGGGCGCAACATGCTGGCCTGCAAGGCTCTCGTGCGCGATGTCGGTACCAAAATCACGGTGGAGCCGCTGCTCGGCCTGCGGGTGATCAAAGACTTGATCGTGGATATGGATCCATTCTTCGAGAACTATAAAAAAATCCTGCCCTTTTTCATCAACGAAAGCCCGCTGCCTGCGGATGGCAAGGAACGCCTGCAAAGCCCCGAACAACGTGAGCGATTCGACGAAACGACCAAGTGTATCCTCTGCGCCTGCTGCACCACCTCCTGCCCTTCTTTCTGGGGGACCGAAACGTATCTTGGCCCGGCGGCGCTGGTCACCGCCCATCGTTTTATTTTCGACAGCCGCGATGAATCGGCCGCTGACCGCCTCAAAATTGTGAGCGACACAGACGGCGTGGCGCGTTGTCACACCGTCTTCAACTGCACCATGGCCTGCCCGCGTGAAATCCAGATTACCAAAGCCATCGGTGAGTTGAAAATGGCGATCATCACAGGAAAATTGGAATAAGCCACCGTAGCTTGACGAAAGACCAAAGGCTGGGGATGAAAGTCCCTGGCCTTTTTAATTTCCATTCGATGAGTCTTGAAAAAATTGCATTTTCCCCTGCAACCGGTATAATGAGATCAGAAGATCTTATCCCTACAAGCAATCCCGGTTTGTCGCGGCGATCTTAATCCGCGTGGAGGTGACAATGCCATTCGAACTCGTCAACATCTCCCAGCAGGACCCGAGCTGGAAGAACGCCAAACTTGGCTTTAGCAGCGATTCCACCATCGGCACGTATGGCTGTGCCATAACCAGCGTGTGCATGTGGTTGAGCGGTTTTGGTTATCCTGAAACACCTGCTACCCTGAACGCCAAACTCAAACAGCGCGGCGGCTTTGTGCAGGATGCCATCATCTGGAGCACGGTAAGCGCGATCTACCCCAAGGTGAAATACAAAAACCTGGTCTTGTGCCGCGATACCAACGCTCCAATTGATGTGATTGCCGGCGCAATTGCCGCAGGCCAGCCAGTCATTCTGGAAGTGGACAGTTCGCCCAAATCGGGCCTCCAAACTCACTGGGTGGTGGCATACGCCAAAATCGGCAAAGACTTTCTCATTCTCGACCCTTGGCCTTACCCAACCGAGCAAGGCAAGGATGTTTCCCTGATGACACGCTACAGCCATGGCAAGGAACTCAAACGTTCCATCACCGCTGCCATTTTCTATGAATGCCAGACAGCCGGGGATGGTTCCACGCCCACCCCGCCGCCATCCACATCGGATGGAAGCATGTACGTGCGGATCAGCGACCAGGTGACTGCCGGACTGCGTATGCGTTCCGCCCCCACAACCGTGTCGGAAACCCTTTCAATCGAACACCCGGGAGCCTATTTGAAAGTAGTCGAAGCCGAAGCCACGGCCCGGCCCAAGATCGGCGTTTTTGACCAATGGCTGCGCGTGCGCAACCCGGCAGGCTTCGAAGGCTATGTGGCAGCCTGGTACGTGGAGGCCGTGACGCCGGCAAGTCCACCGCCCTCGACTTCTTCCACCCCTACGCCCACCCCTGTCACCCCACCTACCCAACCGCAGACTCCTCCGACAACGGTGACCGTTAAACGCATCCGCCCATCGGTTGGCGATAGCCTGGATAATGTTCCCACGCCTGCCCCCGAGAACCAACGTCTGACGGCGACAGCAGCGCAGTCAGGCACCTACCGGCTCGTGGCCGATATCTGGAACCGTTATGGCGGGATTTTCGCGCCGCTCTCGAATACACTGGGGGTTGAACCTGGCGCAGCGGTGGCAGTCTTTGCCATCGAGTCGGGCGGCCAGGCCTTTGGCGCCGATGGTCGCACCCTTATTCGCTTTGAAAACCACCTGTTCTACAACTACTGGGGCAAGAACAACCTCGATAAGTTCAATAAATTCTTTACATTTGACCTCGGCCAACGCTGGACAGGTCACAAATGGCGCTCTGACCCCAAAAACGCCTGGATCGATTTCCATGGTATCCAGGCGCGCGAGTGGGATGTCTTCAACTTCGCCCGTTCTCTCGATGAGACCGCCGCGATGATGTCAATCAGCATGGGCGCGCCACAGATTATGGGCTTTAACTATGCTGTCATTGGCTATGCCAGCGTACAGGATATGTTCAATGCCTTTGCCCGCAGCGACCGCGACCAGGTGCTTGGATTCTTTGACTTTATCCAGGGCGTATTGCCCGGCGCTGGCGCGGTCAAAACCCTGCAAGCGAAAAACTTTACCCAGTTTGCCACCATTTACAACGGCAGCGGCCAGGCAACTTACTACGGCGGCCTGATTACCAATGCCTACAACGCTTTTAAAACCCTGTACGACTCCCTGCCCGCCGAACCTTCAGCCCCACCGACCAGCACCCCTGCAACGCCTCCAACAACAACCCCACCTGCCACTCCACCAACAACGACAACGCCGCCCGTTTCCACCCCCGCCCAGCCAGAACCGCCGGTTCAACCCCCGGCTTCCCCTGACGTGGTGGCTCCAATGATGGTGGTTGTTTTGAATACTGTCGGTGCTACCGGGACCGCAATGCGGTCGAAGCCTTCCCACACCGCCCAGGTTGTGGCTGTCCAACCAGCAGGGGCTGTCTTGCGAGTTTTGGAAGACAACCCGGTCGAAGTCCGCAAACGCTTTGGCAAGAAAAACGAGTGGGTTGAAGTTCGTGACCGCCTGGGACGGCGTGGTCAAATCCTGACGCTGTTTGTGGCCGAACAAAAAGCGACCCCAACTGCCACACCGGCCTCCGATGTTCTTGGCCTGACAGCGCCGGAACCGCTCACAGTTTACGTTTCAAGCCTGGCCGGGAAGAGCGGCCTGGTGCTGCGCGTCCAGCCCACCTCGGCTGCGCCAACCATTCGGGCATTACTCATCAATACCCCGCTGACAGTGCTTGGTGACCCGCTCATCGCCGAGAAAAAAATCGGCGTCTTTAACGAGTGGTTGAGGGTCAAAGAACCGCTCGGCGCTGAAGGCTATGTGGCAGCCTGGTATTTGGAAAAGTAAGTGAAGCAAAATAACGAGTAAAAAGGAAAAGTCCCGTTTTCTCGATGGAAACGGGACTTTTGATTCTATTCAATCGCTTCCTTCAGCTTCCTGGCCAACCTGCCAAAATGCAGGGTATAGCGCATCTCGTCCGCGCGCGGGCGGGGTAAATCGACCGGCAGATCGAGCTTGATCTTGCCGGGGCGGGCTGTCAGCACCAGCACACGGTCTGCCAGGAACAAGGCCTCGCTGATCGAATGTGTGACCATAATGACGGTCTTTTGGCGAGCCTGCCAGATGCGCGAAAGTTCCGTCCACATGCGTTCACGGGTCAGGGCATCCAGCGAGCCAAAAGGCTCGTCGAGCAGCAAAATATCCGGGTCGTGTATCAGGGCGCGCGCCAGCGCCACGCGCTGGGCCATCCCGCCCGAAAGGTCGCGCGGCAAGGAAGTTTCGAAACCGTCCAGGCCGACCAGTTCGATCAGTTCCTGGGCTTTCTGAAGGGCGCTCTCTGCCGGAAGATTTTCCAGCTCAAGCGGCAGGGTGATATTCTCCCGGACAGTCCGCCAGGGCATCAGGTTGGCCTGCTGGAAGACGAATCCGATGCGCGGCTGCTGGTGCCCTTCGAAGGTCACCTCACCCGAAGTGGGGGGCAGCAGCCCCGCCAGGATTCGGAGCAGGGTGCTTTTGCCGCTGCCCGAAGGCCCCAGCACGCAAAGGAACTCACGCGGTCGTACTGAGAATGTGACCGAACCCAGCGCATGCAGGCCGCCATTCCCATCAGGGAAGACAGCGCTCAAGTCGCGCACAAAAAGCGCCGGGTGAATCTGGGTTTTGGTCATTTTGACGGCAGGAAGTCGTTCGTGAAGGCCTTGGTCAAATCAACGGTGGTCGTATACAGCTTCATATCCAGGAGAATTTTCTGCATATTCTCCCAGGCAACCAGGTCTGATTTGCCCAAGACGGGAGCACGCCATTGTTCGATGGAGGTGCCAAGCACCTGCTTCTGGACGAGTGGGTCAGCCTGGGACAAGTTCTCGACATATTTCTTGCTGATTTCGTAGGCAGCCTCGGGGTCGTTGAGCGTATCCTGCAAGCCGCTCAGGAAAGCCGCCACAAAAGCGCGCACCAGCTCGGGGTTCTCAGCGAGAGTGGTCTCGTTGGTGACGATGCCGTTGGAGGCCAATTGGACAAAGTCAGAGACGCGGATCTCATTGACGGCATAGCCTTTCGAGCGCAGCACCACTGGTTCGTTGGCGGCATAGCCAACGACAACATCTTCGCGCCCGGCAGCCAGGGCTTCCACTTGTGTGAAACCGATGGAATCGAGTGTCACGTCGCTCTCCTGGATTCCCGCGGCAAATAACAGGGCGCGCAGTCCGACATAATTTGCCCCAAACAGCCCCGGCAGGCCGATTTTCTTACCGCGTAAGTCCTGCGGGGTTTTGATATTTTTATCGGCCATCGAAACAATCGAAATCGGGTATTGCTGGTACCAACCCGTCACGTTGACAAGCGGCAGCCCCTGTGAGCGGGCCAGGAGCACCTGTTCCCCTGAGACCAACGCAAATTGCAGTTTGTTGGCTCCCACCAGGGCCGCGCCGTCAGTTTCGAAGGAATAATCGAACTCGACTTCGATACCTGCGTCTTTGAAATAGCCGCGATCAACCGCCACATAAAAGGGCGCATACTGCACGTTGGGGATGTAGCCCATCGGCAGCTTGATGTAGGTGAGCGGCTTGGTAGTGGGCTGTGCCGTTGGCGTGGCTTGCGGGGCGCAAGCGGCGAACCATGCAGCCATGACGAACAGAAAAAAGAACTTTTTAATCATAACCATCTCCCAAAATTTTATTTCGTGTTACGGAAGACACTTTCCGAAACACGTAACACGTTTATATTTTTTCCTGCCAGGCCAGGAGCTTTTTTTCGAGCAGGATGACAGCGCCGTACAACGTCAGCGCCAGCCCGACCAGCGTGAACACGGCAACGAAGACCAGCGCCGTATCAAACTGACCACGCCCAACATTGATGAGGAAACCCAGGCCTTTATCTGCGCCCACAAATTCCCCGACAATGGCCCCAATCACCGAGAGCGTTGCCCCAATCCGCAAGCCGCCCAGGAAAACCGGCAGCGCGGAAGGAATTTCGAGATGGCGCAGCATCTGCCAGCGCGAGGCGCGCAGGGAGCGCATCAATTCATTCAACGAGCGCGGAACGGCGCGCAGCCCAACGACAGTGTTAACCAGCACCGGGAAGAAGACAATCAGGGCGCAGATCAGCACCTTCGAAAGAATGCCCTGTCCAAACCAGATGACCAGCAGAGGCGCAATGGCCACAACCGGCACGGCCTGGCTGGCAACCAGGAAGGGAGACGCAATCCGCTCAAAGATACGCGACTTGGCAACGGCATATCCGACCAGGATGGCACTGAACGCCCCGCACAACAGGCCGAGGACGATTTCGAAGAGGGTCACGCCAGTATGCCGCAACAGGCTGCCATCGGCCAGGGCGCGGACAAATCTCTCGGCCACCATCCAGGGTGATGGCAGGATAAAAGCTGGAAAACCCGTGAGCCGAACCAGCCCCTCCCAGGCCAACAGTACCAGCAGAACAGCAGCCGGGGGAATCCAGTGCGTATGTTTCCATTGATTATGGCTGGAAAGGCCTTCGAATTTACGCGCGATATTCAGGTCCATAGTTTTCTCTGTTTTTACGGCAGTTGCACTGCCGGGTAAATCGACACTCAGTACTTCACGAAAGTCGGGCTTATTCAAGGAGTTTCGTGAACTACTGACACTGAAAACAAAACACCCCGAAGGGAATCCTGCGGGGCGCGAAAAAAGGACCTTGTCATAAAAAACCCCGAAAACGAATTACGTTTTCGGGGCGCTGACGACAAAATAAACCCAATCTGGGTTATTACCTTCTTTTATCCGGACTTTAACCGTCGGCCACGGAATTCCACCGTATCCTGCGCTTTTTGTCGCGCTCGTGGGCTGTACCACCGATCGGGAATTACACCCTGCCCCGAAGGTCAAGCATTCAATTAGAAAGGATTATACTTCACTTTTGCCGATAGAAGAGCGGTTCTTTGGAAATCTCTGTTTCTCGGCAAGCTTCTGCCTTAAAGCAGAAGAGCGGCCTTTTGGGCCGCTCCAGGGATTCGTCAGCAGTTATGCCTTGACGATGCAGTCTACCGGGCAGACATCCACACATTTCGGGGCATCAAAATGCCCAATGCATTCCACACAAGTGGCTGCGTCGATAATGTAGATGTCGCCTTCGCTGATCGAGTTGGTGGGGCATTCCGGCAGGCAAGCGCCGCAAGCAATGCAGTCGTCCTGAATTTTCATAGCCATGGTATCACGCTCCTATTTGAATATTGATTACCTACACTTATACTTATTTGGCCGCAGGGTGTCAAATGACATATCTCTTTGAATCAGGGCGAATTTGTCATGTTTTTATGTGACAAATTCTATCCCCTCTGAAAGCACCTCATACGCCTGGATGGTTTGTTCGCGCCCACGCAGGCTGACCGCTCCCACGCGCCGGAAACGATATTTTCCACTGATGGCAGCCACCGTGGCCGGGCCGACAATGATTTTGTAAGGGCGCGCATACTCCTGCATTCGATATGCGATGTTAATTGTGTCGCCCATGACATTAAACTCGGCGCGTTCTTGCGTCCCAACATACCCGACCATGGCCTGGCCGGTGTTGATAGCCACCCCGATGACGATCCGTTGCGCCGGGTCGAGCGAGCCAGTGCAATTTACAATGCCCAGCAGTTCTCTACCAACAATGACAGCTTTTTCCTCGGTGGGCACACCGCCAGCCTGCTCAGTGAAAATTCCCAGGATACCATCGCCCAAGTACTTGACCATGCCTTTATGTTGAAAAATAATCTGGGTGGCTTCACGATAAAAACTGTTCAAGATTTTCGAGAAGTGTTTCGTTCCCAGTTGTTCCGCCAGGCTGGTGGAATTGGCAATATCTGAGAACAGGACAGTGACTTTTTGTTCTTTCAGGCCAGGCAATTCGCCATCTTTAAAATAGTCTTTTAACAAAAATTCAGCTTCTGCCGGGGATACAAAGCGCAACAAGAGCCGTTGGATTTGCTCGTCGCGGCGCACTTTTTCAAGGAGTTGCATGCGCTGGATGGCAAGCGCCGCCTGGTGGCTGATGGCAATTGCCAATTGTAAATCGCGTCGGCCAAAGGGGCGTGTCTCCGGGCGGGTTTTGCGCATGCTGATCAACCCGATCAATTCTTCACCGCGCATGATGGGCACGTACATGGAGGTCGGTGTAACTTCAGCAGAACAGGTGGTGACGGCTCGCCTGGCCAAAGGGTCGATAAAATCGGAGGTTTCCATTTCTTTAAGCTGCTCAGCCAGGATCACTTGGCAGATGTTCACACCCATGACCTGCTTAAGCTGGCTAGTCACTTCATTCAAGGCAGTTTCGATATCCAAAACCGTATTCAATTTACGCGCCACGTCGTAGATCAAGACAGAATGTTCATCCAACGATTCGAGCAATAGTTCACGGGTAAAACGATGCGTCCCGGCCACAGCCGCCGGTTGGACAGAGATTTCGCCAGTGGAGCGCGTCAGGTGCATCAGGAACTGCCCCACGCGAATCAGGTCATCATGATTAAGCTGCTGGCTGCCTCTGAGGCGCTGGTGGTTGACGTAAGTCCCGTTGGTACTGCCCAGGTCAACCAGGGTAATTGTATTGGTGGTGGAATCATAAACAATCTCGGCATGTTTCCGCGAAGCCGAAACATCCTGAATCACGATATCGTTTGTCTCTGCGCGTCCAAGCGTAAGAGTCCCCGGTTTTAGTTCAACCTGCGTTGGCTCTTTCTCTGGAGTATGTATGATGAATTGCCACATCCTGCCCCGAACTCCTTGCCGATGATTCCCACTATGAAAGTTTACATCCTAGTTTACAGATAAAAACCCGGATTGGCAATAGCACAACAGTCATGAAAGTATCGTTTTATCTGAATAGAACCCTACAATTCCTTGCAAAATTCAGGCTCTATGGAAATCCCTGGGGAAGAACCTGCACTTTAGGGTCTGAGTACACGGTTGCGCGCTTGGACCCTAAAGTGCGGCTTTCTCCCGCTGATCATTATTCTCCTAACTGCGCCTTGATTTTCTCTGCCGTATCCTTGTATGCGGCCAGTTTCTCACGTTCCTTCTGGACGACCGGCGCGGGGGCTTTGTTGGCAAAGTCGCTCGAGAGGAGTTTCTCCAGCCGGGCAATGTGCGACTCGGCATCAGCCAAGTCTTTCGTCAACCGGGCGCGTTCCTCTTCGGGATTGACGAGGTCAGATAAGGGGAGGAAAATTTCCACGGGACCAGCTACCAGCGCCACGTAACCTTCGGGTTTGGCATCCAACTTCTCGTGGATGACCAGTTTTGTTTCATCGAGATTGGCAAGTGCAGCCACGGTCCGGGATTCCGGCTTGATCAAACCGCTGCCATCGACCACGATCGCGGCCAGTTTCAGGCCAGGTTTAACGTTTTTCTCGGCGCGCAGGTTTCGAATGGCGCGGACCACTTCCTGGATCAGTTCGAAGCTGGCAATTTTTCCGGTTTCCCAGCCCTCTTCTGGACGGGCTTCGGGCCAACGGGCCACCATCAGCACCTCAGGCCAATCCTGAAGGAAACTGGCGAGGGTGGAAGTGAGCGTGGCGCGCCGCAAGTGTCCCCAGATTTCTTCGGTCACAAAGGGGGTGAAGGGATGCAGCAGGCGCAGGGTTGTATCGAAAACGCGCAAGAGGGTTTCAGCGGTCAGGTAAGCGCGCGCGCTGCCCTGATTGAGTTGCTGCTTGGCGATTTCGAGGTACCAGTCGGCAAAATCGCTCCAGAGGAAATCGTAGATCAACTGACCGGCCTGCCCATACTGGAAAGTCTGGAACAATCTTTCCACATCACGAATGAGGTCTTGGTGACGCGCCCAAATCCACGAGTCGGCCAGGGTCCATTCGGCTGGTTCGACAGGCCTGGATTCTTGGGCAGTAATGGCATTGATCACGAAGCGTCCGGCGTTCCAGAGCTTGTTGGCAAAATTGCGGTTGGATTCCACTTTTTTCAGGCTCAGGTTCGAATCCTTACCGGGTGTGGAACCGACCAGCAGGGTGAAGCGCAGGGCATCGGTGCCGAGTTCATCCATGACAGCCAGCGGGTCAACCACGTTGCCTTTGGTCTTGGACATTTTCTGTCCGTGCTCATCGCGGATCAGGCCGTGCAGATAGACAGTATGGAAGGGTGCCCGCTCGGTAAACTCCAGGCCACTCATGATCATGCGCGCCACCCAGAAAAAGAGGATGTCGTAGCCGGTTTCCATGTAGCTGGTCGGGTAAAAGTATTTCAGGTCGGGGGTTTCATCGGGCCAGCCAAGCGTGGAGAAGGGCCACAGGCCGGATGAGAACCAGGTATCGAGCACATCCGGGTCCTGCTCAATTTTGGTCGAGCCGCAGTGAGCGCAGTGGGTCGGGTCTTCGCGCGTGCAGGTCTGGTTGCCGCAATCGGCGCAGTACCAGACCGGGATGCGGTGCCCCCACCAGAGCTGGCGGCTGATGCACCAATCCTGGATGTTTTCGAGCCAGTTGAAATACACTTTTTCGAAATGCTCGGGCACGATTTTAATATCACCGTTTTTGACGGCCAGCATCCCTTTTTCGGCCTGGTCCTGGATGCGCACAAACCATTGGGTGGAAATCATCGGCTCGATGATTTCGCCGCCGCGTTCTGAACGCGGGACGTTCAGCGTATAGGGTTCTTCCTTGATGACCAACCCGGCAGCCTGCATATCGGCCCAGAGTTTTTTGCGGCACTCGAAGCGGTCCAACCCGGCATACGGGCCGCCCACCTCGGTCACCCTGGCATCCTTGTCGAGCATCGAAAGGACCGGCAGACCGTGCCGCTGGCCGATTTCATAATCGTTGGGGTCGTGGCCGGGCGTAATCTTCAGCGCACCGGTGCCGAACTCGCGGGTTACGTATTCATCCGCTATGACCGGGATTTCGCGCCCGAGCATCGGCACAAGCACTTTTTTTCCGATGTATTTCTGGTAACGCTCGTCATCAGGGTGCACCGCCACAGCCGTATCGCCGAGAATCGTCTCAGGGCGGGTGGTGGCGACAGGGATGTGTCCTTCCGAAGGTTCAGAACCTTCGGAAGGATCTTGTTTAAGCATGTACTTGAAGTAGTAGAGCGTGCCGGGTTCTTCGGCGTATTCCACTTCCAGGTCGGAGACAGCGGTCTTCAGCCCCGGCGACCAGTTGATCAGACGCGGGCCGCGATAGATTTTCCCGGCTTCGTACAGGCGCACGAAAGCCTCGCGCACTGCCTTCGAGAGACCGGCATCCATCGTGAAACGTTCGCGCGTCCAGTCGCAGGAAGCGCCTAGGCGGCGGATCTGGTCGGTGATCATGTTGCCATATTTGTGTTTCCATTCCCAGGTGCGGCGCAGGAATTCTTCCCGTCCCACCTTTTCGCGGCTGGAGCCTTCCTTGATCAGTTGGCGCTCCACCATCAACTGAGTGGCGATCCCGGCGTGATCGGTACCCGGCACCCAGAGCGTGGAATAGCCCTTCATGCGGTGGTAGCGGATCATCAGATCTTCCAGGCTGACGAAGATGGCGTGCCCGGTGTGCAGTTCGCCGGTCACGTTCGGCGGCGGAATGGAGATGACGAATGGTTTCACCGTCGGGTCGAAATCCGGTTTGTTCGGGTCGTTATGTGGCTGGAAATAACCGCCCGCTTCCCACATGGCATAAATGCGTTTTTCGGTATCTTTAAAGTCGTAAGCTTTCGGTAATTCGTAAGTGCTCATTCTGACTCCTTATGATTTCTTTTCAGGCTAGGCAGGCTTTGCGCCCACCCAATCGAGTTCGATATGTTCGCGTGTGCCCAGGCGCTCGTAGAGTTCGCCCGCGTGCTGTTGGATGTGTCGAATGTTGTAAAACTGGAGCTCCAGTTTGTTGAACGGCAGCCAGTG
Organism: Anaerolineales bacterium UBA5195; assembly: GCA_002412925.1. GTDB lineage: Bacteria > Chloroflexota > Anaerolineae > Anaerolineales > Villigracilaceae > UBA5195. The sequence continues at coordinate 101,977 of DHVZ01000003.1, read as the reverse complement.
AAAACCTGATTCAGCTTCCAGGTTCAATGTCGAAACCAAGGCTATAACTTGTTTTTGGACATAAGCCAGATACTCCAGCACTTCCGCCTGTGTAAAGGGTTCTCCAGTATCCGGGTCATGGTGCTTTTCCCAGGGCTGGAAGCGTTGTTCATTCTCCTGCAAATACAAATGAGCATAAAACAAGGCGTGATAAGCCGTATTCCAGAGCTTGTCTTTATCGCCCGGGGCGTTCCAACACGCCGCCGGGCATTTAACGATGACCTGTTTTAGCATTTCCAGGGCTGCCAAGTACTGCGACTGGATGATTTTGTTGGTATCCATTTCTTATTACTCCAAAATAAATTTAAGCGCTCTTTCGAGAGATTGCTCAAAATTAGCGGGAAACTCATGCCCGATGCCGGGGACAATTTCATGTTGAAATGGGACACTTCTTTCGGCGCAAAGTGCCTCGATTTTTGCAAACATTCCTTTATCTATTTCTTCGGCCCCGGAGATAACATAAAAGCGGACGCCGGGAATCGGTTTTTGCGGCAGGCTCGGCGCCAGGGTATCGATTGCGTTCAGGTACGGGCCAACGCCAATCACGCCACAGGCCAGAATAGTTCTGGTCAGTGCCAGCCAGGAAGCTAACCCGCCACCTTGTGAGAAACCGCCCAGGACGATGCGTGCCGGGTCGATTGGAAAATCGTGGCAGAGTGATTCAAAGTGCGCTTCGGCTTCATCCACACCTCGTTCAAGGTTGTCCCAGGTGTAAAGTCCATCGGCGACCTGAAGTGATGAACGCGTTACTGCCACCAACCAGCCCTGGTCGGCCAATCCCTGCCAATACGGAGCTGATATTTTTGCATTCTGGCCCCAGCCGTGAAAGGCGATCAATAGCGGGTACAGTTCTGCGCTTTCCACCCGGGGCTGGAAAACCAGCTTCTCCGGAAATCTGTTTTGCTCGGCAGCCTGTTGCCGGGCTTCACAAACGGCAACCAGCCGGGCGTATTCCGGGTTGCCCTGTAACGGAGCCAGGTCGGGGTCCTGGCGCAGCCCGTCGGGCATCCACCAGTAAGTGCTATTCTCAACAGCATCCCGCAAGGTTGTGATAACTTTTTCGATCTGGCCTGTTCGACTTAACATGCAAAGTTGCCAGGTAATCATTTCAGTGCGGTGCTCCAAAAAGTCTGGCAAGGCGGTTTCGACCAACTCCAAGGCTTGCTGGTAGTCTTCCTGACCGTACAACTCGAAAAATTTACTGCTTAATGCGCGAAAAGCTGACATTCCTGACCTCCGATGAAAAGAACGGAACCGACAGATCAAAAACAAAAACGCCTTCGTCCACAAGAGGACGAAAGCATTAGCTTCCGCGGTACCACCTCGATTCGTTTTCTATAATAGAAAACGCGCTCAGTGACTGGCCATCACCAGTCTGCGCGCTAACGGGCGCTCCCGTGCCGGTCTACTCTCTAATGATTTCTTCGGCAGCTTTCCGGGCGACATTCAGCGGTGGGTTACTGGGGAAGCTTCCAGCCAAGGTCTCGACAAGCTTACGCTACTCGACCTGCGACTTCCGTCTCTATCAGCGCACCAACTGCTTACTCCTCCCGGAGTGATTTCATTATAGTATTTTCACAAAGTCGCGTCAAGCTTAAATTGTCATCAACGCAATCGCCACCAGAGCTACCAGGATACCCAGCTTTTGTAGGAGGTTGATTTTCTCTTTCAGGATCAACCCGGCCAGGATGACGGTTGCCCCCGGATACAGCGAACCGAGGACTGCGGCCACATCCAACCTGCCGGTTTGCCCAGCCAAAATGTAAAAGGCATTCCCACCGATATCCAGCACTGCGTTTAAACCGATCAACGGCCAGGCTGACGGGGTTACCCGCCAACTCACCCGGCGGGCGAGCACAAAAACGAGCAGAATCAAGGTCCCGCCGCTGCGCGAGGCAATCATCGGCCAGAGGATCGTCTCGTTGCTGGCCTGGTGCATGATGATAAAGTACAGCCCAAAACACAGCCCCGAAAAGAGCGGCAGGCGCAAATCGGAGAGACGCATCAACTGCGTTTTCTCGCTGTCATCCTGCGCCACCATCCAGACGGCGGCCAGCGCGCAGGCAAACCCGGCGAACTTCGCCAGGGGTGGGAGGCCTTCGATAAACGCGCCCACGATAACCGGCAGCGCCGCAGCCAGCACGGCAGAAACCGGCATGGTGATACTCATCTGCCTGGTGGCCATCGCGTGATAGAGCACCAATAATCCAAGTGAGCCGATAGCCCCGGCTGCCCCTGCCAGCAGGATTTTCTGCCAACTGAGCATCGCTTCGGGCAGGAAACCCACCGCGCCGAATAAGAGCACCAGTCCGAAGGCCTCTGCATATAAAACGGCGCGCAGGGCTCCGGTTTTGCGGCTGGCCAGCCCGCCCACAAAATCACCGCCGCCCCAGGAAAGCGCGGAGGCTAATCCAAAAAGTACCGAAATCAATTTTTTTCCTTCCAGAAATCAGAGACGCTGATGCTAGACTGCGGGCGGTGTGTGATGGTTTGCAGTCTAATGTCCACTGCGCAAATCAGGCTTTCCCCGCCGCCCTGGCCCGCGCCAGCACTTTTTGGGCGTGTTTCAAGATCGGCATATCGATCATTTTCCCATCCAGTTCGTAGGCACCTTTGCCTTCGCCCTGGTGCGCTTCGAAAGTCTCGACAACCCTTTTGGCGTAAGCGATGTCGTCATCATCGGGCGTGAAAGCTTCCTGCACCGGCCCAACCTGCGAGGGATGAATGATCTGTTTACCGCTGTAGCCCATCGCCGCACCCTGGGCCGCCTCGATTTTCAAATTGACCGAATCGCGGAAATCGATAAAGACCATGTCGATGGCCTGCAAATCAAAAGCCGCCGCGTGGGTGACGACGGCGCTGCGGGCGTACATCACTTCCCAAGCGGCGCGCGAGCGGGTGGCGCCGAGGCTGGCGGCAAAATCCTCCGCGCCAAAAATCAATCCATCGAGACGGGGATGCGAGGCAATCTCTTTCAGGTTGATGATGCCCTTCCCGGTCTCGACGCCGACCAGCATGCGGATGGAGTTGACCGGCCAGCCGTTGGCGAGTTCTGCTGTTTCGATAATCTCACTCGCCCACTGGATCTGATCAAGCGCCTCGATCTTCGGGATGACGATGCCATCCGGGTGCCAGGGCAATACTGTTTCGATATCGTCCTGCTCGAACCCCGAGCCAACCGAGTTGATCCGGGCCAGTTTTTCGCTAGCACCAAAATTCAGTTCCTGCAAGGCCTTGGCAATGGTTTCGCGGGCCTCCGCTTTGCGGTTGAGAGCCGTGCCGTCTTCCATATCCATGCAGATGCAGTCCACGCCCAGGGTGATGGCTTTGTTGATTTTGTTCCAGTCGTCACCGGGCATGTAAAGAAGTGCGCGTCGAGAGTGCATTTTAGACTCCTGAATGGCGAAAATCGAATGTCTTGGCCCTTGGCCATCAATCTTTTCGTTTTAGAAACATCACCGTACGTTCAAATTCTATCACCACTATTCCATCCGGCTTGCGGCCCCAGTGCTTGAGTCTGACAATACCCACCTCGGGCCGGGATTTCGACTCATGCTTCTCCAGCACTTCTGACTCAGCATAGATGGTATCTCCATGGAAGGCGGGGTTCCGACTAATCACGCGATCATAGCCAATGGTGGCGAGAACTGTCCCCTCGGTCAGTTCGGAACTGCTCAGGCCGGTGACCAACCCAAGCACGAAAATCCCGCTGATAACGCGCTGCCCAAACTGGGTCTTTCTGGCAAAATCTTCGTTGCAATGCAACGGCTGGGTATTCATCGTCAGCGTTGAGAAGAGGACGTTGTCCATCTCGGTCAGGGTGCGTCCGTTGGAATGCTTGATTTTCATCCCTACTTCGAGATCTTCAAAGTATTTGCCGGGCATGGTACCTCCTCACACAGTCACAAGCAATAATTCACGAAAGCTGGGAGAACTTCCGATTTTAGAAGTTTTGTGAACTGCTGACAATGGAAATAGACTTTATCGGTAATCGTGCCTGCCATGGCTTTGTGAGCGATTTTTGCCGCTTCGCAACACGGTGAGCGCCACTCTATCCGATCTTTTTGAAGAAACTTTCCCCAAGGGTTGACCCAGGGATTGAGAAAATCTCCCCAATCGTCGCAGCCACATCGCTGAAGGTTTTCCGGGTGCCAAGGTTTTTCCCCTTGGTGATCTGCTCACTAAAAACCAGGAGCGGGATGTTTTCCCGCGAGTGATCGGTGCTGGGCGTGGTTGGGTCGACTCCGTGGTCGGCAACCACCATCGCAAGGTCGGTGCTGCGCATCCGTTTTTGGATTTCGGGAACCGCGCGGTCGAATTCTTCCAGGGCATTGGCGTACCCGCGCGCGTCATTCCGGTGGCCATAGATCATATCGAATTCGATCAAGTTGACAAACAACAAACCTTCGAACTCTTCGGGCAGGAATTTCAGTGTTGCCGCGATCCCATCCCGATTGGAGACGGTATGATTCGAACGGGTAATTCCCCGGTGACCAAAGATGTCGTCGATCTTCCCAACTGAAACCACCTCTTTCCCGGCCAAAACCAGTTTGTCCAACATGGTCGGCAGGGGAGACATCAGCGGATAATCATGACGGCGCTCGGTGCGTTTGAAATCGGCCGCGGTTTTTCCAATAAATGGCCGCGCAATCACCCGTCCAACGGCATGTTCGCCCTGCAGCATTTCCCGCGAAATTTCACACATCTTGTAAAGCTCTTCGATCGGAATGATCGCCTCGTTGGCCGCGATCTGGAAAACGCTGTCTGCCGAGGTGTAGACAATCGGTTTGCCCGTCCGGATGTGTTCCTCGCCCAACTCAACGATGATTTCTGTCCCTGAGGCAGGTTTGTTGCCGAGCACTTCTTTGCCGGTTCGGCGCGTAAATTCATCCAGCACGGACTGGGGAAAGCCGTTCGGATAGGTTGGCAAGGGTTTGTCGAGGGGGATACCCATCAGTTCCCAGTGACCCGAAATAGTGTCTTTTCCGGCAGATTTGGGCTGCATTTTTCCATAACAGCCAGATGGGTTTGCCTGCGGGGGCACACCCAAAATATCGGTAATGTTTCCAAGTCCCAGCCTGCCCATGTTCGGGAGTTTCAAACCGCCGACCGCTTTAGCCGTATTCCCCAGGGAATTGCTGCCCACATCGCCGTAATCTGCGGCGTCTGGAGCTTCACCCGCGCCGACCCCATCCAGCACGATGACAATCACACGCTTGATTTTCATATTATTCTCCTTTTTTGACGCTCTTCAATGCCTCGACAAAGACCGCCACCATTCTTTCCAGGTTGATTTCTTCGGCCACGATACGGTACGACTCTGCGCCCATCGCTCGCAAGCGGGCAACATCACTGAGCGCCTCCTGCAAGGCAAAGAGCAGGGCGAATTCATCCTCCGGCGGGATTTTCCAACCGTTACTTGACCGGACGAGGTCATCCTGGGTGCCGTCGCCCTGCGCAACGATGACCGGCAAGCCATAGGACATGGCCTCCTGGACAGCCAGCCCGCCGGTGCCGGGCAGGACGAACAAATCCGCGGCTAAAAAGTAGGGAGCGAGTTCCCGCCCGTGTTTGGCGCCTGGAAATTCAGCGGATGGGTACAGGCTCTGGGCCTGGGAGCGCAGGTTCTCCAGTTCTGGCCCGTCGCCAACGATCACCAGCCGGGGTTTGAGTTGCTCCGGAATTTCGGCGCAGGCCTTCAGCAGGGATGGAATCCGTTTGCGGGCCTGGAGTCGGCCCACGAACAAAACCACAGGCTGTGGGGAGAACGCGTCTGGTCTGGTTGGCATGAGATGTTTCGGAGCCGGGGTCACCGCATTTGGAGCGATGAAAATCTTCTCCGCAGGGATTCCACAGGCGGCATATTGCTCCGCGCCGCGCGCCGAATAGGCAACCATCGCGTCAAACTGGCGCAGGAACCGCCCGCGCAGCGCTGAAAGCGGACCACGGTCGAGCGGTGCGCCCAGCCCCCAGCCAAGCACCGGGCGCTTACTTCTGTGCATCCAGCGGATAGCGCCAGGCGAGGAAAGATAACGGAAGTTGGCCTCGAGGATCAGCGCCTCGGGGTTCCAGGTTTCCAGCCAGCGGGTTAACCCGCGCTGGTAGCAGAAATAAAAAGGGGACTGGGGATTGAGAAAATACAGATTGGAGGCGCGTGCGAGGTGCGAGGTGCGGAGTGCGCTGGTAACAACGATGGATTCCTGGGGGAGGGGCTGACCGGCAAAGAGCGACAGCCCGCCAGAGCAAGATTCGGCCAGCGCCTCGAAAAACGGGGCGCGGTAAGCTGGCAAAACCCGCTGCACCAAGCCCAGCCGACCTTCAAAACGAGTCATCATTCTCTATGCCATCTTCCTGGCAAGCGCAATCACATAGGCCTTCCAACCCAATTTATCCGGCGATTCAATCACCGGATAACCGTTTTCCATCGCATAAAGCGTATACCCAGCAGCGGTCAGTGTTTCCCAGGCGGCATTTTCGGATTCGGGCCCATGCAGTTCGAGCAGCATCAGCGGATGATGCTCAGCGAGGATACGCTTCATCCCCGGCAGCGCCAGTACTTCACCGCCCTCGATGTCCATTTTGACAGCCTCGGGGGCGGGGTTGCCCTGTCCATAGACAAATTCATCCAGCGACAGACCGGGGACCCTGATTTCGGTCTTGTACTGCGCGTCGCGCCGCCCGGCGGAACCGGCAGCCTTGCCCATTCCAACCGAGTCGTGAACATAAAAGCTGACTTTTCCGGTTTTATCGAGCACCGCGCCGGAGACAACGGTCACATTGGACAGGTGATTCAAAGCGATGTTTTTCTGAATCCGTTCGAGGTTGACCGGCAGGGCCTCGAAAGCAAAGACTTTCCCGCTTGCGCCAACCTGGTGCGCCAGCATCATCGTCACGTAGCCGATATTCGCGCCCACATCATAAACCGTCATCCCCGGTTTCAGAAATTCGCGCAGCGCTGCCTGGAGTTCGGGTTCATAAGTTCCCAGCCAGCGGCTTTTTTCGGCTTTCAGGTTGAGCTGCACTTGATAACCCTTGAGCAATCCCGCTGCAACTTCAATCACGGAGAGACCATCATCAACTGAAGCGTTGATCGAACTGCGGATGAACTGCGCCAGCGGCGGGAAACGGTACAGAGCCTGCTTGAGCGGCAGCGGCAGGATGCTGGCGATGAAAGAAGCAAAAGAAAGAAAGAGTTTTTTCATGAACGCGGATCGACATGTGGCGCAGCGTAAGCCGGTGATTTATGCACATGCACCACTTTCCAGCTCCCATCAATTTTTACCATCACGCGTGTCTCGTTATGGGAAGCCACTTTAACGCCCTGCGGCGTCGCCGTGCTGACCAGCAGGGTATAACTCGCAATCGCCGTATTTTCATAATGCTGGATGTGCAGGTTCGACAGGTCGAAGCGCGTGGGGGCGGGTTCGCCTTCCGCACCAAAGACCGAGCCACGTTTTGCATTGGCTTCCATCATAAATTCATGGAAAGGCAAGCCGTCGATCCGATGCGGTGTCACCCACCACTCGTAGAGCGTCAGGTCGTCGCCGGTCGTTTCGTGGTACGTTTGGGTATCGTTTTCCTGCACCGAGCGCAGGTGTTTGAGTAAAAACGCATGGGTTTCGATATCAGTGGACATATTTCATCATCCTAATAAAGCATCCAAATACTTATCGACCATCATTTCCAGTCCAAAGGCAGATTCAGCCCGCTTGCGCGCCGCCGCACTGAACTTCGGCCAATCCTTCAGCACGTTCTCCGCCCCGGCAGCCAGAGCAGGCACATCTGGCGGCTCGAGTTTCCAGGCATTCGAGCCATAGGGCGCAATGAAACCGCATTCAGGAGTCACCAATTCGGCCAGCGAACCGGTCTCGAAGCTGACCACTGGCAGGCCGCAGGCCAGCGCCTCGATCACCGAGTTTGGACAGGAGGGATGCACATCCGCTGAAAAGAGCAGGTGCGCCGAGCGCATCAACCCCAGCACGGCCTCCTGCGGAACCAGCCCCGCCCATTCGAGCAGCACCGCGCTTTTCGCCGCCCATTCCGCCTTGAGCGCCGGGCTGACTTCACCAGCCACCAGCACTTCCATCGGCCAGCCGCGGGCGGTCAGGCTTTCAGCCAGCTGCACGGCATTCCCCAGCCCGCTCTCGTAACCGCCGCCCAGGCTGCCTTCGACCACCAGCAACCTGTAAGGCGGATTGGCAATCCGCCCTCCCCCCGGCGAATAGATTCGCAAATCGACGCCATTATGCGCCACCGAGACCGGTTTGTTGGGAAGGCCAAACCGCGCCTCCCATAACTTGTGCGAAAACTCAGATTGGTAGACGATTCGATCCGCCACGAAATTGCGGATGAAGGCCAGCAGCAGGTTTCCATATTCGGCCCGCAGGGAATGCTTGAAGGAAACCGGGCGGACCCGGTGGATCCAATTGATCCCGTCCAGGCGCTGGACAACCCGCGCGCCGCGCTGTTTTGCCCGCCAAAGCGGCAAAATCTCCCGCGTGCCGCCAATCACCAGAAGAGCATCGTATGGCCAGGCCGTTAAATCGTTTGCCACCTCCACCCCGTGCGCTTGCGCACCTGTGGAAAACTTGTGGAGAAACGAGACCATCCCGCCCACGCCATGCACTTTTGGAACAATGCAAATCCGCTGAGTCATCCGTTTGTCCGTTTCAAAATCCGCTCCCGCGTCCGTTTCTCCGTTTCATCCGTTGTTTAACTCCGTTGCCCAACTTTTTTTGCCGGAATCCCCGCCCAAAGCTCATTCTCGCCGGTCGATTCCAGCAAAACAGCATTCGCCCCAATCACCGTTCCGCGCCCAACGCGCAAAATACCGCTCTCGCACAGGATTTTCGCCCCGGCGCCGAGGATGGCGTCATCTTCGACAACCAGCCCCTCGAACTTCGACTGGCTGGCCGGGCGATAGACGTCTGCGCGCCCGAGAGTCACTCCCGGGTAGATTCCGACTCGCGCGCCGATGACCGTTTTCGGGTGGATGACGACTCCGGCGCCGCCATGATGGAGCAAAAACCCGGGGCCGATCGCCACCGAGACGGGAATCTCCGCCCCCAGCAGCTTTAATCCAAAATACGCCAGTTTGCCGAAGAGCGGGTTTTTACGGGCAGCGACAAGAAATTCATAAAAAGACATACTCGCTATTATAAGCGCCAACGGAACGCGCAATACGGGAGTTTATGGTATCCTTAATCATCATTTTCCCGGAGAGTCGCTGCATGTACATCGCCATCGAAGGTGTCATTGGAGTAGGCAAGACCACGCTGGCGCGTTTGCTCCAGCCCTCTTTTGAAAACGCGGATTTATTGCTTGAGGTCTTCGAGGAAAACCCATTCCTCTCCGATTTTTACAGCGACCGCGCCCGTTACGCCTTCCAAACCCAGATTTTTTTCCTGCTCAGCCGCTATCACCAGCAGAACAGCACCGTCCCGGCCATTTTGGGCCGGGGCAAGACCCTGATTGCCGATTACACCTTCGCCAAAGACTCGTTGTTTGCGCGTATCAACCTGTTCGGCGACGAACTGACCATGTATCACCGCGTTCACGCGGCGCTGGCAGAGAAAATCCCGCTGCCCGCTCTGACGGTTTATCTTTCAGCGAGTGTGGATACGCTGATGGCCCGCATCGCCCTGCGCGACCGCTCCTACGAGCGGACGATGGAGCGCGCCTACATCGCCGACCTGGCCGCCGCTTACGACGACTTTTTCGCCACCACCGAGACCCCTTACCTGATCATCGACAGCAATTCGCTCGATTTCGTGCGTTATCCTGAACACCTCAAACTGATCGAAAATCGTATCCGCGAGGCATTGGGGATCAGTCCCTACCAGCCTACGCTGCTGGATGGAGATTGATATGCGCGTTACCCGCGAAACTTTGCTCAAACTGACAAAAGATACCGTTCAAAAGTGTTTCGTCCCGGATATGAACGTGACCGCCGTATTCCTGGTCGGCTCCCTGCGCCCCGAGGAGGCCGCGGTCGAAAGCACCGCCGACGTGGATTTACTGGTCATCTGCAACGGCGAGCCGCCGGTGGAGCGGGAGATCGTCAAATTATCGAACGATTTCCATTTGGATATCGCCTATCAGGCCGCCAGCCTGTATGCGCAGCCGCGCGAACTGCGCGGCGACCCGTGGCGCGGCTGGGCCCTGTGGGATCCCTGCCTGCTGCACCAAAAGGGACGCTTCTTCGAGTATACCCAGTCGATCGTGCGCTCACAGTTCGAGGACATCGCAAATCTGATCAAGCGCGCGCGCTTTTTCTCTGTTCCGGCGCGCGAGGCCTGGTACGCCATGCAGCTGGATCCTGAAAGCGCGAACCCGCGTAAACTGCTCGAGGCAGTTTACAACGCCGCCAACGGCCTGGTCATCCTGAACGGCCCGCCCATCCCTGAGCGAAAGTTGCTGGCCGACTTCCCCGCCCGCGCCCAAAGCCTCGACCAGGATGAGATGATCCAGACCCTGTTCGCCAGTGCGGCCGGGGCTGTCAATGGAGAGTTGATCAGCCAGTGGCGGCTGGCCTGGGAAATTGCTTTCAAAGCAGCGGCGCAATCGCCGCTGGATGCGCGCCTGCACGCCGCGCGCCTGGGGTACTACCAAGCCGCGATTACCTCGCAACTGGAAAGCGACCTGCCGACTGCCGCGCTCTGGCCGCTGCTGACGACCTGGGCCCTGGCCGCCGAAAACGGCTCTTTCGATGCCGATCAAACCAAGGCCTGGGCCGGGGTCTGCGCCGAAATGGGGCTGGGCGCTGACGCGCTGCCCGAACGCTTGCAGGCCCTCGACGCTTTCCTCGACAGGCTGGAGGAGATTCTGGAGCAAATCGCAGTCGAGAACGGGGTCTGACCCTGCGCGGCAAAAAGATACCCCCAGATATGGCTATCCACGCAACTTCACCGCGGGGTGTTTTTCAGAAAAACCTGTGGATAACTGCCCATAATCTGTGGATAACTGACTCGCCCTGTGGACAACCTGCTCAATTGTTCGATAAAACTCTTTCAGAGTACCCCCCAGATCTGGGGGGTACTCTCTGATAAGCCCCATTTATGGATTTCATCAGACATTGTGGAAAACGCGCCTCCAGAGCGGCAGGGTTATCCACAGGAGGGCAAACACCTGTCGAAACAAATTTCCACCACATCTGGGAATCGGTCAGCCTGAAGCAACTACCCGTGGGGGTCAGCTCGTTTTATCCACATATCCACAGACCCTACTACGATTACTATTTATCATCCTATAAATATAAATGGGAAAACTATACGGCTTGAATTGACCTTGATTATCTTGTACAATCTTCTTGAAGCATAACTAGCCCCTCGTTTTGAATCTTTTGGGAGAATCAACATGGATATGATCAAAGTCTCTGCCAACTCCCGGACCTCCGCCGTGGCTGGGGCAATCGCAGGTGTCGTCCGCGAGCACAAACGCGCCGATGTGCAGGCGATTGGCGCGGGAGCGGTCAACCAGGCTGTCAAGGCGCTGGTGCTTGCCACCGGATATCTTAAGGGTGATGATATCCACGTGGTCTGTGTGCCAGAATTTGTCGATGTCGAAATCGACGGCAAGGTCCGCACCGCCATCAAGCTGGTGGTTGAACCGCGTTAGCAGGCTGCTCGACTTTGTCTGGAAGCGCTGGTCGGGGTAATTTCCCCGGCATAATTTGGGTGTATATTTAAAGGCATGACGAGCCAGAGCGTGTTTCCCGTCCCCAGGCGACCAGGCCAGCCGGCCTGGCTGCGCCGTTTAATCGCGGGCTTGCTAGGGGTGACTATTTTAGGCTTGAACTATGTGTTAATGGGAATAACATCTGCTACTGCGATGCAAATGTCACAAGTAACATCTACATCCGATGTGGTTGTCAGCGAATTGCGTTTTCGCGGTCCAGTTGGAGGAAATGATGAATTTATTGAGTTATTTAACCGTTCTACTAATATTGTGAATATTAGTGGGTGGGTAATTTCAGCATCTAATTCGGCCACTCCTGCGGCGACATCTTCACGCGTTACAATAGGTTCAGCCACTTTGATACCCGGCCAACATTACCTTATTGCGAACACGGGTAGTGGAGGATATTCTGGAAGTGTAACACCAGATGCTACATATGGGGTCGGCATTACGGACGGTGGTGGAATAGCTGTGATAAATGCACTTGGTACGATTGTTGATCAAGTGGGAACAGGAAACAATTCTGCCTATAAAGAGGGAGCACCATTATCGCCTCTTACGCCAACTCCTCCAACGAACAATTCTTATGAGCGTAAAGCTGTTGGCGGGATAAAGGGTTGTCTCGATACTGATAATAACAATGATGATTTTGGAATTTCTGCAAGCAGTAATCCGGAGAGTTTATTAATTGTACTGACTTGTCCACCTCCCACGCCAACGAATACCCCAACTGTAACGCCCGTTGGCGCGCGCCGCGTGGTCATCAACGAAATTGGCTGGGGCGGCACCCAGGCCGATGGCTCGATGGGACAATGGATTGAACTGCACAATCCCGATACAGCGAATCCAGTTGATCTCAACGGCTGGCACTTGATTGCCGCCGATGGCGTGCCTGATATCCCATTATCAGGCACTGTCCCGGAGGGGGGATATTTCCTACTGGCTCGTCGTGACAATGTTTTTGATGCCCTCGTTTTACCTTCGAATCAGGTATTTTCTGATCCACTTTCTTCGACAGGAGAAAGCTTGAGCTTGTATACAGATGTGGGCGAACTCGTTGATACCGCCAACGCGGATGGCGGTTCCTGGCCTGCCGGGACCGGTTTTGTACCTTACCGCAGTATGGAGCGTAATGGTGCAGACCCAGACAGTGACTCTATCTGGCTTACATTTGATGGCACACCTACCGTGAGAGATCGCGGGGGTAATTTCATTAACGGCTCGCCCGGCTTGCTGAATTGGGCAGACGAGATGACGCAAACCCCGTCGCCAACTCCCACTGCTACAGCGACTGCTACGCTGACTCTCACCAGGACAATCACTCCAACTTCAACGGTCACCTCTACCAGAACCATTACGCCTACCAGGACGCTGACTCCCACCAAGACGCTGACCCCGCTGAACAGCCCCACCCGGACACAAACGGCAACGGCGACCGCAATCCTTTCGATGGAACTGGTTATCAATGAAGTCGCCTGGATGGGCACCAGCTCTACTAATCCTAATGATGAGTGGATTGAATTGTACAATCCTGGGCCAAACAATGTTAATCTATCATTAGGCTGGCAATTGAGAGCGGCAGATAACGCCCCATCCATTGATCTGGTGGGTAATATTCCTGCTGGAGGTTATTTCCTGCTGGAGCGCGTTGATGATTATGTCATTTCCAATCTTACGGCAGATCAAATTTATCCCAGTACCGCGCTCTTATCCAATACCACTGAAACCCTCCAATTATTTTCTCCCGAGGGTGAACTCGTCGATATTGCCAACGGTAACGGGGGCGCCTGGCCAGCGGGAAATGCTTCAACTTATTGTTCGATGGAGCGGAGCGGGGCGGATGTACCGGATAGTGATACCGCCTGGTTTACCTCTACGGGTGTTACTAAAAACGGAGATGATCGTACCGGGAATAATAAAATCTGCGGCTCGCCCCAATCTCGTAACTGGGCCTATGATGTCACTGCTACCCCCACGCGTACTCCCACCCTCGTCCGTTCGCGGACGCCTTCCCGCACTCCTACGCCGAAGAAATCGGCGACGCCCACGCCCAATCTTGCGCTGCCCCAGCCCATCGTCCTGAATGAGTTCCTGGCCCAGCCGCGCAGCGATTGGAATGGCGATGGCAAGGTCGATGCCGGGGACAGCTTCATCGAACTCATCAACCTGGGCGGACAGACCATTTCTATCTCAGGCTATCGGTTGGACGACCGCGAGGGCGATTCCCCGGCCTACACCCTCAAGGATATCAGCCTGCAGCCGGGCACGCGCAAGGTCTTCTTCGCTTCAGAAACCGGCATTTTGCTCAGCGCTGGCGGTGACAGCGTCCGCCTGTATAAATCCACCGGCCAGCTGGCAGATGCGTTCACCTATGGCGTGATCAAATTCCCTGACCAGACCTGGTGCCGCCTGCCAGATGGCGGCACCACCTGGAAATTTGGCTGTCAGCCCACCCTGGGCGGGGCCAACAAACTGGCTGAGAGTGTTTTCGTTGCCAACCGGATCGAGGCAGCCATCTGCCTCTCGAAAAATTTACCCCTGGCGGTCTACCTGGCAGAGTGTGAACCGCTTGGGCTGGCGATCTGGGCGCCGGCCTTTTGGGACCTTGCCCTGCCGGATTTCCCGCGTTTCTTTGAAGTGGGCAGGCAGGAGTTTATCCTGGAATAAATGTTCTACGCCTTGCCTTTTCGGTCTCAAGCCTGTACAATCTAATTATGGCTGCTCTCATTTTACTTTTCCTGTTTGGATTTTACGCGCTGGCGGCATTTGTGATGGCTATTTCCTATTTGCGTTACCGGCGCTGTTCCCCGCTTGAATTTGCCCTGTGGGGAGGGCTGGCGCTCTTCCTGCCGGTCTTCGGCCCGTTTTTTGTGATCGCTGCCCGCCCTGGCCCGAAGAAACGCGCCAGGCGGCCTCACCAGGGCAGCGGGTAGTTGTTGTCCCCTGAAAGGATTGGAAAAAGCCTATGAAACAGGATCGTTTCTTAATCGGCATCCTGATCGGGATTGCCGTCTTGATTGTGATTGCCCTGGCAGTTTTTTTCAGCCGCAAGGATGGTAATCTCAACTATGTGGCCGATGATACCCCCGAGGGCGTGGTCCAAAATTACGTGGTGGCCCTGCACAAACGCGATTTCGACAAGGCCTATGGTTACCTGGCTGAGCTTGAAAACAAACCTACGCAAGAACAATTCCACCAATCCTTTTTAAACCATAGTATTGACCCGGCCAATGCCGGAGTGGAAATTGGCAAAGCGGAGATTGTCGGCAAGAGCGCCTCGGTCAGCCTGGGTGTGGTCTATGGCCAGCGCGATCCTTTTTCGAGCGGCTATCGCAATGTTGATTACGCCCAACTGGTGCGCCAGGGTGACACCTGGAAAATCAAACAGATGCCATATAGTTTATGGGCATTTGACTGGTACCAGCCAGCGCCCATTCAGGTGAAATAAGATGCGCAGCATCCGCCGTCTCTACTTTTACCTGGTGGCCCTGATCAGCCTCGAAGTGGTGTTGTGGGGGCTGATCAACCTCCTGCGGACCATCTTCTCGTCAGGATTGACCTTCCCCGGCGCGGATACGCTGGCCCAGGCCCTGGCCCTGGTCCTGGTGGGTGTGCCGATTTTTGCGGTGCACTGGCTCTGGGCGCAGAATGTCTCTGCCAAAGATCCCGAGGAACATTCCGCCACCCTGCGCGCCCTGTTCCTGTACGCTGTCTTGTTGCTGACCCTCGTCCCGGTCGTGCAGAATATCCTGGCGTTGATCAACCGCACACTGGTTGTCACCGCCGGGATCGATTCCCTCCGCGCTTTTGTCGGCGGGTCGCAGAGCTGGGTCGATAACCTGATCGCCATCCTGCTCAATCTCCTCGCTGCGGCGTATTTTTACAGCATCGCGCACGCCGACTGGGCCAGCCTGGGCGAAAAGGAAAATTTCGCCGATGTCCGCCGCCTGTACCGCTTTATCTGGGTGCTGTATGCGTTGCTGATGGCTGTCTTTGGCGTCCAGCAGGTTTTGCGTTTCCTTTTCTATTTACCCGGTTCAGTGCTCGGCGAGCCTGGGCGCGAGATGTTCATCAACGGTCTGGCGCTGATCGTGATCGGAACGCCCATCTGGGTTTATGCCTGGAACTTATGCCAGCAGGCGCTGGACGAAGCTGGCGAGCGCGGCTCCAACCTGCGCCTGGGTGTGCTTTACCTGCTGGCCCTGGCGGGTGTCATCGCGGTTTTGAGTTCAGCTGGCGTATTCATCGACGTGGTTCTGCGCCGCATCCTTGGTGAGGCCATCGAATGGCGCGAATTGATCTCACAGATCGGCGCGCCCGTTTCGGTGGGCGTGCCGCTGGCAGCCATCTGGGCTTATTATGGCGGCTGGCTTGGCCGCGAAATCGAATCTGCCCCCGATGCGCCGCGCCGCGCCGGGTTGAAACGTTTCTATCTATACATCCTGTCGCTGATCGGCCTGGTCGCCACTTTCGTGGGGCTGGCCCTGCTGATTTCGTTTGTCGTTGACATCCTGACAGCCTCCAACGCCATTTGGGGCGATGCCCTCCGTTCGCGATTGAGTGGGTCGATGGCCACGCTGCTGGCCGGGCTGCCACTCTGGCTGGCCGCCTGGCGTCCCATGCAGGCCGAGGCTCTCTCCGCCGGAGACGCGGGCGACCATGCCCGGCGTTCGCTCGTCCGGCGCGCCTATCTCTACCTGGTGATTTTTGCCACGGTCATCGGCGGCATGGTTTCAGCGATTTTCCTGGTCTACACCATCTTGTTTGGGATCCTGGATCATCGCACTGAAAGCTTTGTCCAGAATGTTTTGAACGGGATCCAACTCCTGGGTCTGTTCGCAGCTTTCCTCATCTACCATTGGACGGCACTCCGTCAAGATGGCGGCCATGCCGCTGATGTGCTGGCGGCGCGGCAGGCAGGGTTTGCCGTTTTGATCTTTGAATCCGAAGGGACGGGTTTTGCCGCCCTGGCGGCAGAGGCGATTAAACGCGTTTCCCCATCCATCCCGGTGGCCACCCTGCCCGTGGAGCAGGGCGTCCCTGAAGACGCGGGTGCGGCCCAGGCCGTGGTCTTGCCAGCCTCGCTGGCCCTGAATCCGCCTGAAGCGCTGCGCCTGTGGCTGAATGACTATCCAGGCCAGAAGGTGATTGTCCCACTGACAAACCCCGGCTGGTACTGGCCCGGCGGAGCCATGAAAAACGGTTTCGGTTTGGCGGCGCAGATTGTCCATCAACTGGCCGAAGGGCAGGATGTGCGCTCGTCTTCCGGCACTTCAGCCTGGCAGGCCGTTGCCTATGTTTTTGCCATCCTGTTTGGTTTACAACTGCTGTTCACGTTGCTAATGCTGGGAATTTCGATGATCGTCGATTAGCTTTGACCGGGGCGCAGAAACCTGCGCCCCGGCTCTTTATGATGTAAAATAGTAATAATAATTTCTCTTTCCTCAGCCTTTCACGCAGGAGAGCACGCCGATGAGAGTCACTTTACTGCAAGAAAACCTTACCCGCGGCCTGAGCATCGTCTCGCGCGCCGTCTCACCCCGCAGCACCCTGCCGGTCCTTGCCAATATCCTGATTGCCACCGACGAAGGCCGCCTGCGCCTCTCGGCAACCAACCTGGAACTTGGCATCACCTGCTGGATCGGGGCAAAAATCGAGGAAGAAGGCTCCACCACCGTCCCGGCGCGCACGCTGGCCGACCTGGTTAACACCTTGCCCGATCCGCAGGTCAGCCTCATCCTTGACCCGCGCACGCAGACGCTCAACGTCCGCTCTGGCTCATCCACCAATGATATCAAAGGCATCGATGCGCAGGAGTTCCCGCCCCTGCCCGTGCCCGATTTCGAGAACGCCATCCAGATCAATGTCTCGGACTTTAAAGAAATGATCCAGCAGGTGGCTTTTGCCGCTTCGACGGATGAAGCCCGCCCGGTGTTGATGGGTGTGCTGGTCAATGTGGAAAAAGAGACCATTACGATGGCCGCCGCCGACGGGTTCCGGCTCTCTGTCCGCAAGGCGACGCTTTCCACGCCTGTGGAGCAGACGGTGAACGCCATCATCCCGGCGCGCGCCTTGCAGGAACTGGCGCGCATCGCCTCGGATGGCGAGCAAATGATCCAGATGGTGCTGCCCAAAGGCCGCGGACAGGTCGTTTTCCGCATCAAGGACGCCGAACTGGTCTCCCAACTCATCGATGGGACTTTCCCCGATTACCAGCAGATCATCCCGCGCTCGTACAAATCGCGCACCCTGGTCCCAACCGCCTCGCTGCTCAAAGCCTGCAAACAGGCCGAGATTTTTGCCCGCGAAGGATCGAACGTGGTGCGCCTGAACATCAAAAACAGCGGCGAACTCCAGCCGGGTGAAGTGGAAATCTCTGCCCATAGCGAAGAAACTGGCTCGAACGAGACCATCGTCGAAGCCACAGTGGATGGCGTGCCTCTGTTGATCGCTTTCAACGTCAAATTCCTGCGCGAAGTGCTCGAAGTGGTGAAAACGCCCAACGTGGCGGTAGAAACTTCGGCGGCCAACGCGCCCGGCGTGATTCGCCCCGCCGGGGACGAGAATTTCCTGCATGTCATCATGCCGATGCACCTGGGCTAAACAGCGTTCCGTTTTCATCCAAAGCGTCAGATCAACCCAATCTGGCGCTTTTTGAATCGAGCATTGAAGACTGGTAACCAGCCAATGACACTCACCAATTTATCCCCCGATCGCGTTCTCAATATCTACCTGGCGCTGACGCAGTATCCGATTCTCGCCTCGCGCATCCGCGAAAAGATGCGCGCTGCGCTGTTTTCGCGCGGCATCATCCTGCCCGAAGCGTTTGAAGTGGAGGTCAGAAAAAAATCGATCGAATCGCAGATTCGGGAAGGGCTGCATAACCCGTTTGGTGAGGAGAGTTTTGAAATCTGGGAAACCCGGCGAGAGCGTGTCAGTGATGCGCTGACCGATTTCTACTTTGCTTACAATTTGCCCTATGATGAATTCGAGAATATCGTCAGGCAAACAATCGGTGAGCGCGGCGAAATGCCCAATATGGTTACCTTCAACCCAGAACTGGCGCCGCAGGATATGCTCTTTGAGCAGGCTGAAATGATCGAACGGATGCCGCTTGAGAAGCGCAAACACCTTGAGGCGCGTTTGCAGGAAATCAAGGTGGTCTTGATCCGGACCATGATCAGCGACCAGTTGGCCTATCTCAACATTGCCAGGCACTGGTTCACGGTGGCCGATTTGAAGGCGATCCGTGATAACAAGATTGGGTATGGAAAAATCGGCGGCAAAGCTGCGGGCATGATGCTGGCTTATCGGATTTTGAGCGAAAAGGCCCCGCCGGAGGTGAAAGATGTCATCCGCATCCCCCCATCATATTTCCTGGCTTCAGATGTTTTCTATACCTTCCTGTCGACCAACGGGCTGGTTCATTGGTCGGACCAAAAATATAAACCTGAAGAACAGGTCCGGGCGGAGTATCCGCTCATCCTCGAAGAATTTTCGCGTGGCAGGCTCCCGGAGGATATTTTCGAAAGTTTGCGCACGATCGTTCGAGAGTTTGACGGCCGGCCGTTTATTGTCCGTTCTTCGAGCCTGCTGGAGGATAATTTTGGCACCTCGTTTGCCGGGAAGTACGACAGCTTTTTCTGTCCAAACCAGGGCACGCTTTCAGAGAATATGAGGGATATTACCCAGGCGATTGCGCGCGTCTATGCGAGTGTGCTTAACCCGAATGCCATCCTGTACAGGCACCATAAAGGCCTGGTCGATTATGACGAGCGCATCGCGGTGTTGATCCAGCCGGTCCAGGGTGAACAATACGGCCGTTATTTCCTGCCGCATGCCGCCGGGGTGGCTTTCAGCCGCAATTTATATCGCTGGTCGCCGCAGATCAAGCGCGAAGACGGATTTGTCCGGCTGGTCTGGGGTTTGGGCACGCGCGCAGTTGACACGCTCGGCAACGACCACCCGCGCCTGGTGGCGCTTGGGCATCCTCTCCTGCACCCGGCGACGGCGACAAAATTGATCAAGCGCTATTCCCAGCAATACGTTGACCTGATTGATCTGGAAGAGAACCGCTTGAAAACGATGCCGGTGGAGGAGGTCCTCAATCCTCGTCATCCTGTGCTGCGGTACATTGCGCAACAGGACGAAGGAGACTACCTGTCAACTATTCGCACCAGCGCCGTAGATGTGAAACAGATGGTCATCACTTTTGAAGAACTGTTACGCCGCACTTCTTTTGCCAGGATTATGCGCGAAATGTTGGTCATCCTGGAGCAATATTATGGATCTCCCGTGGATACGGAATTTACGCTGGAAGTAACCGACCCGCAAACCGTCCAACCCGGCGTAAGCATTACCCTGCTCCAGTGCCGCCCGCAGAGTCACCTTGAATCTGAAGACATCGGTTCCATCCCGGCGGAATTGCCCGAAGAGCGCATTATTTTTTCCACCAGTCGTATGGTGCCGCACGGCGGGGTGCGCGATATCCGCTATGTCCTATTTGTCACGCCTGAAGGCTATTTCAGCCTGCCCTCACAGGCTGACCGCACCCGCCTGGAGCGGGCCATCGGTCAGCTCAATATCATGCTCAAGGAGCAGGTCTTTATCTGTATTGGGCCAGGACGCTGGGGCACCTCAACACCTGATTTGGGCGTGCATGTGGCCTATGGGGATATTTACAACACCCGCGCCTTGATCGAACTATCTGGACAGGAAGTGGGGACCTCCCCGGAACCTTCCTTCGGGACCCATTTCTTTCAGGACCTGATGGAAGCCCAAATCTACCCGCTGGCGATTAATCTGGACGATGAGGGCGTGGTCTTCAATCGGGACTTTCTCTTCTCCACCCCAAACCGACTCTCTGACTGGTATGTAACGCCAGACGAGACCTTGTTAAATACCCTGCGCCTGATCGATGTCCAGGATTATGTCCCGGGATGTCTCATGACCCTGATCATGGATGATGACGAGGGCCGCGCAGTGGGCTTTCTTGAAAAGGAATAACCAGCTTATTTCTGGATTTTATAGACCGTAAAGCGTTTGTTATTGAAGACCGCCTCCAGCGTTACCGCCGGGTGGCAGGATTCAACTTGCTCCGGAGGGATCTGCCCGACATCCCCAATTTTCTCGTGAATAGAGATGTAATCCCCTTTGACCAGGTCGGCGCAGTTCTCGGTCATAAAGGAGTCGCGGTCTGTGAACAGGCGCAGGGCGCGCGGGCGCATGAAGATGATGACACTCTCGGCGGGGGTCTTTTCACGAATGAATGAAAACATCTGGTTGCTGTAAATGTCAAACGGGCCGTTGATCTCCCTGCCGCCCGAAGCATTCCGATAAGCCGAATCGGCGCTGACGCTCAACGCAGCGATCAGGATCAGTCCCCAAAAACCACCGACAACCCTGCGCGCGGGTTTCTGCCAATCCGTTTTCAGTTGCGCGCAGGCCAGCTTCATCCCGTCGAAAGCGGAAACGAACAGGAAGGGCAGCACCGGGTAGATAAAGCGCAATCCCTGGCGTTCAGGCCAGGCAATGAACAGGAAAATTGTCAGCAGGCTGTAGGCGTGCAGGGCGGCATCCCGCCGCAGTTGGGCCAAGAGGCTGACCAGCAGGAAAACTGCCAGGATTGGATAGATGACCACGCCGCCGGGGATCCCATTAAATGTCCAGGAGGGTAGCCACAGGTAGTAAAGCGCATTATCCAGCAGGCGTTGGGGGGTGAGCATCGAGAAGTGGCTGAAGTATGATTCCTGCCCGCCGGGGAAGACCGCCAGCTGGAGTGTCAGCAGGAGGCCAAACGCCAATGCAGGGAGAAAAGCCTTTTTCAGCGCACCCAGCCAGCGCGGCCAGGAGTCGACCAGCAGGGAAATTCCCAGCGGCGCCAGCAGCAGGATCCCGGTGGTGCGCAAGAAAAAAGCCATGAAGATGGCCGCGCCCAGCGTAAGGCCCGCTGCAAAATCTGGAGACTTTGGGCTTCTGGAGAATCTATCCAGCAGGAAAAGACTCAGGGTCGAGAAAGCCAGGAAGGGGATGTCCGACAGGATCAGGTCATTCGCGGCGAGCAGGGCCGGGAGCACGGAGATGACACCCGTCAACAGGAGTGACTCGCCTTCCTCCAGCCTGGTGCGCGCCAAAAAATAAAAAGTGACCAGGAAAACAGCGTAAAAGGCGAGGCTGACCAATTTCAGCGCCAAGGGATTCAGCCCAAAAATAGCGTAGACCGGGGTGAGCAGCAGCGGGAACCCCCATGGATAGGCCACCGGCCCCGGCGGGTAGGATGAGTTTTCCACCGTGAAGGCGTTGCGGCGCATAAAATCATCCAGCGTCCACGACAGGATGCTTTTGGCCTGCATCAGATAGGAGGCGAAATCGTCCCACCACAGGTGGCCGCGGGTGAGCATCAAAAAACTGAGCATGCTGGAGGCCAGCACGATCAATGCGAGGATGAACAGGTCTCGTTTCGTCATGTTATGCGCTTTTTAGGGAGGCTGTTCCTGCTGGGGGCACCAAGACCTTAATGGCTACCCCTTTTCCCAGGCCTTCACTTTCTGCCCAAATGCGCCCGCCCTGGGTTTCGATTAACCCCTTGGCGATGGTCAGGCCAATTCCCAGCCCGCCAAAGTGCCGGGTTGTGTGCGGCTCCACCTGGTAGAACTCCTGGAAAACTTTGGTCAACTGGTCGGCGGCCAGTCCAATCCCAGTATCGCTGATCCACGCGCAAATGTTGCCACCCTTCTGGGCCGCGCCGATGACGATCTTCCCGCCGCTCGGGGTGAAGCGGATGGCATTTCCAAGAATATTGACAAAGGCGGGGGTGATTTTTTCGGGGTCGGCAGTGACCAGCAAGGCTTGTTGTGGCAGATCGAGTGTCACGGTGTGGCGCAGCTCTTCGGCAATCTGGCGCATCTCTTCATAAGCCGTCGTGAGAACCTGTTGGATGGGGACGACCCGTGGTTTGAAGGTCATGCCCTTGGCCTGGAGTAGTTGCAGGCTGGTCATTGCGTCGATAACAGAGCGCATTTGGCTGGCGGCGGCCAGTACGCGCTCTGCGCTGTCAGAAACGTCCCCTTCTTGTTCGTCTTGCAGGAAGGATGCGTATCCGATAATAATGCCCAGCGGGGTACGCAGCTCGTGGGAGGCCAGCGCCAGGAAATTGCTCTTAAAGCGATCAGTCTCGCTGATTTCTTCGTAAGCCTTTTGCAAAGCCTGGATCAACCGCGCATTGTAGATGGCGACAGCCGCCTGCGAAGCCAGTACCGATAAAAGCTGTTTGTCCGAGTCTGAGAAGGTGCCGTTTTTTTTATTGATGGCTTCCAGCACCCCCACGCCTTTATCGCGGATGCGCATGGGGACTCCCATTAGGGAGTGGGTCTCGAAATGCACCTGTTGGCCGACACCGCTAAAATGACGCGCATCCTGGCTGACGTCATTGATGATGATGGGCTGCCCTTCGCGATAGATATTCCCGGCCAGCGAACCATCTATCGGCACCAGGATTTGCGCCATTTTATTTGGCTCAGATCCTGTCGAGGCGGCAAAGAACAAGCAGTTGCGTTTTTCGTCATGGAGCAGGATCGAGGCCGCCTCACAGTCTAGGATTTCTACCGCAGTCTTAATGATGTACTGAAGCAACTCGTCCAGGTTGGCTGTGGAATTAAGCGTAACGCTGATCTTCACCAGCTTTTCCAATTGCTGGATTCGCAAGCCATCGGGCCTGGCTGTAGACGGATTTATCATGCCTATAGTGTAGCTTGAAAGGGTTCTTGTTTCAACCCTAGATTTCGATTCCTTGCTCCTAAAACAGAACATATGTTCTGCTTTGGGAGCAAGGAAAAGGCTGGCAGATTTACCAGCCTTTTGTGTTTTATCCCACTGAAGGGTCTTTTGCTAAAGGGACTGGCAGGCGCTTGGTCAAGACCAGCCAGGCGATCAAGATGGACATGGCAATCCACCCTGCTAATCCGAGGAGCGAGCCGCCCAGGGCGGTATTGAAGCCGGGTTTCAAAAAGAAGAGCGCCAGCCCAGGCGAGGCATTGACTGCGCCATGTCCGAGAGCTGCCGCCCACGGGCTGCGCGTGTTTAGATAGAGCCAGGAAAGCAGTGTCCCAAGCAGGATGCAGCCGACGATCATGACCAGCACACCGAGATACGGGTGTTTCGGAAAATTGTATCCATGCAGCAAGGTTGTGGGCGCATGCCAGAAGCCCCAGATCGCGCCGCTGATCAGCAAGGCTTTCCATTGACCGAGGGGCATCAAGCGCGGCAGCAGGAATCCGCGCCAGCCGAGCTCTTCGCCCAGGGCAAACAGGACGTTGATGAACGGTGCCAGGACAAGGGCAAAAGCCAGTTGAATGACCACGAGCATTTCGACAGGAGGCAACCCGGCAGTTGAAGGGGCTTGCTTGAGCGCCTCGCGCATCATCGTCAGGCTTGAGTCGAACTCACCACTCCGCAGCAGGAGGGTGAAACCCAGCGTGGCCAGAGTCAAAACAGGCGGGAGAAGCCAGGCCCACAGGTAAAAGCGTTTGGGCCCCAGTGTGTTCAGGCGCAGAGTTTTGAAAGGCTGCCTTTCCACGAACAGGGTCGTGACGATGGCGGCAATGCCCGGTCCCCACATGGCCAGGGCGAAGGAGATCTGCAAGGAAGTCAGGTAGTTGGTTTCATTGCTTTTGAAGGCCAGAGGCAGGGCGAACAGGATCCATGAGAATCCAAAGGCGATTATCAGGAACCAAACTAACGATTTGCGATTTACCATTTTTTCTCCTGAAAGATCCAGTTTACGGTAAGGAACGGCGGCGGCGGGCGCGGTCAGTCAGTGGACGCTTGGCAATCACATTGATTTTGTTGGCGTTCTCAAGGATGTGGGTAGAGACCACTTCCCAGCCTTCCTCGCCCCATTCGTTGAGCAGTTGTTCCAGTTCATCGGCCTTCACGCCGGAAAGGAAGGAGCCAACAGTTTGGACGCGGTATTCCCATAATTGAGTTTCGTCAGGCATTTTTATCTCCGAAAAAGTCACAGAAAGCGAGGGCTATTTTTAACCTGAGCCACTACAGAGGCAGTCTTGTCAGCTTTCACGTGGTTTCACGTGGAACAGATTATGCGTTTGATTCGCGCTGGAACAAAACGTATGAGTAAACCATCGCGAACAACGCCGTCCCCAAAATTGGGACCATGACGAACCAGGAAGCGTAGTCCGGGAAGAAAGCCCCCAGCAGGGTGAGCACACCCGAGGCGATGAACAACTTGCCGCCAACACGATGGGTCTCATCCCAGACCTTGTCGCTGGAGAGTGTCCAGGGGGTGCGGATGCCGATGAAGTAGTTGCGCTTGGCTTTGCCGACCATCACGCCGACGAAGATGAACAAGAGTCCCAGCGCAGGCAGCATGGCCGCGCTCATCCGGAAGTCCGTGTAACCCAGGTTCCAGACCAGGGTCAGGCCATAGATGTAGACCATGAAGGCCACAATCAGCGCGATGAAGCTGTTGAAATAATCGCGGAACTGGGCGATATTCGCCTTGAGCGGGTCAATCGAGGGGATGACCAGGAACATTAACAACATGGCGAGCGTGATGACTGGCATCAGGAACACGCCCCAGAATTTGGACATGTATCCGTCGACCTGATCGTTCACTCCCCAGTGGGAAGCCATCGGCTCAGGCAGTTGATTCCAGAGCAGGAGCCCTGCCAGGATGGAGGCAACAATCAGGGTGATGACGATGATTAGCGTGGTTCGGGTTGACATTTTAACTCCTAACTTTTGTTTCACGTGAAACGTTATTTGTTTTCCTTGGGCAGGTTGTTCTGTGCCAGCGAAACCATGCCGCTCAGGCTGCCCAGGTTCATCGTGTCGACGGCGCTGCTTGGGACGATGACCAGGGCGCCCTTTTCCTTGAGGCCTTCAAAGAGCATGTTCATGGCGCGTAAATGCAAGGCGGTGGGGTTATTGATATAAGACGCGGAGGCTTTTGCAAACGAGTCGGCAATCTGTTCTTCGGATTCTCCCAGGATGACACGGGCCTGGCGCTCGCGTTCGGCCTGCGCCTGGCGCGACATAGCGTCTTCCAGTTCCTGTGGGATGACGATATCGCGGATCTCGACCGACTGGGCAGTGATGCCCCAGGGGGTGGTGCGCTCGTCGATGATGTGCTGAAGTTCCTCGTCGATGGCGGAGCGCCCGATGAGAATGTCAGCCAGCATCATGCGGCCAATGATGTCGCGCAAGGCGGTCTGGGCGGCCCAGGCAATTGCAGAGCGATAATCCTCCACTTCGAGGGCGGCCTTCTCGGCATCCCAGACGACCCAAAACAGGACGGCGTCCACGTCAACCGGAACGGTGTCTTTTGTTAGCGTTTTTTCAGCGGCGAAAGGCGTGACCATCACGCGGTGGTCGATCCAGGATGGAATCGTGTCGACCAGCGGAATGATCCAGAACAGGCCGGGGCCGCGCAGCCCAATGAATTTGCCCAGGCGCAGGATAATGGCTTTTTCCCACTGGCTGGCGACTTTGAGCGAGAACATGATGACTGTGCCGATGAGAGTCAGCCCGAGCACGTATGCGCCGATCCAGCCTTCGGCCACTTTGCCATCCATCAAGATGGCGCCCAGGATGGCGGCGATCAGAAAAATGGCGAAAATGGTTCCAGCAATGGGCGGGATGCGCTGGTCGATCTTGGCGGCGTTGAGCAGGGCTTTGGTTTCTGAGCGTTTGGGTGACATGGTTTTTTCCTTTTGTTATTCGAGATTCGATAGGTCGGGATTTGGAAGCTTGGTTTGTTGGCGGAGGTGGTCGAGGGCCTGTTCGAGGCTGAAGCCGAGGCGCTGGCTTTCGCTCAAATAGCGACGGGCCAGGGCGGTGATGGATTCGACCCGCAGACGTTCGGCCACTTCGGGTGGAGGCATTTCGAGGATATAGGTGCCGCGTCCCTGCTGAGTGGAGATGACGCCCGCTTCGTCGAGCAGACGGTAGGCGCGGGAGACGGTGTTGAAGTTGATCCGCAGTTCAGAGGCCAGGCCGCGGACGGTAGGGAGTTGATCACCGGGTTTCAGCTCGCCATCGACGACTTGCAGGCGTACCTGTTCCACAATTTGGATATAGATGGGGATGTCGGAGCGGAGGTCGATTGTTATGTTCATCAGAAAGCCTTTTTGGGTAATTGTATCATTGTATCTTTGTACTAATTGTACACAGAATTGCAAAAGAGTCAAGAGGCGGGTAACGATTTTGACAACGGACACCTGACCCACTGCAGGTGCGGGTAAATGGGGTAACGGATAGAAACGGATAAGCGGAGGCAGGCTGTGGGTAGAAAAATCCGCGCGGGAGGCCAGGGGGTAGTTTAACGATGCTCTAACATGGGATAGGCCGGGGGCGTGGTAGAATCCCCGAGTCATCATCAAATAAGGAGAAAGACAATGGAAACAACTACTGGTACTTTTGCCCTTAAAAAGGGGCTGGCGCAAATGCTCAAGGGCGGCGTTATCATGGACGTGGTCACGCCCGAACACGCGAAGATTGCCGAAGACGCCGGCGCATGCGCTGTCATGGCGCTCGAACGCGTCCCCGCGGATATTCGCGCTCAGGGGGGTGTGGCCCGGATGAGTGACCCCGAACTGATTATCAGAATCAAAGAATCGGTCAGCATCCCGGTCATGGCGAAGTGCCGCATTGGTCATTTTGTGGAGGCCCAAATCCTGGAAGCGCTGAAGATCGACTATATCGACGAGTCCGAGGTGCTGACCCCGGCAGACGAAGAACACCACATCTTAAAGCACAATTTCACCGTGCCGTTTGTCTGCGGCTGCCGCAACCTGGGCGAAGCCTTGCGCCGAATTGGCGAAGGCGCGGCGATGATCCGCACCAAGGGCGAGGCCGGCACTGGTGATGTAGTGGAAGCGGTCCGCCATGCCCGCACCGTGCTGGGTGAGATCCGCCTGATCCAGAACATGCCCGAAGAAGAATTAATGGCCTATGCCAAAAATATTGGCGCGCCGTATGAACTGGTCAAGGAAACCCGCGAGCTGGGCCGCCTGCCGGTGGTTAATTTTGCCGCGGGTGGGCTTGCAACCCCTGCCGATGCCGCGTTGATGATGCAGCTCGGCGTGGATGGCGTCTTTGTCGGTTCGGGTATTTTCAAGAGCGGTGACCCGGCCAAACGCGCTGCGGCGATCGTCAAGGCCACGACTCACTTCCGTGATGCTGGAATCCTGTCCGAAGTGAGCAAGAACCTGGGCGAACCGATGGTGGGCCGTAATATTTCACAAATGCCCGAAGGCGAGAAAATTGCCGGACGGGGCTGGTAAATTTTTGTAGGGGCGTAGCATTGCTATGCCCCTATGGTGAACGGTTATGAAAATAGGTGTTCTTGCACTCCAAGGCGATTTTGCTGAACATAGTGTGATGCTGCGCCGCTTAGGCGTGGAAACTGCCGAGGTGCGCCTGCCTGCGCACCTGGCCGGGCTGGATGGCCTGATCATGCCGGGCGGCGAATCGACCACGATTGGGAAACTGGCCGTGGCTTACGGGCTGATGGAGCCGCTGCGCGAGTTTGGTAAATCCCAAGCTGTCTGGGGCACCTGTGCCGGGGCGATTTTTCTGTCGAAAGATGCCCGGCGTGAACAGCCTTTGCTCGGTTTGATGGACATCAGCGTATTGCGCAACGCCTTTGGCGCGCAGGTTGATTCCTTCGAGGCCGACCTGGAAATCGAGGCGCTCAAACAGGTCACGCAAACCTCCACGCCATACCATGCGATCTTCATCCGCGCACCGATCATTGAGTCGGTCAGCGGCGAGGCCAGGGTGCTCTCCACCTTGCCCGATGGTCGGATTGTGGCCGCGCAAGAAGGAAAAATGTTGGCCACATCGTTCCACCCTGAATTGACTGGCGACAGCCGTTTCCATGAGTATTTTCTTTCGCTGGCGAAGTAGGAAATCAGGAAACAGGAAAATACGTAGACAAGTAAACACGTAAGAACCTGCATATTTGTGTACTTGTTGACAGATTTACTTTTTACCATCCCTATGACACCCCGACCGCTTGACCTGCTTGACCTCCCCACCATTTATCGTTACCGCGATGAAGCGGTCAGCTTGGACTCCACCCGCTTGCTGACACGCGGCAACCCGCTGGGAGCAGCGGGGTTTATGTCATATTTCAACCCGGCGCGGCATCTTTACACGGCTGTCAGCCAGGAGAATGGGACGACCCTGCTCGGTGGCGTGACCCAGGCGAACGGGGATTCTTTTGCCAAACTGGTTTATCTTGCTCCATCCACGCAGTTGACGCATCCCGGCCTGCCCGCGTTGATCGAGCATCTCAGCGCTGAAGCGGGCTATTGGGGTGCTTTCCACATCCTGGCAGAAATTGACGAGACCAGCCAGGTCTTCCCCGCCCTGCGTTCGGCGGGGTTCTCGGTCTATGCCTGGCAGCGTATCTGGGATGTGAGCCATATCGCCATCAAAGAGGTTGCCAGTCGTTGGACGCGAGCGCAGCCAGTGAACCTGCCTGCGGTGCAGTCGCTCTATCACCAGATTGTGCCACCCCTGCTCCAGCCGGTTGAGCCGGCGCCCAAACGCGCAATTGGGTTGGTCTGCGCCGAAGGAACGAAGTGCTACGTCAATGTAACCTACGGGATGCGCGGAATTGTGCTGACTCCGCTGATCCACCCTGAAGCTACAGATGTGGCAAACACGCTTAACGGCTTGCTTAATCATTTGCCTGAGCGCCGGAACCGCCCGGTGTACCTGTGTGTGCGCTCTTACCAGGCCTGGCTTGAACCGGCGCTCGCAGACCTGGGCGGGAAGGCCAGCCCGCGGCAGGCGGTGATGGTCAAACACCTGGCGCGCAAAGTCAAAGATGAGCAGTCTGTCCGCGCGGCACAACCGGCGGGTGTGAGTGTGCAGCCTTCGCGCGTGAGCCAGGTTAAAGTAAATAAGCATGAATAGCTGGTTCCCCTTCAACCAGGGCAAAAGTATCGGCATGAAAAGCCCCGAAGGCGGCATCCTCGTGCGTGACGAGGAACACCCCTTGGGCGCGCGTATTACCCTGAAAGAGGCCAGCGATTATGTTTCCATCTCCTGTTGTATTTCTGGCCGGATCGATCACTCGCGCTTTTTCACAAAACTGTCTGATGCGCAAGGTGAGTTTGACGTGATGAAAGCTGAGTTGGCCAAGGTTGCGAAGGTGGTCGCGTCGGCAAGGGCCAGTGATATCAAAGGCTGGGAGGCGATTGCGGCTTTTGTCTCGAAGTTCCAGTGAGTGGAAATCGCAGGGTGAGAAATCATCGTAAACCTGTTCTGGGGGCGTGGTTTATTCCTCGTATAATAGGAGCATCTTGAAAGATTGGCAGGTAAGCAGACATGGGCAACCACAAAATCTAAATAATCGTAGGCCGTCGATTGCTTGGGACAACTCACGACGGCGCATGTATCCCAGGGAAATTCCCTTTTTGGCCTTAATTTTATGTGTCATGCTTTGTGAATCCTTTTCCTGTGTGTGACACTTGAAAACCGGAAGACAACCTATGAGTGAACAACGCCGAATCACAGATGATCTGGACGTCCTGTTGGGCGTCATCCCAGAATCCATCGTTGATGCTGTCCATCAAGCCAATAATTACGATAAACTGCTTGAAATCATCCTTGACCTGGGCCGCATGCCCACCGCGCGCTATGTCGAAGAAGAGACTGTCTTGCGCGAGAAGGAAATCACCCGCGAGGAACTCGACCACGTGGTTGAGCGAGTCGGCGATTTCGATGCCGATAACCGCGCGGGTATTGAGCGCACCCTGCACCGGATCTCTGCCATCCGCAACCGGCGTGACCATATCGTTGGTCTGACCTTGCGCGTGGGCCGCGCCGTCTACGGCACGATCGACATCATCCAGGACATCATCGAATCGGGCAAGTCGATTCTCATCCTGGGCCGCCCG
Organism: Anaerolineales bacterium UBA5195; assembly: GCA_002412925.1. Lineage (GTDB taxonomy): Bacteria > Chloroflexota > Anaerolineae > Anaerolineales > Villigracilaceae > UBA5195. The sequence continues at coordinate 71,333 of DHVZ01000003.1, read as the reverse complement.
GGCGTGGGCAAGACCACCCTGCTGCGCGAAGCTGCCCGTATTTTGGCTGAGAACCGCCGTGTGATTATCGTCGATACCTCCAACGAAATCGGCGGTGACGGTGATGTGCCGCACCCGGCGGTCGGCAAGGCGCGCCGGATGCAGGTCAAGGTGCCGACCCACCAGCATGAAGTCATGATCGAGGCGGTCGAAAACCACAACCCCGAAGTGATTGTCATCGACGAAATCGGGCGCGAACTGGAGGCCCAGGCCGCGCGGACCATTGCCGAGCGCGGCGTGCAGTTGATTGGTACGGCGCATGGCAAAACCCTCGAGAACCTGCTCTTGAATCCCACGCTCAGCGATCTGGTCGGCGGGATCGAGGCCGTAACCCTTTCTGACGAGGAAGCCCGCCGCCGAGGCACGCAGAAAACCGTCCTCGAGCGCCGCGCCCCGCCCACGTTTGATATGCTGATCGAGATCAACTCGCGCGATGAGTTTGCCATCCATACTGATATCACCGAAGCGGTCGACACCTTTTTGCGCGGGTACCCGCTCCCGGCCGAGCTGCGGATTCGGGATGAAAAAGGCAAGATACGGGTCGAAAAAGCGCCCGCCCCGGCTCCCGGCGGGGGAGGCCGCTCCGAGTTTGGACGCACGCCCCAGCGTGGAACCAGTCTCCAAAGCGGGCGGGGAACCTACGCCCCTGCGCCGGTCTCGCCGTCAAATGGAGACGGCAGCTTTTCCGAGCCTGCCTCCCGGCTCCCCCTGCAAGTCGTTAAGGTTTACCCATATGGCGTGGCGCGCAACCGGCTGATGCAGAGCGCCAAAAAAATCGGCGTCCCGGCGGTCATCGTCCGCACGATCGACGAGGCTGACGGGTTGGTGACGCTGCGCTCTTACTACCGCGAGCACCAGGCGACGATTGTGGAAGCCGAGCGGCGTGGGATGCCGATTTACGTCTTGCGGGCCAACTCGGTCAGCCAGATTGACCAGTTCATGATGGATTTGTTCAGCCTGTCGAATGGCGAACCCAACCTGCCGCCTCACGTGGGCGATGATGTGCACGGCGAAGCTCAGTCGGCCATTTCGGCAGTCTTGAACGGCGAACGCTATGTGGACCTGCCGCCTGCCAGCCCGGTCATCCGGCGCATCCAACACGAAATGGCGCGTGAGGCTGAATTGGTCAGCCATTCGTATGGCAAAGAACCGAGAAGGCATGTGAGGATTTTTCGGGACTAATCTATTTGGTGATTTCACACCAATCACCCAATCACAAAATCACAAAATGTTCATTACACTAGAAGGCCCCGAAGGCTCCGGCAAGACCAGCCACATCCCTTATCTCGTCGAATTCCTGCGCGAGAAAGGTTATACCGTTTTCCCGACCCGCGAACCGGGCGGGACGTCGATTGGCGAGCAGATCCGCGAAGTGATCCACGACCTGAAAAATGCGGAGATGCACCCGCGGACCGAAACGCTGCTCTACCAGGCCGCCCGCGCCCAGATCGTGGAACAGGTCATCAAGCCGCGCCTGGCGGTCGGTGAAATCGTCCTTTCAGACCGCTATTTCGACTCAACGATTGCTTACCAGGGCTACGGGCACGGTCAGGACCTCGAGCAGGTCCGTCAACTGGTGCGCTACGCCACCGGCGGCCTGACCCCCAGCCTGACGATCCTGCTCGACCTGGAGGTGGAAATCGGCCTGCAGCGCAAATCCAAACAGGAAGAATGGAATCGGATGGACGCCTACACCGTCGATTTCCATAAACGTGTCCGGGCCGGGTATCTGGAATTGGTTAAGCAGGAGCCGAAACGCTGGAAAGTGGTGGATTCCAGCCAGAAGTGGGACGCGGTGCAGGCAGAGTTGAGGAAAGTCATTTTGAAAAGGTTAACAAAATCATGACCATCAACCGTGAGTTTTGGCTCAACAATTTTCATAAAGAACGGATACCAGAATGGCCTTGTCCTGATTGCAAGAAAGGCTTTCTGAAACCAGTTGAGTAAGGTTTTGTTTACGGAGAAACAGCGAGCACTATCAAGAAAGAAAAACAGGGTTACGATGTCGATACTTTTGAGTATCGCTTTTCTTTATTTCTCAAATGTGCTCATGAAAATTGTCAGGAAAGTGTCGTTTCTTGTGGGGCAGGTTCTGTTACTGAAGAATACAATATCTGGGTAGATGTGATAGGAGAATATGCTCCTGAGACTGTGTTAGTTTTTTCGCCCAAGTATTTTTATTCGCCATTGAAAAAATCTTGGGCAATGAGAATATTTCCAGACTTCGCAAAAAAGGTCAATTTTTACCATTAGAAAGAAAAAAAGGTGAAAGCCGGACAGGACTATTTGAGCAGAAACTTAACCAAGAGAATAAAGAAACGAAAATCATTGAGTATTTTCGCGCTATCAAATTTATCGGGAATGAGGGAAGTCATATAAATATTTGGTAAGACGAGTGGTGGAAAATTATGCCTACTGTCCATCGCACTAAAAAGACATCGGAAGTCTCACAGACTTCCGATGTCTAATTCATTCTAATCCACCGTAGCGTCTTCGACAAATTCCTCGAGAAATCCGGGTCAAACCCGCGCATCACGCTCATGTGATACGAGAGCAACTGCAGCGGCAACACTCCTAAAAACGCGCTGATCTGCAGTGATTATAGCAAAACTCATGACCTCCATCACTACCCCCCATGCCCCAAATCATCTACACTTAACCCATGAGTCGTTCGCTTACCAATCCCCAATCACCAATTACCAAAATCCGTGTCGGCTGCCCCGCCCACAACTGCGGCGGACGCTGCCTGCTGATCGCCCACGTCGAAAACGGACGCATCACCCGCCTCGACAGCGACGACCGGCCGGATAGCCTCGCATCCCCGCAACTGCGCGCTTGTCCACGCGGACGCGCCTATCTGCGCCGCCAGTACCACCCCGACCGGCTGCTCCATCCGCTCAAACGCACTGGCGCGCGCGGCGAAGGCCAATTCCAGCGCATTTCCTGGGACGAAGCCCTCGACACCCTCGCCGTCCAGTTCGAACGCGTCAAAGCCCAAGATGGCAACGAAGCCCTGTTTGTCCCCTACGGCACCGGCTCCTACAACCAGCTCAACGGCTCGCACACAGCCCGCCGCCTGCTGAATCTCTACGGCGGCTGCCTCGGCATCTATAACTCCTACTCGTGGGCCGCGATCAACGCCGCCACGCCCACCGTCTGGGGCACGCTCGTCACCGGCAACCAGCGCCAGGACTGGCTCAACAGCCGCTACATCCTGATGTGGGGCTGGAACCCCGCCGAAATGCGCGACGGCACCAACTCCGACTACTTCATCAAACTCGCCCGTCAAAACGGCGCGCGCGTGGTCTGCATCGACCCGCGCCACTCGCTCTCCGCCGCCGCCCTGGCCGACGAGTGGATTCCGATCCGCCCCGGCACCGACGCGGCGATGATGAGCGCCATGGCCTACGTCATGCTGACCGAAGGCCTGCTTGACGCCGCCTTCATCCGCAAATACTGCCTCGGCTGGGATGCATCCACCATGCCCCCCGGCCACGAAAGCGACGAAAGTTACACAGACTACCTGCTCGGCACTCGCGACGGCACGTCCAAAACCCCCGAATGGGCCGAGGCCATCACCGCCGTTCCCGCACAAACCATCGCCCGCATCGCCCGCGAATACGCCACCCTCACCCCCGCCGTGCTCTACCAAGGCTACGGCATGCAGCGCCGGGCCTATGGTGAGCAGGTTGTGCGCGCCGGGTGCGTGCTCTCGGCCATCACCGGCAATTTTGGGATATCGGGCGGTTGGGCCAGTGGATTGGGACTCCAGGCCCCGGATGGCGGCGGTTTGTGGACAGTTTTTCCGACCGGGCAGAATCCCGTTAAAGCGGCCATCCCGGTCTTTCTGTGGACCGAAGCCTGCCTCCGTGGAAAAAGCATGACCCAGGCTGACGGCCTGACCGGCGCATCGAGCCTGACCAGCGACATCAAATTGATCTACGCTGTTGCCACCAATTGCCTGATCAACCAGCACGCCAACGTCAACCGCTCCGCCGAAATCCTGCGCGATGAATCCAAAGTCGAATTCCTTGTCGTCCAGGACAACTTCCTGACCCCGACTGCGAAATTTGCCGACATCATCCTGCCGGCCTGCACCCAATTTGAAACCTGGGGTGTCGAGGACGGCTGGAAATACTCCGACGAAGTGATTTTGCAGCCCAAACTGGTCGAACCGCCCGGCGAATGCAAATCCGACTACCAGATCTGCGCTGATATCGCCGAAAGATTGGGCATCGGCGAGGCCTACACCGAAGGCCGCGACGAAAAAGCCTGGGTCGATTACTGCCTCGGCGTCTGGCGCGCGACCCGCTTCCCCGACCTGCCCAGCCTGGACGAATTCATCGGCCAGAACCTCGGGGCGTGGAGCAACCCGGTCACCAAACCGGCGATTGCCTTCTCCGATTTCCGTGAAAATCCGTTAAAAAGTCCGTTGTCCACCCCCAGCGGCAAAATCGAGATATTCTCGAAGCAGTTGTATGATTTTGGCAACCCGGAGGAAGTCCCGCCCATCCCAAAATACATTCAAGAGTGGGAAAGCCCATTTGATGAACGCTGGTCGAGTAGCCGCATAGCGGCGTATCGAGACCAAGCGGCTTCTGCCCTGTCGCCGGGTTTCGACACCTGCACTGCACCAAACGCAGTGCGGCGCAAGTGTACGGACGAGAAAAACACTCGTCCTACTCAACCCTCGGCGTACCCTCTCCAGGCCATCGGCCACCACACCCTGGCCCGCGTCCACTCGACCCACGACAACAACGACTGGCTGGGCGAAGCCTTCCCGCAGCGGATTTTTATGAACCCGCTCGACGCCGCCGAACGCGGAATCTGCGACGGTGACCTCGTCCGCGCCTGGAATGAGCGCGGCGAACTGGTTATCCCGGCCCGCGTCACCCCGCGCCTCCTGCCCGGCGTGGTCGATATCCCTCAAGGCGCGTGGTGGGCTCCCAACGAAAGCGGCGTCGATTTTGGCGGTTGCATCAACGTCCTGACCTCCGAACGTTGGACTCCGTTCGCCTTCGGCACAGCCCAGCAGACGATCATGGTTCAGGTTGAAAAATATAAGTCAAAGGTCGAACGTCAAAAGTCAGAGAAGCGACCTTCGACTTTTGACGTTCGACGTGGTTCAAAATGACCTACGCCTTCACCTTCGATGCCTCCGCCTGCTCCGGCTGTAAGGCGTGTCAAATCGCTTGCAAAGACAAGAATAACCTGCCTGTCGGTGTGCTCTGGCGGCGGGTGTACGAGGTTTCGGGGGGTTCGTGGCAGCAGCAGGGCAGCGCCTGGACAACGGATGTTTTTGCCTATAACCTGTCCATCGCCTGCAATCATTGCGTTCATCCCAAATGCGCGGGGGTTTGCCCGGTGGATGCGTACGTTGTCCGCCCGGATGGGATTGTCTATATCGATGAATCAAAATGCGTGGGCTGCGGATATTGCTCGTGGGCCTGTCCATACTCTGCGCCGCGCTACAACCCTGAATTACGCCACATGATGAAGTGTAATTTCTGTTTCGACAACCTCGATGCAGGATTGCCCCCGGCGTGCGTCGCAGCCTGTCCGCTGCGGGTGCTGGATATTGTGACCGTGGACGATGGGCCAACCATGGTGGGAAGCGGGCTGCTCCCCGCTCAGGGACTTCAACCTTTGTGGAATATTCCCGGCCCGGAACATCCTTTCCCGTTGCCAACGTTTTCACGGACGCAGCCGCACTTGGGACTCAAAGCGCATCTGGGGATGGTGAATGAGTTGGAAAAGGAAATTTCCAACTGGGAGGAGATTAAACCGCAAAGCACGCCAAGAAAAAACTTTCTGCTTAAAGGTTTTGGCGAACTACCCCTGATCATTTTTACGCTCTGTGGGCAGATGGCGGCGGGAATGGCGCTGTTCTCGTTCTTTTTAGAGCCGTTCAGCATTCCGATCTTGATCACGCTTGGCGGGCTGATTGTTTTGGGCGGATTGGCGTCGCTGGCCCATCTCGGTGCGCCGCTGAATGCCTGGCGAACGCTGAATCATCTCAAGAAATCATGGTTGAGCCGCGAAATCCTGTTGTTCGGGTTGTTTGGGGCAAGCTGGCTGACCTGCCTGTTTATACCAGGGATGGGGAAACTACCGTTGGCATTGTGCGGAATTGGCCTGGTCTATAGCATGGCGCGAGTCTACCGGCTCAGGTCGATCCCGGCCTGGGATAGCTGGCGGACCACTGCGGCATTTTTTCTGAGCGCGGGGGTTCTTGGGGCGCTGGCTGTCCATTTGGCCGAACCAAAGGCCTGGCTGGCGATCGGCGCGGGGTTTTTGCTGGCGGCAGAAGTGGGGGTCATGCTTTCAGAGAAAAATCCGGGCTACGAAACGGCGAGAAAGATACGGGGGGGGCTGATCCTGCTGGGAATGACTGGGGCGGCGGCGCTGGCATTTCTAATGGAAAACACCGGAAGCTGGTTGGCGTCCGGCATTTTCCTGATTGTTTTGGCTGAAGAAATTATTGGGCGCTGGTTGTTTTACCAGCGCCTTGAAGAACGGGTGTTATAAATGGTAGGGGCGACCCATTGGGTCGCCCCTACGTTGAGGAGAAAAAACGATTTAACCTTTGACAGCCCCGGCAGTCAGGCCCTTGATGAATTCGCGGGAGAGCAGGATGTATAAAATCAGGATCGGGATGGCAGCCAGGGAGAGGGTGCTCAGGGCGCGGGTCCAATCGGTGCGGTATTGACCGAAGAGCAGCGAGACACCCAGAGCCACCGTCCGGGATTCTTCGGCGCGGATGAAGACCAGGGGGAACCAGAAATCGTTCCAGATTTTGATCATGTTGAAGATGGCAACAGTCGCCAGGGCCGGGCGCATCAGCGGGATGACGATCTGGGTGTAAATGCGCCACTCGGAAGCTCCATCGATTTTGGCGGCCTCGAACATTTCACCGGGCAGACCTTTAATGAAGGCTGTCAGGACAAAGGTGGCAATCGGCATCCCCATCGCCACGTAAACGGGAATCAGGCTCCAGAGGGTGTCTTGCAGGCCGAGGAACTTAATCAGGCGGACGAGATCGAGGGTGCCGAGGCGGATGGGAATCATCAACCCGGCGATGAAAAAGATATACAGGAATTTCGAAGCCGGGGATTTCCACTTGGAGAGGGCGTAGGCCGCCATCGAACCGAAGAACAGGATCAGCGTCAGCGAAATCACGGTAACGTAAATTGTGTTGAAAAAATATAAATCGAAGCGTCCATTACTCCAGGCAGCCTCGTATCCGGCAAAGGTAAAGGTCTTCGGCAGGCCAAAGGGGTCGCGGAAAATCTCTTTTTGTGGTTTGAGCGAGTTGACAATCAGGGTCCAGATCGGGAACAGGACAATCACCGACCAGATGGTCAGCGCCAGGTAGGTAAAAAAGAGGGAAAGTTTGCGCTTCATCGTGGTTCTCCGGGTTAGTTTTCGTCCTGCTTACGGGAAAGATAGAGCCAGGTGAGGACACCGACCATCAGGATTGCAAAGGTCAGGGTGGCAATTGCCGCGCCCATGCCCATATTGGGAATACCAACCGGGTGTTCCCCGGCGATACCAGTCCGGTAGAAGAGCGTGGCCAGCAAATCGGTGGAATAGCCCGGTTCGCCGCGTGCGCCCGCCATGGCATAGATCACATCGAAGGCATTGAAGTTATCGACAAAGGTCAGGATGGCGACCACGCCAACGACCGGCATCAGCAAGGGGAACTTGATTTTCCAGAAAATCGTCCAACTGGAAGCGCCATCAACACGGGCGGCTTCGAGTAATTCTTCGGGGATACCCATCAGCCCCGCCAGGAACATGACGGTCGGCATCCCGACCCATTGCCAGGCGGAAGTCAGTGAGATGACGATCAGGGCCAGGTTTTCGTCACCGAGCCAGGGCAGCGCCCAGGCTTTCAGACCAATGGCCTTCAGGGTCAGGTTGATGGCGCCCCACTGCGGGTTGAGAATCAACGTCCAAAGAAAACCGGTGACGAGCACGGAAAGGGTGGCCGGAGCAAAAATAATCGTGCGGAAAAAATCGCGGCCTCTGAAATCGGATGAGAGCAAATTGGCAAAAAATAATCCCAGGCTGTTCTGAACCAGCATATGGATGCCAAAAAAGATGCAGGTGTGCCAGAGCGCGCCGGTGAAGCGTTCCCGCCAAAGCGGATTGGTGAACAGGTCGATATAGTTTTGCAGCCCGACGAACTTGGTGGGGGTGTAGCCCTGGCCTGTGTACAGACTCAGGCGGAGTGAGTCAAAGAGCGGCCCGGCCATAAAGACGATGTACACCAGGACGGCGGGCAGGAGGAACAAAACCCAGGTGACCTGTTGCCGGTTTTTGGTAGAAAAAAGGGATGATGACGATTGAGTTGGCATGGCAGCTCTTGGGTGCTCGAAGTGAAAGATGAAGGTTTTGCTGGAATTAGTACGTTTTACCACTAAGACACGGAGTTCACTTAGTTTTTAAGTTTTTCTGGGGCATCATCATCGACCCCCATCTTTATAATCTATTTCTAGCTCCTTCCCCCATTTTCGGGTTGGGAAAATGGGGGAAGGCAGGGATGGGGGTAAAAGTTTACTTGCAGCTCTTGGCGGGTTCGTACCAGCCAGCCAGGGCGGTCTGCAAGGCATCGGCGGCTTCCTGCGGGGTCTGTTCACCCTTCAAGACGGCGATGACAGCATCGTTCATGGCGGTGTAGGCATCCTTCTGGCCGGATGGAGCGGCGAGCAGTTTCTCCCAGACGAAGCGGATATCAGTGCCCTTGGCCTTGCCATTGAAGCCCATGAAGGCATTCGCAACCGGGTCGCTCAGGGTTGGGACATTCTTGCTGACCGGGAAGAAGCCGGGGACGCCATTGCCGAAGGCTTCGGCGAATTCGCCGGTTTCGAGCCAAGCCAGGAAGGTCTTGGCGGCTTCGGCGTTCTTGGAGGCGGCGTTCATGCCAATTGCGGCGTCCATGTGGAAGGAGATGTACTGATCCTTGCCAGCGGCGGGCGGCACGGCGAAGACGCTCCACTTGAACTCGGGGGCATCCTTTTCAAAGCCTGAGATGCTCCAGGAGCCATCGAAATACATCGCGGCCTTGCCCTGGACGAACAACTGCTGGCCATCATAGTAGCTGGTGGCGGTGAAACCATCCGGCAGGTAGGGGGTCAAGTCCTTGATCTGCTGGAAGGAAGCAACAATCGCGTCATCGTTGAAGCAGCGTTTGCCATCCAGGTAGGCCAGGCGGCCATCGAGACCACCGACGTTGTTGGGGATCAGGGCCATCATAACGACTTCGTTGATATCCCAGGCATCTTTGGTGCCGTTGCCAAAGGGAATGACACCCGCGGCCTTGAGTTTCTCAGATGCGGCCATCAGCTCTTCCCAGGTCTGGGGAACTTCGATGCCATTGGCAGCAAACAGGTCTTGATTGTAATAGATCCCGTGAGAAACGGCGGCAATCGGCACGGCGTAGGGTTCGCCAGCGGCGGTCGCCCAGGGGGCATTGGCGGCGGCGGGGACGTTTTCAGCCAGGCCGGGCAGGTCTTTCAACGAGCCGATATAACCCTTTTCGAACAGTTCAAGGCCGGTTGCGAAAGAGCGCACGAAGAACAGGTCGGGGCCGGTGCCGGTCTCAAGCTGGGTGCGCAGGGTGGCGTTGTAATCGGGAGGGTTGGTCGGGTCGAACTTGACGGTGATGTTTGGATACTCCGCGTGGAAGGCGTCCAAAATCTTGCCCCAGGCTTCGGTATCATCCACACGCCAGGAGCCGAGGGTCAGGGTGATGGATTCGGCAGCCGGTGCGGCCGGAGCCGCGGGGGCTGCCGTATTGGCCGGGGCGGCAGGCTGCTCGGGCGCAACAGGCGCGGCGGGAGCTCCACAGGCGGCCACGGAAACAGCCACAATGGCCAACAACATCAACAAACTTACAAGCTTTGAGCCTTTCATGGTGTTCTTTCTCCTTGTTCCTTTTGGGGTGAAATAAATGAAACTTGGCACGAACTTTGACAGATTGGCCGTGTTTGCCGGGCATATCCATCTATGTTATAGTTTATATAGAAAGTCATTGGATAAGAAGTGGTTTTCGGCCAAGCAAGTGCCAATGGAGTGCCATGTCAGGGATCAGCAAATCCGATTTCGCCGAGCAAATTCGCCAGGCGCTTCAAAACCTGCATGATTTTGCAGTCCTGCAGAAACTGCCCATCACCAGTCTGCTCAATGCGCCCAGCGGCACGTTGGATCAGGGAGTACGCAAACTCCGCTCGGAGCTTTTGGACGCCATCGAGCAGTTGAACCCAACGGGCAACATGCCCAGCCGAGCCAAGGAGCGCCGCCCATATGCGCTGCTCTATGGTCACTACGTCCAGGGAATGACCACCGCAGAACTGGCCGAAGAACTGGCGATCAGCATCCGCCAGTTGCGGCGTGAGCACGCCCGCGCCGTGGAGGCCGTTCTGGATTTACTCTGGGAGCGGTTGGTCGGGCAACTGGATGCGAAACCCGGGGAGCCGGGAATTTTCCTGGAAACCGCGCTGGACGACGCCACCGAGCGGGAGACCGAGCAACTCATCAGCCAGGCTCAGGTGGACGATATCGCGCTGATCGACCTGGTAAATGGGGTTTTTTCTACCCTGGCGCCGGTCGCCGCCAGCCGTCGAATCACCCTGCTAAATCGCCTCTCCGAGAACCTGCCGCTGGTGCGCGCCAACCGGGTCGTCTTACGCCAGGGCCTGCTGGGGGTAATTTCTTCGACCCTCCAGCATCTTTCTGCCGGTAATATCAGCGTCGAAAGTGCGGATACGGCGGATTTTCGCTTGTGGATTATTGCCCGCGGGGCTTTCCAGGCAGCCGAATCAACCAAAGTCGGGTTGGATGTCAGCCGGAAATTAATTGCCAGCCTGGGCGGCCAGGTTGAAATCGAAGATGAGCGTGACCAGTGGAAGGCAGAAATTACCCTGCCGATGGCCGAAAAATTACCGATCCTGCTCATGGATGACAATGCCGGGTTGATCGAACTCTACCGGCGTTACCTGGCCGGACGCGGTTACCGGGTGCTTGAAGCCCATTCCGCTGAGGAGGCGATTGCGCTTGCCCAAAAATACAGCCTGAAACTGGTCATCCTGGACGTGATGATGCCGGAGCAGGACGGCTGGGAAATCTTGCAGCGCCTGCGGTCGGCGGAACCAACCAGGACGGTTCCAATCTTGATCTGCTCGGTGCTCGACGAAACGGAGATTGCCTACACCCTGGGCGCGTCGGATTATCTTCACAAACCCGTCACCCAGGACGCACTGCTGGTCAAAGTGGAGCGCTGGAGCCGCGGTCCAGCTTTGCCGGGGGGATCGCCGACAGAATCCCCTGCAAATAATCCAGCATCTCAGAAGGCGTGAAACCGTTCGGGCTGTAAATCGTGATCGGCTGATCTGTGACCGAGTCGTCCACCTCCAGCCCGCTCATCACCAGGATGGGAATCTCGGCGGCAGAGGGGATTTGTTTGATCTGCCAGATCAACTCCAAGCTGGCTTCTTGTGAAATGCCCAAATCGAGCAAGATCACGTCCGGGGGTTGTGTTTTGGCCCGCTTCAGGGCTTCCGACCCATCATAGGCGCGGAAAATCTGATAGTCGGAACCATCCCCGCGGGCCATCCTTTCCACCAGACGCAGCGCGCTTGGATCTTCATTGATGATTAATAATTTTTTGGCCCCTGGCGCTATCTGGTGCAGGGCGCTCCGCAAGGCTTTGATGGTCAGCGGCTTGCGCAGGTACCCGGAAATTCCCAAAGCCTGCGCGGTTTCTTTGGTGCTCGGCAAGGGACAGGTAATCACCGGCACAAGCGATTCCGAAACAATGTAAGCTGAACCCTGGCGGGAAATAACAGCCCGCGCACGGAGTTTATCCACCAACTCCCGGGCAATCTCCCAACTGGGGGCGCTGGTCACCACATAGCCGTCCAGATGTCTTTGCAGCAAACTGGCGTCGTCTGTGCCTTCTTCCTCCAGGATGACAATCGCCGGTTGGGCAGATTGGAACTGTTCGGCGCGGGCCTGCTTGTCTGCCTGTTGAGAGATTAATGGCATGTAAACCGGCAGGGTGAAAGAAAATGTACTGCCGCTGCCCACTTCACTTTCTACCCAGATATGACCACCATGCAATTCGACAATGCGTTTGCTGATGGTCAATCCCAGGCCGGTGGTCCCGGTCACCCCGGCAGTTTCGTGGACCTGCTGGAACTCTTCGAAGACCTGCGAGAGCATTTCCGCCGGGAGGCCGGGGCCTGTATCCTGAACCTGGATGAGCAGGTCATTCTGGTTTGACCTGAATTCAGCCCTGAGCACGATTTTGCCCTGTTTTGTCAGGCGCGCGGCATTCGATAACAGGTTGAGGAGTACCTGATGGATGCGGGGCTGATCGAGCCACAGGCGCGGCAGGGTTTCTGGAATCTCCAGAATCAGGTCGAGGTGCTTGGCCTGGGTCAGCGGTTGGACGGTCTCACGGACTTCCTTGAGCACCTCACCAAGATCAGCCAGGTTGAAGCGCAGTCCCATGCGTCCGCTTTCCAACTTGGAAAGATCGAGGATATCGTCAATCAAGGTCATCAAGTGGCGGCTGTTGCGATGGATTTCGGTCACATCGCGCAAATACGCGGCCGGTAATTTGACTCCATAAGAATCCTGCGAAAAAGCCATGGTTTCACTGAAACCGATGATCAGATTAAGCGGCGTGCGCAATTCGTGACTGGTTTGGGCGATAAACTCTTTCTTGAAGCGCAGCGCGGCGTCGGCAACTTCGCGCGCCTGGATAAGTTCGCCATTCAGCCTTTCAAGTTGGAGGTAGGCCAGATCCAGCGATTTCAAGGTCCGGTGGAGTTCACCGCGATGTTTTCGGGCTTCTTCGGCATGAGCGCCCGCTTCCCTGGCCATGGCCTCGGCCGCCTGCAAAGCTGAATAAAGTCCGTAAGCCGATTGGCTGGCGAGAAAGCCGGCCAGGTATTGCAGCAGGATCAATCCCGGCAGCAAGCCGCTGGCTTTCAGTTCGCCAGGGATGGCATAGACCAGGGCCACCTCGATCAGCATGGCAAGCGTGGCAGCTGAAATCGAGCCGACCGGTCCGATCAACGAACTGGCAATCACGATGGTCAGTAAAAACAGGTAGCCAATGCTCAGATCCCCCAACAAGGCCATCATGGTCGGGATAAGTAACATTTGCGCGAGCAGGAAAACAATCACTGCATGCAAATAATGATTCCGATAGAGACGGTAAATCCCCCAGCCCGCAAAAATGACCAGCCCAAACAGGAAGAGCCCACTCCGAACCGGGATTTGCCCGGCGGAGACACCCTGCCCGATCCAAATCCAGGCGGCGATGCCCATCAGCGCCGCTGTGCTCAGGAAAGCGCCTTCCCTGAAATAATCCGTTTCCAAGGAGGCCTGCGACCATTTCAAGAGGCTGTTGTAAACACGTTTCATGCGGTTCTCCAAAAGGATGATGCCGATCTGGTCTATTCTAACCCCCGAATTGCCAACGCAATACTTTTCTACCAGACAGATTTTCGCTATAACCTATTCGCTCAGTTCTTACCGCGAAGGCGCCAAGAACGCGAAGGGAAATTATAAAACTTCGCGGCCTTAGCGTGCTTTGCAGTGAAAAGCATTGGCATTAAAAGATGGGCTCACTCCAGGCAACCATTCCAAGCAATAGACCAGTGACCGCATCCATACCGGAGGTGTGTCCAACGCGCATGGCATTTTCAGCAACGGCCAGCAAAAGCTCGCCTGATTCTCCGCGAGAAATTGCTTCGGCCAGGGCAGCGAGGCGGCTGGAGACTTGTCCGCGCGCGGCGTGGTAAAGGTAGGTGCGGCTGATGTCGTTGGTTCGGCGCGATAAACGGACGATTTTTCTCCCCAAGCCAGAGACAAATTCCCGTCGTTCAGGTTTCCCATCCGTCAGACACCACAACCCGGCCAGGTAACCGGCGAGCAGGTCATCACCGGCGGGGGTCAGGCCGGAGCCGAGGCCGATCAACTCACGCGCGGCCGAGGCAGCCGTCAGGTCAAATTTCCGCGTGGACTGGAGCAGCGCTTGCATCGCCTCTGCAGCTTTTTGGGGAACACTCATGTGTGGTATCCTGCCCGAACCAAGTAAATCATCCGCGAAAATTTCAGCCTCGGCGATTGACTGGCGTCGATTCAGAGCCTGCCAGACGGCCTTCCAGGCGGATTCCACTGCCGGGTCGGTCAATTCTGTTTTCAGGGCGGGCAGGTCACATTTCCAAAGGCGGGCTTGGTGGAGATCAATTGTCAGCAAAAGGCTCTTGAGACGCAAGAGACCAGTCCGGCAGGTCACGTGTTCGCCTACCTGGATGCCAACGAAGGAAAAATCGGCGGGTGTCTCCAGCCGGATACCCTGTGGCAGATCGGCTTCATTGGGGGCCACCAGGGTCAGCAACTTCCCACCTTTTGCCAAGCCCAGGTTGGCCGCAGATTGGAAAACGCTGTGGACAGTGGCGTCAAAGTCAGTGGTTGGTACTGCATAGCCAATAGTCAAGGTAGAAAGATACATGGTTCCTGCCAGGATTAAAAATCAAACCACGGAGCCACGGAGTTCAGAGAGTGATTATAAACACTCCGTGTTCCCGGTGTCTCCGTGGTGAAAATGCTTGAGGGTCGAGTAGCCGATGATCTTTCGGCATATCGAGACCCGAATCCGGTGGTTTCGATACGCCCCGAAAAGCACGGGGCTACTCAACCAGCTAACCTATTCCATCGGCTCGAACTTCAGACCGTAGACATCTTCGCCGTACTGCTTCTTGATCGGCTCCCAACTGGGCTTCATCTTCATGCCAACCTTCAACTGGTCGACCGAATCGGCTTTAATCTGGCCCATGGCCTTGACCTTGTTCTCAAACTCGGCCACCCCAATCACCAGATAGCGCTGATCGAAGCCCCACGGCAGGTTAAATATCGCCGTGTAGGTCAGGAGCTTGGCGTTGCCCTGCGGTTTGACCTTCTCGAACTCGCGGCCTTTGCATTCCAGGCAGCGGTCGTGATAGGGGTAGTGCAACTTTCCGCACTTTTTGCACTTATAAGCTGTAATCGCGATTTCTTTACTCATGGCTGCACTCTCCGCAGGATGAAGCACAAGACGTTGTTGCCGAACCCGCCAAAGTTGACCGTCAGGCCGACTTCAGCGTTTTTGACCTGCCGGTTCTCAGGCAGTTCATGACGCAACTGCCAGACGATATCGACAATCTGGGCCACGCCGGTACCGCCGACGGGGTGTCCACGGGCTTTCAGGCCGCCCGAGAGATTGATCGGGATCTGCCCGCCGAGCTTGGTCTTCCCGGCGGCCACTGCTTTTCCTCCTTCGCCCTTCTTGAAAAAGCCGACGTGTTCACTCTCGGCAATCTCCAGGATGGTGAAAGCGTCATGCAGTTCGGCCACATGCACATCGGAGGGCTTGAGCTTGGCCATCGCAAAAGCCTTCTGTGCCGCCAGGGTGACGGCCTTCAGGTCGGTTGGGTCTTCGCGCTCGGCCAGGGTGTGGGTATCTGTGGCCTGCCCGAAACCGGCGATGACAACATATGGTTTACCGCTCTTCTTGGCAATTTCCACGGTCGAGAGCACCAGCGCCGCCGCCCCGTCGCTGACCGGGCACAGATCGTAAAGGTGCAGCGGATCCGCCGAAACCGGGTTGTTGACCACCGCATCTGGGCTGTCGAAAATGCCGTTGCGATCCAGGGCCATTTCAACATGGGCATAGGGGTTGAACGTGCCCATTTCCTGGTTCTTCAGGGAAACGGCCAACAGGTGTTCGCGGGTCACGCCGTGTTTTTCCATGTAAAGCCGGGTGAACATCCCGGCCATGCCGGGCAGGGTGATCCCATAGGGATATTCCGCCTGCGGGTGGGTCATCGTGGCGACAAAATCGGTGGCGCGCCAGCCGGTGACTTCGCGCATCTTCTCGCCGCCAACCACCAGGACCGTGTCATAGTAGCCAGAAGCAATCGCCAGCAAACCGTTTTTGACCGCCGACGCGCCCGAAGCCGGGCCGTTTTCAATGGTTTCAGCCGCGGCGGGCAGCAGGCTCAGGCGGTCGACCAGCGAGCTGGCAATCGCCGTCTGGCGCTGGAGCATTCCGCCGCCCATATTGGCGACATAGACCGCATCCACAGATTTGTCGCCCAGGCCAGCGTCATCCAGGGCCTTCAAGGAGGCGTAGGACAACATTTCCATCAAGGTATCTTCATCTCGGCGTCCAAAGGGGATCATCCCAACGCCGATAATCGCAACATCTCTCATCGTCTCATCTCCCTTTCAGCCCGGCAATCCGTTCGCGGATGGTGTCATCGTCGGCGAATTTGATGTCGGTCATGGCCTCGTCCATCAGGTGCTGCGGGACGGGGCGTTGGCCCACCACCAGGCGCGGCTTAGCCTTGAAATAGGTCTCGCGGTCCAGAACCCAGGAATCGCCACCGCCCAGTTCGTGCGGGATTTTGGTTTCTTTGAGCGGATATTCAACCATCCAACGCCGGAAACCGATTGGGCTTTCGGCCACAATCAGGACCGAGTCCTGGTTCAGGTACTCCAGGTGATATTCCATCTTGGCGGCGAACAGGTGCGAGCCGATGCGCAGACCGCGATCAATTGCCAGGGTGTGGTAGCTCATCCCGACTTTTTCATTTTCCAGGCGGCCGTTGACCAGACCAACCAGGTAACCATCCACCTGGCCCAGCAGGCAGTATTCGCTTTTGACGCGGTAGCGGTACCAGGCCAGCAGTTCACCATAGACGCGGGCGCTGACCACGTCATAGTAATCCCGCTCGATGAACAGGCAGGGGTGAACGGATTTCAAGATGGCGGGCACATCCTCGCGCACGGCCTGACGGATGACCATGATTTTGCCATTCGCCAGGGTGACCATTTTGGGCGGGTAAGGCGGCATCGGAAGCTGCGGTGGCCGCAATACCATTTCGAGTTCCATATCCATTGCCATTCGATCTTCTCCTAAGGTTGAATAAATAAGGTGGTTGAGTAGGGCGATGTTCTTTCGCCCGTACACTTGCACCTGCGGCAAGTGCAGGTGTCGAAACCAACGATTTCGGGTCTCGACACCGCACTTGCGTTCGGTGCAAGTGTACGCCCCGCTAAGATCATGCGGGGCTACTCGACCCTCGGTTTTCTCTTATTCCAAATTATTCTTGCTCAATTTGTTCAGGCTCTCCACGTGTGCCGGGTCGTAGGCATCGCCGAACTTGGTCTTCGGCAGGGCAGCTTTCTTCGCCATCAACTGTTCGTATTCGGCATCCTCGACCATGGCCACGCAGCGGGCAATGCTCGATTCGCCGTCCACGAAGCGCCAGGGGAACATGCCAATCGTGACGCGGCGGTTGAGCAGCAGGTCGAGTTCGCCGCCCAGGCACTCGGCATGGATGATGCCATACGGGAACATCTCGAGGTGCATGAGCTGGTACTTGGAGTCGTCGAAATACTCGGCCAACGGCATCCCGTACTTCTTTTTGAAAACTTTGTCAGCCTGGCGGGCCTGGCGCGGCATCCAGTCGCGGATGATGGTGTTCATCGGGTGGTCAGCGCTGCCGCAGTCGACGCCGATCCAGCGCAGTTTCTTGGCTTTGGCCCAGTCGGCAAACTCGCGATCTGGACCGGGGTGCATGACCATGTAGCGGATTTCGTTGGCGGTGGGCATGTCCCAGCCGAAATGATGGTAGCCGGTGTGGATGATCAGGATGTCGCCCTCGCGGACTTCGACGCGCTCCTCGACCATTTTGCTGGTATAGATGTCGTAGTCGCCACAAACGTCGCTCAGGTCAACCACCGCGGCTTCGTGGACGAGAAAATCCAGTTCGAGCGAGGCAATATCCTTGCCGGGGGTGTGGAAATGGATTTCGCCATCCAGGTGCGTGCCCAGATGGTTCGAGTGGGTCAGCACCTGTCCATTTGCGCCGTTTGGGGCCAGGCGCTTGAAGTACTTGAGTTGCAGGGGTTCATAGGTCGGCCAGGCCGGGGTGGCAATACCGAGGGGGATGGTCAGATCGAGAAATTTCATATGGGCTCCTTTTGTGAGTAGGGTGGTCGAGTAGCCCCGAATGCTCTTTGAGGGGCGTATCGAGACCACATTCAAAATGATGTATCTGCCGTTAGTGTTGGTCTCGATACGGCGGGAAAGCACCGCCTACTCGACCAACGGAGTGCCATTACATTTCCTGAATTGCCTTGAACGCATCCTGGAAACACTTCTCCGGGGCGCGCAGGATACCCGCGCCGACCATGCCCACGCCAGGGTCTTTGTGGGCAATGCCGGTGTTGATCCGCGGCAGGATGCCGGTTTCCATCACTTTGCGCACATCAATACCCAACGGGGTCCCGCGGAAATCCAGCGCCGGGATGGTCAGGTTCTGATGCTCGGCAAAGGTGATTTCGTACATTTCGAGGGTGTTCTGCATGGCCATTTGGGGCGTGCCGCCGACGAACTGGGTGATGGCGGGCGCAGCGGCCATCGCCATGCCGCCATAACCGGCGGTTTCGGTGATGGTGCTGTCACCGATGTCGGGATTGGCGTCTTTTTCCGTATACTGCGGGAAGTACAGACCCTGGACGACCCCGGCCGGGGCGGTGAACCAGCGTTCCGGCATGGAAGAGAGCCGCATCCCAAAGTCGGTGCCGTTGCGCGCCATGACCGTGACAATCGTACTGCCCGGAACGCCTTCCGCCGCTTCGAGCATGGCCTTCCCGGCGGGCATCGACAGGTTCAGGAAAAAGTGGTCATTGCGGTCAATGAACTCGATTACCTTCGCCAGAACTTCGTTATCCTGGTTCGTCCGCGCCAGGGCCGGGCTAATGGCGCGCAAAAAAAGCGAGGTGGCCGCCCGGTTGCGGTTGTGGCACTCGTCGCCCATATGGAGGGCTTGCGCGATCAGGCTTTTGATGTCAATCCCGTTCGGCAGGGTACCCAGGGCGCGGTCGAGGGTTGGGTACAGGTCGGTTTCCATCCACTTCAGGCGGGCATAGACTTCGGGCCCCATGCCGCCATAACGCAGCACTTTGCCAAGCCCCTCGTTTAGGGTGCAATAGGCTTTATTGCCAAAGGCTTTGTTTTCGAGAATCCAGACCGGCATACTGGGCGAAACGACACCCGCCATCGGGCCGACAGCATGGTGATGGTGACAGGGCGAATACTCGATCTCACCGGAGGCCGCCAGTTTTTCAGCTTCCTGCTCGTCCTTGGCCAGGCCCTCGTAAATCAGAGCGCCCATCACAGCTCCGCGCGTGGGTCCGCACATGCGTTTCCACTCAATCGGCGGCCCGGCGTGCAGGATCATCCGTTTGTGCATGCCGGGGATGACGTCTTTGGCAAGGCCCATCCCAATCAGGACAGCTTGTCCACGCTTGATCCGGTCGACCACTTCCTGGTTGGCTTCGTCGATGTTGATCCCCGACTTGGTGCGGTGCAGGCGGGGGGTGCCATCCCTGGGCGGCTGCCAGTCGAGGTCGAAAACCTTGACATTCTGGTCGCTGACCGATTTAGCCATGCTGGCCAACCCGAGGTTAATCACGGCAACTTCTTTTCCAAATAAATCGTTGATTTTTGTCATAACTACTCCGCTCAGCCTGAAACCAGCATACTCGTCAGGCGGGCTGCGGCGGCATTGCTGTCGCAGACAATCACACCCTTTTGGGTCAAGGTTGAAACGGTTCGGCTCAGCCCTTGAGGGTCGCCTTCCGTGCCGGTCACCGAAGCGACGATCAGCAGTTCGCGTCCCTCGCGGCGGGCCAGCGCCCGGGCCTCTTCCACGGCCTTGCCTAATTCTGAGGCAGGATCAGGATGCGCCCCGTAGCCGATGACCACATCCAGCAGGATCACGGCCACCTGCGGGTCGCGCGCTTCCTGGAGCAGACGGCGGATGCGCAGGTCGTTGTCGATCATCGGGTGCGGGCGTCCAACGGTGAATTCTTCCTCGCCGAGGTCGACGGTCGTGTGCTCATGGCTCTTGGTTGAATCCGCCAGCGACGATCCGCCGGGCAGCGGGGCGTTGGAATGGACCGGGCCTTTCAACAGGTCACGCCAGATGACCTGGGCCTCGTAGCAGAGCGTGCCGCCCGAGAACAGTCCGCGCAGGTAGCGTTGTTCGGGCTTCATTTTTTGTTTGAGTTCGCTGGCCTGTCCGGCGAGCCGGGCATTTTCGTTCGACAGATGGGCTTTAATGTCCCCTAATTCAGGCTTGACAACCTGGGCCGCCAACAAAGCGCATTCCTGCAAGGTGTGGGCCGGGATGACGTTGGGCAGTTTTGCCAGCGCTCCCACCTCGCCACCCAGAAAGCAAATCACGGTTGGTTTGCTGCTGGCTGCAACCTGCTTGAGAATTTTCTCCACGACTGCTTCCGCCGGGGGTTTGCTGACCAGCACCAGCACCTGGGTAGCCGGGTCTGCCTGCAAGGCTTTGAGCGCCTCGAGCATCATGATCCCGCCGACTTCCTTTTTTAGGTCGCGGCCGCCGGTGCCAAGTCCCTGGGTAATGCCCACGCCCTGGCGGGCCAGCAAGGTGCTGACTTCCTGCAATCCTGTCCCCGCTGCGGAGATGATCCCCACTGGGCCAGCCGGGATGACGTTCGCAAAGCCGAGCGCGACGTTGTTAATGAGGCTCGTCCCGGCGCCGGGGCCCATCAGCAGCAGGCCGTGATCGCGGGCGTATTCCTTGAGCGCGATTTCGTCTTCCAACGAGACATTATCGCTGAACAAGAGTACATGCAGTCCGCGCAGCAAGGCCTCCCAGGCCTCGTCAGCGGCATAACGGCCAGCCACAGAGATGACGGCCACGTTCGCCGCCGGGTGCATCGACAAAGCCCCACGGATGGTCTTCGGGCGGAACTCGCCTCCCTGGCTGGCGGAGGCTTTCTTTTTTAACAGGCCTCCCACTTTTTCCAGGGCCAGATTGGCAGCCGCCTCCGTCCCGGTTTTGACGGCGATGACCAGGTCGTTCGGGGTGGCAGCTTTGGCCGCATCGGTCAGCAGCCCGGCATTTTCCAAAATAGACTTGTTGGCTTCGGTCGCCATGACGACAGCGGCATCCTGCACACCTTCCAGCCCGGAAAGCTCGCGGGCCACCAGCATCAGGCTGACCGAATCGTGATACTCAGAATGCTTGATAAGTTGTTTGACTGGCAAGGTTCGACCTCCTTGAAAAAATAATCTTGGCTATCCAGAGAATGCGTCACACTAGGTTAAACAGGCTATTTCGAGCGAAGAGCAATCTCGTTTAACAAATTTTATCTAAAGGTTTGGTGCGACGCACCCTCGGCTAAATAGCATTTACTTACCCTTTTGATATGACCTGACCAGGACTTCCCTGACCGCCACTTCGACGTTTTTGCGGCCATTTTCAATGTTTTCGCGCATCGCTTCACGCGCCTGGCCAAGATCGCCAGCCTGGATATAATCCAGGATTTTCAGGTGCTGCTCACAAGTTGCGCTCAGACGCTCGGGAGTGGTAATGTCAGTTGTGCGGACAAAATGCAGCCGCTCATCGATGTTACGCAGGTAGTGAACCAGGGCCTGGTTTCCAGTCCACGCGGCCATTTCTTCGTGGAAAGCCTCATCGCTGGCGGCGAAATCCGCAGTGCTCTGGGGCAGGTGATCCAAAATGTTTTGCCAGGCATCGCGTAATTGCTTCCAGTCAATCTCAGGCATGCCATGCAGGGTCAACCACTCGACGACAAAAAACTCCAACGCCAGGCGCACATTATAGAGGTCATGAATTTCTTCCAAGTCTGGCTGCCTGACGGTATAGCCGCGGTAGGCTTCCTTCGTAACCAGGCTATTTTCGACTAACATTTGCAAGGCTTCCCGCACCGGGCTGCGGCTGACACCAAACTCATCACATAACTCTTCTTCGGTAAACCGGTGAGCGGGGGGGTATTCCCAATGAATGATGCGCTCCTTGAGTGCAGCAAAGACCTCGGCGCTGAGGGCGGAAGTTTTTTGTTTCATACTTATTATTGTATACAATTTTGTGTACAAATCAAGAGGCAAATAAAAAATTGGTTCATCCGCGAGGGTGCGCCGCACCATCCTGCCGGGCAAAACCCGGTTAAATATGGTGCGGCGCACTCTTTGAGCGTGCAGTTACTTCACAATCCCGGCATCCAGCATTGCCAGGTAAACTTTTTCTGCCGTAAACGGCGGACCGTCAAAACGGACGCCGACGGCGTCAAAGATGGCGTTGGCAATCGCCGGGATGGTCGGAACCATGGAATGTTCGCCGATCCCGCGCGCGCCCCAAGGCCCGTCATCCTGTGCCACTTCAACGATGATCGATTCCATCTCAATCGGCACGTCCGCGGCAGTGGCAATCCGGTAATCCACAAAGCTCGGGTTCTGCACAATGCCATTCTTCAATTGGAGACTCTCGAACAGCGCGGAACTCATCCCCTGGATAAAGCCGCCTTCCATCTGGGCCTTAACCAATTCAGGGTTAATCGCTTTGCCAACATCGAAGGCCGAAACGCTCTTCAGGATGTCAATCTGGCCCGTGTCAAGATCAACTTCGAGTTCAACAGCCTGGGCCCCGGTGGTGTAGTGAACGACAGCCCGCTCACCCTGGCCGGTTTCGGCGTCCAGGCCTGTGACGTAGGTTGGCATGAAACTGCCGCGCCCCAGAACAGGTCCGCCCCGCCAACCCTGGTCGCCGTCTTTTGGCAATCCGTACACCACCAGATTCTTGAGCGGAACTTCCTTCTCGCTTTTGTAGGAAACAACCACCCCGTTGACGATATTCAAATCTTCGGGGTTCTCGTCCCAGGCAGCTGCCACCGTATCCAGGATTTGGCGGCGCGCATCTTTGGCGGCGCTGACGATGGCGTTGCCCATGCTCCAGGTCAGACGACTGGCCACGGTCTGCCACTCGTAGGGGCTGTAGCGGGTGTCGACCGGGGTCGCAATCCGGACTGATTCATACGGAACACCCAGGGCAGATGCGGCCATTTGGGCAGCCACGGTAAAGACACCCTGGCCGATTTCCTGCCCGCCCACGCCCACGTTAATAGTGCCATCTTCAGCCAACTCAACCCAGGCGCTGGAGCCTGCATTGGGCGGCATGGCTGGGGCTTTCCACATCAAGGCCAGCCCTTTGCCGCGTCTTTTGTTCGGGGCGCTTGGCGGCGCTTTCTTGCCCCATTCGATGGCTTCAGCGGCTTTCCGGACGCACTCTAGCAGGCCGGTTGGGTGCATCTTGCTGCCAGTGACCAGCGTGCTGCCTGTCTTCAGGCAGTTTAACTTACGAAACTCAACCGCATCCATCCCAATCTTGAGGGCCAGTTCGTCGATACACTGCTCCAACCCGGCATGAATTTCAGGCATTCCAAAGCCGCGCATCGCACCGCCAACGGGATGATTGGTATAGACACAGTAGCTGTCGGTCTTGACGTTGGGAACTTCATAAGGGCCGCTGCTGCTGTAACCTGAAGCGCGGGTAATGTTAACGCCATACTCGGTGTAAGCGCCCCCGTCCCAATAAAATGTATTTTCCATCGCCAGGAGTTGGCCTTTTTCATCGCAGCCCATCTTGAAGTAGGCCACCAATCCCTGGCGCACAAAAGCTGTGACGAATTCTTCTTCGCGCGTCAGGAGCAGTTTGACCGGGTGTCCCTTGGTTTTGGTTGCAATTGCCACAGCCAGGGCTTCCATGCTGACGCCGGCTTTGCAGCCGAAACCACCGCCGACATAAGGCGCGATCACGCGCATCTTGCCTGGCGAGATTCCCAGCGCCTGGGCGATCAGGTTGCGCTGCGCAAACGGCGATTGCGAACTTCCCCAAAGCGTGATCTCACCTGACTCCTCAACTTTTGCAACCGCAATATGTGGCTCAATCGGCACATGCTGAATGTGGGGAATCCGGTATTTGTGCTCAACGATGCTCGCGCATTTTTCCCAGGCGCTCTCCACATCACCCTTGCGAATTTTGAAGTGGTTGGAAATATTTGTTCCGGGCCGTGGAAAGATAAAGTTGGCGACTGTATATTTCCCCAGGTCGGGATGAAGCAGCGGCGCCTCGGGCTTGAAGCCGTATTCGGGGTCGAGGACTGGCTCGAGGACTTCGTACTCCACCTCGATCAGGTCGAGGGCCTTTTCGGCAATTTCCTCGCTGACAGCCGCCACGCCGACCACCGGATCCCCGACATAACGCACCCGGTCGCGGCAAAAGAAAAAGCGGTCTTTCAGGTACAGCCCGATATAACCGGGAAAATCCTCGCCGGTCACAACCGCTTTCACACCAGGCAGGTTGCAGGCTTTCTCGCTGTTGATTTTCTTGATCAACGCATGAGGGTGCGGACTGCGTTTAATCCGAGCGTGCAGCAAGGAATTCCCAAACTGGATATCGTCCGCATAAATAGCGGCACCCGTAACTTTTTCACGGGCGTCGATCCGCGTCTTGTTCTCACCGACGGGGCCGGGGTTTTGTGTATCTTTTTCCATGAGTCAGCTCCTTCTTCTCGCTCAGGATGTGACCGTTTGCTTCTCACCTGCACTGCGCCGTGCGAAGTGCGGTGCAAGTGTGGCGGCTTTTTTGACGCTTTCAAAAATCCGCACATAGCCAGTGCAGCGGCACAAATTCCCAACCAGCGCCTGGCGAATTTCAGCCTCGCTCGGGTGCGGGTTGCGGTCCAAAAGCGCCCGTGAAGACATCAGCACGCCGGGGGTGCAAAAACCGCACTGCACGCCGCCTTCCTGGATCATGGCTTCCTGGATCGGGTCGAGCCTTTTGTCTTCTGCCAGACCTTCCACGGTGACAATCTTGGCCCCGTCACATTCGACCGCCAGCACCATGCAACTGTTGACCGGTTCGCCATTCATTAAAACCGTGCAAGCGCCACATTCCCCGGCAGCGCAGCCATTTTTGGTGCCGGTCAGCGAAAGTGTTTCACGCAACATGGTCATAAGTGTCATATTCGAGGGGACAATCACCTGCTCAAGTCCACCATTGACGGTGAGGTTTATTTTGTGAAATGCCATCTTGACCTCCAAGAAATAATCATCAAAAAGCTATTAACCAATCAAAGTGAAAGCGAGGGCCGAGTAGCCAGTGCTTTTCCGGCATACCCTGGCACCAAACGCAGTGCGGTGCAAGTGTACGGGCGGGAAAGCGCCGCCCTACTCAACCAGCTTTCAAACCTACCCTTTTAATTTTTTCCCATACTTCATTCAGCGCCTTTGCCGACAAATTCTTGGCCATCTGCTTGCGATAGCGGGCGCTGCCGCGCACATCGTCGATGGGCGCGCAGGCCTCGCCAGCCAGACGGGCGGCTTCGCGCAGGGTTTCGGGCGTGACCGCCTGTTTCCCCAGGCAGGTTTCAACTTCCGCCACAACCAGCGGCACAGGCGCGACGGAGGCCAGCGCCAGGCGGAAGCGATAGCCTGATGGGAGCTTTAAATCCGGGTAACCGAGCGCGGTCACGCCGACGATGCTCAGGTCGCTCAGTTTGTTGCGCCCCAGCTTGAGATAGGTTCCCTGGCAACCCTTGGGCGGGATGGGAAAGTGGATGGCCGTGACGAAATCGCCAGGTTTCAGGGTTGTCTTGCCCGGGCCCAGGAAAAACGTTGAGAGAGGTTCCTGGCGCAAACCATTTACACCGTGGACCTGGAGCACCCCATCGAACAGCAGGCAGGCCCCCAGTGTATCCCCGGCGGGAGAGGCGTTACAAAGGTTGCCCACGATTGTGGCGCGCGTCCGCAGTTGGTAGCTGGCAACCGACTGGCAGGCCTCTGCCAGCAAGGGATAATGCGCCTGCACCTCGGGCGAGGCGGCGACCCGGTTCATGTTGACAGCTGCCCCGATGGTCAAGCCTGCCTGCGGGTCAAAGCGCAGGTCATTTGTGCCATCCAGATTTTTAACATCGACCAGGAATTTTGGCGTCATGAAGCCGTCCCGCATCCGAACAAAAACGTCCGTTCCTCCCAGGAACGGGCGCGCTTCGGCAGAATGGCTGGCCAGGAATTCGCTGGCCTCAACGAGTGTCGCTGGTCGGTAATATTCAAACTCAGGGAGCGCAGGATGCGTGTTTATACTCATAGCGAAATCCTCGCAGACAATAACTTCATCACTACGGTGGAAGAGCGGTGGAACGCCCATGGTCTGAACGTTCCACCGCCAGAACTTATCCCTGCCAGCCACAAAGAGACTGGCAGCCAACAGATTGTTACAGGTTGATGTTTTCCCGATCCTTGACGCCAAAGAGGGATGGCGGCAGTATCAGGAACAACGCGTTCATCAGGATGCCGACGATGGCGGCAAACACAATCGCCGGGATGCCGCTCGGGAACAACACCGGGATGGCGAAGGGGAACATGCCATCTTGCAAAGCCAGGTTGCCGCCGATGCCTGTAATCAGAACCGTGGCCCCAATCGCAAGCTGGCGCGGCTCGAACAGGTTGACCTTCTCCGATTGGATCAGCGCAATACCTTGCATACCAATCACACCGAACAGGTAGATTGAAAGCCCGCCAGTGACAGCGACCGGGATGGTGTTAACCAACGCAGCCAGCTTGCCAACAAAGCCCAGCAGGATGGCCATGACACCGGCAGCCATCAACACCGGAACCGAATAGTTGCGGGTGATAGCCATCAGGCTGTTATTCTCGCCATAGTTGGTTCCGGCGCAGCCGCCCAGGAAGCCCACGACCACATCGTCAGCGCCGTCGGCAACCAGGTTCAGGCCGATCAATTTCTTGATTTCAAGCGGTTCACGTCCCAGTTCTTTTGCCAGCGCATCGATGTACAGGCTCATCTGGTACAGGTGGGCTGTGCTTTCTGGGATGGTGGCAATAGCTATCAACGAGATGCTAACCACCACAGCCCAGGCGTTTGGATCGGCGAAGGCCGGGAAGGTGATATTGGGCACGCGCAGCCATTGGGCCTGGTTGATCAAATCGAAATTGACCAATCCCAGGGGAATGGAAACAAGGTATCCAATGATCGCACCAAAGAGGATCGGAAGCATCCCCCACAAGCCTTTGCCCTGCAGATAAACAGAGAGCACGATGGTGGCAATCAGGGTGATGAAGGCAACCAGCCAGTTGGCGCCAGCCATTCCCAATGCGGCGCCGGCCAGAGCGATACCGATGACGATGGCGACACTGCCAGTAATGACCGGAGGCAGGGCCTTGTCGAGGGCAGCCTTGCCGATCCGCATAATCAGCAAGCCGACCAGGATTTCAACCACAGCCGTGCCGATGATACCGACCTGCACCAGACGCACGCCCTCAGGGCAGTAGAATTGGGCCGGGTCGCCAAAGCAATCCTTGGCGTACAGGCTCATCGCGGTCACAACCACAGTGATGTAGCTGAAGCTCGAGCCATAATACATCGGGATGCGTCGGCTCGAAACGAGCAGGGCAACGATTGTCCCCAAGCCGCTGGCCAACAGGGTCACGCCCACATCAAACTTGGTCAGGATCGCGACCAGCACGGTGGCGGGGAACATCGTCAGCACTTGCTGGAACCCCAGGCTAAGCATAGCTCCCCAGGGCGGTGTATCGCCTGGCAGGTAACCAACGATCTTGTTAGTTGTTTCTTTAGCCATTTTAGTCTCCTCTATTTTGGGTTGGAATGGAGCGAAATGAATGGGGCGTCAAAGGTTATCCTGGGTCTTGAGGCACCTCCTTGAGAGTGCATTCAGGGTTGCGACAACCAATAGAATTAATCCCTCCATGCTTGGGTGTCCTTGAAAAATATAGGAGTACATTGCCAACATTAATACTTTTCTAATAAAATTATTCTACTTCGCTAGACGCCACTTTACAAGCCTGAATTTGTATGACAATTGAAAAGAAATTTCCGCTGCAAAATTGTCCCAGCGGAACCTCGTGCCTGAAGAACAAACAACACCCCTGCGAAACCAACCTTTCTATTTCAGATATAATCAGAGGTACAAGAACGTTGAAAGAATATCCGATTTTGGGTGTGCGCTGTTTCGTGAAATACTGACAATGGCATAAGTAGCGCATCCTTCAGATGCTTGGGCAACTTGATGAGGTGATGAGGTCTGGAATGTCCACATCAACAAATCCAAAACCCGAGAAACTGTCGCTTCAGCCTGTCTTGTGGGGCATTCTGCTGATCTGGCTGGCGTACACCCTGCTCTATACCCTAAATTCAGATAACACGCCAGGCGCTTTCCTGGAATTCCTGCCAGGTCTTTTGGGCGTTGCCACGCTGGTTGCGGCCGGTTTTTCAATGGATGACTGCCACTTGCGCCTGGCCCCCATTTCCAAAACCGGGCTGCTCTTCCTGGGCGCTTCACTATTGTTAATGCCGATGTTCTGGCTGACGGGGAGTTGGAGCGGGTGGGATTGGACGGCAGCCCTGGTTTATGCCCCAGCCAGCGGGATTTCACAGGAGTTGTTTTTCCGCGCCGCCTTGCTCCCGATCTGCCTGGCAATCTTCAAGACCAAACCATTTTTGGCCGTCTGCCTGCATGCGCTGCTTTTCGCCGCCTGGCATATCCCCAAAGCCTCGCTGACAGCGCCCCTGGGCGGGGTGATCGCGGTGGTTGTGGTAACGTTTGCCTGTGGTTTGCTCTGGGGGGAACAAGTCCGGCGTGACAAAACGGTGGTCTGGCTGATGGGGGTTCATTCCCTGATCCTGATGGTCAACTCGCTCCTGACCTGGGGGTAGGGTCTGACCGGTACGAACTCATGCGGTTGAACCAACGCCCCAGGTTCAGGTAAAACAGGTACATAGCAGATAGGAGACCCACCATGGAAGCTAACTACCGCGCCTGGAACAACGAGCACGCGCTCCTGCGCCAGCAATTGGAGCAAGATAAAAATTACCCCGCCGCGCTGGAAACCTTCCTGCGCCACCATGCCGCGGTTCATGCGGTGGAGCTTGACCTAAGCGGTGGCTGGTCGTGCGCCGATGAAATCCTGGCTGGGTTGAACGAATCCCAAATGCGCGCTGTCCCACAGGGCGGGGAGCATTCCGTTGTCTGGGCGCTCTGGCATATCGCGCGAATTGAAGATGTCACGCTGAACATCCTGCTGGCCGATGCGCCTCAGGTTTTTCAGAGCCAGGGCTGGCAGAAAAAAGTGGGCAGCCCTTATGACAATGTGGGGAATGAAATGTCTCCTGAGGAAATCGTCCGCTTGAGCGAAGCCGTTGACCTGAAGGCATTAATGGATTACCGGCTGACGGTGGGCAGGCGCACTCGTGAGATTGTGCGCAGTCTGAATTTCGCTGAACTACAAAAACCACCTTCACTGGAGCGGCTAAACCGAATCGCGGAAGCAGGCGCTGTCGGGGAAAAAGCGGCCTGGCTGCTCGACTATTGGGGCGGGAAACCCGCCACGAATTTGCTGCTGATGCCCGCCACGCGTCATTGTTTTGTCCATCTCAACGAAGTCCGGCGCATGATTCCAAAACTCAAGCGGCTTCCATTAAGTTTGGAGTAGAGCAGCCCGCCGACCGTCTGGCGTGACCGCTGTGAACGAGGCTCCCAAACCTGACAACAGCCACCACACACCCCAAAAATCGGAATTCTCCCTACTTTCGTGAAATATTGATAATGAGTGATATTCACCAGTTGCAATCAGGTGGAAGAGAGAGTAAAGTAATCTCAGTATTCTTTGGCAGAAAGGAGCTTCCATGTCCAGCACTGCAATGAAACATTTGAAGCATCTGGCTGTCACCATCGGCCCGCGCGGATCAACCACTCCGCAAGAGCGGCAGGCCGCCGAATATGCGCGGCAGCAGTTTGAGGCGCTGGGTTTGCAAACCCATTGGGAAACGTTCAGCGCTCCGAAGACTGGCTGGCGCCCCTTTTCGGTTGCGGCGCTCTTCTACCTGCTGGCAGCTATCATTGACCTGAGTTCGGTTCGCTGGCTTGCCTTCGCCCTGATCCCGATTTATCTCATCGTTCTGGGCCTGACTTGGCAGCCTGACACCACACCTTATACACAAGGTGCGAACGATAACGGCAGCGGCGCATCAATTGTGCTGAGTCTCGCGGAACGGCTGGCGCATTCGCCGCTCAAACAAATCGAAGTCTGGGTGCTCTGCTCGGGCTGCGAAGAAGTCGGTTCGCATGGCGCGCAGGCATTCGTCAAACGGCATCGCTCCGAATTGACCGGGCTGGCCGCCATCAACATTGACAACGTCGGCGGCCAAGGCGCAGGCGTTTGTTATATCAGCGTCGAGGGGATGGTGATCTCTTACAAAGCTGCGCTGAGACAATCAGGGCCGAACGGCCCGACTTCAACGCTTACGCCAGGCCCTTCACAACCATGCACACCGACGCCACCTGTTTGATGGTTAACAAAGTGCCGTCGCTCTTATTTGTCGGTCTGACACCTGACGGTCAAATCCCGAACTGGCACCAGGTGACTGACACTTTCGAGCGCGTCGATCCGACAACCGTCGAACAAACCGAAGAATTTGTCTTGGAACTGTTCCGGCGACTCGATGCAAAATAAGTCAGGAAAAACCAAACCAACATGACAAAAACGATTGACCGCAAGTGGTGGGTGCTGGTGGCCATCGGCAGCGGCTCGTTTATGGCCGCCCTGGATGGGAGCGTGGTCAACACCGTCCTGCCCATTTTGCGACAGGCTTTCAACAGCGATGTGGCCGCCATCGAATGGGTCGTGACCATCTACCTGCTCGTCCTCAGCGGCCTGCTGCTGACCTTTGGCCGCCTGGGCGACCTGCGCGGACACAAATCCGTCTATGTCTGGGGCTTTGGCGTTTTTGTGATCAGTTCGGCCTTCTGTGGCGCGGCCTGGTCATCCACCGCGCTGGTCGTTTTCCGCGGCATGCAGGCCGTCGGCGCGGCCATGCTGGCCTCGAATGCGGCTGCCATCGTCACCGGCAACTTCTCTGCCGAACAGCGCGGACGGGCCTTCGGCCTGGTTTCCACAATGACTTACCTCGGGTTGACGGTTGGCCCTTCATTGGGCGGCTGGCTGACCCAGGCCTTCGGCTGGCGGACGGTCTTCTATATCAACGTGCCGGTCGGGGCGCTGGCGCTGACCTTGAGCCTGCTCTTCATCCCCAGGGATTTGCCCGTCGAGAGTGGAAAACGCTTCGACCTGCCCGGCGCGGCGTTGTTCGTGGCAGGCCTGACAATCCTGATGCTTGGCCTGAACAAAGGCGCGGAGTGGGGCTGGGCTTCTCCCTCTGTGCTGGGACTGCTGGCTGGGGCGCTGCTGATTCTGGCTGTTTTCGTTCTCATTGAGTTCCGCTCCCCCGCTCCGATGCTCGATTTAAGCCTGTTCCGCGTGCCGTTATTTTCCATTTCGACGGCCAATGCCATTCTGAACTATATCTGCGTTTACAGCCTGACCTTCCTGATGCCCTTCTACCTGATCCTGGGCCGCGGACTGAACCCGGCCCAGGCTGGCCTGCTGCTAACGGCGCAGCCGATACTGATGGCGATCACCGCGCCGATCAGCGGCGCGCTCTCTGACCGGTTCGGCTCACGCAGGCCGGGAATGCTCGGGATGGGGGTGCTGGCAATTGGCCTGTTCCTGCTCTCCCGCCTGGGGCCTGAAAGCGGGCTGTGGCTGGTCGCCCTGGGCCTGGCGGTGGCCGGAGCCGGGACCGGGACATTTATCTCGCCCAATACCAGCGCGCTGATGGGCGCGGCTCCCCGCGCCCGGCAGGGGATTGCCTCGGGAGTCCAGGCCGTGGCGCGCAATTTCGGCATGGTGCTTGGGATTGGGCTGGCCGGGGCCATTTTCACCACCCACCTGGCCCAGCAAACCACCAATGCCCTCTACGAGGGCATCAGCATGGGATTCCTGGTTGCCTCCGGGGTGGCCGTACTGGGAGCCATCCTGTCAGCCATCAAGGATCAGTAACGCGCGAAAAACTGGAGTGCCTTTGTTTGATCTACCCAACCTCCCCGAACAGAAACATCGTCTGCTTGAACAACTTATCGAGCAACTCGGCGCAGTTACCGGCCTGGCCGCCGTAGTTTTGGGCGGTTCTTATGCCAGTGGAACACAACATGCGGGTTCCGACATGGATATTGGCCTGTATTACTTTGAAGCCAAGCCCTTCTCAATTGACGAGATTCAGCGCATAGCGACAGGGGTTTCCACCGATGGAACAGCGACTGTCACCGGCTTTTACGAGTGGGGGGCCTGGGTCAATGGCGGGGCCTGGATCCACACGCCGCAAGGCAAGGTCGATTTCCTATACCGCAACCTGGATCAAATCCAGCGGACGATTGCCGAGGCCCAGCAGGGCCTTGCCTGGCATGACTATGGCCAACAGCCCGCCTATGGCTTCTACAGCGTGATTTATCTGGCCGAGACGCAAATCTGCGTTCCGCTCTACGACCCGGGTGGGTTGATTGCCAGGCTCAAACGCCAGGTCGAGACTTACCCGCCCAAGCTCAAAGAGAAAATTATTGTGGATTCGCTTTGGTCGGCAGAGTTCACGCTCCTGCATGCCCGCAGCTTTGCCGAGCGCGGGGAGGTTTACAACACCGTCGGCTGTCTGACCCGGGCCGCCGCCAACCTGACGCAGGTTTTGTTCGCCCTGAACAAAAGGTATTTCATCCGCGACAAGCAGGTTATGGAGGTGGTGGCCGGGTTTCCCCAAATACCGCCGGGCTATGTCCAGCAGGTCAACCAGGTTCTGGCCTGCCCGGGAAGCAGCGCCCCAGAGCTGATTAAGTCAGTCGGGGCGCTTGGACAAGCCTGGGCCAGTGTGGTTGCTCTCCCAGGCGTGACCTATCAGCCAAAATTCCAGGTTTAGGTTTCCCGCCATGCTGGCCGATCAAGGTTGTCCACTCACTCTTCAGAAAGTAACCGATACCCAATCCCGGTACCTGCCAAGGATGAATTGCTGGCTCGAGGAGATCTTCCCCGAGTACTGCCCCCTGCGCTTCGACCGGCTGCTGGTCAAACTGCGGCCTGGATGTCACCAGAAGTTGGGAGGGCAAACCCGGGCTGATTACCGCTATCCAAGCGGCGACCTGGTTGTCTGGTATTCTTTGCAGGACAAATACGCAAATGTTGCGACGCCGGTTCTGGGAGAACAGCTCTGGCAGTTTGGCCAACTCCTGGAATCAGGCTAAGCCGTGAACCTGTAAGAAGATGTGAGCTTCGTCAGTTGTAATCGGTTGGGAGAGAGAGTTTTGAGTACATCCAACCCTGAAAGGTTCCAGTATGCAAGTCATCGAAACCGAACGCCTGATCTTGCGCCAGATGATAGTCAAGGACGCGGCTTTTATCCTCGACCTACTCAACCAACCCGCCTTCCTGCGTTTCATCGGGGATCGAGGCGTCAGGAGCCTCGAGGAGGCCGAAAAATACATCCGCAATGGCCCGCTGGACAGCTATGAGCGCCTGGGCTTCGGGCTCTACCTGGTGGAACTGAAAGACGGGGGCCTCCCGGCTGGCATCTGCGGCCTGATCAAGCGGGAAGCATTGGAAGATGTCGATCTTGGCTTCGCCTTCCTGCCCCAGTTCTGGTCAAAAGGCTATGCCTTCGAGTCGGCTGCGGCTGTCATGCTTTACGCCAGGGAGGTGTTGAAGCTCAAGCGGATTGTCGCCATCGTCACCCCGGATAACGAACGCTCCGTCAGACTCCTGGAAAGGCTCGGGCTGAACTTCGAGCGCAGGCTGATCCTGCCAGGAGATAGCAAGGAGCTTAAATTGTATGCGTTTAAAACCGAGATGACCTGATCTTGTCAACCGGAAGCAATCGGCAAGTATTTCAATAAAATTGGCATGAAAGGATAGATCTGGAACCAAAAACTAACAGCGGTCAGGGACAACCTGAAAAATGGAACGAACTCCTGTGCATTGAACTGGAAACCTGCGCAGAGGCAGGTTGTTTGGATTTGGGGACACATCTGATTGCAGTTGCCAGAAAGAACATGTCTGGATGAGACCGGCGGCCTTTTATTACCCAAAAGAGACCCGCGCGGGTCTCTTTTTCTATGGATTATTCACCGTCACCTGCACCGTGGCCGTTTGCAGGCTGTTGTCAGCACGCACCACGAGCAGTTGCAGGGTGTAGAGCCCTTGCAGGCCGCTGGTATCCCAGGCGGCCAGCGTCCCCTGGCTGACCGGGGTTTTCACGTCTGCGCCGATCTGTACCCAATTCTCCGGGTTCAATCCTCGGCCGTATTGCAAACGGTAGAAGGCAAAGTCATCCCCGCCCGCTGTGCCTCGGATGGTCACTTTGCCTTTCAACTCGGCAAACATGGCCGGGGAGGTAAGATTGACCTCGGGGTTCAGCGCGGGAGGCTGGATACTATCGTACTGCGTGGGCGGCACCTGCAGCCTGGCAGTCTTGGCCCAATCCTGCGCTTCGGGCGGCACCTGCATGTAAACGCGCTGCTCCACCAGTTGCAGCGGTGTAAAGACCGTCGCCAGGAAGCCCGTCTCGCGGTTGATGGCATAGGTCCGGTAGAGCATATCGGCCTGCACCGGCTGGTAGCCGTCGATAAAAACCTCGTCGACCACGTTAGGGCAGGCCTCCGTGGGCAGCAGACCCGAGGGGTCGCAAACCTTCAGACGCAGCATGCCAGCAGGCAGGGGCCAGCCATCGGGCGGCAGGTTGTGGCTCGCCGATTGCATGATCGAAGTCCATAATCCCATGGACGCGCGGGAAAGCCCCTCGCCGCCCATCCAGACCACGGTCACACGCTGCGGAGTGTAGCCCGCGGTCCAGGCCTCTGCGCCAGCGGATGCCTGGCCAGGTTTGACGGCGGCGGGGCGTCCCAGGTCGGGGAGACCGAGCACATCCGTCACCAGGTAGGCCAGTTGCCCGCTGACCACCTGTTCGGAAGCCGGGACGCTCCAATCGGCGTAGGGACGGCCGTCCGCGCCCTTGACGGCCAGGAGTGAAGAGGGGATCAGTCCGTCAGCGGAGGTTTGCCCAATCAGCGCGCCCTGTGCCGCGAAGACGCCGTACGACTGGGCGATTTGGATGACCGAGTAGCGGTTTTCCGTTTCGACCAGTTCTTTGAAGCTGTCAGCCGGGACGCTCAACCCGAAGGGCGTCATCGTCTGTTGGACGAGGGCCGCGCCCATCTGGTCGAAAACCTGCGCCGCAGGCAGCGGATAATCGTTGGCGAAGGCCTGGCGCAGGCGCAGCGGGCCGTGATAGGTGAAATTTGTATCCGGGGCAGCGGTGCCCGCCGGGGGAATGTCCCAGGTCAGTGTCGCGGGAGACAGGCCGCGGGTGAATCCAGCGAGATAGACAAAAGGTGTCAGCAATGTACCGGGGCGGTGCGGCGTCAAAAAGGCCGATTCCGTCCCAGGTTTCGAATCCCCCACCAGGGCCAGCACCTGTCCGCTGCGCGGGTCGAGCACCGCGGCGCTGGCGGCGGCCTCCGGCGCGTTCTGCCCGGGCGGCAAAGGCGGCAGGGACTCGGCCCCCTGGCAGGGCTGCGGCGTCGCTCCGTTCAGGTGCGCAAGCTGGGTCTGCACAGCGCAGGCAGCGCGCTGTTGCAGTTCGAAATCGAGGGTGGTCAGCACAACCATGCCGCCGCGTTCGACGCGGGCGCGGTTGAAGCGGCTCTCGAGCTGCGAAAGGGCCAGCGCAGTGAAAGCGGGCGCGCTATTCGACTGCGCCGGGGCTGGCTGGAAACTGAGCGGGAAGAAGCGCGCCACCTGGGTTTCTTCGGCAGTCGCCAGGCCGCGCGCCTGGATTGTATTGAGCGCCTCCAGCCCGCGCTGGACGGCGGCCTGGGGCGCATCCAGCGGGTTGATGGCCGGGGACTCGTTGACCGCAGCCAGCAGGGCAGCCTCGGCCAGGTTGAGCTGTGTGACAGGTTTGCCGAAGTACAGGCGCGAGGCGTTATCGGCTCCATAGGCGAAGCGCCCATAGCTGGCACTGTTGAGATACCATTCCAGCACCTGGTCGCGCCCAAAGTGGGAAGTGATCTGCGCGGCCAGGATGCGCTCACGGAGAGCGCGGCGCAGGCCGGGAGCTTCGTCCCAAAGCAGCAGGTCGACGGCCAGTTTTTGGGCCAGGGTGGGATGATCATCCGGGCTGAAGAGACCCGCCAGCAGGTAGCCGGGATGCGTGCGGAAACCGGGGTCACTCAACGCCAGCGTAGCGCGGATGAGCGTATCTGGAATGTGTTCGGGGGCAGTCGGCTCGAGGGGCGCGTAACTGCGCGGTGCAGCCTGCTGGGCAGGAGCAAGCGCGGTCAACAGGTGCGCGCCGCTGCGGTCATAAACGCGCGTAGGCTGGAGCAGGCTGCCGTTGAGGGGGTCGAGCAGTTGGGGCAGCAGATCGAGCGAGGGCAAGTCAGCAGTGACGGAGGCGTATGTGAAAGCTCCGCCCAGGATCAACCCACCCAGGATTACCGCCAGCAGCAGCCCAAGCCCGACCGTGCCGCGGGTCAGGCGGCCTTGCGAGCGCTGTTTTTCAAGGGAACGGCGCTCGCGGCGTCGGCGCAGGAGAGGCAGGGCAGACATGGAGGTATTGTATCAGAGGGGAGAGAAGTAGACAGGGAGGCAAGTAGACAAGTACACAAGTTGACCTGTCTGCCTATTTCCTTGTCTACTTGTTTACTTTTCCACCGGCCTGAACCCCTCCCGCCAGGTCTCGCCGCGCATTTCGATATAGGAGCGGATGGCAGGCACGCATGGGAAATCAAAATAACTGCAAGCGGCATATTCATTGGCCGCCCGCGAACAGAAGATGTCGCTGGCTTCGAGGCAGGGCGCCGTAGAGACACGGTCATAATCGGCAGGCAGCAGCCAGCGGCTGGCAAAGGTCCGCGCTTCGAAGGAGGCCGCCAGCGTCAGCAGCAGGAAGCCGATGACCGGCAGGCTGATGACAAATGAAACCAGCTTCGAGGAGAACGGCAGCCGTTTGAGCAGGGCCGCAAGGACAGGGGCCAGCGCCAGCGCCAGGGCGGCGATCAAAAATCCATAGCCAAAACGGAAATCCGGGGCGGAAAACAGCCAGTAGAGCACCCCGCCGTACATCCCCAGCCAGCCGATCCAGGCCTTGCGCGGTTGGAAACGCGCGGCCAACGCCGCCAACGGCGTGAGCAGCGTCAGGAACAGGATCGCGCGGCGGTTAATCGTCTGGAACGAGAGCCAGCGCGGGAACCAGGTTGAAAATGGCGTTGCCGCCACGGTTTCCCCGGTCAGCCGTCGGCCAAAGGCGATGACCGTAGTTTGGTCTGATGACGCCCGCTCGAATGCAATTTTCCAATCAAAGGAAAATAAGTCGAGAGCCGGGAACGGGTAGACCAGGTAGCCGCTCAAAATGAGATTTCGCACCAGGAAAGGCAGTGCAATTGCCAACCCGCAGGCTGCAATCTCAAAAAAGCGGCGTTTGCGCCCCGAGAGCCATTCCGCCCCGAGGGCAAAGGCCGCCAAAAGCGCCACCGGCGCAGCGGAGAGCTTGACCGTGATGGCAAACGCGGCCAGCGTGACGATCAGCGGGGTGTGGTAGGGCTTTTCTTCCTCGACGCGCTCGACCCAGAGCACCGCGATCAGCCAGAGCAGCAGGCTGACAGGCAGGTCGGTGCCCGGCGAAGAGGTTTCCGACCCAAGCAAGTAGAAGGCCAGCGGTAAGAAGAGCGCCTTCAGCAGCGAGGCAGCCGCAAAACGGCCAGCCGCCAGGTCGACGAAGCCCTGCCAGAAGACGAGCACCGCCAGCAGGAACAGCACCGCGCTCATCAGGTGGAAGGACTGTCCGCCCAGGAAAGCAAAGCTGAAGAGCGCGTTGACCACCATCCAGGCCGAGTTGTAAGCCAGGCGTCCGTGCAGGTTGCCCAATCCGGGCACAGCCGGGTAGGTTTCGATCCAGCGGATGGCCTGGGCATGATAGAGATTGGTATCAGGATTGGTCGCCCGGTGGGTGGCGTTTTCGAGAATAACCAGCAGGGCAAGCGCCAGCACAATCAACGGCAAAACGGCCACGGGGGAGAAACGTCCGCGCAATTGAGGGCGGCGGAAAAGGAAAATCCCAATCGCTCCGGCCAGCGCCAACAGTTGCGCAAAAAGCCCGATTTTGACAAACAGGGAGAGGAATTGCGCCAGGGCAGTCAGGACGGCCAGCCCGGCTACCGCCGCCAGCGGGAAGGGCGCGCTTTTGAAAAAAAATGCGCCGTACAGGCCGCATAAGGCCAATGTGTACAGGCAGATCAGGATGGTGATTAACACTTTACTTCCCCAGCAGGCCACTGACCCAGTCGAGGATGCCCTGTGAAGGGGTTTCGCCGTAGACCGTGCCGTTCTGGCCGTTGATCACCACGCGGAAACTGCGCCCCTCGAACAGATAGGTAGTGTACCAGATGGGAACCAAGACCAGCTTGAAAGACAAAATTGACAGGTTGGAGGTGTTGTAATTCAAGTCATTGATGCTGCCCAAGTCCGACTGAATCCGTTGGCGGGTGCGCTCGACGGCCTGCTTTCGAGCTTCAAGCGAAGCGTCTGACATAGCCGTTTCGTAGGCTTCGGCGGGCCAACCCGAAAGGTAACGAGCGTCGTAGGCCGGGGCAGCGATGGTATCGAAGGATGACACGATTTTGGGCAGCAGGTCGACCAGCCGCGGCGCACCGGGGACGAGGATGTCATTAAAACTGACATTCCTTTCACCATTGATCCGCACCTGGCGTTTATCACGGTAGACCGTCCCGCTCCAGGGAATGTTCCCGAAAATATCAAAGGTCCAGACCGGCAGGTACAACCCGAGTGGGGCCGGTACCTTGCCATCTGGGGTGACTTTACGCTTTTCAACCCACTGCACCAGGTACTGCGCCGCCTGGCGCTGGTTGAAAGCCATCGGGATGATCGAATCGGGTTCGACAAGTTCCTTTGTCCCAAGAACGACGTGCGGTGAGCCGCAGTAGGCGCAGATCGACGAGATTTCCTGCGGCGGCAGGATGAACTGCGCGCCGCAGCCCTGGCAATTGAAGGTCTTGACCGCCACCGGCTTGCGGTGCCCCTTGCCAGTTGCCATGGCCAGGATAAAATCCTGCTCAAATTCAGGCATGCTGTCATCAAGGCTTTGGCTGCGCGTACAATGTTCACAGACCAGGGTGCGGCCATCGCCGTCAAAGACCATGCGCGCGCCGCATTTGGGACAGGCAAACCGGTCGGCTTTGGCACGCTGCGTCTCAGCCGATTGCTGCGGAAGGGTCTCTGGATCGACAATTTCATCCGGTTTAAGTTTGCCATCCAGCACGGCCAGCGCCCTGCGCGCTTCGGGGTGGGTCGGGTCGTTGGCCAGCGCCTCTTCGAGATATTTTCGTTTCTCCTGTGGGTCATCGGTGATCTGGCTCATCCAGTAACTGGCCCAGGTGCGCGTCTCACGGTCATCTGCTATGTCGAGGGCGCGTTCCAAATAGCGGCGGGCCAGGCTGAAGTCTTTGGCCTTGATATTGATGATCGCTTCACGCAGGAGGTTGTTATCGTAGTCGGAAGGCATGGGAACCTTTGGGAATAGTTGGTCGAGACCACAACATCGAGTATTGTCTTGTAAAGTTGGTCTCGACACTTGCACCTGCGCTGCAAGTGCAGGTGTCTGGCGGGAAAGCACCGCCTACTCGACCAACGAGACACCTTACGCTTTCGGTCTCACAATCGCATCGGTCATGCGGGCCACGCGCGCCATCATGTTCACGTCATGCACACGGACAATATCCGCCCCGCGGACGATCCCGACCGCCACCGCCGCCGCTGTCCCTTCGACGCGCTGGTCGGGGGGCAGGTTCAACGTATACCCGATGAACGATTTCCGGGATGGCCCCAACAGTACCGGGAATCCCAGCGCTCGGATCTCATCCAGGCGGTTGAGAAGCTCAAGATTTTGTTCCACCGTTTTTCCAAAGCCGATGCCGGGGTCAAGGATAATCTTTTCATTTGGGATGCCCGCCTTGCGCGCCAGCACCATCGCTTCGGTCAGTTCGGCTTTGACATCTTCGAGCAGATCCTTGTATTCCATACCCACGTAGCGCCCACCCAGGTTTTCCTGAATCTGCGCATTGGCGGGTTTGCTGCGGTTGTGCATCAGCACCACCGGAACACCGAATTTTGCCACCACCTCGGCCAGGTGCGGGTCGGCGCGCAGGCCCCAGACGTCGTTGACCAGGTGCGCGCCCGCTTTCAGGGCTGCCTGCGCCACTTCGGCTTTGTACGTGTCGACTGAGATGACGGCCTCGGGGAATTCCTGCGCCAGCGCGCGGATGACCGGCAGCACGCGTTCCATTTCCTCGGCGGCCGTCACCATCTGCGAGCCGGGGCGGGTCGATTCGCCGCCCACATCCAAGATATCGGCCCCGTCGGCCAGGAAGCCGCGGGCCTGGTCAAGGGCGGCGCTCACGCCTCCCTCACCCCCATCCCCTCTCCCAGCGGGAGAGGGGTGCAGGGGTGAGGGGGATAACAACCCATCGCCCGAAAAACTATCCGGCGTAAGATTAAGAATGCCCATCACAAATGTGCGGGCACCCCAGTCGAACGTTTTCGGTCCAATCTTCAGCGCGGACATTTACACAATCTGTTCCATTGACTTCATCAGCCAGGCTTCAGCCTCGGCCATGCTGGTAAAGATGCGGATGGCCGCCCCGCTGCCCACCGCGCCCGCCGCCACATTCATAATGGACTCTCGCGCGCTTTCGGAGGCCACCAGCACCGCCACGCGCAGATTGCGCGTCGAGGGATCGCTGTTAACTTCCACAGCCAGTTTGATGGCCTTTTCGGAGATGTGCTGCACATCGCGCAGGTCATACAGATTGCGGGTCAGCCGGTCGGAGCCCATCAGGTGCTCGATGGCGAATTCGCGCCAGTCGGCCAGGGTCGCCTCCGAAAGGTCGGTAAAGTTCAGGTTCATGCCGCCATCCGCGCGGCGGGCGACGGTATACCCGACACCGGGTTTGTGTTTCCAATTTAATGGTTTCAACTCATCCATAATCGCCTCCATCGGTCTGCCCTGAGTATAACAAACTTCTGTGGTGGATTTCAACCCTCGAACAGGTTTACCCCGCGCCTGTCCACTTTTTCGAGGAGCTGCTCCACGCTGAACGCGAGCACCGGGTGGACGAAGCGGGGAGCAATCTCAGCCAGGGGGACAAGCACAAAAGCCCGTGCGTGCAGGCGCGGGTGCGGGATGATGAGCGGGGGTGTCTCCAGGATCAGGTCATCATAAAAAAGGATGTCCAGATCGATCAGACGCGGGCCGTTGCGGAAAGTGGGAATCCGCCCCAGCGTGGCTTCGAG
This sequence comes from Anaerolineales bacterium UBA5195, assembly GCA_002412925.1. Lineage (GTDB taxonomy): Bacteria > Chloroflexota > Anaerolineae > Anaerolineales > Villigracilaceae > UBA5195. Next base: position 30,112 of record DHVZ01000003.1, on the reverse strand, counting down.
GCTTTTTAAACGGCCAAGCAGGCCGCGGGGAGAAAGCTCCGTCGCGGCGCGCAGAGCCATATTCAGGAAGGGCGGCTGGTCCGCATAGCCCCAGGGTTCCGTCTCGTAAACGCGGGATTCGTCCAAGGTATCAATCTCAGGTGCCAGCGCGGCGATTGCGGTGCGTAAATTGTCCAGCCGGTCGCCGAGGTTGGTGCCCAGGGCAAGATAAGCGATGTGTGTCATCGGAAAATGAAAGGTGACAGTCACTTTAGGAGTGACTGTCACCTTTGGTCAAGTGTGCAGGGGTAAACGCGCCGGGCAGCAAGCCGTTGACTGTGGTCTGGTCGAGGATTTCGCCCTCGCCATTGCCAATCAGCACGATAGTCTCCAGTCCAAACTCAGCCATCACCTGGCGGCAGCCACCGCAGGGCGAACCGCCATTCGGCGTGACGACGGCAATCACGTCAAACTCGCGCTCGCCTTCAGAAACAGCCTTGTAGATGGCTATTCGCTCGGCGCACATCGTGGTCGGGTAAGCGGCGTTTTCGACGTTGACGCCGGTAAAAATGCGCCCGCTCTTGGTGCGGACAGCGGCTCCAACCGGGTAATTGGAATAGGGCGCATACGCCCGGCGGCGGGCTTCGTTGGCCACATCGATCAGGAATCTGGCTTCTTCGGTAGTAATCACACTCATCTGAGCCTCGCTATTTAACGGAATCCGTTTTCTTTTTTCTCTCGAGCTTGCGGATCGCCCGCGCCGGAACGCCCACCACCAGTGTGTCGGCGGCAACATCTTTGGTCACGATCGCGCCCGCGCCGGTGCGCGCACCATCACCCAGCGTCACCGGGGCAACCAGCATCGTATCCGAGCCGATGAAGACATCCTCGCCAATCACGGTGGGGTGCTTTTTCTCGCCGTCATAATTGCAGGTGATCGTGCCTGCGCCGATATTCGTATCGGTGCCGATGGTGGCATTGCCAATATAGGAAAAATGCCCCATCTTGACACCGGGTCCGAGCATGGAATCCTTCACTTCGCCAAAATTGCCCATGTGGACACCTTTGGAAAGATAAGCGCCCTTGCGCAAACGGGCAAACGGGCCGATATCCACGTTGTCTTCGAGCACGGCCCCTTCGGTGACGGCCATCAAGAGCTTGCAGCCGTTTCCGATCTTGGTATCGCGGAGGTGGGAATTCGGCCCAACCTGGCAGGCCTGCCCGATGGAGGTCGTCCCGAACAGGTAGGTATTCGGCCAGACGACCGTATCCCGCCCAAGGCTGACTCCGGCTTCGATGTAGGTCGAGGCCGGGTCGATCAGGGTGACGCCCGCCAGCATGTGACGCTCATTGATGCGGCGGCGCATGGCCGCTTCCGCTTCAGCCAGATGGACGCGGGTGTTGACGCCGATGGTCTCCGCAAAGTTGTCCATCACGATGGCTTGCACCGGCAGGTTGTCTTTCACGGCCAATTCCACCGTATCGGTCAGGTAATACTCGCCTTTGGGCGAAACCTGAATGCGATGCAGGGCGTCCCACAGCCAGTCGGCTTTGAAACAATACGCACCCACGTTGAGTTCCGTGATGGCCAGTTGTTCCGGTGTTGCCACGTATTCTTCAACAATCGCGGCAACTGTCCCATCGGGCTTGCGAACGATGCGCCCAAACCCGCGCGGGTTATCGTGGACAACGGTCAACAGGGTCAGCGGGCCGGTATTCGCCTTTTGCGCTTCGACCATTTTCTGGAGCGTTTCGGCGCGCAGCAAGGGCATATCACCGTAGGTCACGACCACGTAATCGGTCTTTCCCTTGAGTTCAGTTTCGGCCTGCAACACGGCGTGACCGGTGCCAAGCTGTTCTTCCTGCGCCACGCAGCGGGCCGCGGCGCCGATGGCCTTTCGCACTGCCTCTGCCTTGTGGCCGATCACCACCACGGGCTGCTCGGTACTGGCCGCTTTTGCGGCTTCAAGCGCGTGGAACAGCATCGGCAGTCCGCAAATCGGATGGAGCATTTTGGGCAGGTCTGACTTCATACGCGTGCCCTGACCGGCAGCCAGGAGGACAACGGTTGTTTTCATCTTGTTTGTAAAACTCCTTGTAAAAAATGACAGGCTTTGCACTTTGGGCGCAAAGCCTGCATTGTTCTGATGCGCCTTAAAAAGGGGCATATGTTTCAATAGGCTGGGGCGCCTGGACTCGAACCAAGATACTCAGCTCCAAAGGCTGATGTGCTGCCGTTGCACCACACCCCAAAGCGCGTGAGATTTTATCACACTATCAGCACTTCGCGAAAGGCTGAAAAGTACCCGCTTTTTGGGTATGTGGCGGGCGTATGCCCGCCACATACCCAAAAAGCGGACTCCTTAACCTGTTTCGCGATTTACGGATTATTTCTCCTGCGCCGAGTCTGGTGTCAGGCCCAGGCGAGAGGCTTGTTCGTAAGTCAGCTTGTCAGGTTCGGCGAAGGTTGTTCCTTGTTCAGTGGCGCTATCCCAAAAGGCGTTGGCGTCATCGGTTTTCTTGCCAATTTGGCTAAAAATATCCATGAACTCGCTAGGCAAATCCTCGGGGCGGGTGAAGGGTTCATCGATGGCAGAATGCTGTTGTGGTTTGACAGGCTCGACAACTTCTTCCACCGCAACGCCGATGCTTTGCAGCGCATGCAAGATTTCAACCCGGGCGGTGAAGAGCAGATCCATTTTGGAGGCCAGCGTTTTTGCGTCTGCCAATCCCTTGCCCATCAACAAGAGCGCATGCGCCGGGCCAATCGGGATGAAGATCCCATCGATATTGTCACTATCGAACAAGTGCAGGTGATTTTCGGCGTGATCGATCAGACTGGCAACCCTTTGAGCCGCATTGAACATACCCATCAAGGAAGAAATTAATGAAACCGCCACGCTTGGGTCAGGTAGGTGACCGGCCTCAGCTTCCACATGCCCCATCCCATTGAGCAACAAGACAGCCTGGGCGTTCAAGTCCTTGCGCAGGCCCACCAGCAAGCTGCTTAATCCTTTGCGCTCTTCCGCTTCGGGAGCTGATGCAGCTCTGTCCGACTCAGGCGTATGCAAAATGGTGCGGGCCAGTCCCAGGCAACGTTCCACTGTATCCAGGAAATCACCGATCGACACAGGTTTTGAAAAAAACGCATCAGCACCCGCGCCAGCAACTTCTCTGAGCAATTTCGGTTCCGAGACACCCGTCACCAGGATGACCTTGACTTCGGGGTTGCGGGCGCGAATTTTTTTCATCAGCTCAACGCCGGTAATGCCGGGGAGCCGGAAATCTGCAATCAGCAAATCCACCTTGATGCGCGACGCCTCAAGGATCGCTTCTTCACCCGAGGGGGCTTCAGAGACACTCAAGCCCTGCTCGATGGTCTCCAGGGCAGAACGCAAGAGCCGGCTGACATCTTTCTGATCATCGACAATCAACACATGGTATGTCATGATCTTACTCCGACGATGATCCTATGCTTTCCAACAAGCCACCCAATGGTCAGGCAAAATTTCACGAAATTCCGGTTCCTGCTGGGAACAGATGCTATCAACAATCGGGCAGCGTGGATGGAAACGGCAGCCCTTGGGCGGGTTAAGTGGGCTGGGAACATCACCCTTCAAGATCGTGCGTTCACGCTTCAACATTGGGTCGGGGATGGGAATGGCCGACATTAAGGCTCTGGTATAAGGATGCAGGGGATTGGCAAACAATTCATCCCGGCCGGTAAGCTCCACCATTTTTCCCAGGTACATGACCGCTACACGGTTGGAGATATGTTCGACCACACTCAGGTTATGGGCAATGAACAGGAAGGTCAGGCCAAACTCGCCTTGCAAATCCTTCAAAATATTGAGTACCTGCGACTGGATGGAGACATCCAGCGCTGAAACCGGCTCGTCGCAGACGATGAACTTGGGGCGCAGGGCCAGGGCGCGGGCAATGCCGATGCGTTGGCGCTGTCCACCTGAGAACTCATGCGGATACCGACGGGCATGATAATCTTCAAGTCCCACTTTTTTGAGCGTGTCGAGCATAATCTGGTAACGCTCTTTGGAGGTGCCGATCCGGTGGATATTCAACCCTTCCATAACCGACTCGCCAATCGGCATGCGCGGGTCCAGCGAGGCATAAGGGTCCTGGAAGATGATTTGCATATTCCGGCGCATTGCCTTGAGTTCTGTGCCGTTCAGCTTGAAGACATCCTTATCATCGATGATGACCGACCCGGAGGTGGGTTCGACCAAACGCAGCATGGTGCGGCCAATCGTGGTTTTTCCGCAACCTGATTCCCCAACCATACCCAGCGTCTCGCCCTCGCGAACGACAAAACTCACATTATCGACAGCCCGCACGTAGTCTTTGACACGTTGAAGCAAGCCCTCGCGCACCGGGAAATACTTGACTAGGTTCCTAACCTGGATTAATTCATTAACGGTGTTTTGGCTCATCAAAAGCTCCGCAATAGGGGGTTATTCGAGCGGCGCAGTGTGACCATCAGCATCCTGATACAGCCAGCAGCGCGCAGTGTGTTTTGGGCCATAGGCGATAAGTTCGGGCTCTTTTTCTGTGCAGATGGACAATGCGTGTTCAGTGCGGGCGCGGCAGCGCGGGGCAAACCGGCATCCCGGAGGCAGGTTGACCAGATTCGGCACCGAGCCGGGAATGACCTCCAGCCGGTCTTTCAACTTGCCAAGAATCGGAATGGAGCCAATCAACCCTTGGGTATAGGGGTGCAGAGGCTTTTCAAAAAGCGCCTGCACATCGGCTTCTTCCACGATGCGCCCGGCATACATCACGGCCACGCGCTCGGCCATTTCGGCAACCACACCCAGGTCGTGTGTGATCAAGATAATGGCCGTACCAATGTTCTCGCGCAGGTTGCGCATCAGGTCAAGAATCTGCGCCTGGATGGTGACATCAAGCGCGGTAGTCGGCTCATCGGCAATCAACAGATCGGGCACACAGGCCAAAGCCATGGCAATCATCACGCGCTGGGCCTGGCCGCCAGAAAGTTCATGCGGAAAGGCTTCAGCCCGACGCTCTGGGTCGGGAATCCCCACCATCTTTAGCAATTCAACCGCGCGGGTATGGCCTTGTTCCTTACTCATGCCCTGATGAATACCAAGCACTTCGGCAATCTGGTCGCCTACTTTAAAAACAGGGTTCAGGGCGGTTTGCGGTTGCTGGAAAATCATCGAGATGCGGTTTCCACGCACCTCGATCATTTCATCTTCGCTGGCCCGAACGAGGTCTTTGCCTTCGAACAGGATTTCTCCTGAGGCAATTTTGCCAGGCGGACTGATCAGGCGCATGATGGAAAGGGATGTCACGCTCTTGCCGCAGCCAGATTCTCCAACGAGACCCATAACTTCACCTGGGTAGACAAAAAAATCTACCCCATCAACGGCTTTAACCACACCGTCTTCTGTGTAGAAATAAGTCTTCAAATCTTTTACTTCGAGAAGCGGGGTTTTGGTTTTTTGTTCTGTCACCGGACTACTCCCGTCAGTTGAATTGCACCCAATTATACTGGACTTTTTTGAATTCCACGAAGGCGCGTATGGGGCCAGGGTTTTCTATGAAGAGTTCTGCATTTTGAGTGTGAGCGCACGTACGCGCACTCACACTTTACCTCAGAGATTCCCAAAAAGCCGCTTATTTGTCACGTTTACGACGATATTCGATAACAAATTGGGCCGCGCCCATCAGTCCCATGAACAGACCAAGGATGGAGGCAAAGAACGAGAAGAAGTTCAAAAAATACGTCGACTCGAGGATCTTCATGACCATCAACAGCGGCAGGAGGAACCCTAGGAAGACCAGGATAAACCCAATCAAGAGGATGGCGTGATGATTCAGGCGCATCATTTATGCAGCCAGCACAAAACCTGATGCTCTGGCTCAATTTCAAATTCAGGGGGCACATTTAGATCACATTCGCCCTTGATCATCCGAGAACAGCGCGGATGGAAACGGCAGCCTGATGGCGGATTTACCAGGCTGGGCGGCTCGCCCGGAGGAACCTCTTTGAAAGTTTTGGCATTGTTGGCATCCGGATCTGAGGTGCCGGCCAGGAGCGCATGAGTATAAGGGTGACCGGCATTCCGCAACAGGTTCTGCACTTTGGCCTTTTCCACAAGCCTGCCCGCATACATCACAAAGATCCGTTCAGAGAAATAGCTCACAGTGGACAGGTCATGGGTAATATAAATCACCGACAGGTTATGCTTTTCCTGCAAACCGCGCAAGAGCTTCAGGATTTCGACACGTACCGAAGCATCCAGCATGGAAACCGGTTCATCGGCCACAATAATTTTTGGTTCCAGGATCATGGCGCGGGCAATGACGATGCGCTGCAACTGTCCGCCGCTCAACATGTGGGGAAATTTTTCAAGAAAGTCCTCCACCGGGGCCAGTTTTACTTCTTCCATTGTCTTGCGGATGCGCTGCAGGCGCTCGGTCTTATCCTTGACACCGCCAATGATGAGCGGCTCTTCCAGGATGCGTTGCATGGTCATGAATGGCGGTAAAGCACCAAAGGGATCTTGCTGGACGTATCCGACCTGGGCGCGATACCAGCGCATTCCTTTGGTGTCCAGCTTGTTGATATCTTGCCCGTTGAAGCTGATCGTACCTTTTGTGGGACGATGCAACCCCAGGATGGTTTTCATCAGGCTGGATTTTCCACAGCCAGATTCGCCCACCACCGCAATGGCCTCGCCCTGGTACAAATCAAAGCTGACGTCATCCACAGCGCGCACGTAACCCGCATGGCCAAAGCCCCAGCGGCGCAATTCAAACCAGACATGCAAATCCTGGATCGAAAGCAGCACCTCCCGCTCTGTCTTTGCCACCGGCAGATCATTTTCCATTGTAGTTGTCATCTCAGCAGACATGCCCGGCTCCCTGTTATTGATGTAACCAGCATTTGATCTTGCGCCCTTCTTTTTCGAAGACAGGCGGTTCTTCGCTGCACTTTTCATAGCGGAAGGTGCAGCGCGCAGCGAAACGGCAGCCCGCAGGCGGGTTGATCAGGCTTGGCGGCTGGCCGGTAATGAATTCCAATTCCTTCGTCTCGCGCAGACGCGGAACACTGGCCATCAGTTTCTGCGAATACGGATGCAATGGCGCAGCGAAAAAGCGGGCAGCGTCACTCATCTCGATGACTTGCCCAGCGTACATGACAGCCACATCATCGGCCAATTCGCTCGAGGTGGCAATATCATGCGTAATCAGGATAAAACTTACCCCCAGCTCCTGCTTGATGCGCTTGAGCACATTGAAAATATTGGCCTGCGTCAGCACATCCAGAGCGGAAGTCGGTTCGTCCAGAACCACCAGGTTGGGTGAGGTGACCAACGACATGGCAATCGCCACACGCTGGCGCATCCCACCAGAAAGTTCAAACGGGTAGCGCTCCAAAAAGTCAACTGAAACACCCACATGCTGGAACATTTTGCTGGCCATCTCCAGGGCGTCTTTCTTGCTGACACCCAGGTGGATCATGGCCGGTTCGGCAACCTGATCTCCAACTTTCAAGACCGGGTTCAAGGCATTCATGGCAGCTTGTGGCACAAGTGACATCGACACCCAGCGGACACTCTGCCGGAATTCCTCATCATTTAACTGCATTATATCTTTGCCATCGAGGAATACCTGTCCGCTGAACGAAGCGACATTACGAGGCAGCAGGCGCAGGATGGCTTTTGCCAGGGAGCTTTTTCCACAGCCGGATTCGCCCAAAATCACGACGGCGCGGTTGTAATCCAGGTGAAAATCCACTCCATCCACCGCTTGCACAACGCCGCTCCCGGCGCGAAAATGTAAGAGCAGGTTTTCAACACGTAAGAGCTTATTCTCGGTCATGGGTTACATCCCCCTCAAGCGTGGATTGAAGACCCGGTCGAGCGCAAAACCCAGCATAGCAAAACCCAGCCCGGTAAACATCAACAGCGCGGCAGGCTCCAAGATCCAGTAATATAGCCCCTTATAGAGCGCCCCATTTCCTTCCGCATCGTTAATAATTTTGCCCCAGGTGGGCAGGACCGGATCACCCAGGCCAAGCAAAGCCAGGGAGGCTTCAAGAAAAACGTAGGCAGGAACCGAAGAGACCAGCGCCGGTATCAACAGCGGGATCATACGCGGAATCAGGTACAGGAAGATCAGCCGGGTATTGCTGGCCCCGTAGGCCCGGGCAGCTTCAATGTAGGTTGACTCTTTCACTTGCATGAAAATGGCCCGGTAGCCCTTGATTCCCCCGGTAAAAATGCTCAACAGGATGGTAACGCTCAAGATCACCCAAATACTGCGTGAGTAAAAAGTGCCCACCATAATCAGAATCGCCAGGAAGGGTAAAACCAGGTTGACCTCGGTAATCCGTTGGATGAGTTCATCCACCCAGCCACCATACCAGGCGCCAACGGCGGCAATAATCATGGTCAAGATCGATGTGCCGAGGGAGGCGATCAGGCCAAATGCCAGGGCAATCGGCGCGCCCCACAGCAAGGGAATCATCAAGTCGCGGCGCGCCATATCCGTGCCAGCCAAACCGGCAACCTGTCCATGGAAGACAAATTCGGCCTCGATATCTGAACCGGCTTCAAAGGTAACGCCATCGATCACCAACTGGTATTGACCTTTAAGGGGCGTGGGAACCGTTGTGATGTTGGGGTCAGAGAACAATCCCTGGATTGGGTCTTGCCCTTTCAGGCGGGTTTTTAATTTTTCATCCTGGGAAAACCGAAAGGTCAGGGTCTTTCCGACACCAAAATCCCCAATCCTGAGCTTCCTTCCGTCAGGCGTAAGCAGGTAAATCGACACAAAAGGCTGCTTTTCGTTATATTTCGTCTTGAAATAGATCAACAGCTCCTGCGGATACCCATCGTAATTGAAATCAAAGTCATATTTAAAATTGATGGAGGCAGTGTCCTGGGCGCCCGGGGTGACAACTTTGGGAATGCCGCCATCCAAACTTTTGACGGCAAACGAGGCCGGAAGCTTTTTACTCGAGAATAGATTTATCCATTCAGGCGGCGCGAACTTGGGGTTTTGATACCAGACATCTTCGCCCCCGCGCCATAACCGGATGGCCTCATTGTATGGAATCGTGACCATGGCATAGACAGCCAGCGCCACCAACAAGGAAACAATGAAAAGCCCGACGATGGCCGATGGGTATTTTAATATTTCGCGAAATGAGTTTTTGATGGCATTCATAATTAGTTCCCGCTGCCAACTTTAACCCTGGGATCAACCAGGGCATAAACGAAATCGAGCAAAAAAACCGTGATTGCCAGCAGATAGGCATAAATAATCGTCGACCCAACGATCACCGGCGTATCATACAGACCAATCGCAGTAAACAAGGTGCGGCCCAGCCCTGGCCATTGAAAAACCGTCTCGATGATGGTCGCGCCGGTCCAGACGCCGATCAACAACAACGCGAAATTGGTGATAATGGTGGGTAAAGTGGGGCGCAAAATATAGCGTTGTTCGATGTCGCGCGAAGGCAACCCTTTGGCCTTGGCCATTTCAACGTAGTCTTCACTGGAGTAAATCAAGAAGAAGGTGCGCCAACTGTAAATGCTGATGAAAATTTGGCTGATCAAAAGCGCTGAGACCGGGAGAATGAGATGCTTCAACAAGCTGATTGCATATTCAATCTTGTTATCGGGAGGCGGTGCATCCACCATGCCCCCGAAAGGCAAGATTTTGAAGATGGCAGCAAAAATCAAAATCAGGAAAATGCCATAGAACCAGCCTGGCGCAGCAGAGGTTGGGGAAAGCGCAATCACCAGCTTGTCCCAAAAACTGCCATAAAGCCTGGAAAGGGAAAGCGCCAGGAAGATACTGGCAAAAAACGCGATAAGTTCGGCAGTACCCAGTAACAACAGCGTGGCCGGGAGCCGCTCCAAAATAATCAGGCGCACTGTCCGGGAGCCGCTGTCGCTGGACATGTTCTGGGCGCGGCCCAAGTTCAAAACCAGCGCATTGGCGAGGTATCTTGCAGTCCGCACCGCAACAGGAGTATCCAGGCCCAGGCGTTTTTCTTCCAGGGCAATGGTATCATCCACCATTTTCTTGCGGGCTTCGGGAGTCATATTTCTGGTTGCAGGATTGGCCCCGATCTTCATGGTCACACGCTCGCGAATTTCGGAACGCATGATTTGATCCACATAACCACCCATGTTGGCAATCATGATCGTCAAATAAACACCAACGACAACGGTCACAAACAGGGTCACCAGCCTGACAGCTGTATATCGCAAAATGCGCGTCACGGTGCCAGAGGACGCGGGCCTTTTTGGGGTTTTTAAATCTGGTTGAGTCTCTGATGACATACGCTCACCTCGCAGATTGGAATGACTGAGGCCGGAACTATTTTAATTTTGATGGATAGGGGCAAGGAGATGCTCCTTGCCCCTATCTTGATTGACCTACAGACGAGCTTACGGCGCGGTCACAAATTCGAAGCTGACAAAGGTCGGAACGCTGACGGGCAGCGGAACAACCGCCACTTCGATCTTGTTCGCCCCGGCTTCAAGTTTGGAAGTGACATCCGCAGGCAGGGTGACCTGGTACTGCCCATCGGCAACCGCGGTGGCCTGCCCAACCGACACGACTTCGCCCTTGGCATTGTAAAGCAGGTATTTCACCTGTTTAATCTCAGCCTGGGGATAAGGGTCGCCATTGAAGGTCACAGCCACATCAAAGGTGGCTTCGCCGCCAATCTTGACCTGCCCGGCGCCATCGATCTCTACTTCGGCTAACATGGGTTCGCCAAACTGCGACCAACGGTCAGCCAGGTCGGGGAAGTCGGGGTTGTTTTTCAGGGTGAGCGACTTCTCGGTCAGGAAGACCTTGTCGAGGAAGTAGGGGCCGGTGCCAATCCAGAAGTGGCTGTGGTCGGCATAAAATTTATCGAGGTTGGCATAGCGGGCCTTGGCCTCGTCAGCGGTGATGTACTGGCTGAGGGTTGGGGCGTAGGGGATGTAGGCTTCGCCAGCCGCCTGATCAAGATACTTCTTCAGGATTTCAAGGCTGGGGCCGCCGATAAAGCTGGTCTCTTCGATCTCGGCAGCTTCAGCTTTATCGGCTGAGTAAGCCAGTTCACCGGCAGCTTCGGCCAGGTTGGCAATCGCATGGCTGTGCCAACTGATTTCACCAGTCGAAGTAGTCGGCCAGAAGGTGGTAACGTTCAGTTCGGCATCCAGCGCATACAGGTCGCTGTAATATTCAACGGTCAAGGGGCTGGTCGAAGTGATCCTGAAGCCCTTGAAGGATGAAATGAACGACTCGAAAGTGGGAACAGCAGCCTCGTCGTAGATGGCGCTTTCAGGCTTGGCCTGGTCGAAGAGCATGATCGCGTAGAACATGAAATCGCCAGCAGTCAGGGGACTGCCATCGTGCCATTTCACAATCTCGGACAGATTCGCCGGGTAAATCACGACGCTCTTCGTCTTGGCGGTTGTGCCTTCGGGGAATTTTTCGCCCGCGGTGATGAATTTCTGCGCCTTGGCATCCCAATCGACCAGCGCATCGGCGGGGACTTTGATTTCTTTTTCAAATTTCAGGTCAGCCCAATCGAGAGTCTTGCCAATTGGCAGGCCTTCCTGGGCAACGACCTCAGCCTTTTCGAGGCGCAGGGGCCAGGCCAGGCCGGTGAAGGGATCGAGCATGATCCCGCCGCTGCGCGTGGCGCGGATGGCGGCATTGTCGAAGGCCCAGTTGCTGCCCGCGACCGGGTTCCAGGCCTGGGCAAACAGATCGGGCTCAGCCCATTTGAACTGACCGCCTTCTTTATCAGCAAAGCGCACAGTATACGGCCAGATTTGGGCGCCTTCAAAACCAGCGGCCAGATCAGAGGTGGCCTGCACGTTTGTGCTGTGCGGGGCATAGTTTTTGCCATCAATCAGCCAGACCTGCAGCGAGTCCTGCAGGGAAAGTTCCATGGCCTTAACCATCATCTCACGACGCTGGTCAAGGTTGGTATAAGTGGAACTGAACAGATCGTCGCCCACCTTTTGGAATTCAGGATCGGCAGCGTTGGCCTGGAAGACCATGTCGCCCTGGATGCTGGTCGGCAGGTACATCTGCTGGAACAGGCCGCCGTCATCGCGGCTGATTTGTGTGGAACTCCAGGCAGCCGTGTACAGGTGCCACTGGCCTCCAACAGGATCAGAACCAAGCCAGATCGGACCAGCTTCGGAAGATTTCTTGTACTGGCGATCGACAGTAAACCCAACCGCTTCGAGCTGGGTGGCGACATAATCACCAATCGGCTTGCGGGTGCCGTCACTATCGGGACGGATCAGGAAGATCAGTGTAACTGGCTTGTCCTTGTAAATCCACTTGCCGTCGGCGCCCAGGGTCGCGCCCATGCCTTCCATCTCGGTCTTGATGACTTCCTTGGCCTTCTCGAGATCATAAGCATACTTGGACTCAAGCCTGCGGGCGACATCGGCCAGGTCAGCATAATCCGGACCGTTGGTCTGGATCGCAAAGAACTTCTGCAGGCCGCCGCCAGCGTAGACTTCCTGGTTGATGTAATTGCGGTCGTAAAGCCAGTTCGTCGCTTCGCGGATTTTGCGGTTTGAGAACGGGTTCAGGCTAGTCTCGTTTGTGAAAACAGCCGGGTTATACAAAATATTGTAGTACAGCCCATTCGATGAGCCATAGTCCAGCCCGGCATCCTTGATGGAGGGCAGGTCGGCAGAAGCCAGGCCGCCCGCATACAGGTCGATTGCGCCAGCCTTGAGCTGGGTGACAGCCGATTCGCTGGCGACGACCGAGAAGACGATCTCATCCAGCCAACCGCCCTTACGGGTAACCGGGACCGCGGTGGGTTCAGCCGCCGGGGCTTCGGGCTGGGCAACCGCCGGCACTGCAGTGGCGGCCGGGGCCTGGGTGGGCGCTGCGGTGGGTGCGCCGCAAGCAGAAAGGATCATGCTGGCAACCAAAACCAGGCCAAGCACAGTTAACAAGCGATTTCGTAACATAGGTTTCTCCTCCTAGAGAAATGGGAATAGGATCGGACAAGATAGGGTGACGCGTGTGCCTATTTTCGATCAGCCAGAAAATCACCTCCTTGGAAACTCTATTCTGTTGGGCCTTGCGGTAGCATCCAGCATTCGGTGTGTCAATGAAAAATCCTGAAGACCCTTTGTTGTTGAAATAGATCGAAGATAGTGAAGACACTATAGCACAAGGGATTTTTTCAGTCAAGAAAAAGCAATCCTGGGGAACTGCTGATGTCATATGACAAGCAGTTCCCCAGGATTACTTAAGTCAGTAACGTAATATTACCTGGGGCCTCTCTCAAAGTGCGCAGATAGTGCAACGCACTCTTTTAGAAGAAATTCAGTAGTTCATGAAACTTCTTGAAGATGCCCGAAAATCGGAAGTTCTCCCAGCTTTCATGAGGTACTAAAATTGCTTTTTCAGAGAGGCAGCCAGATTATTTCCTACTTTTTGCAAGACGGGTTGTAATCCAGTTCTTCGATATTCCACAAGTCATTGATGGCAAAAGCATCGAGCGTCAAATTGCATAGATCGCGCCGGGTTGCAGCGGCCTTGATGCGCATATAGAGCGGCACCGAAGGCAGATCATTGGCAAAAATGGACTGCGCCTGGGCATAGGCATCTTGGTAATTCGCATCATCGGGCAGTGTTTTCAGCGCTTTCTGGCAGGTGGCATCATAATCTGTGTTTGAATACCCGCTGATATTCAGGCCAATCCATTGATTAGGACGCGCAGGGATCTGGTCGCTCAAGAACCAGGCGCAAGGCGGTTCTGTGCCTACATTCCCGATGGCGTATTCGGCCAGGTCGAAACTGCGCCCAAACAACGGGCCAGCAGGGCCAGGAGCATAAAGTTCATCCTGGCTGACGTATTCCAGGTTGACCCCAATTCCACATTGTCCCAGCGATTTTGACAAAATCTCGCTGGCCTGCCGCCGCTGCAAGGCAGAAGTGGTGAGGTAATTCACCACCAGCGGAATTCCGAGGGCCACATTATTGACGTTCGCCGCGACCAGCGGTGTGGCCGGGTTATTATCCGGGTCAACCCAGCCTGCCTGCTTGAGCAATTCAAGCCCTTTATTCACATCGAAGGGATATATTGCCGTTTGCGGATTGAACAAAGGATGTGACGGGGAGACGAAAGTATCCGGGACCTGTGACAAACCCCCAAGAACAGTGTTGACCACTGTTTGGCGGTCGAGACAATAGGCAATCCCCTGACGGGTACGAACATCCCCAAAAATATCCTGTCGATCCCCAATGCCGGGGGCATAGCCGTCATCATAGGAGGCAGGGAGAATGCCAAAATCCAGGCGTTCTATCAACGGGGTCGTCGATGTGACCAACTTAACCTGTTCATTGCGTTCCAATTCAGTCAGCAGATCGATCTGCCCATCCAATCGCAGGCTGGTATCCAGGAGATCACATTGACCCGCGATTAATGCGCTGATACCGGTTGGGGCATCTTTAATAAAGCGATAAATCAGGGTCTCGAACTTTGGCAGACCCTCAGCCGCGCGGAAGTAGTAAGGGTTTTTCTCGAGGCGGATATATTCCCCGGCAGACCAATCCTTGAAAACATACGGCCCCCAGCCAACCGGGGGATGCGTCTTGACGTTGCCCAGGGCCAACTCAGCCGCGGAAACTTCTCCCCACAAATGCTTGGGGAACGGCGGCCAGAAATTGTCCGCGTAGGTCGGGTCAACGAAACCGGGCAGCCCCCACCACTGGACGGTGCGTTCGTCCACCGCTTCGTAAGCCTGGGTGCGGTCGATCAGGTACTTCGAACCCGGGGTGGCCACGTCAGAGGCCAGTTTAAAGGCGAAGGCAGAATCGGCAGAGGTTAATGTCTCCCCGTCCGACCAGGTTAAACCGGGCAAGAGGCGATAAGTAACCACCAACTGATCCATTTGCAGGGTGTTTGCGCCGTTGTATTTGACAGCGCAGGCGGCCTCCGTACAGCCGCTTGGCAAAACCGTCACGCCCAGATCTAGAACGGACAGGTTCCCATCTGCATCGACGACAGAATCGCCGCGCTTGACAGTCACCGCCGCCAGTTGCGCGTCACCATTTTCAAGCGAGGGGATGTTTTCAAGAATGACGGCCTGGTAGCCATTCGTAAAAGTGTCGATCGGGCCATCATAGATCGCCCCCAGCACGCTGCGCGCAGCCATGTTGGGCGTTCCAAACGGGTAAAGACTGTTGGGTTCCTGCCCGAGACAAACTGTCAGCGTGCGTGGAAGCGCGGTGGCGGTCGGAACAGGCTCAAGGCTGGGGGTCACAGCCGCAGGGATGACGGGAACAGGTTCAGCGGTTTGGGTTTCCGGCAAACTACAGGATGAAAACAGTAATCCCAAAACCAGGGCACAACTTAGCAGGAAATGAGTATTCCTGGACATGGCAGCTCCATAAAAAAGATAGGATTCAGGTGCGCCTGAATCCTATCCTATCTTATCCAATCCAGCAAGCGCAGCTTATTGCGTGCCGCGCATGCGCGGGTCGAGCGCATCGCGCAAACCATCACCCAGGAAGGTGAAGGCCAGCACAACCAGGGCAACACAGACAGCCGGGACCAACAGCATAAACGGCTGGGCATTGATGGCCGATTGTCCTTCGAGCAAAAGCGCTCCCCAACTGGTCACGAAAACTGCTTTTGGGTCAGTTGCCGGGCGCAGACCAATCCCGAGATAGCCCAAAATGGCTTCGGTAATGATCATGCCAGGGATGCTGAAGGCGGCGCTGACGATCAATGGCCCCAACGTGTTCGGCAGGATGTGCTTGAACATGATGTGTGAGTCTTTGGCGCCGATGCAGCGCGCAGCCTCGACAAATTCTTTTTCTTTCAAAGACAGAACCTGTCCGCGCACCAAACGGGCCACGCCCACCCAGTTCACAATGGCCAAGGCGATAAACAACAGGAACAAGCCATTCAGCAATTGTCCGATCCAGGTATCACGCAGGGAGATCATCACGATGATGAAGAACAGCAGGTCGGGGAAGGCGTAGATGACATCCGTCAGGCGCATCAGCAGGTTATCGACCTTGCCGCCGGTGTAACCCGCCAGCATGCCGATGAACGTTCCAACGAGCAGGATAATGGTGGTGGGAACAAAACCGACGACCATCGAAACCCTGGCGCCATAGATCACCCGGCTCATCACATCCCGCCCCAGGGTATCGGTGCCCAGGGGGAAGGCCGGGTTCCCGGTTGTGCCGGAACCGGAGAGCTTGACCCAGGCAGGCGGCAGGTAACCCATGTTATCGTTGATTTTGAGAGGATTGTGCGGGGCAACCAGGGGCGCAAAAATTGCGATCAGGGCAAAAAAGGCAATGATGAACATGCCCATCACCGCCGCCTTGTTGCGGACCAGGCGGGCCCAGGCATCCTGCATCAGGCTGCGGCTTGGGCGCAGCATGTCCAGTTCGGGGATTTGGTTTGAATTTTCAGCAGTGGTCATCTGAAACTCCTAGTCTTCCAGGCGAATACGCGGATCGATCATCACGTAAACAACATCCACACTCAGGTTGGCAATCGCGACCAGAACCGCATAAATAAGCGTTGTCCCCAAAATCATCGAATAATCGCGCTGGCCAATCGCCAGCACATAGGCGCGGCCCATGCCAGGGAACCCAAACATGGTCTCGATAATGAACGAGCCAGTCACCAAACCCGCCAGGGCGGGGCCTAAAATGGTGACGACCGGGATAAGCGCATTTTTAATCATGTGCCGAATAATGATCACGCGCTCGGCCAGGCCCTTGGCGCGCGCCGTGCGGATATAGTCCATCCGCATGACTTCGAGCATCGATGAACGCGTCAGGCGAGCCGTAAAAGCGGTTGTGCCAAACCCGAGCACTACCGCGGGCAGAATCCATGGCTGAAGCGTATCCCAGGTTTTTGGAACCACGCTGATCAGATGCAGCCAGGAAGCCAGGATGATAATCAGGAAAATTGCCATGACGAAACTTGGAATAGAAATCCCCGCCGTCGCCAGGAACAGGCTGGCATAATCAATGATGGTATTCTGCTTAAGCGCGGCGATTGTGCCGATCGGGATGCCCACAAGAATGGCAATGCTGAGCGCCCCCAGGCCCAAGCGCGCAGAATACCCAAAGCGGCTGTACCAGAATGGTTTGCCCTCAGGGGGTTGGAATAAGATGTCCTGAACGGTGCGGCCACGGACGCGATAGGATGGCCCCATATTGCCGCAGACCAGGCCGCAGATAAAAGCGCCATCTTTATTGACATCGCCAACCAAATAGGCGGTAAACTGGCGCCAGAGAGGCTTATCCAGGCCATAATGTTCGTTCAGTCTGGCCTGGGTGGTCGGGTCAACCTGTCTCGTATTGATATCACGATCCCAGGGGCCGCCTGGGGCATTATGCATCAGGACAAAGGTCACCAGGGCGACAGTAAAAATGACGGGAATCAACCAGAGTAAACGACGAACCAGGTATGCAAACATCGGGGCGCACCTCCGAAAGGATCGAGGGGAGTGAGGGCCTGGCAAACTTTCGCTTGCCAGGCCCCTTTCTTGCATAGGCTGCGCATTCATTTTGTGGATGCGCAGCCTGATCGTCTTGAAACTACGGCATCATCGAGGTATCGATGGTGATGCCTTCGGGATTGATATCGCCAGCCCAGCCGGAATCCTGCGGGGTGGTGACAACGCCCTTCACCCACGGCTTGACCATGTAGCTGTTGATATTGTTCCAGAAGAAAGCGCCGGGGAGGCTGTCAACCAGCACATCCTGGGCCTGCTGGTAGAGGTCAGCGCGCTTGGCGGGGTCGAGTTCGACATCGGCCGCATTGACCAGGGCATCGAAGTCGGCATTCGAGTAGGCAATGCGTTCGCCAAAGCCGCCGGTCTTCCAGTAGACGCTCAGCCAGTTCTGGGGATCCGGGTAGTCTGCGCACCAGCCGAGGATGTAGGTCTGCGGGGCAGTCTTGATATCCTTGGTCAGGGCGGTGTAGGTGGTGGGCTCAACCGGGTTGAGTTTCACATCCACGCCCAAGACTTCCTTGTACTTCGCAGCCAGCCACTCATTGCGGGAGCGGTTGCGGGGGGTGTCGCCAAAGGTCAGGGTAACTTCGGGAAGCTTGTCCGCGCTGCCATAGCTGGATTCAGCCAGGGCGGCCTTGGCTTTTTCGGGATCGAAGCCCCAGCGGGTTTCGTTTTCCTTGTAACCAGGATAGCCCTTGGGAATCCAGGTCTGGGTCGGGGAGCCAACGCCCTTCAGGACATCGCGCACCCAAGCCTCACGGTCAAGCGCCTGAACGAAAGCTTCGCGAACTTTCTTGTCGGTGAAGGGTTCCTTCTGCAGGTGGTAATTGACCGCAAAGGTGCAGGAGCCGGGGTACTGGAGCAGTTCCTGGCTCAACTGAGGATCAGCTTTAATCGTGGTGATATCTTCAGACGCGGCGGCGATGATATCGAACTCGTTGTTCTTGTAGGCTTCGAAAGCAACCGCAGAATCGGTGATGTAGCTGTATTCGATGTCAACTTTGCCAACGCCGCCCCAGTAATTGGCGTTCGGGCTGAAGTGAGCGCGCACAAACGGCTCAAGCGCATCGAGAACGTAGGGGCCATTTCCAACCTGGAACTTGGAGCTGTTCCACCAGATTTCGCCGCCTTCTTCAATCAGTTCCTGTTTGGCGGGGAAAGCCACCCAGATGCCCATGATGGTATGGAAGTAGGGGGCCGGCTTGCCCAGGGTCAGGGTCAGGGTATCGCAGGCAGCGTCTTCATAATCCACGCAGGCGGCACCATCGGCATGAGAAGCCTTGACGCTCTCATCAACGATCGCCTCGGCGGCAGCATCGCCACCGCGCCATTCGGGAGCGCCCTTAATTTCATCCGTGATCGCGGCATATTCGCCAGCGGTCTCGGGATTGATATTGCGCTTGAGGGCATAAGCGAAACGCATGGCATTCAGCAAGCTGCCATCATGGTATTTCAGGTCCTTGCGCAGGGTGAAGGTCAAGACGGTCGCATCAGCATTGTATTCCCACTTTTCAGCGGCGCCGGGGACGGTTGCGAGTGTCTCATCGAACTTGGTCAGGCCTTCGTACATCAACTTGAGATGCGCAATTTCGTTGACGAAGGATGACTTCTGCGGGTCAATGATGTCGGGATAGCTACCGAGATTGATGCGCAGAACAGCGGGCTTCTCTTCAGGAGCGGGGGTCGCAACAACGACCTGCACTTGCGGAGTGCCTTCTACGACCACGGTCTGAACGACCGTCTGGGGGGCAGCAGGGCCACCACATGCGGTGATCAGCATGCTGGCAACCACCAGGAAACTCATTACAGCAAAAATCTTACGCATATTTCTTCTCCTCACATAGTAAAGAAACGGATTGGACTACAGTACGAAACGTGGTTGTGAATCTTTTGACTTTGGGTCAGCGCATCACCTCCTTCAGATGAGTATGGTTAAGCTGGCTAAACCAGGTGGCAAGCCACAAAGTGACCGGGCTGCACCTCGCGAAACTCGGGTTGTGAATCAGCGCAAAAATCTTTCGCAATCCGGCAGCGCGTGCGGAAGCGGCAGCCGGAAGGCGGATTGACAGGAGACGGAACATCACCTTCAAGAATAATGCGCTGGCGTTTTTGTTCCAACAGCGGATCAGAAATCGGCACTGCCGAAAGCAGAGCCTGGGTATAGGGATGCAGCGGGCTGTTATACAGGGTCTGTCGATCAGCCAGTTCCACGATGATCCCCAGGTACATGACAGCCACGCGGTCGCTGATATGGCGGACCATCGACAAATCGTGGGCAATGAACAGGTAGGTCAGGTGGAATTCCTTCTGCAAATCCTCGAGCAGGTTGACCACCTGGGCCTGGATGGAAACATCCAGTGCCGAGATGGGCTCATCGCAGACGATAAAGGAGGGCTGGAGGGCCAGGGCGCGGGCAATCCCGACGCGCTGGCGCTGTCCACCGGAAAATTCATGCGGATAGCGCACCGAAAAAGAGGGGTTCAAGCGCACAAGCTCAAGCAATTGCGCCACCCGGTCCTGCATCTCGCTTTTCGAGGCGGCATTATGAACCTGCAACGGCTCACCAATAATTTCGCCGATCGTCATGCGCGGGTTGAGGCTGGCATACGGATCCTGGAAGATCATCTGTACTTTGCGGCGCATCTTGCGCAGCTCTTCGCCTTGAAGAGAAACCAAATCGGTGCCTTCATAGTAGGCATGCCCGGAAGTGGGCCGGTAAAGCTGCAAAATAGAGCGCCCGGTGGTGGACTTGCCACAGCCTGATTCGCCCACCAAGCCCAGCGTCTCGCCATGCTTGACCTCGAAGGAGACGCCATCCACTGCGCGGACGGCCCCAACCTGGCGCTGCAAAAAGCCGCGATAAATCGGGAAATGTTTAACAAGGTTGTCAACGCGTAAAAGGACATCGGCGGTCATTCGAGGCTTCTCCCACTCTTGACATCTACCCAACAAGCAACTTTGTGCTCGGGAGCAACTTCTTCCAAAACAGGGTTTTCTTTCCAGCAGCGTTCCAGCACCCACTTACAGCGCGGCGCAAACGGGCAGGCAGTTGGCTTGCTGAATAACATCGGAGGCAAGCCGTCAATCGAGAAGAGACGCTGCTTCTCGTCAAAGTCAATTCGAGGCAGGCTGCCCAAAAGACCGATGGTGTAGGGGTGCTTTGGATTGGCGTACAGGTCGTTTACGCCAGACTCTTCGATGATGAACCCGCCGTACATGACCATCACGCGCTGGGCCAGCCCGGCGACGATACCGAGGTCATGGGTGATCCAGATCACAGCCATGCCCAACTCGTCGCGCAGACGCTTGACCAGTTCAACAATCTGGGCCTGGATCGTGACATCGAGCGCAGTGGTTGGCTCGTCAGCAACCAGGATTTGCGGATTGCAGGCCAGCGCCATCGCAATCATCACGCGCTGGCGCATCCCGCCCGAAAATTGATGCGGATAATCATTGAGCCGATCTTTGGCTTTCGGAATCCCAACCATTTCAAGCAATTCAACAGAACGCCGCCTGGCCTGCTCCTGGTTCATGCCAAGGTGCAATTCAAGCGGCTCGGTTAATTGCCGACCGATGGTCAAGACCGGGTTCAAGGATGTCATCGGGTCCTGGAAAATCATACTAATCTGTGCTCCACGGACATGCCGAATCTCATCCTTGGACATCTTCAGCAAATCTTTGCCACGATAAATGGCTTTTCCAGCTGTAATTTTCCCGGGTGGGGTGGGGATCAGACGCATGATGGAAAGCATGGTCACACTTTTACCGCAACCACTTTCTCCTACAACCCCCAGCGTTTCTCCTTCTTTCAATTTGAAGGAAACTCCATTCACCGCATGAACAGTTCCCTCAGGAGTTTTGAACTGCGTCTCGAGCCCCTGGACATCCAGTATCAAATCGGGCATCTGCGTTATCCTTCTTTAATTGGTTTTTGAACGCGCTACCGAAGTATCAGGACAATACACGTCTTGGGGATTATACACTAATTCGCAAGAGCGTCAATTCTACCCCACCCGGGCGTGAATAAAACCCTACTGGAGAACTGGTTTCCCCGCTACCTGGGTAGGATGCGCTTCGCAAGGCCATTTTTTGGCCCTGTTGCGTTGTTCTCGTTGACAGCCCCCCACCGGAACGTTACAATGCTGAAATACTACCCAAAGGAGGCAGGAATGCTCAAGGAATTCAAGGAATTTGCGCTGCGCGGCAATGTGATCGATCTGGCGGTTGGGGTGATCATCGGCGGCACGTTTGGAAAAATTGTCACTTCTTTGGTCAACGACATTATCATGCCGCCGATCGGTATGTTGCTCGGAAAAGTCAATTTCTCCAACCTGTTTATCGACCTTTCTGGAACAGGCTATGCCACCCTGGAAGATGCCAAAGCCGCTGGCGCTGCCACCTTCAACTATGGGTTGTTCCTGAATACCGTCTTTGACTTCATTATTGTGGCCTTCGTAGTATTCCTTGTCATCCGCCAGATGAACCGGATGAGAAAACCTGCACCAGTGGTTGCCCCCGAACCAACCTCCAAGCCCTGCCCATATTGCTACACCGAAATCCCGCTCAAGGCCACCCGCTGCCCGAGCTGCACATCCCAACTGTAAACCCGAAATGCGGGTAGGGGCGACCCATTGGGTCGCCCCTACTTTTGTTATAATGACCCCGCTATGAACTTCCTCGAAAAACTCAACCCTGCCCAAAAAAGCGCCGTCACGGCGGGCGAAGGCCCGGTGCTCGTGCTGGCCGGCCCCGGCTCCGGGAAAACCCGCGTGCTGACCCAGCGCATCGCTTACTTGATCGGCTACGAGGGCGTGCGCCCTTACCAGATGCTGGCGGTCACTTTCACAAATAAGGCCGCCCGCGAAATGGAACACCGCGTCCAGCAGTTGTTGGGCGAAGAGATGACGCGCGGGTTGCTGCTCGGCACCTTCCACTCCACCTGCGCGCGCATCCTGCGCCGCGAGGCTGAAAGACTGCCCGTCAGTTCCGATTTCGTCATTTTCGACGCCGACGACCAGCAGTCGGTGGTCAAAAACGCCATCCGCGAGTTGAATCTCAACGAGAAACTTTACCGCCCGGTGGCTGTCCACGCCGCGATTTCGCGCGCCAAGAACGAGCTGATCGGCCCGGAGGATTTCCCCGTCGTCACCTACCGCGACGAGGCCGTCAAGCGCATCTACAAGCGTTACCAGGAATTGATCGTGGCCTCCAACGGCGTCGACTTCGACGACCTGCTCTTGATGACCACCAACCTGCTGGCTGATAACCCGGATGTCCGCGAAAAATATGCCCAGCGCTTTCACCACGTTTTGGTTGATGAGTTTCAGGACACGAATATTGCCCAGTACAACCTGATCAAGCACTTGTCATCGGCGTACCACAATGTTTTTTGCGTTGGGGATCCGGATCAATCAGTGTACCGTTGGCGCGGGGCAGATTATCGGAACGTTCTCCGCTTCGAAGAAGACCATCCCAGCTGCCAGACCATCCTTTTGGAACAGAATTACCGCTCCAAACAGACCATCCTCGACGCGGCCATGGCCGTCATTGATCGCAACCCACGGCGCAAGCGCAAACAGTTGTTCACCGAGCGGGGCGCTGGGGAAAAAATCGTCTTTTATGAAGCGCTCGACGATTATGGTGAGGCCAGTTTTGTGGTCGATACCATTGCCCAGCTGGTCGCCAGCCGCCAGTACGAACCCGGCGACTGCGCCGTGATGTACCGCACGAATGCCATGTCGCGCCTGCTCGAAGAAGCCTTCCTCCAGGCGCGCCTGCCCTACCGGCTGGTGGGAGCGCAGCGTTTCTATGGCCGCCGCGAAGTCAAGGATCTGATCGCCTTCCTGCGCCTGGTGCAGAACAAGGATGACGAGATTTCGCTGGCACGCGTGATCAATGTCCCGCCGCGCGGGATTGGGGATAAGACCCTCCTGGCGCTGCATACCGCTGCGCGCGCGGCAAACGTAACCCCCGGCGATGTGCTGCTCGACCTGGCGCGCGGCTCAGACTCCCCGTATTTTTCCCATTTTACCGGGCGGGCGGCCCTGCCCCTGGCCGATTTCGGCGGGCTGTTTTCGGCCTGGCGTGGGTTGGTCTCCACTTATACTGTCTCCGAACTGTTTGACCGGATTGCCCAGGATATTCATTATAAAGAACATTTGGACGATGGCACTGACGAAGGCAAGGAACGCTGGGAGAACGTGGTTGAGTTGCACCGCCTGGCCGATGAATATGAAGACCGCCCTCTGACCGAATTCCTGGAAAATGTGGCCCTCGTCTCTGATCAGGACACCATCAGCGAAGGGAACGTCCCAACGCTGTTAACCCTGCACGCCGCCAAAGGACTGGAATTCGGCGTCGTTTTTATCGTCGGGCTGGATGATGGCCTCCTGCCGCACAGCCGCTCCTTTGATGAGCCGGAAGAAATGGAAGAGGAGCGCCGCCTGTTCTATGTGGGCATCACCCGGGCCAAAGACCGTCTGTACATCCTGCGCGCCATGCGCCGGGGCGGGCGGGGTTATGCCGAGGATACGATCGAGTCGCGTTTCCTCTCAGATTTACCGGCGGCGCTCGTCAGCGGGCAGAGCCGGGCCGGGAAACGGAAGCCCAGCTACGGGACGGAGAAGTCCGCCTGGATTTTGCCCTCGCCCTCGCGACCGATCAAAATCGTCGAGTTGACCTTCCGGGCCGGGATGCGCGTCAAACATCCGGTCTGGGGCGAAGGGATTGTGCTCGACAGCCGCGCACAGGACAGCGACGAAATCGTCGATGTGGTCTTCAATAGCGTGGGCATCAAACGCCTGGCTGCCAGCCTGGCAAACTTGACTACCCTAAAATAAAAACCTTGTCACCTGGAGGAGGAATACTTTGTCTGACACGCTGAAAATCGTCATTCCCATGGCAGGTTTTGGCACGCGCATGCGCCCACAGACCTGGAGCAAACCCAAACCGTTGGTGGGCGTGGCCGGAAAACCATCTTTTGACCACCTGATGGATATGTTCAAGACCATCCCGGACCCGAAAAATACGGAATATATCTTTATCATCGGGCAGCACCTGGGAGAACAAATCCCGGTTTATGTTAAAAAACAATATCCACAGGTAAAGGCCCATTATGTTGTGCAGGAAGAGATGAAGGGGCAGAGTCATGCCCTCTGGCTGGCGCGTCATCACCTCAACGGCCCAACCATCATGGTTTTTTCAGATACCCTGCTCGAGACGGATTTCTCATTCCTCGCCAAAGAAAAAAGCGACGGGGTGGCCTGGGTCAAGGCCGTCCCGGATCCGCGGCGTTTCGGGGTTGCAGAAGTGGATAAAACCGGCGAGGTCGTCCGCCTGATCGAAAAGCCACAAACGAAAGAAAACAACCTGGCGCTGGTGGGCTGTTATTATTTCAAAAAGGGCGAAGACCTGGTTTCTGCAATCGACGAACAGATCAAGCGCGGCATCCAGTTGAAAGGCGAATACTTCCTGGCCGATGCGATCAACATCATGCTCGATCACGGCACACAGATGCGCACCCAGAGTGTGGAGGTCTGGCTGGATACCGGCACTATCGAAGCCACGCTCGAAACGAACCGGTATATGCTCGAGCATGGACGCGATAACTCCACTGAAGCGGCCACACGCCAGGGTGTGACCATCCTCCCGCCAGTGTACATTCATCCTACAGCACTGGTCGAAGGTTCCGTGGTCGGGCCGCATGTTTCTATCAGCTCGGATTGCGAAGTGACCGGCTGCGTGATCCGCAACAGCATCCTGGATGATGGCGCAGCGGTGACTGATTCAGTGCTGGATGGCTCATTTATCGGCAGGAACGCCAGGGTGGAGGGGCATCCCAAGACGGTCAACATTGGAGATAACTCCAGCATCCAGCTTTAAGTGAACAACGACGCAAGATATAGTGACATATTGTCCTGCAAATTAAGTTCCAATTGCCTTAGAATGATAGTCAGTAAACCACGAAATTACCAAGAGAGGCCCGAAAACAGGGGTGCGGGCGGTACGCCAGCACCCCTGTTTTCGGGAAATCTTTCAATTTTCATGAAATGCTGATAACAATTTCGAGTTCCAAGGAGGAACCATGCAGGAAGTCGATAGCGCAAAATATCTTTCCAAACGGGTCGTAGGGCTGAAGCCCTCCGGCATCCGCAAATTTTTTGATATTGCCGCGACAATGAAGGATGTCATCTCGCTCGGCATCGGCGAACCGGATTTCACTACTCCGAAACCGATCCTTGAAGCGGGGGTGCGTTCGCTGCAAGCCGGTGAAACCCATTACACCTCCAATTCGGGCAAGCTGGAACTGCGCCAGGGAATCGCAGACAACTTGCAGCGGCTGTATGGCGTCAAATATGACGCAGCAACTGAAGTCATTGCAACGGTGGGTGTTTCGGAAGCCCTCTACCTGACCTTTGTGGCCCTGCTCGACCCCGGCGACGAAGTCATCATCCCCACCCCCTGCTTTGTCTCGTATCAAGCGGAAGTCTACCTGGCTGGCGGCGTGCCGGTGGAAATCCCCAGCAAGATGGAAAACAACTTCCAGGTGGACCCGGACGAAATCCGCGCTGCGATCACCCCGCGCACCAAGGTCATTTTCATCGGCTACCCGAGCAACCCAACCGGCGCGGTGGCCGAGCGCGAAACGCTGCTCGAAATTGCCAAGATCGCCATCGAACACGACCTGATGGTGGTTTCCGACGAAATTTACGACCGGTTGGTCTATGGCTTCAAGCACGTTTGCTTCCCAGCCTTGGGCGAAGAACTGAAGAAACGCACCGTCCTGCTGGGCGGATTTTCGAAGAGCCATGCCATGACCGGCTGGCGGATCGGTTTTGCCGCCGCCCCGGCGGAAATCATCCAGGGCATGGTGCGCATCCACCAGTACACGATCATGTCTGCGCCGACGACGGCCCAGGACGCTGCCATCGAAGCCCTGAAATCCGACAGCTACGTGGACGAAATGGTGGCCGAGTACGACCGCCGCCGCAAGCTAATCGTCGGCGGCCTGAACAAACTCGGACTGACCACCTTTGAGCCGCGCGGTGCCTTCTATGCCTTTCCGAACATCAAAGCCTCGGGGATGAGCGACGAGGCCTTCGCCGAGAAACTGCTCCACGAAGAGCATGTCGCCGTTGTCCCCGGCAATGCTTTCGGCAAGGGCGGCGAAGGGTTTGTGCGCTGTTCCTACGCCACCGCCTACGAGAAAATCGAAGAGGCCCTGCGGCGCATGGAAAAGTTCATGCAGCGTTACGGGTAAAAGCAGTGATCAGTACTCAGTGACCAGTTATCAGTAGTCAGTTTCAGTGGGTGGGCCAATAAGCTCACCCACTGCTGATTCTCACAGAGTACTGCGTAACTTTCTGAACCGGATTATTGAACACCAGCCATCTTTTGGCCCGAAAGATTCAGCTATTTATAAACAAATGATCGAATTCAATACCCAGCGGGATATTGTTTATCCCGCTTTTGTTTTAACAGCTTGTTCTCCCATTCCTGGCGAATTAGGGATACAATTTCATCATCAGTAGATCAAGAAACGAATAGGAGAGGCCCGAAAATAGCAGGAGGCATTATGGAGATTCTTGGCATTGATGTAGGTGGTTCGGGTATCAAAGGCGCGCCGGTCAATCTCGAAACCGGAGCGCTGACCGCTGACCGCTTCCGCCTGAAGACCCCCAAAGGCGCCGAGCCGGAGGCTGTGGCGCGCGTCATGGATGAAATTGTCAAACACTTTGGGTGGACTGGCCCGGTAGGGGTTGGCTTCCCGGCGCCAATCAAGCACGGGATTGTCAAAATGGCGGCGAACATTTCCCCGGCCTGGATCGGGCTGAACGCCGACGATGTCCTGACCCAGGCGACCGGCTGCGAGGTGACTGTCGGCAACGACGCGGATGTGGCCGGGCTGGCTGAAATGGCCTTCGGCGCTGGTAAGGACCAAAATGGGACAGTCATCATGGTGACCCTGGGAACCGGCATCGGTTCAGCCGTCTTCTCTGAGGGCAGGCTGCTCCCCAATACTGAATTCGGACACATGCGGATCAAGGGAGAAGACGCCGAAACGCGCGCCTCGGACGCTGCGCGCGTGCGAGAAAATCTCTCCTGGGAAGAATACGCCAGGCGGCTGAACCGCTTTCTGCTGCGGATGGAAAAGCTTTTCTGGCCCGATCTGTTCATCATCGGCGGCGGGATCAGCAAGAATTCCGACAAATATATCCCTTTGTTGACCGTGGAAACAAAGGTCGTCAAGGCGCAGTTCCTGAATGAAGCTGGGATTGTCGGGGCGGCGCTATTAGCCAAAGGCGGGTAAAGTACAGCAACAAGGAATGAGGCGAACAAAAAGCAGAGGCTTCGTGGCCTCTGCTTTTACTTTTTATTGGAGTCTTATTTACTGTGCGCTCACGCCTTTTCGACGGTAAACGCCTGTTTGCGGATGCTGTATTTGCCCGTTTTCGCCAGCACCTGCCCGACGAACTGTTCCTGCACGTCAACCAGGGTACGTTCTTCGTCGATATAAATCTTACCAATCGTATTGCCGGGGATATCCGCATGATAGGCAATCGCGCCGACCACATCCGAGGGGCGAATGCCGTGCATCTTGCCCATGCTCATCGCCAGGCGGACCATGCCCGGTTCGTGGGAGGCGCCGCCAAATTTGGCGCCGGGGAAACCTTCATGGCTTTTAATGTGGGCTGGGCGTTCAAAACGTGGTTTTTCGCCGCCAAAGGCGCGTTTTTCGGTGAAGGGGCGTTTCTCGGCGTAATCACGCCGGACGCCGCCGCCACGGACCGGGCGGGCTGGGCGGATTTCATTCAGCTCGGTAATCGGGGCAATCGGACGCTGCTTCTCGTCGCCGCGGGCAATTTTCAAGGCGACGGCGGCGATTTCGAGGGGGTCAACGCCCTCAGCCACCAGTTTATCAACGATGGCGCGTTCCGTTTTGCAGCGTCCACGCGTCAGCCAGACAGTGATCTGCTTGACGATCTGGCCTTCACGCAGGGCGAGGATTTCCTCGGTGGTGGGGATGGCGCCCTGAGTCAGTTTGGTGCGGGCAAAGCGTTCGATGTCCTTAATCCGGCGCTTCTCGAAAGGTGTTGCCAGTGTAATGGCGATCCCGGTTTTCCCGGCGCGTCCCGTCCGACCGATGCGATGGACGTAGATTTCGGAGTCTTCGGGCATATCATAGTTGAAGACATGCGAAATATCATCGATATCGAGGCCGCGCGCGGCGACATCGGTGGCAACAAGCACCTTGACCTGCCCGGCGCGGAAACGGCCAAGGGTGCGTTCGCGCGCGTCCTGGCTGAGGTCACCATTCAGGGCTTCCGAAGGAAAGCCGCGGGTGGAGAGTTCATTGGCCAGTTCGCCGGTCCCAGCGCGGGTACGGACAAAAATCAGGGCGGAGGAAATCTCCTCCACTTCGAAAAGTCGGGTTAAAACGGCGGTTTTCTCGCGCTCGTTGACCAGGTAATAGCGCTGTTCCGTCGCGGCAATCGTCATCTGCTCATTCCGGATGGTGACCGACTGCGGGTCGCGCATATATTTGTCGGCCAGGCGGCGGATGGGAGTCGGCATGGTAGCCGAGAAAAGCGCAGTCTGGCGTTCGGCGGGGGTGGCCGCCAGGATGGTTTCAATATCTTCGATGAAACCCATGCTGAGCATTTCGTCAGCTTCATCCAGCACAACGGTGCGGACCTGGCTGAGATCGAGCACGTTGCGTTTCATCAAGTCAATCAGGCGGCCAGGGGTGCCAACGACGACATCCACGCCGCGCTTAAGTTCATTGATCTGTTTGATGTAAGGCGCGCCGCCATAGACGGCCAGCACCCTTACCCGGCAAAACTGTCCGAGGGTAGTTATAGCCTGAGACACCTGCAAAGCGAGTTCGCGGGTGGGGGCCATGACCAGCGCCTGTGGGGCGCGTTTGCCGGTTTCCAGGTTGTTGAGAATGGGGAGAGCGAAAGCGGCGGTCTTGCCAGTGCCGGTCTGGGCCTGGCCAATCACATCGACGCCGCTCAGCATGAGGGGGATCATTCCGGCCTGGATGGGAGTGGGTTCCTCATAGCCAAGCGCGACAATGGCCTGCTCCAGCTCGGGGCGCAGGTTTAGAACGGTAAATTCGGTTGTCATCAAAACTCCAAGTGTTATGTCATTGCGAGCGAGCCGCTGGTCGAGTAAGGCGCTGCATTTTAGCGTCTGTATCGAGACCCGGTGAGCGAAGCAATCTCCCCTCTAACGGATTTCTCCGGTCGAGTGCAGATTGCCGCGCCGCCCAAGAACGGCGGCTCGCAATGACATAGTTATGAAAAGGGATTCGTTTTGATGACTCCGTCGAAATTCTTGCCTGCATCGATCGGCCCTCACGGGCGGACCATCCCTGTGGATGAGTCTCACTCAGACTCGCGTCTGCGGAACTCGTCCTTGCAACAAAAATGCCCGATATTCGTGCATCGGGCAATCATCTCGTCCCGCACTCTTGGCGGGGTCGGAAAAATCAAAACATTGTCCCAAGCGGATGCCCTGAGTTTCCAGAGCCGCAAGAGTATACCACGTTCCTGGGAAAACGCCAGATTTTTTCTTCCACTGTGTGCACGCAAATGTTGTCAGAA
>DHVZ01000020.1:39216-75279 GCA_002412925.1 Anaerolineales bacterium UBA5195 | reverse complement strand
TGTGCGATTTCACCAGAATCCGCAAGCCATCTAATAATTTATAGGTGGTCGAAGCACAAACTATACTAACTATAGCACTTTTTGCAAAGATTATCTCTACCGTTATAATCAGTAAATTCTTAATCAGGAGCCTCGTATGCCTACTCTGACCCCCGGCCTGAGCGCCGAACTGAAGATCACCGTGACTGACGCCGAGACCGCCGCCAAATGGGGCAGCGGGCTGGTGCCGGTCTACAGCACCCCGGCGCTGGTCGGTCTAATGGAAGCGACCGCCGTCAAAGCGTTGGAAGGCCAGCTCGAAGCCGGGAAAACCACTGTCGGCGGGCACATCGATGTGCAGCATCTGGCCGCCACGCCGGTTGGCATGACTGTCCGCGCGCGGGCCGAGTTGACCGCCGTTGAAGGGCGCAAGCTCACTTTTCAGGTCGAAGCCTGGGATGAAGTCGAGAAAATCGGCGCGGCGCTGCATGAGCGCTTCGTGATCGACACGGAGAAATTCGTGGCGAAGGTCCAGGCCAAGGGGAAATAAAGACAGCGGCCATCCGGGTGCACAAAATCCTGGAAAGACCAAAATCACCCGTGAATTATCAGAACAAATATGCTATGATTGAATTCCTTTTAACTTTTTGGAAGGAATAAACCCATGTTGAGACGACTCGTCAATCTTTTCAGCCAGACCTATCATAAATTTCCACGCAAATTCTGGGTGGTGGTGGGCGTCAACTTTATCGACGGCATCGGCGGGACGCTCCTGTTCCCCTTCTTCTCGCTCTACATTACCCAAAAATTCGAGGTCGGGATGACAACCGCCGGGATCATCCTCGGCCTGTTCTCCATCTTTGGGTTGATCGGCAGCATGGTGGGCGGCGCATTGACCGATAAATTTGGCCGCCGGCGGCTGATCCTGTTCGGGCTGGTCTTCAGCGCCCTGAGCACCCTCTCCCTTGGCCTGGTCGATACCCTGGCGGCGCTCTACCCGCTCTCGATTTTCGTCGGCCTGCTCTCCCATCTGGCCATGCCTGCCCACCAGGCGATGATTGCCGATCTGCTGCCCGAGGAAAAACGCAGTGAAGGGTTCGGCATCCTGCGCGTGGTGGCGAATATGTCCTGGCTGATCGGCCCAACGATTGGCGGGTTCGTGGCCAGCCGGTCCTTCTTCCTGCTCTTTGTGACCGACGCCATCATCAGTTGCTGTGTGGCTGTCCTGTTCTACCTTTACATGCCAGAAACAAAATCTGCGCCCAAAGCCAGGGAAGCCCGCGAAAATATCCTGTCCACTTTTGCCGGGTACTTCCGCGTGCTGCGGGATGGCGCCTTCATGGCCTTTATCCTGGCGGCGATCCTGATGGGGATGGTTTATCTCCAGATGTACAACTCGCTCTCGGTCTACCTGCGCGATAATCACGGAATTAACCCGCAAGGCTATGGTTTCCTGATGAGTTCCAGCGCCATCACCGTCATCCTGTTCCAGTTCTGGGTTTCGAGCGTGATCAAAAAACGCCCGCCTTTCTTGATGCTGGCCTTCGGCACGTTGTTTTATGTGCTTGGTTTCAGCATGTTTGGCCTGGTTTCGGCCTACTGGCTGTTTATCCTGGCGGTGGTGATTATCACGATCGGAGAAATGCTGATCATGCCCACCAGCCAGACCCTGACCGCCAACTTTGCGCCCGAAGAAATGCGCGGTCGCTACATGGCGGTCTATGGCCTGGTCTGGATGATCCCCTCGGCGATTGGTCCCGGACTGGCCGGGGTGATTCTCGATAACTACAACCCCAACCTACTCTGGTACCTCGGAGGCGGCCTGTGCGCCGTCTCGGCCTTCAGTTACTTTGTCCTGCATCTCTGGCTTGGACGCCAGGAGCGCTTCGCCCCCGTGATTGAAGAAGAACAGCTCCCTGTTGCTGCTTAGAAAAAATCCCCGGAATTTTCCGGGGATTGATTTTTACCAGTGCTCGATCAGCGCCGCAACCAGCGCCGCCCTTTCGGGCAGGCTGCGCGTGAAGATATACTCGCGCTCTGAGTGCAGGCCCTCGCCATAGGTTCCCAGCCCGTCCAGCAGGGGGATGCCCAACGGCGAGACAAAGTTCCCGTCCGAGCCGCCGCCCGAGCCGCCCGCTTTAATCTCCAGCCCAATTTTTGCAGCAATCGATTTGGCCCTGGCGAAGGTGGCCTTCATCAGGTCATCTTCCGGCATTGGCGGACGGTTCAGCCCGCCGGTGACCTCCACCGTGGTTTCGGGTGTGACCGGTTTAAGCGCCTGCATGGCCGCCTCAATGCGCGCGGCTTCTTCGGGCATCAGGACACGGAAATCCACTTCGGCCAGAGCCTCTTCGGGGACAACGTTGCTGACCGTGCCGCCTTTGATGACGCCCACGTTGAGCGTCGTCCCTTTGGTGTAATCGGTCATTTTTTGGATCGCCAGCACCTGGTGGGCCAGTTCCTCGATGGCATTCCGGCCTTCTTCGTGCGCCCCGCCCGCGTGCGCGGCGCGGCCCTTCACCTTGACCAGGAAATCGCCCACGCCTTTCCGCCAGGTCTTCAGCGAGCCATCCAGTAGGCCAGATTCCAGCACCAGCGCCAGAGCCGCTTCCTGCGCCAGTCTCTTGATCAATTCATGTGAACTGCCGCTGCCAATTTCCTCGTCCGAGGTCACCAGGATGGTCACAGGCCGCTTCAACAAACCAGCTTCCTTCAGCGCCGCGACCGCCGCCAGGGAAATGGCGATACCGCCCTTCATATCCAGCACGCCGGGGCCAAAGATTTTATCGTCTTTTTCGTAAAAAGGCATCTTCTCGAGCGTGCCGACCGGGAAGACGGTATCCATGTGATGCATCAGCAAAACCCCCTCACCCTTTGTCCCTTTCCCAGCGGGAGAGGGGTTGGGGTGAGGGCCGAACCGCGCAATCACATGGTCGCCAGTCACAGTATTTGGTACAAGTTCCACGTCCGCACCCAGGCGGCGGCATTCTTCGGCCACCAGGGCCCCCAGCCGGTCCACCGCCGCTTTATTCTCCGACGGAGATTCGGCCTCTACCAGCCTTTTCAGCAAGGCGATCATTTCAGGTTTTCGCGCTTCAAAATCAATCATCATTGCCTCAGTTTACAGAAGTTGACACTTCCCCAATTTTACTACCTGCGCCTGCCTCTGGCCTGATGGCGGCCTCGCCTCATCCGCTTCTCAATCCAGCCAGCGAATGGCTCAGGCGGCAAATACTCGACCAGGGGCCAGGGTTCAAGCGAACGAGATTGTAACACCAGATTGGCTGCCTTGATACCCGTCCCGCAGGCGCGTTCCAGGAAAAACGACGGGAGGGGGTCGCGCACCCAGTCCCCGGCGCAGAACAAGCCCGGCCAGCGGGTTCCAACGCCCAGGTGTTTGTCCTTTGGCCCCAGGCTTGGCAGGGTGTGCGTCGCCAGGTTGCGCTGCAAATGCTGGAAAACCAGATGCCCGCGCAAGTCCGGGTAGCCTCGATAGAAATCGGTGATGACCTGGGTCAGGAGCAGTGCATCCGGCTGGGCCAGGATCTCCTCGGGCCCGTAAATGTGGACTTCGATGGCCGACCCGCCCGTCGCCTGGTGCCACTTGCGGTAGGGCGCGTACATCCGTTCCAGCCAGAAAAAATTGTGCATCACAAAATCGCCGGTAAACATTCCGCCTTCCGGCCCGGCCTTCGGTGAACAATCAAGCCACAGGCGCACAATCGCGTTCGACAGGCTGCGCGGGAAAAACAGGTCGGTTTCCCCAAAACTGTTTTGGATCAGGGCTGACGCCGCTGCGGAATCGACCGCCAAAATGACGTTGTCTGCGGCAAAAGTCTCCTCGCCGCTCTGGGCAGCCCAGCCTTCGGCTCCACCCATCAGCCTGTCCACCCGTTTCCCGAGCCGGATCTCCCCTCCGAGCGACTTCACTCGTTCGGCGAGCGGTTCCGTTATCTCGCTCCCGCCATTTCCGGGGAGGTATGAAAAAGCCCAGGCATCGCGCCGTAAAATCGAATAAAAGCGCAGGAAAGCCAGGAACCCGGCCAGCGGAATTTCATCCGCGTGGGTCGAAAGCCCATTCCGCGCCAGGCCGGTAAAAAAGGCCCGCAGCGCTGGCGACCACTTGCCAATGTATTCGCCCAGCATCTGGCCTTCGAGCGGCTGGTCTTCGCCAAAGGGATCGACGCCGACCGACATGATCAAGACCGACCAGACATGCAGCAATTTCAACCAATCGCGCACGTCGATGGTCAGCAAAAAGCTCGGGCGCAGAAAAAGCTGGAGATAATGCAGCGGCGCAGGGAACAAGCTGTGCCGGATGGCCGTCCCCACCGAGGCTGAACGCACTCCCGTTTTGTCGCGGTAAATCCATAATTCTTCCTGCGCCGGGACAAAGACCGGGCGCAAATTGTGCCGCGCCAGCATGGTCTGCAGATTGCGGTACTGCGACCAGATGCCATGCACGCCATGCTCCAGCCGGAACTTCCAGCCGTTCACCTCCACGTCTTCACCGCCCGCCAGCCGCCCGCCGACAAAACGCGGATCGGCTTCGAGGACAAGCGGTTTCAGTCCGCGCTCGGCCAGGTGCAGGGCGGCGGTCAGACCGGCAACGCCGGAGCCGATGATGAGGGTGTCGGGAGAAGTCATAGGGTAAATGGCGAAAGGTGAATGGTGAATAGTTCGAGCAAAGGAAGTTTTACCCTGGCGCATAAGTGCTCAAATCCACCCCGGAACGCAAGCTCTCCAGCAGCCAGGGCAGCGGGTTGGCTGCCATCAGTGAGGGTTCGGCGTAGCACTGCTGGAAGCAACTGTGACAGGTGCGCGGCGGCTGGCCATAAGTTTCAGACGCCAGCTCCCAGGCTTCGTCCCAATTTTTGACATTCAAGAGATTAACGGCGCGCCCGCCCTGGCCGTTTTCCGCTTTTTCGAGCGGGCGGCAGGGATAGGCCAGATCGCCGTTCGGGTAAATCCGCGGGACTAGTGTGGGATAGCAGTCATAAGGCTCAAAAGCGGCCAGGGCGCGGAGGTACAGGTCGCTGCCCAGGATGGGGGCGCCAGCTCGTTTGAGCTGAATCAGTTTTTGGATCAACTCCCGGTAGGCGGGGGAAACCGTCAGTTCGTAGCGCGGCCAGTTGTTATAGGATTGCGGCGAGAAGGAAATCAGCAGACGGTTCTGGCGGGCAAACTCCAGCAAAGCCTCCGCGCCGGGCAGGGTTTCGGGGGTGATGACGGCGTTGATAATCATCCGGTAGCCGAATTTGGCCTGTAATTTTGCGTAAAAAGCGATATTCGATAGGATGGTTTCTGCCGAGGCAAGGGGCGCGCCGATGGTCTGTGACCAAAGCTGCGGGTCGAGCGAGTCCAGGCTGACGATTAAACGGTCAACGACCGGGAGCGCGGCTTCATGCTGCGGGAGCAGGAATCCGTTCGAGATTAACGTCAATTCCCGAAACTTTAGTTCTTTTTTGGCGCGGAGGATAATCTTGTCAATCTCCGGATGCGTCAAAGGCTCACCGCCGGTCAGCATGAGCGCATCCACACCCGAACGGACAACGCGCAGGATTTGCAATACCTGTTCAAGCGGCAGCGGGGACTGGTTCTGCTCGTTGCGGCGTAAACCGAAATCCTCGCAATAGGCGCAGTTCAGGTTGCACTGCCCGGTGAGATAGTAAATCGCCACACGCGGGTGCAGATGGCGGTCTTGGCGGGCCAGTTTGAGCAGGTTACGCAGCATGGACAGATTATACAGATTTTAGGAATGTAAAGATAGGCCCTTAAAATGCGGGGTGGTAAATTCCCTAACGGTTATAATCATTACGGAGAAAAGAAAAAGGTAGAACTATGCCAGAGATCAAAACAGAATTAATTAATGGTGATTGCCGGGAAATTCTAAAAACTTTACCGGATAATTCGATTGATTTAATCTTCACGTCACCGCCCTACGCTGACAGCCGGTCAGCCACATATGGAGGCATTAAACCAGATCAGTATGTGGAATGGTTTTTACCTATTACCAAAGAATTGTTGCGAGTTCTTAAGCCTACAGGGACTTTCGTTTTGAACATCAAAGAAAAGGTAGTGGAGGGCGAACGCCACACTTATGTTCTTGAGTTGATCATGACCATGCGCCAGCAGGGCTGGCTCTGGACGGAAGAGTTCATCTGGCATAAAAAGAACAGCTACCCAGGGAAATGGTCCAATCGATTCCGAGATTCTTGGGAAAGGTTATTACAGTTCAACAAAGAACGCAAATTTCAGATGTTCCAAGAAGAGGTTATGGTTCCGATGGGTGATTGGGCTGAACGCCGCTTAAAAAACCTAAGTAAAACAGATAAAGTTCGGGACACTTCCAAAGTTGGAAGCGGTTTTGGCAAACGCGTTGCCAACTGGATTGGCAGGGACAAGGTTTACCCCACCAACGTATTGCATTTAGCCACTGAAACCAAAAACAAAAACCATAGCGCGGTTTTTCCAGAAGATTTGCCCGAATGGTTCATAAAACTATTCACAAAACCAAATGACTACGTTCTCGATCCTTTTATGGGATCTGGCACAACTAATCGCGTAGCGCAACGTCTTGGGCGCAATTCGATAGGGATAGAGATATTGCCACAATATTTCGACATGGCGCAAAACGAAATTCAAACACATGCGTTAAGATTGTTCGAAAAAAAAGAGGGGTATGATGAAAACAAACCTGCATGACGTTGTTGCTTATGTCGAAGGACATATTGGAAATTTTCATCAGCGCCGGTTGCAAAGCCTAGATAGCTTGAAACTGGAAGGAATTCTCAAACGTAAAAATGTGTACCTGTTCAAAGCCAAAAACATTTTAACTGGCGCAGAACTGGTAAAAACCTTGTTGGATGCGCATCTCTCTTCACAGGAAGAAACTATTTTTGGCGAGTTTCTGGAAGGGTTAGCTATCTTTGTCTGTGAAAAGGTCTATGGCGGACGAAAATCATCGGCGGAAGGTATTGACTTGGAATTCCAAAAAGATGGAAAACTTTACATCGTTTCCATCAAATCGGGGCCAAATTGGGGCAACAGCCGCCAAGTGAGCAAAATGCGCGATGATTTCAAAAAAGCGAAGCGGGTTTTAGGAACAAGCGGCGGCATTCGAGAGGTTATCGCGGTCAACGGTTGCTGCTATGGAAAAGACAACCAACCCAATAAAGGGGATTATTTCAAGTTATGCGGCCAGGAATTTTGGGAATTTGTCTCGGGGGAAGAAAATCTTTACACTGATATTATCGAACCGTTAGGTCATCGCGCTAAAGAACGCAATGAAGAATTCAACCAGGCTTATGCCCGAAGAATCAACGCTTTTACCGCAGAATTTGGCAAAAATTTTTATACGCTAAGCAACGAGATCGACTGGCGAAAGCTGGTCAGGTTTAATTCAGGTAAAAAGGTTTAAGCACCTCTTTGCCCAGTATTTCACATACCCATGCCACCCTTCGTCCGTGTTGCTGTGAATGTGTCCGCCGTCAGCGGGGAGTTCGATTATCACCTGCCGCCCGAGTTGGAAGGGCGGGTGGAGGTTGGGCACCTGGTGCGCGTTCCGTTTGGAGCGCAGACGGTGCAGGGCGTGGTGCTTGAACTGCTCGGACAGGCCGCGGTGGCGCAGACCAAAAGTATGCTCGACCTGCTCGACCCGGAACCCGTCCTGACCGCGGCGCAAATTGAACTGGCCCGCCAACTGGCCGCGGCCACGCTCAACCCGCTGGCCTCGATGATCGACTTGATGCTGCCGCCGGGACTTTCGCAGCAGACCGATGTGCTTTACACCCTGTCCGAGAGATGGAAGGGCGTGGACCAGAAACAATTCCCCGAAATCCAGAAACGACTGCTCAACCTGCTCGAAACCCGCGGCCCATTGCGCGGGCGGCAGATTGACCGGCATTTTGAGCGCGTGGAATGGCGCAAATCGGCGCAGGGGCTGATCCGGCAGGCGATTTTGGGCAGCCAGTCGATCTTGCCGCCGCCGAGCGTGCGGCCCAAGTTCATCCGCACCGCGCAATTGGCCGTCACGCCGGAGCAGGCCGAAGCGGCCATGCCCGATTTGGGTAAGACTGTTGCCACGCTGGAACGCCGTCAAAAAGCGCTGCGCTTCCTGATTCAGGAACCCGCAGCGGTGGCCGTGGCCTGGATTTACGCCGCGTCAGGCTGTAACCTGGCCGATTTGCAGGAACTCGACGAGCACGGGCTGATCAGACTCTTTGAAACCGAGATTTTTCGCGATCCGCTGGGGAAGATGGGGGGCGGGGAAATAGGGAAACAAGCAGACCAGGAATTGATTCTGACACCCGCACAAGATGCGGCGCTGGCAGAAATTCTGCGCGCCTTTCAAGCTCCTATTTCCAATTTCCAATTTGCTAATCTGCCATTCCTGCTGCACGGGGTGACCGGCTCGGGCAAGACCGAGATTTACCTGCGCGCCACCGCCGAAGCCCTGCGCCGCGGACAGAGCGCGATCATCCTCGT
Source organism: Anaerolineales bacterium UBA5195 (assembly GCA_002412925.1). Lineage (GTDB taxonomy): Bacteria > Chloroflexota > Anaerolineae > Anaerolineales > Villigracilaceae > UBA5195. Next base: position 66,813 of record DHVZ01000020.1, on the reverse strand, counting down.
CCCTGAGATTGCGCTGACACCCCAGCTTGTTCACCGTTTCGTGGCGCGTTTCCCCGGCCAGGTGGGACTGGTCCACAGCAAGCTTTCGGAAGGGGAACGCTACGATACCTGGAGGCGGGCACGCAGCGGGGCGTTAAAGGTCATCATTGGGGCACGCTCGGCCCTGTTCGCGCCGCTGCCCAATCTGGGCCTGATCGTCGCCGACGAATGTCACGATCATTCATACTACCAGTCTGCTCCACCGTTTTATCACGCCGTCAGGGCCGCGGAATTATACGCCCGGATCAGCGGAGCGGTCTGTCTGTTGGGCAGCGCCACCCCGCCAGTTGCTTTGCGCTATCGGAGTGCAATTAAGCACAACCCCGCCCAAAAAAGCGGGGCAAGCGGATACGAAGGAAGGCAAAGGGAAACGGATTTGCATTTACTGGAACTGCCCCAGCGCGTGGTCGGCGCCGAAACAGAGGCGGGTTTCAGCCTGCCGCCGGTTTCCGTTGTTGACATGCGCGAAGAACTCAAGGCGGGCAACCGCGGGATTTTCAGCCGGACCCTGGCCGAATCCCTGGCCGAGACGCTGGAGCGCGGTGAACAGGCGATCCTCTATCTAAACCGGCGCGGCACAGCCACTTATGTTTTCTGCCGCGATTGTGGCAGTGTGCTCAAATGCCCGAATTGTGAGACGCCGCTGACTTACCACATCGATAGCGGGAGCGCGTTGCGCTGCCACCGCTGCGGCTACACCCGCCAGATGCCCAAAACCTGTCCGAGCTGCAAGAGCGACCAGATCCGCGCTTATGGCCTGGGGAGTGAAAAAGTCGAAGCCGAAGTGACGGCGCTGCTGCCGAAGGCCCGTCCGCTGCGCTGGGACTGGGAGACGACCCGCGAAAAGGACGCGCACGAACTGATCCTGACGCATTTTGCCAACCACCAGGCCGATGTGCTGGTCGGGACGCAGATGCTCGCCAAGGGGCTGGACCTGCCGCTGGTGACGCTGGTCGGGATCGTTCTGGCGGATGTAGGGCTGTCGCTGCCAGACCCCTTCGCCGCTGAACGCGCTTTCCAACTGCTGACGCAGGTCGCCGGGCGGGCCGGACGTTCCGTGCGCGGCGGAAAAGTCGTCCTGCAGACCTTTATGCCCGAAAACCCGGTCATCCAGATGGCGGCCAAACACGATTACGCCGCATTTTACGAGTGGGAAATCGACAACCGCCGCAAGCTGGGCTATCCACCGTTTGGACGGCTGGTGCGGCTGGAATACCGTCATCGCGAAAACGTTGAAGCTGAAAGGCAGGCCCATCAATTGGCTGAAAGACTGTCGGCGGAGATGAAAACGGAAAAGCGGACGGAAACGGACCTGATTGGGCCAGTGCCGTGTTTCTTTGCCAAAATCAATGGGATTTACCGCTGGCAGGTCATCCTGCGTGGGCCAGACCCGGTTGCGTTCCTGCGCGGGCGCATTCCGAATGGTTGGCGGGTTGAAGTCGAGCCGGTAAGTTTGCTATAATGATTTGCGATACAATCCTTCTTGGCCCCCGTTCAAAACTAATTATCGGAGATTTTTATGGAATCCTTCTCGCGCGGCTGGAACTTCCTGACCCAGGCCTGGAAAATGGCCCTGGCTGACAAAGACCTGATCCAACCCTCGATTTACACCCTGGTCGCCGGTTTTATTGTTTCGCTCATCGGCCTGATTCCGATTGCACTGGCGGCCCTGATTTTTGGCATGGAAGGCGCCATCGCGCAGGCCATCCTGGGCGTGCTTGGCGCGCTGCTCGTTTTTGCGCAGTATGCAGTCACCTACGTTTTTTCGGCCATGACGGTCAAACTCATTTATGATTACCTGACTCATGGCGATGGAAAAATGGACAAAGCCTGGGAAATTGTCAAGCGCGACTGGCTCGATATCCTCTCGCTGGCGGCGGCTTCCACGCTGGTTAATATCGTCAAGAACTGGGTTAAGGGCAAGGGCCGGAACCGCAACTCAATCCGTGAGGGGATTGCCAACCTGATTGACACCCTCTGGACGGAAGCGACCTTCCTGGTGCTGCCCATCATGGTTGTCGAGGACGTCAATCTTAAAGACGGCCTGAAGCGCGCCACCTATATTGTCAAGAACAACCTGCTGCTGGTCGGGATCAGCACCGTTGGTGTGAATTTCGTCACCGGTCTGATTGGATTCGTTTTTGCTGTCATTGGCCTGGGACTGGGCTTTGGGATCGCCTTCCCCCTGATCTCCATCGCCGGAGCCTCGACTCCCCTGATCGTGGCCGCCGTTGTCTTGGGCGTGCTCGTCGCCTCGATCTTTTTCATGGCCGCCAATGTCATCGGATCGTACACGGCCACTGCCTACCACACCTGTCTGTACCTGTGGGCGCGCAACGTGGAAGACGCGGAACAGGGTCTTCCGGTTGCCATCCCCGCGCCGCTGGCCGCCGTGATTGGACAGTAAGATGCAGCCCAATCTTCCCCGCCGTGTCTTTCTGACCTGGGACGATGTTGATCGTCTGATCGATAAACTTGTCCCGCAGTTCAACCGGGAATTTAATGGGATGGTCATCATCACGCGCGGCGGCCTGATTCCCGGCGGGATGCTGGCGGAGGCGATGGGGATTACCCATATCCTGACCGCTGCCGTGGACTTCCCCGCCGAGATGGCTCACCAGAAGAACAGGCTGATGGTCTGGCCCGAGTTCATCCAGTTTCCGCCCGAGGACCAACTCCTTGGACGAACGATGCTCCTGGTTGATGATGTCTGGGGCTCCGGGCGGACGATTACCGCTGTCAAGAACCGCGTTTCCGCGGCGGGCGGCTTTCCAGAAACCTGTGTGCTGCATTTCAACCCGTATCGCACGCTCTTTAACACCTCCAAACCCGATTACTATGCCGATGTGACCGACGCGCGCGTCATCTACCCCTGGGAGATCGACCGGGGCGCGGACAGGGTCATGCTGGGCGAAGGGGATCGGTTGTAGAACCGACCGTGAACGGTAGACCATAGACCACAAAACCACGATGACGGATGACCTGATGGTCGTCCGTCATCGTTTATCGTCCACGGTTCATCGTCCACCGTCTACAGCAACTTTTCTTTCACCAACAACTCCGCGTTATAGATCGACCCCCCCGCCGCGCCACGGATGGTGTTGTGTGAGAGCACCACGAACTTGATGTGGAACAATGGGTCGGTTCGCACGCGTCCAACGACGGTGGTCATGCCTTTGCCGGTCAACCGGTCGAGGCGCGGCTGGGGCCGGTCAGCCTCCTCGCGGATGGTGATGACAGGCTGCGGCGCGGAGGGCAGGTCGCGGGCGGAGGCCGGGGACTGGTATGCGTTCAAAGCGCGGACGGCAGCTTCGGGAGAGACAGGTTCATTTAATTCCACACTCACACAAACGGTATGCCCGTCCACCACGGCCACCCGGTTGGTGTGCGCCGAAAATTGGACTTCCGCAAAATCGACCCCGTTTGCGCCCAGGCTGCCGAGAATTTTGCGCGGCTCCCACTCCACCTTTTCCTCCTCGCCGCCAATGTTGGGAATGACATTATCGATAATATCCAACGAAGACACGCCCGGATAGCCCGCGCCGGAAAGCGCCTGGAGCGAAACCACAAAAGCGCGTTTGAGACCAAAATGATCCTGCAAAGCCTTCAACGCGACAGTCAGACCGGTGCTGGTACAGTTTGGGTTGGTCAGGATGCAGCCGCTCCAGCCGCGGTTCTGACGCTGCTGGCGGATAAGTTGGATATGTTCAGCGTTGACCTCGGGCAGCAGCAGCGGCACATCCGCTTCGCGGCGATAAGAGGAAGCGTTCGAGCAAACGGCGAACCCGGCTTTGGAAAATTCCGGTTCCAGGTCTTTCGCCAGATCAGCGGGCAACGCCGAAAAGACGATTTTCGCACCGCTGACAGCCTGCGGCGTGGCCGGAACCAGCGCCATCTCCCGCGCCCAGGCCGGCATCGGGTCAGAGAGCACCCAGCGGCAGGCCTGGGCATACGGTTTGCCTTCCGAACGGTCGGAGGCCGCCAACGCAACCACCTTGAACCAGGGATGGCCATCAAGCAGGGAAACGAAGCGCTGGCCGACAGAACCGGTGGCGCCGAGAACAGCAACGGGGATCAATTTAGAAATCATCAAAGCTCCTTTTCCATTTTGGAGTCCAAAGTTTCCTGACTTTGGACTTTGGCGTTTAACCCAACGACTCCAGTCGTTGGATTCCATTACTTGACAATTAATTCATGCAGCGCCTGCACTGATTTCTCGGTCTCGGCACTTTCAACGACCATACTGATCGACACATCCGAAGAACCATGTGCAATGGCTAACACGTTTACCTCGGCATCACCCAGCTGGGTAAAAATCTGTCCTGCCACGCCGGGGGTATGACGCGTGCCTACACCGACGGCCGTGATGATTGCCACATCCTGTGTAGCCCAAACGCGATCGATGTCTTTATCGGCCAGTTCGACTGCAAAAACTTTTTCGAGAGCCCCCAGAACCGCTTCTGCCATTTCGGAGGGCACCGCAAAACAAATCGATTGTTCTGAAGAAGCCTGCGTGATGAGCGGAACACTCGTCCGCGTGGAGGCGACCGCTGCGAAAGCGCGCGCTGCTACGCCGGGAACGCCTAACATGCCGCGCCCTTCAATTGTCACCAGTTTTTGCTTGCGGATGGCGGTGACTGCCTTGATAACCTTATCACCTTTGAAGTTTTTGCCATTCTGCCCATTCGCAACCAGCCACGTGCCGGGGTGCGACGGGTTGAAGGTGTTGCAGATGCGCAGGCCGATTCCCGCCTCGACCACCGGGCGGACGGTCTTGGGGTGCAAGACCTTCGCGCCGTAATAGGCCAGTTCTGCAATTTCCCCGTAGCTGATTTCCGGCAGGGTCTGTGCCTCGGGCACCATGCGTGGGTCGGCCGTCATGACGCCATCCACATCCGTCCAGATCCAGACTTCGTCAGCGGGCAACACCGCGCCTAAAATCGCCGCCGAATAGTCAGAGCCGCCGCGCCCGAGGGTTGTCAGGATACCCTGCGGCGTAGCGCCGATGAAACCGGTCACTACCGGCACAATCCCGGCTTTCAGCAAGGGATTCAGCACGGAGCGCGTTGCAAAGGTGGTCGCCCCAAAATCGGGGTGCGCGTTCTGGTAGCGGTCGTTGGTGATGATTAACTCAGTCGCTTCGACAGCTTTCGCGGCCACTCCGGCGCATTCGCAGGCTGCCGCCAGCAGGCGCGCGCTCATTCGCTCGCCCAGGCCAGCCACCGCATCCAGCGCGCGCGGCGTGGCCTCGCCCAAGACAGCGATGGCGCTGCACAACTCGACGAAGTAACGCACCAGCCCGCCAATCTCCTCCATCAAGCAGGCGCGCCGGGCTTCGTCCGGAACCAGCGAGATGGCGATTGTCTCGTGGTTGGCCAAGAGAGATTGCTCCGCATCCGGCAGTTGGCTGACGTCGCCAACTGCAGCGCGGGCGGCGCTCTCCAGAAGCAGGTTGGTCACCCCTGAAAGCGCTGAAGTCACAACAACGACTCGCGGCCATTCGGCGCAGGCCTCCCTGACAATTTGCACCGCGCTGGCCATGGCCCCCGATGAACCCACCGAGGTGCCGCCAAACTTCATCACGAGCGTTGTGGATGCTTTCTGTGCCATAATCTTCTCCTTCGAAAATTTAGATTACAGGTTCGGCGCTCTTGAGCGCCGACTATATGCCGGGGAAATAAAAACGCCCCACATTTCCGTGGGGCGTTGTGTGTGCAGAGAGAGCTTCTGGTTTGGGTCAGCTCACCTTACCAAACGACACAACCCCACGGGATTTCCGCGAGGTAGTAGTCATGGTCATGGTAGTGGAGCACGCCGGGTTCATATTGGGCGCAGTTATATCACTGCGAAACTCATCCGTCAAGAAAAAACTGATAGTTGTCCAGACCGATTTTGCGAACAGGTACACGCGGAGGCCTGCGTTGCAACCACCGCCCCGGGCTCTTTTCCCGTTAAACAAGGGTAAAATAACCCCGCTATGCAGACTCTCAAAATTAACCAACTTGAAAAACTAAAAACGCTGGCGGTTAACCCATTTTTCCAGGGATTGAGTGAAATCTCACTCCAGGAACTGGCAGTGAATATGTCCCTGCGGCGGTTCGAGCGCGGCGAAGTCTTGTTCTGGGAAGGCGACGCCTGCGCCGGGCTGCACATCCTTCAAAAGGGCAGTGTCAAACTCTTCCGCATTTCCCCGCTCGGACGCCAGCACATCTTCCGCGTGCTCCAGGAGGGTGAAACTTGCAATGAAGTGCCCGTTTTCGACGGCGGCGCCAACCCGGTCAACGTGGAGGCGCTGGAGGAAACCACCGCCTGGGTGGTGGATGCGAAAGCGGTCCAGGCCCTGATGCGTAAAGACCCCGAGTTCATGCTCAAGACGATCGAGAACTTGTCCAATCGGATGCGCCACCTGGTGCAGATGGTCAGCGAAATGGCCTTTTACCAGGTGACCAACCGCCTGGCGCGCCTGCTGACTGAAATCCCGGCAGAGGAATTGAGCGGCGCAGGCGGGATGCGCTGGACCCAAGACCAACTGGCGGCCCGGCTGGGAACCGTCCGCGAGGTGGTGGCCCGTTCCCTGCGTGAACTGGAACGCAGCGGAGCGATCGAGGCTGAGAATCGCAAGATCATCGTCAAGGACAAGGAAGTGCTCCAGCAGTGGGTCCAACCCTGGAATTGAATTTGATAGCAAACCATAGACGGTGAGCGGAGAGAGACTCGGCCCACCGTTTTGTTTTACGGCTTATTGCCCACTGTCCACGATCTACTTCACTACCTCGAAGTTTTTGACGTAATAACCGATTTCATCATCGTAGACCAGTTTGGAATAATCGATGACAATCGATTGTGGATAGCCATAATCAGGGTTGTATACGACAGTGACTTTGCTGGCGGAGCCAATCGCTTGATCGAGAATGGTAAATAGCTTTTCAATGCTGGCGGCCTGATTAAACGTGTCAGCGTAATTGGCCGGTGTGGGTTGGCCGTCTTTATCAGTCATCGTGATAACTTCGCCATCCTTAACTTCCACTGTAAGTGGCATCAGGCTGCGCCAGGGGCAGTTACAGCCGATGGTCACTTCAAACCGATAATGGGTGATCTTTTGCCCCGCCCATTTTTGTTGATTCTCTCTCAGTGCGGTTTTGCTGGAGCAGGCCGTCAGAAACAGCAAAAGCACGAAAACGGTCAAACGCAGACGGGTGAACATATTGCCTCCTTTCGCTTGATTCCACTTTACAGACGGAAATGACTTTTGTCAAGTTCTCCTGCTGAAACGGGACATTGAAATAAAAAAGCCCCTCTCCCTGGTCTCGATACGTTCACTACTCGACCACCGGGGAGAGGGGCTGGGGGTGAGGGCAGACCTGCTACTTGGCCGGTTCGGGCTTGGGATCCATTGCGTCGTAGAGGCCAACGGCTAAAAGAGCCGGGTCTCCGGCAGCCTGCGAGGCCTTCATCTGCGCCTGGCGGGCCAGGTTGGTGGAATCGGCTAGGATTTTCAGGATATATTCGGGGTTGTGGAAGCCCATGCTGTTTTCAGCAGAGACGAAATCCCACATGAATTGGGCCTTGCGGTGCAGTTGGCGGGCTTCGTCGAGCAGGGCGGCATCGCTGGCCGGGTTGGCAGTTGCCAGCTTCAGGGCGGCAATCGCATCCACCAGGGCGTCTTCGGTCGCGATTTTGGTTTTGTAAACCTGATCCTGGATTTCGGCGACGCGCCCGGTGACATATTTCACATCGGTGTGGCACTGGCCGCAGGCTTGTTCAGGGTTCAGCAGCGGGCTGTGAACATCATGGGTGGAGAATTTGGCCGCGCCTTCGCGAATGTAAGGCATGTGGCAGTCGGCGCAGGCGACACCCGCTTTGAAGTGCGTACTCTCGGCGGTGTACATCTCATATTCGGGATGCTGGGCCTTGAGCGCAGGGGTTTTGGTCTCGGGATACTCCCAATCTTTGAAACCGAGTTCATCATAGTACTCGATCATGTTCTCGACCCGCGTGCCTTTTTCCCAGGGGAAGGTCAGGAATTTCTTCTCGCCTGCAAAGTAGTATTCAACATGGCAGTTGGCGCAAACGACAGTCCGCATTTCCTGGCGGGTGAAGGTTTTCCAGTCTTTGCCCTGAGCCTTGAGCGCGTTTTCGAGCGCCGGGTTGGTCACAATCAGACGCAGCGTCCCGGCTTCGTGACAGTTGGCGCAGCCAATGGCGTTCTGGATTTTGGGTTTCATCTCGCTGAAGAGCATGGCATCATAGGCTTCCATGCCCATCTCGGCCCACAGCCCCGGGTTGTTCGATGATTTGCAGGAGTAGCAGGTGGCCGGGGTTTTTTCGTCGACTCGTTTGATCTCGTTGACATCCTTAACAGCGTTGGCGTGACCGCGGTCATCGTTGTATTCGATGCTGAACGGGTAGCCCGTAAAAAGAATCACCTGGCGCGGGTCGCGGACGAGGTGTGAGAACTTGGACGAGCCGCCGTAAGTGGTATCGAGGTTGTTGGTTTCGGTTTTTTGGAGGGTGCTCCACTGATTCGGGAAGTTCACGCCCCACTTGGATGAATCCGGCTCCAGCGGTTGGATCTCGACAATCGGTGCGATGGCGCGTTCCTGCGGCGGCTGGTTCTTCAGGAAGACCAGCGTGCCGGTTAGCACAGCCGCCAGCACAAGGATGATGCCGACCAGAATAATTGTGGTGTATTTTTTCATGGTTGTTCTCCTTCAAGAGATTTGCATCGAATTCCACGAATTTATCGAATTTGGAAAAATCTTGGGCGAAAAGCCCAAGCTACTTTACCGGGTAAATCACAGAGTCTTGATAAGTGCTGATGCCCACGCCGCGCTGACCGTGCGACACAGAACGATGGCAGTCCCAACAGTGACGCTCAAAAGCCTGCGGACCCATCATGATCGTTTCAACCGTGTCTGCGTGGCAGCGGACGCAGTTTCCCTGGATGATGGCCTGAGCTTCGGGCTTGGCGCGAATCAGTTCCGGCGTCTGCCCAGTGCTGAAATAGTAGACATCATGCATGCCGGTCTTGCCTTTTTGGAACCAGTAATTGACCAGGTTATCGTGCGGCAAGTGGCAATCGACGCATTCGGTCACTTTTTCGTGCGGCGCATGATACCAATTCTCGTAGGCCGTGTCCATCACGTGACAGTTGTTACAGGTGGTCGCCTCCGTGCCCATATACGATAGTGGCTCGGCTACGAAAACAAACGTGCCCAGCGCAATCACCAGAGCCAATATACCAATCAGAAGAAATTTATTCATAAAACACCCTTTGCGGACATGGTCCTGCGGATGAGATTAATCTCATACTAATATTATCCATTATCTGTCAAATGCGTTGTGACTTTGGTCACAATTCGACAGCCGAGTTTGATTTTTGATGGGGGTTCTCGCGCCAGCCCCCCTCTCCCGGTGCCTGCTTCTTGTTAAATCAAACCTCCTCGTCCTGAGACGGGGAGGCGGAATCGTGTCGTTGCGAGCGGTTCTCAGCGAGCGAAGCAACCCCTTCTTACAACGAGAGGGCGCTTCTCCGGGTTTCGACACCCGCGCTGTACCACACCTGCCCTGGCGGGCGGTGCCAGGGAACGCAGTGCGATGCAAGGATACGGCGGGAAAGCACCGCCTACTCAACCCTCCTGCCAGCCCTGGCTTCTTCCGCTGCCAGGGACAGGTTCTGCAAACCTTCTTCCAGTTCGCTGGCGGTCGGCCAGCCGTAACCGACGCGCATGAAATGGCGATCCATCCCAAACCAGTGGCCGGGGCCGACGAAAGTCTTGTATTTGTCGTTCAGGATCCGGTAAAAAGCCTCCACGTCTACGCCGCGCTCCGGCTTGATCCGCGGGAAACAAACCACCCCGCCCGAAGGCTGGACCCATTCGAAAATCTCCTGGCCTTCGATCCACTGTTTGACCATTTCGAAGCCGCGCCGGTTGCGTTCCAGGATGGGCGGCAAAATCTCCGCTTTGCGGGAGAGCGCCTGATAGGCGATTTCTTCATCGATGATCGAGTTGCAGATAAATATCTGTTCTTTGGCGGCCAGGAAAGTTTCTTGCAGTTCTTTGTTCTGCGTGATGATCCAGCCGATGCGGATGCCCGGCAGGCCATACGACTTGGACATCGATGCCACGCTGATACAGCGCGGGCTGAGACTGGCCGCCAGCGGCGTTGGCCCGGCGAAATTCATTTCGCGGTAAGTCTCATCGACCAGCAGGTAGCAGCCGTGGGCTTCGGCTAAATCCGCGGCGGCGCGCAGGTCGTTTTTGGTGAGAGTCGTCCCGGTCGGGTTATGTGGCGTGGTCAGGCTGATCAGCTTCGTTTCCGGCTTGACCAACGCCGCCAGCTTGTCGATGTCAAAACGGAAGCCGTCCTCGAAAGACAGGCTCAGAAAAGCGACATCGCAGCCGATGGCGCGCGGGGTTTCGAGATTGGTGGCATAGTTCGGGTGTATCACAACGAGATGGTCAGATTTTTCCAATAGCGAGGTGGCAACGATGAAGAGCGCCGCCGCCGCGCTTTGTGTCACGGTTACGTCATTTGGAGAGATGCCTTTTCCATCAGCGGCGAGCAGTTCGCGCAGTTCGGGCTTCCCCAGGTGGTCAGTATAAGCCAGCACCAGTGCGCTTAAATCCAAATCCAGTTCGGAGAGCGGCATGTCCGAAACGGAGCTTTCCGTCAGGTTGCAGCGGATGTTGCCATAGCCGAACTGTTCGGGTGATTCGATTTCAATTGGCATTCTACGGTATTTCATCAGTTCCTCCTCTATGATGGGTTGCCCCTACTTAATCGCCCCAAAAGCGGCGAAAACGCTGTTCTTGTGCAAGATTTCCACTTCCCGAAAGCCGGCCTCGCGCAGCAGGTCAATCTGGAAGGTGAGCGGACGCGGGGTGTCTTCCTGCTCGATATAGCCAAAAACATGTTCCCGATATTGCTTGTCTTTCAGTTCAACCAGGTATTCGCCATAACGTTCCCACATCAGCGCCTGGATCGCCGGGACGGAATGTTCGAGCATGTCAAAGATCCACAATGAGCCGCTGGGGCACAGGGCAGTATAGCATTTCGAGAAGACCCCGCGCCATTCGTCAGCGCCGCGCAGGTGATGGAAAACTGCCGCCGCCAGGATGATATCGAAGCGGGCCTCGCCCAATTCCAACACACGGATATCTGCCTGGAAGGTTGTCACCTGGCCCAAGGTGGCTGGGCGGATGCGCTGAACGGCGCGCTCGAGCATTGGCTGGCTTAAATCGACCAGGGTCACGTTGAGATTGGGTAGCAACTGGAGCAGCTTGAGCGTGTAATTCCCCGCGCCGCAGCCAAGATCCAGGACCTGGGTCGCATGTGGGCTGGTGGCCGCCGCCGCGCGCGTGATCAAGTCCATCGCCAGCGGCGAGTCAACTGCCGCGGAGTGGCCGCTTTCCAGGTTCGAGAAACGTTCCACATCCTGGTCAAAGCGCGCACGGATTTGTTCAACGCTGGATTTCATGTGCTTGTATCCTGCGGTGGCGTAATAGCATATCGCTGGGCGTGTGCATCATTCTGCCGGCGGCCAGGGGATTTCACTAGGCCCGGCATAACCGTGTTTTTCGGCCAGGTAGACGCGCCCGTGGGAAGGCTGAACACAGCCGGTTTCATCGGCCACGTTGACGATGTTGGTGTAGGCGCCGATGGGGGTAAAGACGAGCTGTCCATTCTGGCAAACCCAGGTCTCGGCCACATAGAGCGGGCTGTTGGGGCTTTCCGAATCACCAGCGCGCAGGGTTATTGCATTCCAGGAGATGACAACTTCGTTGCCTTTCCGCTGGGCGTTGACGCCGGTCAGCGGCGCGTAATAAGGTGAGACCGGTAGTTTGTATTTGTCGGGGTAAACCATCTCGACACCCATCACATCTCCTTGAATGGCCATCAAATCGGCTTTGACCCAGCAGACAGTTTTATCGCCGCGGGCGCGGGTGAGCAGCCATTTGCCGGTATCGGTGCGGCCAACAATTTCCTGTCTGGCGCCTTTGACCATGCCATACAGGTAGAGATACATTGCCCCGGGGCCATAGCGACAACTCACTTTGTCAGGGATGACAATCCCACGCAGGATGGCATGGGTGGGGCTGGAAGTGATTGTCGGTTCTTCGGTTGGTGTGACGCTGGGTGTTTCGGAGGAAGCCGGGGTTTCCGTGGGCGTGGCTGTTGGTTCGGGAGTGAGAGTCGCTGTCCTGATAGGTGTGGGCAAGGATGCCAGGGTAGGTGGAACTTTCGTAACACGGGACTCGGCTTCGGATATGGGATTGGGCTGAACTACAGCCAGGCTGCAGGCGGAGAGAATTATTCCAATCAAACTTACCGATAAATATGAGCATTTCACGGTCTTTTTGTATCCTCGCTGATAAAAGAAGATTTCTGGCTCTTTGGAAGTCACCGTGGTAAGGCTCGCAAAATGCGATACTCTTCACAGAATAATCCTGGGGCCCCAAATTTTTATCGTCTTTTAATGAAAAGCCCGGCGAAATCAAGAAAGCCGGGAGTAGGTTTCATTTGAATCTTGTCTTTGGAAAACTGATCTGGACACCAGACATTGATCAGGCACACGCGCCTTATTCTTCATCATCCGTGGAAACCGGGCTTTCATCGAAAATCGCGGAAAACTTCCTGTTCAGGAAAATCCATAACAGGATTGCCCCGGGAAGATAAGTAGGAATGAAACACAGCAGGAAATACATGTTGATCACTGATGAAATCGCCCGGGGTTTCATCCCCTGAATGATTGTTCCATCCTGGTTGATGCAGTTGACTGTCGAGGCGTTGCCGGGTGTGCCGTTCTGCCCGTTATCGTATTGGAGTTTGGCATCTTCTGGGCAGACATATCTTCCCACCAGTTCAAAACTAAATTTGGGAGCCAGACTCAGCGCGGTTCCGCCTGCCATACCGGCAAAAATCAGGGAATATAGCCCCCCTAATACTCCCATAAAGATGACAGTAAAGAGAAAGATAAGAATCTCAACCAGGCGTTTTTTCATGTTGAAGTCCTCGCATGGATAACCCGCACATCAGAACTGTTACTTTTATGTCAATCTAAATCGCACAAGAAATATCTAATTTATTCTATCATACGTAGAAAAAATTGGAAAATATTAATTCCCGCAGGCACTCACCATAAAAACCCGGCAGGCAGTGAAAACTTGAAATCGAACGTCCCCAGAAAAAAATCTGAGGACATTCGGTTGACTTTGTTTTGCTGGAATTGTGGGCGTCAGCTAATTGTCTGTTTCGACCTTAGCCATGGTCTCGCGTAATACCTGGCGGAAGTGACCCCCGCCTTCATCGGCGCCGAGGCCAATGAAGGCTTGCCCGGTTTTGACAGCGTCGGTGTAACGCCCGTTAATGTTCATTCCAGTATCAGGAGCGATAGTACCCATGGCAGTTGCGGCATAGTCGTGGACCTCGATATGACTCAGCAAGGCAGAGTTAACTTCTGCGATTTTGTTGCTGTGACTTTCGGCCCAGATCAGCCATTGCGGGGTAACGATTGCGGCCGAGATGGCGTTTTCAGAACCTCCGAAAAAGCCCTTCTTCTGTTGCACGGAAGTGGTCTCGCAACACATCAAAATACTGGGCTCAATCTCGCCCAATTGATACTGTTTGATATGCGCACGGATGGCGCTGCTCAGTATCGGGTTTAGTTCATTGATGGTGCAGGTACGCGTGATACGCTTGGTTTCGCTCATGAAAACTCCTTCTGGTAACTTTATCATACACCCTAAAGGATGAGAATGCAAAGGGAGTAAGCAGAGTCTCCAGAATATTCCCGCCTGCCCTGATGGGTTTACAGGGTACGGGGTGAAGAGGGCTACAATTTGGGGTCTTACCACGGAAATCTCTAAAGAACCAACACAGCTCCTGCTTGAGTGGTAAAAGAAAAACCTCGCCGGGTGGCGAGGTTTCCTTATAACGACCAGTAAGATTTGAATTAGCTGGGATTAGTTGTTCGAAGCGCGTTCAACGCGCGGTTTGGCGATGTTTACTTTCAGCTCGTTATTGGACAGGGAATAGGCATTGTACATGCCGATGGCCTTATCCGCGTCAGCTTGATTGGTCATGGTGACAAAGGCAAAGCCTTTGGACAGGCCGCTGTCGCGGTCTTTGACCAGTTCCACGGTGGTCACTTCCCCGGCTTTTTCAAACAGGGTCTTGATTTCGGCCTCAGGGGTCGATTTGGACAGGTTGCCTACGTAAATTCTGATTTCCATTTTTACTGCTTCCTCCGGCACGGCCGGAAATAGAAAGGCCGCCAACAAGGGTCGGCGGCCAGGTACGACAGAGATCCAGTTCTTCAATTACGTTAATCAGTGTAACACACAATCAGCTTGCAGACGCGCCAGTTTGATTCCATGGCAGGGGGCCTCAATTCCAACTCCGGCCCAAGAGCCGTTCCCGTACCAAACGATTGTCCCCAGCCTCCAGAATGGCGATATCCGCCTGGGTCAGCAAGGCTTTCATCTCTGCGTTAAGTTTCCTTGAGCCTTCAAAAATCTCAAACACGGTTTCGATGTCATCGTCTGCCGCAATGCGGTTGATGGAGAGCTGGCCGCATTCGTTGCAGATGTGGATCAGCATCATCTCGCCCTGGTTGGGCTGATTGTATTTCTTGCTGGTCTTTTTGAGGGTTAGGGCCACTGGTCGCATGCGCGCTTTGCAAGCCGAGAGCCGGTCGCCAGCCTCGTATAAATCCAGATGCCGGGAGGACAGGCAGTAGGGACAATGGTTGCGGTTGTGGACGCCCGAAAGCGCTGCCTCAGCAGAAACGAAGTTGCGGCAAACCAGGCAGAAAAAGTCGCCGAAGGTCTTATGCCGACTGGTCAAATCTGAACGACGGGTGCGAGTGGTTGCAAAGTTGGTTTTCATGGCGCAACTCGCAATTTCAGATAACTCTGGTAACGATATGGGCTGATTTCTCCGCCCATGACAGCTTTGCGGATCGCGCAGCCGGGTTCTTCATCGTGCTGGCAACCCAGGCCGAATTTGCATTTCCCGACCAGGGGCCGCATTTCAGGGAAATAGAGCGCCAAATCATCTGCCTCGACACCCCACAGGCTGAGTTCACGGATGCCCGGGGTGTCGACGATTGCTCCGCCGCCTGCCAGCGGGAACATCTCGAAGTGGGTGGTGGTGTGCATCCCTTTGCCCTGCTTGCCCTGGCTGACAGCCTTGACGCGTTGTCCGAGACCGGGCTGGATGGCATTTAGCAGGGAGGTTTTCCCGACCCCGGATTTGCCGACCAGGACGGAGGTGCGGCCCGCGAGGGACTGTCTGAGTTCTGCCAGTCCCTCACCTGTGACGGTGCTGACGAGCTGCACCCGGTAGCCGATGCGGCGGTATTCTGCGAGGGTTTCTTCCAGCTCCGGGTTTTGCGCGGCCAGGTCGAGTTTGGTGATGCAGATCAAGGCTGGCAGCCCAGCGGCTTCGACGGAGACCAGATACCGGTCGAGCAGGCCCCACCGGGGGGTTGGGTTGGCGGCCGCGAAAACGGGCACCACCTGGTCGGCGTTGGCAACGATGACCTGTTCGAAGGCGTGTTGGCCGGGCACTGCCGCCTGGCGGGAGAGTTTGTTGCGCCTCGGCAGGATCTCTGTGATCATGCCGCTGCCATCGCCAGCCTCCACAAAGCGGACTTCATCGCCGATGGCCAGCGGGTCGACATGCTCAATCTCGCGGACATTTTGAACGGCGCGCCGGAGCGAACTGGGGGCGGCGGTTGGATAGACGAGTTCCTTGCGCAGCAGGGAGGAGATGACGCAAGTGATTTCTTTAGTTTTTGTGTGGACAGAATAATGTCCGAGGTTTTTTCGAAAGACGACACCCTGGCCGTCTGAATAGTTTGTACTCATTGTTCAGGTTTCCTGTAAACGCGCCCGATTGCATAGGAGCGCGGAAAAATTGATTCGAAGACGAAAAGTACTGTCTGCCAGGCTTGGCAGGGACAGAGAAATGGTCAAAAGAGCGGGAGAGAACGACTTGGGCTTGCATAAAATGTCCTTTCTTAATAAAAAAACAGCCGTGGAAAAAGAATCCATGGCTGTGAATGGTTCCTGGTCGCTGCCGGTGGGGCGGTTAAACCTCAAGTACTGCGGCGCTTTTGTTAAGGAATCAAAAAGCCACGGGGCATGAGCACCCGTGGCCGATAATTCAGGAAAAGAAAAACTTATCCGTTAGTGGGCTGGTGTACTCATGCAACTTGATGGAAAACAAGCACCGACGTGAATTTACTAAACAAAAAACACTCCTTTTCTTAGAATTAGATTAACGTGAGAGAGTTTACCAGTGGATGGAAGGGCTGTCAAGGAAATATTTCATTGCTCAGCGATTGTTTTTTAAATGCACCGGCCCGATCAAGTCCTGGAGCCAGCCGGTGGTCAGTTCAAAGAGCGGGGCCAGCCCAACCCAGGCTGGGATATGCATCACCCGGCGCGGATGCTGGATCAGCCGCCACAGACACCTGACGAGATAATCCACGCTGACGCCGCTGCCTTCGACCGGGTTGCAGCGCCCGTTTTCCTGCTGCGCTGCGGTTGTAAAGAAATCTGTTTTTACCGCTCCCGGCCGAACCAGGCTGATTTCCACGCCCGAGCCGCGTGTTTCGCGATAGACGGCGGTGGTGAAAGCATCCAGGAAAGCTTTGCTGGCGCTGTACATGGCCGTTCCCTGGCTGGGAATGCTCCCCACGATGGAACTCATGATGATAATCTGTCCGCAGCGGCGCGCCTGCATCAGTGGCAGGAAGAGCCGGGTCAGGTGGAGCGTGGCTTCCACGTTCACCGCCAGCATCTCGTGGATGGTCTCCCAGGTCATTTCGGTGTAGTAGCCGTAAAAGCCGAACCCGGCGTTGTTGACCAGCAGGTCGACCGGCAGGTCGCGGACCTGCTCGAAGAGGCGCAGGCGTTGATTTGGATCGCTCAAATTGACGGGGAAAGCCTCCGCGCGGCCGCCCGCAGCCTCGATTTCGGTTTTGATGGCCAGCAAACGCTCCTCGCGGCGGGCGGCGAGCAGGACGTTGATTCCCTCGGCGGCCAGTTTGCGGGCCAGGGCAGCGCCAATTCCGCTGGAGGCGCCGGTGATCAGTGCGGTTTTGGGGTGCCGGCTCACTTTTCCTCCCCCAGCGGACGGTGCGCGGTCGCTTCGATGAACCAGTGGATCGCATCGCGGATGCTCTCGTACAACGGGCGCGGGCGATAACCCAGTTCACGAGTCGCTTTGGCGTGGCTGATGTCCGAATTGCTCTGCAGCACTTCCAGCGAATAGGGCGTAAAGCGCGGGCTGGCCCGCGTCAGGCGATAGTAAAGCGGGGTAAACTGTGCGGCCAGTTCCGCCACCGCGAAGGGGATTTTGAAGCGCGGGAAACCCCGTCCTGTGATTTCATGCACTGTTTCGAGCAGGTAGCGAATCGAGATGCGCTGGCCTGAAAGGATGTAGGCCTCCCCCGCCCGGCCCGTTTCAGCGGCTGCGATCAGCCCGTCAGCCACATCGCGGACATCGACGAAGTCATACGCGCCGTCCACATAGGGGGTCGGCCTGCGCAGCGCCGCCGAGCGGATGACGCTTCCCATCATCGAGCCGCGAAAATCGAACGGCCCGATCACGCCGGTCGGGCAGGCGATGACGGCATTCAGCCCGGCCTCAGCCGCTTTTTGCACTTCGAGCGTGGCCTGCGCCTTCGATTGGTCATAGGCTCCGTAGGGGTTTTCCGGGTCGAAAGAGGCGCTTTCATCCACCGACGTGCCATGTGGCAGGCGCGCCAGGGCGTGGATCGAACTGGTATACACCAGCCGTGCGACGCCTGCTTTCATCGCCGTTTTCAGCACATTGACCGTCCCTTCGACGTTGACGCGCCGTACGAGCGGATTTTCTCCCGGCATGATCGTGATGATCCCCGCTAAATGGAAAACCCCTTTCACGCCCCGGAAACTTTCCCATAAAGATGAAGTATCGAGTACGTCGCCCGGAACCTGCTCCACCTCCAGCCCTGTGAGCGGGCTCGTATCTTCGCCGGGCAGGATCAGCGCCCGGACCTTTTCCCCCTTTTCGATGAGTTTGCGCACCAGCACATTGCCGATGTGCCCGGTCGCCCCGGTGACGAGGATGGTTTCTTCAGTCATCTTTATACCGCTAACCCTTTCATCAAGATCTGCATACTTTCCTGGGCTGTTTTCCGCCAGTTGGTGCTTTCTGGTGCCAGCATAGCCTGCAGGAATGTCCCGACTGCCAGGGAGACAATCATTTGGGCAGCAGCCTGGGTATCGACAGCTTTAAACGACCCTTCGGCAATACCTTCTTCCACCAATGCGGCGAAAAATTTCTGATAGCGCTGGTAGGGCGCAATCGTTGCCGCCCAGATGGTTTCATCACGGCTGGCCTGCAGCCAGAACTCCAGGAACATCGGCAAATTTCCATCTGCGGCAACCAGGATATCAGGCAGCATTTCGGCCATCCCGATCAAGGTGGCGGGGACTGTTGGCTGGCGCGCCGCTTCGAGCGAGGCATCCACTGAGGTCAGCCAACCTTCCAGCAGGGCGATGAAAACCGCCTGCTTGCTGGGAAAATGGTGGTAAAACGCGCCTTTGCTGACGCCTGCATCGGCGCAGATATCATCCACGCTGGCGGCGTTATAGCCATAATTTGCAAAACGCCTGAGCGCGGCTTCGAGGATGTGGTGACGGGTTTCTTCACTGCGAGCTTGCATAGTTTATCTTTTCTCCTCCCTTTTTGGGAGGTGATGGAAAATAAAAATAATACCGACCAGTCGGTATTATTTTTATACATCTTAATGATGACAATGTCAAGATTTCAGATTATCGGCCAAAAATAAGGCCAGTTATGTTTGGTTATCGATGAATTCTTTGAGCTGCTGGCGATAGGCCTCGAAGGCTTTTTTGCCGCTTTCGGTCAGCGCGCACAATGTCAGCGGGATCTTGCCGTGGAAGGTCTTCTCGATGCTGACGTACCCGGCTTCCTCGAGCTTGGTCAGGTGCGCGGAGAGATTTCCTTTAGTCAACCCGGCTTCGCGCTGCAGGTAGAGAAAATCTGCGCTTTCCAGGTTGTAAAGGATCGCAACGATCATGGTTCGCGCCGGTTCGTGGATGACGCGATCCACATCTGCCAACGCGCGGAAGTTATTGGTCACCACTAGCCTCCGTTTGGACCGGGTTCTGGCGCAGGTATTTCTTCAGGACTACGCTGCCTGAGAACAGCAAAACCAGGCCAATGGCAGCAGAGTAAGCCGATAGGCCAAGCAGGTTACTCTTGCTCAGGGCGAAAACCCCACCCAGGAGCAGGCTGGCGGCTGCGAGTAAATAAAAACGGGCCAGGGCGGTACGGAGACCGATTAGCCCGAGTACAACTGCAACCAAGATACCAGTGGCAACCGGCAGCAGCTGCCAGCCCAACGGTTGCCTGATCACAAAGAATGCCAGCAGTCCGCCCATCAACGCGGCAGTGACCATTGCCGCCACCATGCGAGTGGTGCGGTTGCCTTCAGTTTTGCGATAAGCGACATATCCTGTGCGTGGAAAGGTGAGGCGCTCCTTGAGCGAGCGGATGAAAGCTTGCGCCAAGTACCACCCGCCGATGAAAATTAGGGCAAAAGCCCCACTGATCCAATCTGCCAGCAGGCTGTTTTCCAGGACTGACTCGATGTAAAAATAGAAACCAACCAGCAGGAACATCCCGCCCATGCCCAGTTCGACAATCCCATCTTCAAACCAGTACTGGATGGTGCGCAAGTGAGTTTTATTCAAGGTGTTTTCGTTCATTTTGTTCTCCGGTTTGCGGTTTCGAAAATACGGTTTGTATCGCAAACTAGTTTGTATAATAATTCAATCTGCATGGGGTGTCAAGAGGCTGCGTATCGGGAAAGGGTTTGTTTGGCGAAATCCATCACGCTGCGGCGCAGGGCGAGCGGTTCGAGCACTTCGGCAGCGCCGCCGTAGCCCAGAATGCGGGTGCGGGCAGCTTCGAGAGACTCAAAGCTCAGGGTGATAGTTTGCCAGCCGTCAGGTTCGATGACCGGGGGCGATGTCAGGGTTTCGGGGCGGTTTTCGCTCAGGATTTTCGCAAGCGTGGGGGAAATGCGCAGGGTAACAGGGAATTGCGGGCGGTCCGATTCGAACTCATTGCACCAGGTTTTCCAGAACCCGGGCAAGTCGAACATTGGGGGCCGCTCAAAACTTTCCACCCGCAGGCTGGCTTGCCGGATTCGCGAGATTCTTAAGACCCGGATATGATCCTCGCGCGCCCCAACCAGGTACCAGAGATTGGCCTTGGCCACCAGCCCGTAGGGAGCGATGACCATTTCCACGTCGGCGCTGAAATCGGAGCGGTAGGTAATCTCGAGTTGGCGGTCACTCCACAGAGCGGATTGGATCGTTTTCAGGTGCGGAGTCGGCTCCTCGGACTGGAACCACCCGGCGGCGTCGAGATGGATCTTTTGGCGGACGGTAAACTCGTCCGCCCGGCGGCTGTTGGGCAGCGCGGCGGAGAGCTTGAGCAGCGCCATCCGTAACTCATCACCCACGCCCAATTGGTCGAGCGGAGCGGGGATGCTGAGCATGAACAGGGCGCGGACTTCGTCGGCGTTCAGGCCGGTCAGGTTGGTGCGGTAGTCCTCGACCAGAGCGATGCCGCCACCAGGGCCGCGTTCGGTATAAACAGGAATCCCGGCGGATGAAAGGGCGGTCACGTCGCGGTAGATGGTGCGTTCGGTGACCTCCAGTTCGGCGGCCAGGGATTGGGCGGTCTGGGTGCCGCGGGTTTGCAGGAGCATTAAAAGGGAGAGTAATCGGTCGGCGCGCATGGTAACGGATTCGTGAACGGATTTTAAAGTGGAGAAAAGGATGTGGGCAACGGATAGAATCGGATACGTGGGGGAAATGGATTTTCGTTGGATTTTGCCCAATTGTAGCAGACTTACCTGACAATAGATGTCAGGTATTGTGAGTAGAATGGGATTATTCTTGCAAGAAAGTCGCCGACGGGTGATGTGAGATTTCAGACTTGGAAGACACTCAAGGAGAAAAAATGAGCGAACTGGATGTCAAGATTGTCAAGCTGGAGCCGCTGCGCGTGATCTGTTTCAATGGGTTTGGCGAAGGCCCGGAGCAAGATGCGCTGGAGAAGTTGTTTGCCTGGGCGAAAACGCATGGGAAAAGCGGACGCGTGTTTGGGTATAACCATCCGAACCCTGCGCCGGGCAGCCCGAACTATGGCTATGACGCCTGGATGGTGGTGGACGAGCTCACGCAGGCTGAGGGCGAGGCGCGCATGATCGACTTCCCCGGCGGGTTGTACGCTGTCACGCGCTGTGTGGTGACGAAACCCTGGGAGGATATCCCCGGCACCTGGAAAAAACTCGTCCACTGGCGCGAGGGCAGTCGTTACCGTGAGGCCTCGCACCAGTGGCTGGAGGAGCATCTCAACCCCGAAAATGCGGCGGGCGAGGAGAATTTCATGCTTGACCTGTTCCTGCCGATTAAGGAATAGCCCCAAATATAAAGAACTCCGAGGCTACCAGGCCTCGGAGTTCTTGCTCTCATAAATTTATCCAATTGATGTTTACCAAAATCGCTTAAGACATGTCACCCTGAGGGAGCGTGCTTTCCGCGACCGAAGGGTCTCTTCTACCATCAATGAGACCCTTCGTATCGCTCAGGGTGACATGAATAAGTAGGGTGACTTAATCAATTTTTATGAATGTCAATTGCGCACAAATTTGTGTCCAAAGGCGGATTGACACAGCGCCATGCAAATATTACAATTACTATAATAAATATCATGTTTCGCGTACTCAAAACAAAAGGAGATCAGATGTCATTCAAGAAGAAATTGTTATTGCCCTTGCTTTTGGTCTTATCCGTGTTTGTTCTAACCGCCTGTGGCAGCACTTATCTCGATGCCCTTAACCCGGCCATCGATGAATTCAACAATGCCACCAGCGCCCTGAATGCCCAGATTGATATTGTCAATGCTGACAATGCTAAGTTCACCGATCCACAGTGGGTCGCTGATACTGAGACCCAGCTGGCCCTTGTGCGTGGCGCAGGCCAGGCCTTGAAAAGCTTGCCAGCGCCCGATTCGGATGATTACGCCAAGTTGAGCGGCTTGGTTGAGAAGTTGGGTGATGCCACCCTCGAAGCCGCTGATGCTTATGGTGCGGCGATCACATCAGGGGATGTTTCCAGAATGAGCGATGCCGACCCCAGCATGGATAAAATTAACGAGTTATTGCCACAGATCAACGCCGAAGCCGGACGTTTGAGCGAGTAGGTGCTTTATCGTTTGCGCCCAAGAGCAACGAAAATACTGAGGGGTTCAACCTCGCCATCCGGCCCGCAGGCCTCACAGGTGCCTTCGGCGCAGTCCACATCGATTTCGGACAGACCGGCCTCGGCAAACCAGCGGCGGATGTCATCGCGCTCGAAGCCCAGCCACAGGTCGGCCATTTGCTCACGCTGCCATTCGTGGTCGTGGGTGTCGAGATCGGTGATGCAAAGCGCACCACCGGGCTTCAGCAGGCGCGCCATTTCCCGGATGGCTGTGAGCGGATCAGGGGCGTGGTGCAGGTACATGTTGGCAAAGATGCCATCGAGTGTTGCGTCTGGCAGGGGGATCGAATCGCCGGAAGCTTGTTTCAGTTCGACATTAGGGAATTTTTCCAGGTTGCGGGCGGCAACCGCCAGCATTTCGGTGCTGGCGTCGAAACCGTAGACTTTGGCTGCTTTGGAGGCAAGACCGGCGGCAACAAAACCTGTTCCGCTGCCAATATCGGCGACAACGGCATTTTCAGGCAGGTGCGTTTTAGCAATCGCCGCATCGCGCATGTGCTCCGTGAAATAGCCGGAACGAATTTCATCCCATTGACCGGCGATGGATGAAAAGTAGGTTTGGGAATTGTTCGTCATGGTCAGGGTTTCCTGGCTGTGATTCGCGCGCTAAAGACAGCCTGTTGAACTTGTTCGGGCGAAAACTGGCTCAGGTCAATCTGCCCATCCAGTTCTTTGACAACCTCGTCGACCATTTCCTGGTCGAGCGCGGTTGGCGTCACCTGAACATCGACCAGTCCAGCGGCTTTCATGGCCGATGTGTATTCGTTCACATCGATGGCGCCGGAGACGCAGGCCGCCCAGCCGCTCAAGCTGTTTTTGACGGCTTCGGGCAGCGGGCCGTTGGTGACGATATCCGAAACGGCTACCCGCCCACCGGGTTTCAGGACACGGAAAATCTCGCGGAAGACCTGGGATTTATCAGGCGACAGATTGATGACGCAGTTGGAGATGACAACATCGATGTTGTCATCTCCAAGCGGCAGCGATTCGAGGTAGCCCTGACGGAATTCGACATTTTTGAGGCCGAGGCGCTTGACGTTTGCCCGGGCTTTTTCGAGCATCTCGGGGGTCATATCGATGCCGGTGACGCGTCCCATTTCACCGACTTTTTGGGCGGCGAGGATGCAGTCCAACCCGCCACCAGAGCCGAGATCGAGCACGGTCTGCCCCGGCTGGAGTTCGGCCAGGCTGATCGGGTCGCCGCAGCCCAGGCTGAAGTTGGAAATGTCATCGGGGACGGTGGTTAGCAGGTCGACCGGGTAGAGGTTGTTTTGCGGTTCACAACACGAGGCTTGTGATGAGGGGCCGCAGCAGGAACTATTCTTACGGGCCAGTTCCGCATAATGTTCGCGGACGCCTTCATGAATGGGGGTGGGGGTTTGGGACATGGGTTCTCCTTAAATAGATACTTGTCTATGCGTGGACGCAAAAAAAGAGATGGTTATTCGAGTTTATCCAATACAACGCCGGTGATGTCATTTTCCGGGGCAAAATTGACCATCAACTGCCCGCAGCAGAAGACAACCCGTGCCTGGTTCAGGCTGTAGAAGGTCTGCTTGCCCTCGTGGCGCGCATCCACCAGCCCGGCCTCGCGTAGGATGGCAAGGTGGTGCGAGACGGTGGGCTGGGTAACACCACCCAGTTGCTCCACAATCTCGTTGACCGAAAGCCACTCGCAGCAACACAGTTTCATGATCTTTTGGCGGGTGTCGTCGGCCAGGGCTTTGGCGAACAGAACGATCTCAGGTGCTTTCATATCGATAAGTCTCTATATGTATTATATCGATGATTATCTATTTGTCAAGAGGTTTCAGGAATCCCAGGGGGCATTGCCGGTTTGGCCTCCCAGTGCTTTACGAATGGGTTCATTTAGTTTGGGCAGCAAATCTGCCGCAGCAGCCAGCATGCCAAAGTTGCCAGAGAGCATCATGTCGCCGTAGGGGACGGCAAAATAAGGATGAAGGCGGAAGGATGAAGGCTGAATCACACCCTGAAACAGCGAACGGCGCGGCCCGGTAACGGCGATGTCCCAAGCGGCGTTACCCAGTTCGAGCGGGTTGTTTCCGTAAACCAGCGCACCGTGGCCCATGTCGTCGAAGATGGCTTGATGTGTCAACGAGCCATCGGCCAGGGCGCGGATATAACCTTCCAGCTTTGGACGATCGATTTCGCCGGTGTGATGCTCAAAGACACCTTCCACTCCTTTTTCGCCGAGACGGAAGGCCAGGGTGTGGAAGTTGCCAACGTTGACGATCATTTTCCGGACGCGGGCGGCGACAACCGGGTCGAAACTTGTTCCGAGGACGGCGGCGGGAGCTGTGTCCATGACGATCAACGGGGCGTCGATCTCCGGCGCAGAATCGGCCACTGCTTGCAGGCGGGTCATGATGAGCGGGATATCTTTCGAGAGAAAAGCGAAAGAAGAAAGCGAATTTTTCGCTTTGATACGCGCATCTAGGTAATCAAAGCGGAACTGGCGGTCAGAAACTCCCGGTGGGGAGTCCCCATGGTCAAAAACGGCCACACAGACAGCAGCCAGATCGCGTAAGGAGACGCCAAAACGGGCGAAGGTCTCGGCGATCAGGAGGAAGTCGAAGTCTTTGAAATGCAGGCGGTGGACAGTGGACGGTAAACGGAGGGCTTCATCGTCAGAAATGATTTTGATGCCCATCTGTTCGACTTTGGCGGGTTCATCATCAAGTGTCCTGGCGGCTTCGGGGGTGGCGTAGGCCGGGATACCGGCGGCGGCGTGGTCGCGGGCAGCCCAGGCCGATGGGCCGCCACCCATCAGTTTGCCAGTCAGCAGGATGGGGGTGCGGCGTTGAGTCGCAGCCTGGATTCGGCGGTGAACCATCATCGTAGGCGATGGAAGCACCAGCTTGAAGCCATTTTCCATATTCAGGTTTGAGTCAAAGAGAAAAATATCTTGCGTGCCGGTGCCAATATCAACAGTCAGGATTTTCATCAGTGGAAACCAGTCAGGATGGGGATCAGGTAAATCAAACAGGCTGAAAAGAACGTTTGTGTGCTGAAAGCCTAAGAGCGTGTTTAAGAATTGAATCGGGCTACTGAAGTCTATAAAATGGAAGTATGACCCGAAAAAGCTACTCAACTGATTTGACCGATGCAGAATGGAACTTATTTCAGCCCTATATGCCAATCAATCAAGCTCTTGGGCGAAACCGAAGCGTTGATCTGCGTGAAGTCCTGAACGCGATTTACTATCTCATTCGGACTGGCTGTCAGTGGCGGATGTTACCGCATGATTTTCCAGCCTGGTCAACCGTTTATTTTTATTTCAGTTTTTGGCGCAGAACCGGCGCGTGGTTCAAAATGAATACGGATTTCCGTCACGATTTACGCCAAGCCAATGATCGAGATCCAGAACCGAGCGCGGGAGCCATCGATAGCCAATCGGTCAAGACCACTGAAGAATGTACCGAACGCGGGTACGATGCAGGAAAATGCATCAAAGGCCGAAAACGTCACATTTTAGTGGATACCCTGGGCCTGCTCTTATTCGCCTTGGTGCTGACCGCTGATGTCCAAGACCGGGATGGCGCGAAACTGTTGTTCGAGAAAGTCAAAGATTGTTTTCCGCGTTTGAAGCTGGTTTGGGCAGATGGCGGTTATGCAGGAAAACTGGTGGATTGGGTCAAGCAGTTCTATCGTTGGATCTTGGAAATTGTGAAACGGACGGACGATATGAAAGGCTTTGTGCTCCTACCGCATCGCTGGGTCGTCGAACGCACCTTCGGTTGGCTGAACCGCTGGCGTCGGTTGAGTAAAGATTATGAGCGCCTGACCGAGACAAGTGAAACCTTGATCTACGCAACCATGACCAGGCTGATGGTTAAACGACTGGCAAGGATGGAGACAAATCCGGCGGCAGCATAGGCCGGATTCCGTTTCGAGACCCAAAGGAGGTCATTGCGGATGGCAAAATATTTCCTTGAGAGGTGGCTGATGCTCAGCGCACGTCAGTTTGGCTAAATTTTTGCTTGAAAATAACCCGGAATGCCAATCAAATCGAATTCTTAAACACGCTCTAAATCTCGACCCCCAGCCAGATACGGATAAAGTAGCCAATGATGAAGCTGAAGAGTGCCACGCTCAGGCTGAGACCGGCCATTTCGATGAAACGGCGTTTGAAATTTTCGCCTTTGGCAACCGAGATATAGTAGTTGAACACGGCAATAATCAGCACAGCGGTGGTCATCGAAATCGCGA
Organism: Anaerolineales bacterium UBA5195; assembly: GCA_002412925.1. Taxonomy (GTDB): domain Bacteria; phylum Chloroflexota; class Anaerolineae; order Anaerolineales; family Villigracilaceae; genus UBA5195. The sequence continues at coordinate 40,183 of DHVZ01000020.1, read as the reverse complement.
GACACAAGTATTCATTATCGAGCAAAAGATAGGGCAAAATTAGCAGGGCCACGGTGATCACGTAGGCAATCCCGGTATAGACTGCGGCCAGGATCGGTTTTTTGTCCGTTTTTTCGGCGCTGGTCGAGAGATACTCCGAGGCGGCCATTGACATCGAGGCGGCAATGCCGGTAATCAGTCCTGAAAGGGCGATCAACTGCACGTTTTGCAGCGCCAATGTCAGGCCTGCCAGGGCCCCGGTCAGTTCCACCAGGGCGTCATTCAACCCAAGCACAACAGACCCGGCGTAGCGCAGGCGCTCCTCGTCGAGCATTTCAAGCAGCTTTAGCTCGTGGTCATTTTCGTCAGCGTGGACTTTTGCCGCTTCGGGGATGGTCCTTGCAATTTCGGCATAATTGACCTGGGCGGTCTCCTCGCCCTGTTCCATCAACTTGACGCCAAAGGTGAAGCCCAAAACGCGGGCAATCAGCACATAAAACCAGACCTGCAGCCATTTTGGGGAGACATCTTGGTGGGTGTATTTTTTCCAGGCCTTGTAGTGGCCCAGTTCATCATTGGCAATCTGTTCGATGATCTTGCGGTTGGCTTCGTCGCGCATGCTACTGGCGATGCGCATGTAAATGTTGTACTCGGTAATTTCGTTGCGTTGGGCGGCCAGCAGGCGCTGGCGCAGGGAATTTGTAAGCTCCACGATTTACTCCGTGTGAGAAATTTTGCATTCTGGGAAGATTATCCATCCGGCCATAGGATGCCCATGATCGCGAATTGCGCATTCCTGTTCCAGAAAAAGCTCAATTTGTGACCGTAACGGGGATAGAAGAGACTTCCAATCTTTAATCCACCGTCAGCGTCTTGGACAAGTTCCTCGGGAAATCGGGGTCGTATCCGCGCAGGACGCTCATGTGATAGGAAAGCAGTTGCAACGGCAGAACCGCCAGCAGTGCGGCGATCTCGGGCGTCGAAGTGG
>DHVZ01000020.1:0-39179 GCA_002412925.1 Anaerolineales bacterium UBA5195 | reverse complement strand
ACCCGCTGACCAGCAGCGGCAAATCATTTGGCCCGGCCGCGAACAGGATCGGGAAGCCCTTGGTGACCGCCGAGAGCGGTCCGTGTTTGAATTCGGTCGAGAGCATGCCTTCGCAGTGGGCGTAGGTGATCTCTTTCAGCTTTAACGCGCCTTCCAGGGCGATCGGATAGGTTGCGCCGTAGCCCAGGCAGTACAGATCGTTCCAAGCGTTGATCTCGGCGGCGATTGTCTCGACCTGCCCGGAAACCATCTCGAGGGTTTTGTCCATCAGGGCCGGAATAGTCTCCAACTCTTTGGTGTCGCGCCCGGCCAGGCGGTAGGCGAGATACAGGAACGAGACAACCTGGTTGGTGAAGGTTTTCGTCGCCGGGACGCTGATCTCATATCCGCAGCACAGCGGCAGCGAGCAGACGGTGGCCTTGGTCAGGGTCGAGCCGATGACGTTGGCCAGACCGAAGCAGGCCATGCCCCGGGCTTCGGCCATTTCGAGGGCATTCAAGACATCCTTGGTTTCGCCGCTCTGGCTGACGAACAAACCGACATCCTGGGCGTTGACCGTTGGGGCGTACTGCGGCATGAACTGCGGGGCCAGGACCGGGATGACGGGCCGTCCGGCCAGTTGCGCAAAATAAACCGCCCCGGTCAGGCAGGCGTGGTAACTCGTGCCGCAGCCGATGAAGTACAGGTTGCGGGCGTTCTTCATTTTTTCGACAACGGTCGCAACATCCGGGGAGCCATTCAGCATGTGCAGCACTTCGCGCGCCACCTGGCTCTGTTCGTGGACTTCCTTGAGCATGAAATGGGCAAATCCGCCTTTTTGGACAGCTTCCATCGTCTCTGTGACCAGTTCCGGCTCGCGGGCGATGACCGAACCGTCCTTGACGGAATGCAGTTCGACCCGGTCATGCCAGAGGGTGATGATCTCGCCGTCGTTCAGGCGCATGATCTTGCGGGTCAGGGGCAGGATCGAAGGCAGGTCCGATGAAACGCAGGAGAAATCTTCGCCCAAGCCGACCACCAGACCGGAGCCTTTTTTGAAGGCGTACAGTTTGTCATCGTTAACGCTGCCGATCACAAAGGAATAATCGCCCTGCAGGTCGTCATAAGCATGGCGGATGGCATCGATAAAGCCCTCCCCGCGGTTGATGTAGCGCTCGACGGCATGTACACAGCTTTCGCCATCGTTCATCGAGCGCACGGTCATACCTTCGGCCATGAATTGCTGGCGCAGTTCAACGTTGTTGACCACGTTGCCGTTATGCGCGCCGACCAGGTCGCCGTCCGAATCGAGATGGGGCTGCGAGTTGACCTGGGACGGTTCACCGAAGGTTGCCCAGCGTAACTGGGTGATGCCGCGCTGGCCGCTCATCTCGGCGAAATTGTATTTGACCGCGACCTCCTTGACCCGGCCAACATCCTTGCGCAGATCGACCTTGGCGCCGCTGATGGTGGCCGCGCCGACCGAATCGTAGCCACGATAGGTGAGCCGCTGGGCCGCTTCGGCCAGGATGTTGCCGAGGGGTTGTTCATTTTTTGTTACGATGCCAAAGATACCGCACATGTGCATCCTTTCAGAATTCTGGTTGGGATTGGTGACAGGCTAAAGTTTATCATAAGGGAAAATATTCTTGGATAGGGCTTACCATGCCGCCGGATATCCTTGGCAGCTCGCAGGGGTCCCGTTTACGGGCTTTGTTTGGCAAAGCAATGCAAAAGCCAGCCTCCAGAGCCTTTACGGTTCGGAGGCTGGCTTTTGCTATTCAGCAGGTTGTTTTTGCCGGGCGACCTTGCCAAAGAAATCCTAGGTGGACGCGTTAAACAATTACCCGGTTTGGGTCGAGCACATATTGCCACCAGTTATTGGCGATCCCGTTTGTGCGCCCGCCCACTTTGGGCAGGTGCTTGAGCCACCATTTGTGGTGCGCGCGGATTTCGCCGCCGCCCCATTCTGTGCAGTTGACCTGCTTGAGGGTGTTTTTGAAGTTGGGAAAATTGAACCAATCATCGCAGCGGCTGGCAACATAGCGCGGATTGCCCCATTCATAATCCTTGTCGCTATTGGGCGCAAAATGAATGTTGCCTACTTCCGCCTGGCCCGGAGAAGTCTTGTCGTAACGGGTAAACTTCTTCCAGAGATTATTCTGTAATGCGATTGGGGAATAAACCCTGTCCAGCGTGAATTCGACGCGATGACCAAACGCCTCGAGCATCTCGCCAACTCCGCGCTCGTGGGAAAAACCCATGATCACAAATCGACGCGGACATTGCGCCGTGCCGGGCAGCGGATTCGAGTTACAGAAAAATGCCCCGGCGCCGCCCATGATCGATTCGTAGAACCCGGCGTAAGGAAAACCAAAGACCCAAACCTCGTCAATCTGGTTCGCGGCAACCAGTTGGAGGATTTTGTAGCGGGTTAAGAACTCCTGGTAATCAACCGTATCGGGGGTATGTCCAGCGGAGACACGGGTCATCACGTCCATGTATGTTTTGGACGTATACCGGAATCCATCTGTTTTGAGGGGGAATTCGTTGACTTCAACGCGTTTGATGATTTGATAACGCGCCAGGCCGCCGCTTGCCTCCAGGATATCGGCAATGAATTGCCCCGAAAGGTCTTCTGCGCGGGACCAGTTCATCACCTGGTTGAGCTTTTTGCCGGTGGCAGGCTCCATGATCGGGTTGTAGACAAACACCAGCACACGGGGAGAAACGATGACAGCCGGTTCTGGCATGGCGGGCTGCGCAGGTTGCGGCTCAGACGGGTCTCTACCGGCCAGCAAAGCGTTGAGCTTTTTCAGCAGGCTCATCATATATCCTCCAGGATCATGGAACGTTCGCCGCGAAAAACACCTGACCATTTTCCATAAATATGAACAAGACCTTGTTTGGGCTGAAGGCCATGGCCGTAATTTGGGTAGCTTTTGGTAAAAGGTCGGCTTTTCCGGCTTCGGAGCGGATCTGGTTCTGCAATTCAAGCGCCCGGGCGCTGAAGCGGAAGATGGATTGGGTATAGGGTTGGAGCAGCGCAACCGAAGGGTTGGGCGGGCTGGTAAAGGTGATTTGTGAGAATTTACCGTCCACCAGTTGCCTGCCGCTTTGATAGCCGGGGCGGGTATCGATGTATAGTGCAGGATCGTTGCAGCGGGTGGGCGAGGCGTCGATCCGGCTCAAGGTGCAGGTGGTCATGTGACCATCCTGGTTCAACAGGTACAGGTCATCGCCATTGACAGCCAGGCCAATCGCCCGTTCCAGTCCTTCGGGGATTTGCGCCTGGAAGAAGAAATAGGGTCTTTCGGGAAATTTGATTTCAAAGGTGCCGAAGTAAACCCAGACAGCCCGGCCAGGGGCATCCAAAACATACAGGTTGTTGGCTTCATAGGCAATGGAGGTAATGGTCTTCCAACCGGTATCGGGCATTTGCAGGAAGGAGGCCTTGGGCGTTGTTTCAGGGGCGCAGTACTCCAGATTTCCAGACGCATCGATTGCCAGCAGGGTGGCATCGGCAGGATTGGAACGTGGCAGGGCAATGATATCAATCAGCCGCCCGACCTGGATACCGTCATATAGTCCTGGCCCGCACAGGAAGGTTCCATCTAGATCATAGTTGGCGCCGTTGTAAGTGCCTCGCATCACCGCTCCGCGAGACGCATCAAGCAGGTAAATATCTGTATCAGAGGCCGACATGCGTGCCACTTGTGTCGACTGGCTGAGCGCGGTGTTGAAAGCTGGCCTGAATTCGAGCCGGACAATTCGCGCAAGCGTATCGAGCGCGGCCTGGGCTTCTTGTCGCATCTTTTGGGATTCGGGGGTGACACCGTCCCTATATTTATCAGCGTTGTCCAGGCGGTCGATGACGGTCTCCCATTGAACGCGGATTTTTGTCGGGTCGGTTTCTGCCAATGCGCGCGCGCGCGCTTCGTTGGCCTGCTGGTAGTAAGCGGTATATTGTTCAGGCTGTCCGAGCTGGCGATAAGCAATGTAGCCGATTGTGACAACAATCAGCGGAATGACAACTGCAATAAAAAGCGGCAGGAAACTGGGGAAGGAAGCGCTCGCATTTTCTTGATCGCCAGGGAGCAAGCGCGGGATGGCTCTATCGGACCAGGCGGTGACTTTTTCCGTCAGCGCGCGCCCGTTCCGGATCGATTGGGCCAGGGAGCGGGCGGCTGCGCGCATCCCATCCCGGAATTTTTCGCGGGTTTCGAGCCGGATGAAGGCTTTCGGCTCGGGAAGATATTCTTCCTTGGGTGGTGTTGGGGAACTGACCAGAGACGGTGGGCGGCTGGGAATTGATTCCACGGGAGGTTTTACATCCTGCACTCCGCTCAACCGGTTTGCGACCGGAGGGTTTGACGGGACAACCTCTACGGGTGGTCTCTCGAATGCTGGAGGTGGGGGGGCAGGTTGGATCGCATCGTGAAACGGGGCTGCCATGGCAGGTTTTGGCTCAGGAATGGGAACGCCCGTTTGGGCAGGTTCCGCCGGTAAACCCTTTGCCGAACGGATGATATTCATCCCTCCTGAGCCGTCCACGGCCTGCACCAGCACCGCGCTGACGTTGGATTCGGTGATGGCCAGCAGGCGGCGGCGCGTGGCTTCCAACGTTGGGATGCCATGTTCTTCGCCGAGCGATTTTTCCCAGTTTGGCGGCAAGGCGGCGCAGATTAACATGCGGTCGCCAGAATTGAGCGTGGCCTGGGCAATATACATGCGGGCTGTTTGGCTCAGGCCCAGGCCCTTGCCTGCCAACTGTAAGTCGTGAATGTGGTTGGTTTCTTTGGAGAGATGATAAACGTGCGTTGGCCCGGCCTGTATGATGAACATCGAATTCCCGCGCAAAGCGCAGAGCACCAGCGCCCCAATACTGTATTGACCTTTGCTGGTGGTTTTCATGTTGCGGTCGACCAGGTAAGTATTGAGCGCTTCAGCAGCGCTCTTGAGTGCAAAGGTCAGCGAGCCGCTCGTGGCATAGAATGTTTCGGCCACCTGACCAACGATCTGCGCATATTCGCCAGTCGAATACATCACATTACCAGCCAGCGTCAGGTAGACGATTAGGCGGTCCTGGTCGCGCCCGCGCGCCGCCTTTTTGGGCGGGTTTTGAGCCAGCAAGCCGGGCAGGAGCGGCCATTCCTGGCCGTTGACGCGATAGAGACTCAGAAATGATAGGTCAAGGGCGTTCATATAGTCATCTAACATTATACTGGTAAAATCCAAGCGGGAAACAATCGTATGCAATTTAAACTTCACACTTCTTTTGACACGCTTGAACCCCTTGCCCCGGCCTGGAACGAACTGGTCGTTGCTGGGGTCACCAACGCCCCGTTTTTGCGCTACGAGTATCTCTCCACTTGGTGGAGCACGCGCGGCGGTGGCGAATGGCCGGAGGCGGAACTGGCGGTCGTCACCGCCAGCGAAAATGACCTGCTGATTGGGATTGCGCCCCTGTTCCTGGTGGACGCGCGTCTGCTGTTGTTGGGAAGTATTGAAATCTCAGACTACTTGGATTTGATCGTGCGCCCCGAGCATCACGCCGGCTTTGTCTCTGGCCTGCTCGAATGGTTAGACAGAACCTACCCTCAGCCCTGGTCGCTGCTCGATTGGGTTAACCTGCCCGAAAATTCTCCCACCTTGACTGCGCTGAAGGCTGCTTCTGTCAAATGCGGTTGGATAACTGCTGAAGAGATCTACCAGCCCTCTCCATTTATCCCGTTACCCGGCGATTTTGACACCTACCTAAACAGCATCGACAAAAAGCAGCGACACGAAATCCGCCGCAAAATGCGCCGCGCCGCAGAGAGCGGACGCGGTGTGCGCTGGTACATCGTCGCTGATGAGAGCCAGCTTGATGCCGAGATGGACGCCTTCCTGGCGTTGATGGCGCACGACCCCGAAAAGGACAAATTCCTGACTGAGGTCATGCGCTCGCAGATGAAAGCCGCCGTGCATGTCGCCTTCCGCGCCGGGTACTTGCAACTGGCCTTCCTCGAAGTGGACGGTGAGAAAGCCTGCGCCTATCTCAACTTCGATTACGACAACAAAATCTGGGTCTATAACTCGGGCCTCGACCGCCGTTTCATGGATTTATCCGTTGGCTGGGTGCTGCTCGGCTACCTGCTGGAATGGGCCAACCAACACAAACGCGCCGAATTCGACTTCCTGCGCGGCGACGAAGATTACAAATACAAATTTGGCGGACAGAAACGATATGTCATGCGAGTGACAGTTCATCGATCATAGTGATCCTCTGTCCTGATAATAAAAATGGCCTTTTCAGGCCATTTTTTCGTTGGAGGAAGTGGCTTGGAATAAATTTGAGAGCACGAACCCGCACATTGCAAAACCGAATAAAGCAAACGGCATTTGCCACAGCATAAAATTCATTTGGGTGTGGATGTAAGAATGGGCTTTAAACATAATCAACCACGAAAGCGGCGCAAGGGCCGAAAACCAGGTGGCAAAAATCAATGCCAGGCTTTGGTTGTGCTTAGTGGAGCGCCCAATCAGGTATCCTTTTAAAAAGAAAAGGATGGAACTGATTGCAAAAAAGGCAAAAATGGACAGGTAGGTGATTTCAAACCAGGAAACCCTGACAGAAAAGACGCTATTAAGGTTGATGGCTCTTCCTTGCAAATAGGTCATTAGCACATCCAGGGTGCTTGCCCTCAGGCTCTCAGCCAAGATACCGCCAAATTGATCTGGGTTGCCAACGGAGCGCTTCAAAAGCGAATCCTGGATATGCGCCAGGGCTGCACCAAAGCTATTTTTTTCAAGCGTGATTTGTAGAATCAAAATCATCAAAGCTGAAAATGTGCTGATCATGGCGCTGATCCCTATCTGAAACATGCGCTTTGCAAAGATTGGCCAGCTCCATTTATCCCGCAAAGCATAATACACTAATGGGACAGTAAGCATAATCAAGGTTGTTGTGATAAACAGAAATCCCCGGAATAACCCGGTAACAAAAACTGACACATAGACGATCAGGAATAATTTTCCGAAAGAATACTTTCCAGAATGGGAAACACGCAGAAGATAAAATAAAACGCACAAAAACGGGAGGTAATATACCCATAGATTCCAGTACATGCTTCCCCCGGCCAATGCGAGCCATTCTGAAACCATTGAGAACAACAAAGTTAAACCTGCTGCAAAAAGATTAAATTCTATTCCGACCCAAACAATGAACAGGGCCAGGGCGGTGGCCGTGAGAAATGAGCTGATTGCCCGAAATATTTTTAAATTTAATCCGGGTGAAAAATCAGTTAGTTCATCGATCAAACCAAAGATGATGCTGTAAAAGGCTGGCTCCGTATCATAAGCGGAAAATTTTTCAAAAGCCCCGCTATTTAGGTAAACATCCATTTGATGCTGTACCAGGTCAGCATTTGCATCCAACCAATTATCCCCGTCACCTATACCGATAAACCCGCTGTGCGACAAAACACCATTTTGGCGCGTCTCGACCAGTCGGCCAACCAGCATGAACTGCTGATAGTCTTTCCAATCATAGAACCACTTCTTGCCAGCTGCACGCCATTCATTTTGATAAAATCCCAGCGTGAGTACTGTAACACTAATGATGAAAACCAACCCATTCTTGATGATCGAAGAATATTTTTTTAACATGAGGCCTCTTACATAAATCCAGCCGAGCAAGCTTATCGTGTGCGCCAGAGCCAGACTGCTGAAAGGAAAGAACACCTCTGATGTGTGTCCTTTCCGCTTTTTACTTTTGGGGTTCAAACTGGCGGAAATGTTTTATTCCTGTATTGTGCAGCCAGAATTTTAATAAGACCAGCAATATCCCAAAACCATAGACAACGCTCCTCTGAAAGCTGATCGAAGAGGCTTCAGGGAAGTAGCGGGTCACAATCGGAACCTCTTGGAATGTCAAATTGCAGCCCATTCCCTGGGCGATAATCTCCGTGTCGAAGACGAAATCGTCGCTATTTTCATCCAGACGGACGGTTTGAAGATACTTGCGTGAATATGCCCGAAAGCCGGAATGAATTTCCGTTAGATAACGTTTGAATACAAGGTTGGCTGTGGCGGTCAGCAAAACATTGGCAACGTATTTCCACCAGGGCATGCCACCTTCAAGAGGGCGTCCGCCAAGCATTCGCGAGCCAAAGACTGCATCTGCCTCGTTCTCTAATAGAGGAAGAACCATGTGAGGAATGACCTTCGCATCATATTGATGATCCGGATGTAACATCACCACAATCTCTGCCCCCATTGCGAGTGCTTCGCGATAGCAAGTTTTTTGATTTCCGCCGTAGCCTCTATTTTTGCGGTGAACAAAAACGGTCAACCCGGCTTGTTTGGCCGTTTCGACAGTATTATCTTTCGAGGCATCATCTACCAAAAGAACGTGCTCCCGGTATTTTTGTGGAATTTCTTCAAGCGTGCGGATGAGAGTTTTGGCCGCGTTATAAGCTGGCAAGACAATTACTACTTTTTTTTCTTCTGTTTGCATGAAGTCTCCTCAACAATCGTCCAGAAACAACTTTAAAGGAATTATCACCACAAAAAGGATGATCAGTACTTCACGAAAGTTGAAAGAATTTCCGATGTTGGGTGTGCGCGGCGGGCGTACGCCCAACATCGGGCTTCTGTGAGATGTTTCGTGGACTGATTATATCAATCAAAACGCCAGAGTTCTCCTGGGGATCCCGAAAGGCCGCAATTCCGGGGCCAGACTCGCTCCGAATTAACGATTTCGCGGTATCATTAATCCGTCAACCTAAACGGAGGCAACCATGCAGCCAGATTTAACCGAAAAAATCCTGGAATTGATCCGCCGTACCTCCACTGATCTGCCTGTGGACGTGGAAGCACGCCTGCGTGAGGCGGTGGAAAAAGAAGCGCCTGGCTCGGCGGCGCGCGGCGCGCTGGAAACGGTGATGAAAAATGTCGAACTCTCCCGTGCCCAATCCACGCCAATCTGTCAGGATACCGGGACGCCGATTTTCTACGTTTACCACCCCGAAGGCTGGAGCACGCGCAAGCTGAAGGAACAAATCCGCAACGCAATGGTGCAGGCCACCAAGAAAAGCTACATGCGCCCGAATGCCGTGGATGCGATCTACGATAAAAACAGCGGCAACAACCTGGGCGGCGAGGATTTTCCCTCGGTCCACTTCGAAGAAGTCGAAGGTGAGGAATTGACCATCGAGTTGATGCTCAAAGGCGGCGGGTGCGAAAACGTCGGGGCGCAGTATTCCCTGCCCGATAGCCGCCTGGGCGCGGGCCGCGACCTGGCCGGGGTGCGGAAAGTTGTCCTGGATGCGGTCCAAAAGGCGCAGGGTCAGGGCTGCGCGCCGGGCATCCTGGGGGTGGCTGTCGGCGGCGACCGGGGATCATCCTACTACAAATCCAAAGAAGTTTTGTTCGATAAGTTGGGCGTGCGCAATGCCGACCCGAAGCTGGCTGCGCTCGAAGAACGCCTGACGAGCGAGGCCAACACCCTGGGCATCGGCCCGATGGGCTTTGGCGGCCAGACGACAGTCATCGATACCAAGATCACCGGGATGCACCGGCTGCCCGCCTCGTTTTTCGTCTCGGTGTCTTATATGTGCTGGGCCTATCGCCGTCGAAAGATGACGGTGAAGGGCGACCAGGTGACCTGCGATTAACGCGTAGGGGCGAAGCATGCTTCGCCCCTACTGGAGAGAAAACCATGCGTGAAATAACCATTCCCATCAGCGATGAAACCATCCGCAGCCTGAAAGTTGGCGAACCGGTGCTGCTGACCGGCGTCATGGTCACCGGGCGCGACGCGGCCCACAAGTGGATGATCGATACCTTTATCAAGAAAACCCGCGAGCCCCAGGACGATGACCTGGAATCGTACGAAGCGCTCAAAAAGCTGTTGGACGGTGGCGTGATCTATCACTGCGGGCCGGTCGTTTCTGGGTTGGACACGAAAGATTATAAATTTGTGGCTGCCGGGCCGACCACCTCGATCCGCGAGGAACCCTACCAGGCGGATGTGATGAAGCATTTCAACCTCAAGGGCGTGATTGGCAAAGGCGGGATGGGCCCGAAGACGCTCACAGGCTGCCAGGAAGCCCCCGGCGTCTATTTCCATGCCATCGGCGGCGCGGCTTCGTATATTGCGCAGTCGGTCAAGCAGGTGCTGGGCGTCTACAAGCTGGAGTTTGGCGTCCCGGAGGCCTTCTGGGTCATCGAAGTCAAAGATTTCCCCGCCGTGGTGACGATGGACGCCCACGGACAATCTCAACACGCCGTGGTGGATGCCTCGTCCAAAAAGGTGCTGGACGAACTGTTGGCGAAGCCGTATTAATGCAAGCACTATGGAACCAAAAATTTGCCGCTGGTCACGCCAGCGGCAAGTTGCTTTTCAGGAAGTTGGTACATTTTGGTTTTGCTGATGGCAACAAAATAAAGGGTACGGTTCGACAAATGGTTATTTTCAGAAATATCCCGCGGGTGTATACTCATGAAAATTTGTCTTCGTGGAGGAATGCCTGATGAAACGAGCAGTCAGTATTAGTATCGGTTCTTCGAAGCGCGACAAAGCGGTCGAAATGACCTTGTTGGGCGAAAAAATCAGCCTCGAACGCATCGGCACCGATGGCGACATGGAAGCCGCCGCCTTGAAATACAAGGAACTTGATGGCACGGTCGATGCCTTCGGCGTCGGCGGCGGAGACCTGGGCATCCTGGTGGACGGCAAATGGTATGAGTTTCATTCCGTCAAGCCGATGGTGCGCTTCATCAAGCAGACTCCCGTTGTGGACGGTTCCGGCCTGCGGAACACGCTCGAAAACAAGGCTGCCCCGTTCATCCTGGAAAAACTTGGAGATTACATCCACAAAATGGGCAAGACAGCCCTGATCATGACCGGCGCCGACCGCTGGGGCCTGACGCGCTCCTTCCTGGATGCCGGGTTTAAGTGCACTTTTGGCGATATGCTCTTTTCGTTGGATCTTCCCATCCCGTTACATACCGACAAACAAATCAAGTTTGTGGCGGCCTTGCTCCTGCCACTCGCCACGCGCCTGCCCTTCGAGTGGATTTATCCGGTTGGCGAGAAGCAGGAAGAGCGCAAACCAAAGTTTTCCAAATATTTCTACCAGGCCACGGTTGTAGCCGGAGACTGCCATTACATCAAGCGCTACATGCCCGAGGATATGAAGGGAAAAATTGTCGTGACCAACACCACCACGCCTGAAGATACTGAATTGTTCCGTAAAGTGGGGATCAAATATCTGGTGACTACAACGCCGGTGCTGGAGGGCCGCTCTTTTGGAACGAACATGATGGAAGCTGCGCTGGTGGCTGTTTCTGGCAAGGGACGTCCGCTGACCCTGGCTGAATACAGCGAATTGCTTGAAAAATTCGATTTCCAGCCTCAGTTGCAGGAATTAAACTAATTTAAGCTTATATAATGGTTAGGACAGCAGTCCAACTGCTGTCCTAACTGATCTTAACGTAGGAGCACTTTTATGGATGCAATTGTGACTGCCGGTGGGATTCCACTGCCCGAAGACCCGTTGTACCCCTACACCGAAGGCCATTCCAAGGCCATGCTCGATATCGCCGGGAAGCCCATGATCCAATGGGTGCTCGAGGCTTTATCCGCCTCCAAAAAGGTGGACAATGTCATCATCATTGGGATGAGCGAAAAAAGCGGTGTGGTCTGTTCCAAACCCACGTATTTCCTTTCGAGCGAAGGCCGCATGTTGGCGAACATTGTTGCCGGGGTCAAAAAAGCGGTGGAACTCAACCCCCAAACAGAGCGTGTGCTGGTTGTCTCATCAGACATCCCGGCCTTGACGACAGAGATGGTGGATTGGCTGGTGGAAGAAATCGAGAAGGAACCGGCTGACCTCTACTATGGCATCATTCCGCGCGAAGCGATGGAAAAACGCTTCCCAGATTCACGCCGAACGTGGACACATCTCAAAGGAATGGATGTTTGCGGCGCGGATATCAATGCCGCCCACGTGCGCATGGCCATCGAACACCTGGAGATGTGGGAGGCTCTGATTGGCAACCGCAAATCCCCTCTTAGGCAGGCTGCCATCATCGGATTTGGCACGCTGTTCCTGGCTGCGCTCCGTCAGCTAACGCTGGATGACCTGGTCAAACGGGTCTGCGAACGGATCGGGATTCACGGCAAAGCCCTCATCTGGCCGTGGGCCGAAGCTGGCATGGATGTGGACAAGCCGCACCAGCTCGAAATCATGCGCGCAGATTTAGCAATACCAGATACTATACCAAGTCTAATGGAGGAGGGTTGAGTAGGCGATGTTCTTTCGCCGTATCGAAACCCGACGAAGCAATCCCCGCTTAATCTGGAAAATGCGGCTCGATAAGGTGAGTTTTGTAAACCAGAGATTGCTTTGTTGGCCTTCGGCCTTCTCGTAATGATATTGTAAGGAGTGCATATTTGTTCAGAAAAATTCTCGAACTCGACCGGGATGGATCGTATGCCCTGCGGGTGGCTGAAAAACCTGGTCTTTTACGCAGTATTGCCATGTTTTTTGCCCATTCGGGCGATTCCTGGTTCTGGGGGCTGGCCATGGTCATCCTCTGGTTTGCCGGAAATGTTTTTTGGAAGCGCTGGGCGGTTTATGAACTCTTTTGGATTTCACTGCTGGCCGCAGTCGTGATGATACTCAAATTCACCATCCGCCGCAAACGCCCTGAAGGCGAATGGGGCGCGATTTACCGCAATACTGACCCGCATTCTTTTCCCTCTGGCCATGCGGCGCGCGCGTTTTTGATTGCGGTCCTGGGCGCACTTCTCGGCCCGGATTGGCTCGCGATTGTCCTCTGGGTCTGGGCGCCGCTGGTTTCGCTGGCGCGCGTGGCGATGGGTGTTCATTATCTCTCGGATGTTGCTGCTGGGGCCATCGTGGGGATTGTGTTTGCCTTGATCGGTTACCAGCTTTCCCCCCCGATCTTTGCCTGGATCAGCCAGTTAATGATGCCTTTCTGGGGTTTTGGGTTGTGGTAAAAGCGTAGATCTCCAAGTATTTCCCTGCCTGTCCCGCTGCTCGCCTGTCCCTAATTGCGGGTTCTACCCAGAGATTCTCAGGTTATCAAAAGTGTTGTCAAAGTGACGGTCACCTGCCAGGTGACCGTCACTCTTCACTCCAGGGACTCATCGCTGCTCATGGGCAGGGTCATCAGCTTTTTGTAGATAAAAAACAGGGCAGCCAGGAGCGTTCCCAGGCCGAATACGCCAAAAACGCAGCGCCCAGTCAAAGAGTCTCCCTCGCCGCTGGTCGTGACCGGGCCGATGGTGGTTTCGGTTTGAAACGTGCGTTCGCCAGGACCAAACCCTACCCACATGAAAATCGCTGCAAAGAGGATCAGAAACCCGCCAACGATGAAAAACTCAAGCCATTTATAAATCGCGGTCTGCTGTCCTCCGGGGTCAAAGGAACCTTGCAGCAGGACCAGCATCCCGCCCAGGACAAAGATGGCGCCAGCGCCAGCTACCACCAGGCGCGGCGCTTTGAACGCTTCTGGATCGGCAGGCAGGAGGCCCAATGAAATTGCCATGATGTACCCGCCTGCGGCCACGAACGGCAGGGCAAACAAGATGGCGCAGCCGCGCGATTGGGTGGGCGAAGGGTTGGAATCTGTAGACATGCGCTTTAGAAGGTGAAACTTTCACCTGGCTTGAGCACATGCACCTGTGCGCCAGTCTCCTTGGTGACGCGCGCTGCCCAGTCGTCAGGATTCTGTTTGATCACTTCCCAGGTGCTGAAATGGATTGGGATGACGTGTTTTGGCGCGAGCAGTTTGACGGCGCGCAAGGCATCGTTGGGGCCCATGGTGTAGTTGTCGCCAATCGGGATGACCGCCACCTCCAGGCCCTCCTCGCCGATCAATTGCATGTCGCCGAACAGACCGGTATCCCCGGCGATGTAGATTTTTTTGGCGTCGGTGGTTGTCAGCAGGAAACCGGCCGGGTTGCCGCCGTTCGAACCGTCGGGTAGGGCGGAGCCGTGCAGGGCCAGGGTCAGCTTTAAATACCCGAACGGATAGTGGTAGCCTCCGCCGATATGCTGGGCGTGGGTATTATCCACCCCCTGTTTGCCCATCCAGCCGCTGATCTCGGCATTGGCGATAACTGTCGCACCGGTGCGCTTGGCGATGCTGACGGTGTCGCCGACATGGTCGCCGTGGCCATGCGTGACCAGGATGAAATCCGCAGCCACCTGCTCGGCTTTGGCCGTGGCCGCCGGGTTGCCGCTAAAGAACGGGTCGATCAGCAGGTGTTGGCCGCCAGTCTCAAGACCGAGCGTGGCGTGCCCGAACCAGGTCAATTTGTTGGTCATATCATTTACCTCCAGGGTTATTTTATAAGTATAGGCACAATCGCCAGATGGGTCAAACAGAAATTGCCAGTGGGCGTATAATTTGCACAGCTTAAATTCAGCAGTTTGCGAAACATCTCGGAAATCCTTTCAACTTTAGTGAAGTACTGAAATTCTCATGGAGGCCTGATGTCACCCCAACCCACCCTGAAAGAACGTTGGAATTACTGGTTCGATAATTATATGTCACGCGGCACCCTGGCCCTGATCGGCGGGCTGGGAGTTATTTCTTTGCTGATTATTTTCATTTCTGCCGCTTTTGTCAGCCTGGGTGGCCGTTTCCTGGCTCCTGATGGCAGCGACAGCCCCGGTTTTATCGAAGCCGCCTGGATGGGCCTGATGCGCACCCTCGACGCCGGAACGATGGGCGGGGATGCCGGCTGGGGTTTCCGTCTCGTCATGTTTGGCGTCACCCTGGGCGGTGTCTTCATCATCAGCACCCTGATTGGTGTGCTGACCGCTGGCGTGGAAGGCAAAATCGAAGAGCTGCGCAAAGGCCGCTCGCGCGTGCTCGAGTCGAACCACACTGTCATCCTGGGCTGGTCGCCCCAGGTCTTCACCATTGTCCCCGAAATTGTCACTGCCAATGAAAACCAGAAAAGCGGCGTCATCGCCATCCTGGCTGACAAAGACAAAGTCGAGATGGAAGAAGAAATCCGCGAGCGGGTTGGGCCAACCGGCAAAACCAAAGTTATCTGCCGCTCGGGCGCGCCTATCGATCCGACCGAGTTGGAAATTATCAGCCCGCATACTGCGCGCGCCATCATCATCATCCTGCCGCCCGAAGCCGGCGACCCCGATTCCTATGTGATCAAGACAGCCCTGGCGCTGACTAATAATCCCAACCGGCGCGCCGAACCCTATCATATCGTCACCCAAATTTCAGACCAGCGCAACCTGAATGTCTTGCAGATGATCGGCGAAAGGGACGATTTGCACGCCGTCCTGACCGGCGATGTCATCGCCCGCGTTACGGCGCAAACCAGCCGTCAATCGGGGCTTTCGATGGTTTACACCGAATTGCTCGATTTTGGCGGAGACGAAATCTATTTCAAAGCCGAACCATCGCTTTCTGGGAAGACCTTTGGCGATGCCCTCAATGCTTATGAAGACTCAATGGTGATCGGCTTGAGCCAAGTTGATGGGAGCGTAGCGCTCAACCCGCCGATGGACACGCGGATTGCCCCTGGCGACCAGGTGATTGCCATCGCCGCCGATGACGATACCCTCAAACTCTCGGGGCTGACCAACCCTCCGGTCCGTGCGGAGTTGATTCACAACGCCTCGCAGCGTGCCGCCGCCCAGCCTGAAAAAGGCTTGCTGATTGGCTGGAACGCCTCTGCGCCGGTCATCATCCGTGAGTTGGATAATTACGTTGCCAAAGGTTCCACCGTCACGGTTTTCGCTGATCAAGGTTTTGCAGCCGAGGTTAAGGCTTGCAGCCAACTCAAGAACCAAAAACTCAGCTTCCAGGCCGGAGATACCACCAACCGCAGCCTGCTCGACGAACTCAAGATCGCTGAATATGACCATGTCATTGTGCTGGCCGATACCACCCTTGATCTCCAGGTTGCCGACGCCCGCACCCTGATCACGCTCCTGCACCTGCGCGACATCGCTGAAAAAGACGAGACGCCCTTCTCCATCGTCAGTGAAATGCTAGACCTGCGCAACCGTGAACTGGCCGAAGTGACCAAGGTGGATGATTTCATCGTCAGCGACCACCTGATCAGCTTGATGATGTCGCAGCTTTCCGAGAATGGGGACCTGGACCCCGTCTTTACCGACCTGTTCGACCCCGAAGGGTCGGAACTGTATCTCAAACCAGTTGCCGATTATGTGGAAACCGGCCAACCCGTCAATTTTTATACCGTTGTTGAGGCAGCCCGCCGCCGGGGGGAGGTGGCAATCGGTTATCGCATCATCGGTGAACAGCACAATGCTGGAAAATCCTATGGGGTGCGCACCAATCCCCCGAAATCCGAAGAGGTGATCTTCACTCTTGAGGACAAGATCATCGTCCTGGCAGAAGAGTGACCAACCTGCACCCTAAAGCTCTTTGGGACCTTTAGGGTTTTATCGTCGATTGATTAAAAAGTGAAACACGCCCCGGTGGAATTGTTCCACCGGGGCGTCGCTTATTACTTGCCAACTGCCTCACTCCCTCGTAATCAACCTGACAGCCCGATCATAGAAAAAATAATCCCAGGTCCAGTTGATCAGCACGATCAGGCGGTTGCGGAAGCCGATCAGCCCGATCAAGTGGACGATCAGCCAGACTACCCAGGCCGGGAAACCCCTGAACTGCATTCCAAAGGAATAGGCCACCGCGGCATTGCGTCCAATCGTGGACATCATCCCCAGGTTTTTGTATTTGAAGGGCTTGAGCGGCTTCTTTTGGGTCTCTGCCAGGATATTTTGTGCCGCCAGTTTGCCCTGCTGGGTTGCCACCGGCGCGACCATCGGCAGGGCCTTGCCATTCTCTTCGCGATAAGCGGCATCGCCGATCACATAGACGTTGGGTTGCTCAGGCAGCTGCAGGGTGGGCAAAACCTTGACCCGCCCCGAATGGACCTGCTCCAGCCCCAGTTTGCCCATCAGGCTGGCCGCCTGTACCCCGGCTGACCAGAGAACCGTCCGGCTTGGGATGATTTCGCCGTTATCCAGCCTCAGTTTTTCGCCATCATAACCGGCCACTTTTGCCTCCAGGCGCACCTCCACCTTTTTATTCCCCAATGACTTGCGCGCCGCATCCTGCAGCGACTCTGGGAAGCCAGCCAGGATCTTCGGTGCGGCTTCCAACAGGATGACGCGCACACTGTCCACGTTGATCTGGCGATAATCTTTTTTCAGCACCAGCCGGATCAGTTCGGAGAGTGCCCCGGCAGTTTCCACACCGGTCGGGCCGCCACCCACTGCCACAAAGGTCAATATGGATTGGCGCTGATTTGCATCCCGCTCCTGCGCGGCCAGTTCGAACATCCGCAAAACGTGGTTGCGCACCTGCACGGCGTCGCTGACATCTTTGAGCGGCAGGGCGTTTTGTTCCAGTGAAGCGTTCCCAAAAAAATTGACCGAGGCCCCTGCTGCGATAATCAAATAATCATAAGTCACTTCTCCCTGCTCGGTGAGGATTGTTTTCCGCTTAAAATCCACGCTGGTGACGCGCGACATCAGGAATGAAAAGTTCCTGTATTTCTGGAAAATTGCCCGCACCGGGTAAGCGATTTCGTGCGGCGAAATCCCTGCCGTCGCCACCTGGTAGAGCAGGGGTTGGAACAGGTGATAGTTACGTTTGTCGATCAACGTGACTTTGACAGCTTTGTCCATCAATTGTTGCGCAGCGTGCAGGCCGCCAAAGCCCGCGCCGATGATGACGACATGAGGAGTTGTTGGCATCATTCCCTTCCTTCCCTTGAACATGAACCAGTTCACAAATGGATTGTATCAAACCGGACTAAGTAAGTCCATATTCTTGTGAAGGATGTCACTAACCCTTTCGGGTGATTTTTTCGACCTTCGTGCCGATTAACAAAAAAGGTGGCCGACCCGGAAAGGCTCAGCCACCTTCAACCTATTGCTCATTCCATCTTACTCACCACTGCTTCCCCATCCTGACTGCCCGCTTCCACGAATCCTTCTCAGCCCCGAAGCCTTCGCCCGCAAAGCGGTAATCATTTTTACGGATAAATTCCGCCAGTTCCCCGCGCAACTCTTGCATGATGTCGCATTGGATGGTTAAAATCGCTTTCCGTTTTTCGGCACTGCGCAGGTGTTCCAGTGCCTGGCGCAGGTGCCCGAAACACAATCCCTGCGAAGTTCTGAAGGCCGCCAGGATCGGGGCATCCGTAATGTATTTGGATAATTCTGAAAGCACCCGCCCGTTCATTTCATCACGGTTTTCGCAAGCCGGGCACTTCTTTTCATTTTTTCGGAGGTTGCCATTGTTGTTGATGTGTTCCAAAGCCACACGCAGCAGGTCATCATAGATGATGGTCAAGCCCAGCGCCTTGCCCTGGATTTCGTCCATTGCCATACGGGCATGCTCGCCGCAAAAGCCGAGGCTGGCGCGTACGCGCACGCGCGTGTTGTAATCGTTGACCAGCCCATAAAACAACCGGTCGAGATAGCGCAAGTCAGCATCGTGCTCCACCCGGCAGATGGGGCAGCCTTCCAGGCGGCAGGCTTCCAGGAAAAGGTCGTAGGTTGCTGTGGTGATCATAGCCCAATCATACTGTACACCGCCCAAAATACAAGTGTGTTTACTTTCCGAATCCATTACAATACAGACATGTCGAGATTTCCTTTTTCCATCAATCCGCCGCTCGCTGATCTCCGCAGTCTGTATAACGGATTCGACGCGCCCCTGACCGCCTTGGACTGCGGGCAAAAATGTGCGCCGCACAACCCGAGCGGAAAGCCCTTCTGTTGCGACATCTGTCAGGCTGTCCCCGCGGCCTATCGGGAGGAATGGCGCTACCTGCGGGCGAACACGGATCTCTGGCACGCTTGGCGTGGCGATGAGTGCGTATCCGGCGCGAAAGATGAAAGCATAAAACTGCAGGCAGAAACACCCAAGAACATGCTTTTGCTGGCCTGCCTCGGCCCGGCGCGCTGCCAGCGGTCTTTCCGCGCCTTGAGCTGCCGCCAGTTCCCGTTTTTCCCTTACGTCACCTCGGATTATCGTTTCCTTGGTCTGGCCTATGACTGGGAATTTGAAAAGATTTGCTGGGTGATTAGCAATTTAGGAATGGTGACGGAGGCCTACCGTCAGCAATTTGTGGAGACTCACGACCGGTTATTTGCCTTCTCGCAGGAGGCTTTCGACAGCTATTACACCCACTCCGAGCGGATGCGCGAGCATTTTGCCAGTCTGCGCCGCCGCATCCCACTCTTGCACCGCAATGGAAATTTTTACCTGCTCAGCCCGGCCAGCGAACGGCTGGAGAAAGTCCCGGTAGAGCGCTTACCCCCGTTCGGCCCTGACAAAGAAAATTCCCGCTGACGAAACCAGCGGGAATTTTGACTACAGTTCAAAAATACTGATACTTTCGATGTGATAGGTTTGCGGGAACAGGTCGAAGGGCGTGACCTGCTTCAGCCTGTAACCGCCTGCGGTCAACCGCGCCGCATCCCGCGCCAGCGTGGACGGGTCGCATGAGACATAAGCCAATGTTTCCGGTTTGAGTTTGAGTAGCGCGTCGAGTATATTTTTGTCCAGCCCGGCACGTGGCGGGTCGACGACGGCGATGTCGGCGTAGGTTTCCAAATGGGGCAGAATCTCTTCAGCCAGACCTTCGTACAACTCCACATTCTCGAACTCATCCAGATTGACGGCAAAATCTTCGCAGGATGAAGGCGCGGCCTCGATCCCGATCACTTTTGCCACTTTCGGAGCAAAAAATGCGCTGAACAACCCTGCGCCGCAGTAAATATCCAGTAAGATGCTCGACGGGGAAACTGGCAGATTTTCCAGCAAGTGCTCAACCATTTTCCCGGCCATCTGCGTGTTGACCTGGAAAAACGAGGCGGCAGAGACCTTGAACGGGCGCCCGAGCACCTCGATGAAGAGGTGGTCATCTCCTGCCAACACCACCGCGTCAGCCTCCGTCAGGTGGACCACGGAAATATCGGCTTCGAGTTCCAATTCGGGGGTTTCAACCTCATCCGATTCGAGCGTCAGCATCAGGTCATCGTTCAACCCGGCGCGCAGCGAGACCCGTTCAACGGGCGCCCCGGCCTCGAATTCGAGTGTCGGCCAGAGCGCATTCATCCCGGCTTCGGGCAGGAAACATTCATTGATCGGGATGACTGCTTCCGGGTGGTTGGCCGAGATGAAACCCAGTTTGCCGCTTTCGTCCAAATGGAACTGGACGTGATTGCGATAATGCCACTCATCCGGCGCGGCCACAATCGTCTTCACCGGCGGATCCTGGATTTTTCCGATGCGCACCAGTTGGTCGCGCAGGATGGTTTCTTTGGCCTCCAACTGCGCCGCATACGCCAGGTTCTGGTAGTGACACCCGCCACAGGTGCCGAAATGCTGGCAACGCGGCGTGATGCGTTCCGGAGAGGGCTTGAGCACTTCAACCAATTCGGCGCGGGCATAGTTTTTACGCTCGAACACGATCCTCGCGCGGACGGTTTCACCCGGCAAGCAAAATGGGACGAACGCGGCGCGACCATCCGGGAGCCGGCCCATGGCTTCGCCGCCGTAGGTGAGAGTGGTCAGGGGGAGTTCGACGATTTTTTCCATAAAAAATCATAGGGACGGGTAGCCCCGCCCCTACTGGTTTTGAACCTGGGCCTGCCTGTCTGGTTACTTGATGATGAAGGAGAGGGCAATCAAGATCACAAAAAAGCCCGCTGCAAGGATTCCAATCCGCTTTAATTCCCGCTTCGTGTTGGAATAGTCAGGATTGAACTCGCCTGATACGGGTGTGCCGCGTTGGATACCGGCAAAAGTGGGCGTGGATTTGGTTGAGACACTTCTGGTTTTCTTGGGCATTTTAAACTCCTAGGGATTCTGTAATACGGCGGAGACAACAATCCGCTGATTATCGATCAAATAGGGATAGCATGAAATCAGCGTCACGCTGGCATTGGGCGTAGGAGCCATGACTTCCACACGGGTTGGCTCGACGAGCTGCGTGCCAGTAATGACATAAGTATACTGCCTGGTGCTCGAATAAAGCATGACGATATCACCAGGCTGGAGTTTATCCAACTCGCGGAAGATTTCGCCGAAAATGTCATTGTGCGCCGAAAGAACAATGTTGCCGTTCTCGCCGGGGTTGGGTGTGCCCAGGTGCTGGGCGACACCCTTCTTGAGCTGCTCCCAACCATCACCCTGCACGATGGGCGCATCCACGCCAATCGCAGGTATCTGAATGCGGATGCCCTGCTGGGGCCCGGCGGTTGGCACCGGTATGTTCTCCAGCGACGGCACCAGCGGCCGCAAATGCTCCGGGATTTCAGCCACGTTCGGCTGCGCGCCTTGCGCCGAGTTCGGCGGGGTATGCCCGGAGGGCAGGACGACGGCTGTAATCAACGCTGTTGGCGCGCTGGTTGGCTGTTGGATGGCGGCTGCAGCTTCCTGGTTCAACGTGCGCAGGATGGAAAAGACGTTCACCACCACGCCGACGAAAACCACCACTGCCAGGACTTCCACACCCAACAAGAGGTTGTCTGTCCAGCCCCGGCGCCGGTTTGCCCTTTTTGAGGCATTTCTCTCGCTCTGAGCGGATTCGTCTTCGGGCGTCTCCACCACGCGGCCAATGGCGATTGCCTCACCCGCGCTGTCCATGTCAGGAGTGATGGATACCACCCGACCTGTGCGACGGAAGCGCTCCAGCCTGTCACGCCGGTTGACCCGGCGCTTGTCCAGCAGGAGACGCCTTAGTTCTTCCACCGAAAGGTCTTCAGGGCGCTTGTCAACCATACCGGGCCGATTATACCGCGATTAAATGAGTCCAAAATTGACAGTTGCCTTTCATCCAGACACCAGTATAATAAGTTAGGTGGTCATTGTAATTGAATTGACCATGACGGGGGCAATGCTCCCTACAAAAATTCGCTTTTAAAAAAGGAGATTATTATGGCATTCAGCTTCAAAAACGCAAAAGGTGTTACCTATATCCTGCACGCCAAATCCACTATCACCAAAACCGGCAAAACCCAGACCCTCTACTTCTTCTCGAAAGAGCAGAAGGCTGGCGCGTTGGACGCCGTCCCCGCTGGTTACAAGGTGGCTGAGACCGCCAACGGCCTGCCCGTACTCAAGAAGGCCTAACCAGAAATTTGCATACCGGACTGGCTCTCCACAAGGGAGCCAGTTTTATTTTTAATGCCTTTTCATGCTTGCCATTTTGGTGTACCCTCGTTTATAATATTTTCCTGCCCAGGGCGGGTAGCTCAGTTGGTTAGAGCATTGCGTTGACATCGCAAAGGTCGTAGGTTCGAGTCCTATTCCGCCCACAGAATTCCATAAACGCATTGACCGGGACGAGTAAGCGGCCCGGAAGCTGACAGGGAGAACCAGGCCAGAGATTGAGAGCCGGTTCCAGCCTCCACCACTGAAAACCACCCGCGAGCATTGACCGGAACAGTGAACACTGATGAGTAATCAGTGTTCAGTCAGTAAGGAAAACGGGTTGCCTCGTTATCGGCTGAAGAGATACCCAAGAATCGGGTCTCGATATGGGTTTCGACTGGCTCTGCCGCTCAACCCTACTCGACCAACGGTTCAGGGTAAATCGGGTGGAACCGCGTGACGCGTAAGCGCTCTCGCCCCGTTGTGGGTGAGAGTTTTTTTATTATCTGGAGGCTTGCCATGACTGATGATCAGACTATTACTCTGTGGCGGCTCGGAGGAAGTTAGCTGCCAAATCCGGGTTCGCCATGTCCAATTTTGGCGGCTAATTCAACTTTTATACACTCTGTCAAGCAGCCAGCTGCTCGACTCCATAAAAAAAGGAGCCAGAATGTCTGAGAATATTCGTTACGAAGAGACGCAGTTGTACTGTATCCGCCATTCAGCCGCGCATATCATGGCCCAGGCGGTGCTCGAGTTTTACCCGGAGACAAAGTACACGATCGGCCCGCCTGTGGAAAATGGTTTTTACTATGATTTTGACCTTCCGCAGCCGATCACTCTCGAAGACTTGGAAAAGATCGAAAAACGGATGAGGCAGATCGTGGCGGGCGGCCACAAGTTCGAGAAGAAGGTTGTCTCGGCTGAAGATGCCCGCCAGGTTTTCAAGGATCAACCCTATAAGCTCGAATTGATCGAAGGCCTCGAAAAAGGCGGCCTGGATGAATACGGAAATCCGCTGAATGAAAAGCCCGAAATTTCACTTTACCAGAGCGACACGTTCACGGACCTCTGCCGTGGGCCGCACGTGGAAACGACGAGACAGATCAACCCCTCGGCTTTCAAGCTGATGTCGATTGCCGGGGCCTACTGGCGCGGCGACGAGCACAACAAGATGTTGACGCGCATCTACGGCACGGCCTGGGAAAAGCCCGATGAACTCAAGCAATATCTCCAGATGCTCGAAGAAGCCAAGAAGCGCGACCATCGCAAGCTGGGCAAGGAACTGGAAATCTTCTTCTTCGACGATGAAGTTGGCCCCGGTCTGCCGCTCTGGATGCCGAACGGGACAATCGTCGCCGACGAACTGGAGAACCTGGCAAAAGAAGTGGAAGAAAAAGCCGGTTACCAGCGCGTCCGTACGCCAAACCTGACGAAGGAAGACCTGTTCATTCGCTCCGGCCACCTGCCTTACTATGCCGAGAGCATGTACCCGCCCATGGAACTCGAGGGCGTGAAGTATTACGTCAAGCCGATGAACTGCCCGATGCACCACAAGATTTTCAGCGCCCGCCCGCGCTCCTACCGCGATCTGCCCATCCGCCTGGCGGAATATGGGACCTGCTATCGCTATGAGAAATCAGGTGAACTTTTTGGCCTGATGCGCGTGCGCTCGATGCAGATGAACGATGCCCATATTTACTGCTCTGAGGAACAGTTCGAGCAGGAATTCATGGGCGTGATCGACCTCTACAAGAAGTATTTCGACTTGTTCAACATCGGCAAATACGTCATGCGCTTTTCGCTGCACGGCAAGGCCGGGCTGGGTAAGAAATTCGTCGATAACGAGCGCCTGTGGTTAAAGACCGAAGACATGGTGCGTCGCGCCATGCAGAACGGCGGCGTGCCGTTTGTGGAAGTGGAAAACGAAGCCGCTTTCTACGGACCGAAAATCGATGTCCAGATCTGGAGCGCGGTGGGGCGCGAGTTTACGCTGGCCACGAACCAGGTCGATTTTGCCGTGCCTGAACGCTTTGACCTGAAATTCATCAACAAGGAAGGCGTCGAAGAAATCCCGCTCTGCATTCATCGCGCGCCGCTCAGCACGCACGAACGGATGATCGGATTTCTGCTCGAGCACTATGCCGGGGCTTTCCCGGTCTGGCTGGCACCCGAGCAAGTGCGAGTCATCCCGATCACAGATGGGCAGAATGAGTATGCCACGCAGCTGGCCGCGCAGTTGCGCGAAAAAGGCGTCCGCGCCAGCGCTGATCTCAACTCGGAACGCATGAATGCCAAAATTCGCAGTGCGCAGTTGATGAAGGTGCCCTACATGCTGGTCGTGGGCGCGAACGAAGTTGAAGCCGGGCAAGTTTCCCTGCGTGGTCGTGATGGCAGCCAGAAGAACAACATCCCGGTGGCCGAGTTCGAGGCGCTGGTGCTGGATCGGATTGCCAAACGTTCGAGCGAGTTATAGCAAAAGCAAGCGGAGTGCAGAATCTCTTGATTTTGTGCCGAATTCGGAGACTTTGGACTCCTTGAAAAACCTAATACGTCGCACCTTCGAGAAAATTGGCCCAGGCCAAAGGTATTTTTCTCACATGAAGGTGCGACGTATGTCAATTTTGGGGACAGACTTCACATAGTATAATCAGTTTGAATTATCCCCCTGTGGAGGAAAAATGACTGAGAAAAAAATTCGTGTGCTCGTTGCCAAACCCGGCCTGGACGGGCATGACCGTGGAGCAAAAGTGGTTGCCCGCGCCTTGCGTGATGCGGGTATGGAAGTGATCTATACAGGCCTGCGCCAGACGCCCGAAATGATTGCCGAGGCGGCCTTGCAGGAAGATGTGGATGTGGTCGGTTTATCGATTCTCTCCGGCGCGCACATTGCCCTGGCGCCGCGGATTCTTGAATTGCTCAAGGCCAACGGTCAGGGGCATGTCAAAGTTTTCATCGGTGGGATCATCCCCGATGAAGATGCGCCCAAGCTGAAAGAGATGGGGATTGCCGGTGTCTATGGCCCCGGTGCATCTACTGAACAGATTATCACCAAGATTCGCGAGGCGGTTGCGGCCTAATTAAGATGACCCTGGCGCAATCCGTTCTCTCAGGCGATCGTCTTTCCCTGGCCCGCTTGCTGACCCATGTCGAAAATGAGACCATCGAAGGCCAACAGGCCCTGGAGGCGCTTTTTGCGCACACTGGCCAAGCGCACCTGATCGGTGTGACCGGCGCGCCCGGCACGGGAAAATCGTCGCTGGTGAACCAGGTGGCGTTATCCTTTCGAAACCTGGGCAAGCGCGTGGCGATTGTGGCGATTGACCCATCCAGCCCGTTTACGGGCGGGGCTGTGCTGGGTGACCGGGTGCGGATGCGCGATCTTTCCGGCGATCCGGGCGTGTTTATCCGCTCGATGGCCTCGCGCGGCTCACTGGGCGGGTTGGCGCAGGCGACGGCGGGTGTTGTGCAGGTTTTCGACGCTGCCGGGTTTGAGATCATCCTGATTGAAACGGTTGGGGCGGGTCAGAGTGA
Source organism: Anaerolineales bacterium UBA5195 (assembly GCA_002412925.1). Lineage (GTDB taxonomy): Bacteria > Chloroflexota > Anaerolineae > Anaerolineales > Villigracilaceae > UBA5195. The sequence continues at coordinate 13,469 of DHVZ01000020.1, read as the reverse complement.
AGTGGATATTGCCCGACTGGCGCATACCACGCTAGTCATTGAAGCGCCGGGTCTGGGGGACGATATCCAGGCCATCAAAGCTGGTATTCTGGAAATTGCCGATATCCTGGTCATCAACAAGGCTGACCGGCCCGGGGTGGAAAGCACGGAACGGGCCTTAAAATCCATGCTGGATTTGGCCCACCCGGTGCCAAAAATCTTCCAGCATCACGGTCAGACGATGCTTGTGGATGCGCCTGGAGCCTCTGCCCCCAAGCCCTTATTGTGGATGACGCCGATCCAGCGGACGGTGGCCACTGACGGGACTGGGCTGCCCGGACTGATTGAGTCGATCCAGGCGCATGCGGAGCACTTACGCCAGAGCGGCGAATGGTTGACCCGCGAGAGAGCCAGGCTGGAGGCTGAGTTTGACCTTTCCATCCAGCAAAGACTGGTAGCCCGTTTCCGTGCCAGCGTCCCCGAATCCAGGTTGGATGAAATGCTGGAATCCATACAGAATCGAAAGATTTCGCCTCGCGAGGCGGTTAATGTGTTATTAAAAGGGAGCGGTGTATGATTTACGCTGAACAGCTCTGCCTGCGGATAGTGGGGCGTGAGATTGTTCGCTGATTGTATGCCGAAGAGTAAATCGGAAGGAAATTATGGCGCATAATACTCATCGTGATATGAAAGTGTACGGCGGCATCAAATTGTATGCCGGCACCGGTTCGGCGGAACTGGCCCAAAAGATTTCGGATTATGTCAAAGAGCCTTTGTGTGGCCGGGATATCATCCAATTCCCCAACGAGAATCTGTTCGTGAAACTGCACTCCAGTGTGCGCGGCCAGGATGTTTATCTCATCCAGACAACTTCTTCGCCGGTTCATCGCAACCTGATGGAATTGCTGATTTTGCTCCAAACCCTCAAGCTGGATTCGGCGGCGCGTGTCACGGCGGTCATTCCATACTATGCTTATGGTCGTTCAGATAAAAAAGACCAGCCGCGCGTGCCGATCACGGCCCGCCTGATTGCCGATATGATCGAGGTGGCCGGAGCCGAGCGTTATATGCTGATCGATCCTCATGCGGGACAGGTTCAGGGTTTTTTCTCCATCCCTGGTGATGTCCTGACCGGTTTTCATATCATCTCTGAGTACCTGAGAACTTTGCGCTCAAAAATGAAAGACCCGGTGGTGGTGACCGTGGACCTGGGTTTCGCCAAAAAGGGCCGCAACCTGGCAGCCACAATTGATGCCCCGATTGCGTTCATTGAAAAACGCCGTGTGGCGAACGATGCCAAAGCCCAGGCGCTGACCATCATTGGCGAGGTCAATAATCGCGACGTGATTCTGGTGGATGACGAGATCGATACGGGCGGTTCCATCAGCCAGGCTGTGGACCTCGTCAAGGAGCACGGCGCCCGGAATGTCTATGTCGTTTGTGTGCATGCAATTTTTTCATCCAATGCTGTCGACCGGATCACTGCCATGCCGGTGACCGAGTTTGTTACCACCGATACCGTGCCCATCCCGCCGGAAAAACTGATTTTGCTCAAAGACCGCCTGACGATCCTGTCGATTGCGCCATTGATCGGGGAAGTGATTTTACGCGCGCACGAAGGCCGCAGTGTCGGCGAGATGTTTAACGAATAGCATCAGATGCAGCCCGAGTCATTTATTTTACGGCCTGCGCAGCCTGCCGATGCTGCCGGGTTGGCCCGCGTCGGCGTTGAAACCTGGCGAACAGCTTACAAAGGGATTATTTCGGACGAAACGCTCGCTGGGTTGTCAGTGGCAGCGCGTCAAGAACGCTGGTTTGAAAGGCTTGCCGCCCCCGAACCGAAGAGTTTCACATGGCTGGTTGAGCTTGCCGGGCAAGTGGTTGGCTTTTCATCTGGCGGTGTCGAGCGGGATGGTGACCCTGCCTACCGGGGCGAAATCTACGCGCTCTATCTCTTGCAGGATTACCAGAAGCGGGGCTTTGGCAGGAGACTGGTGGAAGCCAGCGCCCATTCACTCATCACCGCTGGGATGACGAACATGCTGATCTGGGTGCTGTGTGACAATCCGGCGCGACATTTTTACGAAGCGCTGGGCGGCAGATATTTGCGTGAAAGAGAAATCGACATCCACGGCCAAAACCTGATGGAAGTGGCCTATGGCTGGAATGACCTGCAAGCCTTGATAAAAAAAGATGCCTGAACTGCCTGAAGTTGAGACTTTTGCCCGTTCCCTGCGCCTGGAATTAACCGGGCGCGAGATTATTTCGGCCCAGCTTTTCTGGCCGCGGACACTATCCATGCCTGCTCCTGAAGAGTTTCTTGAGCAAATCCGCGGACAGGAAATCCGGCAGGTCACTCGCCGCGCCAAATATCTCTGGCTGGTACTCTCCCGTGGACATTTATTCCTGCACTTGCGGATGAGCGGCGATTTGTGGATGCGCCCATCCCCGCACCTGCCGGAAAAGCATGACCGTTTGCACTTGTCTCTTTCAGATGGCCGTACCCTGGTTTTCAACGACATCCGCAAGTTTGGGCATGTCTGGCTGACAAACCATCCTGAAGACGTGCTTGGCAGCCTTGGCCCGGAACCCTTCGACCCGGCTTTTACGCCCCAGGTGCTCCATGCCCGTTTACTTGCGCGTCATCGCCAGGTGAAGCCGCTCCTGCTTGACCAGACCTTCCTGGCGGGATTGGGAAATATCTACACCGATGAAGCATTATATTTGTCGGGGGTGCATCCATTACGAGTTTCGGATACAATTGTATTGAATGAAGCTGAACGGCTTTATCAGGCCATTCAGTCCGTTTTATTGGCTGGCATCGAACATAATGGCGCCAGCATTGATTGGGTCTATCGCGGCGGGAATTTCCAAAACTATTTCCGGGTTTACGACCGTGAAGGCCAACCATGCCTGGTGTGCGGCACACCCATCCAGCGGATAGTGGTGGGGCAGCGCGGCACACATTTCTGTCCAACCTGTCAGGTGAAATAATGGATATTGGTCCAGCGGTTATTCTCATCATTGTGGCGGCAGTTGCCGGTTATTTTATCGGCATTTTTGACAGCCGCCTGACCCAGGCCGCCCAAAAGAAACTGGAAGAACATTCCAAGGCAGCCGAAGAGACACCCAAAGATCAGGAAGTGGCGGGGGAGCACACCGTTTTGAAAGTCACCGTTGACCCGGCCATCAAATGGCATCTCGAATTGGACGGCGCGCGGCTCGAAGACCCCAATGCCATCAACGCAGAACAGCGCCAGCGATTGGTCAACGTGATTGTGCAGATGCGCCCCTGGATTGATGGGAAACCGGCCCCTGCGGCGGTTTTCACTCCCGCCCAGCCTGCGCCGGAATCATCTTATCCGAAACCGCTTACCGCTACAGCGGCGGCTCAGATCCCTGTCCCGCCGCCGACCCAGCCTAAAGTCGATGCATTGCGCGGTCTGCGCAGTTTATTAAAGAATGAAATCAAAACTCCCGATCAAATCAAAAGCGTCAGCCTTGTCTCGATGATCGATGAAGTTTTGCAGGCCAAGCTGTCTGGAACCTCATTCGCGGGCAAGGGTATTCGCCTGGAAGAAGGCTCGCTTGGGGAAGTGGTCGTTTTCGTTGGCGCAAGCCGCTACCCGGGTGTGGACGCCGTCCCTGACGCTGACATCCAGGGTCTGATTAAATCAGCGATTACGGATTGGGAAAAGAAATAAACAAGACGCAAACAACAAAAAACGACGGAGCAAGCGCCCCGTCGTTTTTTGTTATCCAATCTCTTTTACCAGGTAAAGTTCCCCGCGTTCGAAACCCCGATCCAGGTAATATTTGCGCGTCCCAATGGCTGAGATGACGGCCAGGCGTCCGAATCCATGCGCGCGTGCGATGGATTCGGTTTCGAGCAGCAGTTGTGTCCCCAGGCCGATATGCTGGGCCGCGCCGCTTGTCTCCGCGCCGACTGGCAGGGACTGCCCGTAAACATGGACTTCGCGAATCAGGGCCGCGCCGTCAAGATCCGCCAGCCCGGTAGCGGGAGAACCAGCCAAAGGCAGGGAAAGCCGAATGAAGCCGGCGATCTGGTCATCGGGCGTGATGTAGGAGAGAAAATGTTCTTCGGCAGAACCAGCCCGATAGACCAGGTCAGCCAGCCGCAGGGTGGTTGAATCCACGTTCGTCCCGCGCACTTCCCGGCAGCGGATGCAGCTGCATTTCGTTCCGCGCCGTTTCATTTCAGTATGGACATCCTGCCGCAGGCTGGTGCGTTTGTTGCCTTCCACCACATTGGTCGAGGGGATGTCGCGGATGATGCGGTTGACGCGGCAATAGCGCGGGATGGTAGGCTTGATCTCGGCGATCAAGTCGATCAATTGTTCGGTGGTGTAGGGGTGATATTCGCCGCGCTGCCAGACATCGTAAAGCTCGGTGTTGGCGAGTAGTTGGTTCGGGTAGATTTTAATCTCATCGGGGCAGAAGCCCTCCCAGAGACGGGCAAAATCGGCGCGGTCACTTTCGAGAGTTGCGCCGTGCAAGTTGGGCATCCAGTGCAGGACGACCTTGAACCCGGCGGCGCGCAGCAGGGCGACAGCCTGCCGCGTCTGTTCAACGGTATGCCCGCGTTTATTCATCTCAAGGATGCCGTCATCCAGGCTTTGCGCGCCCATCTGCACTTTGGTGACGCCCAGGTAGCGCAGCCAGGCCAGTTCCTTGGGCGTGATTTCATCGGGCCGGGTTTCAATGACCAGTCCCACGTTGCGGTGCGGCCCGGTTTCGTTGAGGGTCTGGGCGGCGGGGAGATTACCCTCACCCCTGCGCCCCTCTCCCTGCAAGGGAGAAGGGATGGGGGTGAGGGTTTCATTCATCGCTTCGAAGCACCGCCGAACGAACCATTCCTGATAATCGCGGCGGTAGGAACTCCAGGTGCCGCCCAGGATCAGCAGTTCGATCTTATCGGTTGGGTGGCCAAGGGTTTCGAGCGCGGCAATGCGCGACTGCACCTGCGTAAACGGGTCGAAGTTGTGTTCGAGTGCGCGCATTGCGCCCGGCTCGTCGGGCAGGTAGCTTTTCGGCATACGCACGTCGGTGGGGCAGAAGATGCACTTGCCGGGGCAGGGATAGGGTTTGGTCAAAACAGTGACAGTCGTTACGCCCGAAAGCGTCCGCACCGGCTTCATGCGGATGCGCTCCAACAGGCTTTTATCCGGTTTCAACTCCCCCGCAGCCGTCATCTCGAGATAGGCGGCCACCAGCGCCGCCTTGCTGAGTACCCCACCCCCGGCCTGCGGGTGAGCGCGCAGAGCGTCCATGACATTGCGCCCCTCGATGACCTCGCCCAGCACCAGCCTGGCGAGAGCCATTTTCTCAGGAGTGATGGTATTGTCTTTTTGCCAGCGTTTTTGTCGTTCGGTAGATTCCATTTCTATCCAATTGTCAGTGCGAGGAGCGTTTCCCAGCGACGAAGCAATCCCTTATCGAGCGGAGATTGCTTCGGGTCTCGATACGTCCCGAAATACATGGGATTACTCGACCCTCGCAATGACACAAATCAGCCCATTGGGTACTTCATGCGCTGCCCGCCGATGACGTGCATGTGCAGGTGGAAGATGGTCTGCCCGCCATGCGCGCCGGTATTGACAATGGTCCGGTAGCCGCCTGCCGTGATCCCGTCCATTTCGGCGATTTTGCGCGCCGTGGTAAACAGGTGGCCCAGGATTTGCTCGTCTTCCGCTTCGGCATGGCTGACGGATTGAATGTGCTTGTTGGGGATAATTAAAACATGGGTCGGCGCAACGGGGTGAATGTCGCGGAAAGCGGTCACCAGTTCATCCTGGTAGACGATTTCCGCCGGGATCTCGCCCGAAGCGATTTTACAGAAGACACAGGTGGGGTTCATGCGATGCCGTATTATCGATAAGCGTGAGTAAAGGTGAGTGGCGTAAGCGCGGAACATGGCGCGGATTGCGTGCTGCGTTTTATGGATTGCTCAGCGCCCCATGGGTTGGCGCGCAGACGATGTCATAATATTCCAATTCGACAGCTTTGTTCTGCTCGGCATAGGCAATCGCCTCGGCGCTGATGCTGCGCACGGTGTCGAGGTAGTTGCGGGCATCGGGCGACCAGTAACGCGGCAGGGTCATCAGCGGGTCACCAACCTGGCCTTCAGGGATGAAGGATGGGCGGGCCGGGTCAGCGGTGTCGGTCAGCGGCACCCAGTTGTACATCACCGGGCCGCGCGGGTTGACCGTGAACCCCAACTGATACTTGAATTCGCGGGCGATTTCAGCCGCCCGCTTGGTAAAGCTGCCACCGGGCCAGATGTAAGCGATGGGTGTTTTGTTGAAGTATTTTTGCATCATTTCAAAGGGTTTGCCCAGTTCCTGGCGCATATACTCTTCGCTGGAGGAAGCAGTGATGTTTTCATTATGCACGTAACCGTGTGCCTGATGGTCGACCCAGCCTTCAGCCTCAACGGCGGCATTTTCCTGCCATAATTCGGGCCTTTCATCCAGGGTAATGTATGAGTTGACCACTTTCCAGCCCCAGTCCTGGTAATACTGATAAAAGGTATCGTCGAAACTCTGACGGTGCTTGCGGTCATCAACGATCAGCAAGACCGAACGCTGGGGAATTTTGGCGTTTGTGTACATAAAATCGGCCATCTGCTGCATGGTGATGGCTTCAAAACCCAGGTCTTTTAGATCTTTCATCAGACGATTGAAATCTTTCATCGTCATATCGTGATAAGCCCCGGTAATGGCAGGATTGACTTCGCCTTTGGCAATCCCATGGAACATAATCGTCATCACCACCGTGCCGGGAGCGGCGTTGTTCGGGTCCCATTTGGCTTTCAAGACCTGGCAGGTATCCTGGATGTACGTTTTCGGCGTATCGAGCGGGTTCAAACGCGAAGTGGTAAATCCTTCGGGCAGGGCCGGGGGCGTGCGGTTTGGGTCGCGCGTAGCCGTTGGGGCAATGGTCGGTTCGGGGGTGGGGGTTTCCGTCGGCGGGACATATTCGGCAGTTTGCGTACCGCCCGCCTGGATGGTGGCGACTGCTTGCGTCAGCGCGGCGTCCATGTCAGGTGTCGGTTGCGGAGTGGCTGCCGGTGCGCACGCGGCGGCGATAAAGGTTAACAGGATCAGGGTTGATAGAATTCGTAAGGGGTTAGTGTGAGTCATGGGGCTGATTTTAACCTATAAAACGGGGGATGTCCGCAGATGCAGACATCCCCACGCTGATTACTGACACTTGCGCCGCGCTGCGGATGCAGTGCAGGTGAAGCTGAACGCTGAAAACTGATTACTCGTTGCTCTTCCCGCTGATGAAGTCTTCAGTCTTTTGGCGGCAGATGTCATCCCGGTATTGTTGGGGCGGGGTCTTGAAGAAGTAGGAGGACGGGCCAAAAATCGGGCCGCTCAACTTGCGGTCGAGGGCAAGCTTGGCGCAGCGCACAGCGTCGATGATGACACCAGCCGAATTCGGACTGTCCCAGACTTCGAGCTTCGCTTCGAGATTGAGCGGTACATCGCCAAAGGTGGTGCCTTCCATGCGGATGTAGCACCATTTGCGGTCGCTGAGCCACGGCACATGGTCCGATGGGCCAACGTGAATGTTGTCGGGGTCGATCTTGTAGGGGATCATGCTGGTGACTGCGCCGGTCTTGGAGATTTTTTTGCTTTCGAGACGCTCGCGCTCGAGCATGTTCAGGAAGTCGGTGTTGCCGCCAAAGTTGAGCTGGTAGGCGCGGTCGATGCGCACGCCGCGGTCGACGAACAGGCTCGTCAGCACACGATGCAGGATGGTTGCGCCGACCTGGGATTTGATGTCATCGCCCAGGATCGGCAGGCCGGCATCCTTGAAGCGCTTGGACCAGTATTCGCTGGATGAGATGAAGACCGGGATGGCGTTAACGAAGGCGCAGCCCGCTTCGAGAATCTGCTCCACATACCATTTGGTTGCCATTTCGGAGCCGACCGGCAGGTAGCTGACGACGACATCGGTTTTGGTCTCTTTCAAAATTTTGACAATGTCAGCAGTGGGGCCCGGGGCCTTGGTGATGACCTGCGAGAGATATTTCCCCAGGCCGTCGTGGGTCATGCCGCGCACAACTGGCACGCCGAGATGCGGCACATCACTGAATTTGAAAGTATTGTTCGGCTCGGCAAAAATGGCCTCAGAGAGGTCCTTGCCGACCTTTGTGACATTGATATCAATACCAACGGTGAATTCAATATCACGGATATGGTAGCCGCCCAGGTTGACATGCATCAGGCCGGGGACGGTGGCATCTTCAGGGGTATCCTTGTAGAATTCAACGCCCTGGACGAGCGAGGAGGCGCAGTTCCCCACGCCAATGATCGCTACGCGGACTTTCTTGTTGCTCATAATGTTGTTCTCCTTGCGTTACGATTGGTTTCAATCTCCTGCCACGAAATTTTGCAGGGAAGCCCGATGAGAAAAGTTGATTTTTTCCAGCAATTCGTCGGAAGAATGATTGAATAGCAGTATAATCTTAATACTTCCAACTATCCAAACCCATTCATTATTTTTTGACTTATGGACCAGCAATCTCGCCGCATGGAACGTCTCATCCAAATTGGCCGCGATCTCAGCACCGCGGCTGACTTGTATTCTGTGACACAATCCATTCTGGGGGCGGCGCTGGAATTGACGGGTTCTGAAAGCGCCTCCATTTTGGAATTGGATTCCGATGGGAAGGGTTTGCGTTTCCTGGCTGTTTGCCCGGAGGCCAAAACTCTTCAGACAGTCACGGTTCCAATGACAGGAAGCCTCGCCGGGCTGGCATTCCGCCAGAAGAAGACCGTTTCGGTTAACGATGTCAGCGCTTCCCAGCAGCATTTTAAAAACGCCGACCGCGTAACGGGTTTTAAAACCCGTTCCCTGTTGGCCTCTCCAATCTTATTCCGCGGCGAGTCATTGGGTGTCATCGAGGTGGTCAATAAGGCTGCCAGGTCTGATTATAACGGGGATGACGCCACAATTCTAGAGACTCTTGCTGCTCATGCCGCGCTTGGTATCCAGAATGCACACCTGCAGACCCTGTTGGAGAAAACCAAGGAAGAAGCTGCGCGGCTGGATAAAATGAAAAATGATTTTGTGGCGATTACCTCTCATGAGCTGCGCACGCCGCTGGGACTGATCCTCGGCCACTCAACATTTTTACGTGAACTGGTCGAAGAAGAATACCATCCGCAGATGGACACCATTATCAAGAATGCCATGCGGCTGAAAGAAATTATCGAGAGCATGTCCAGCGTCGATAATGCCCAGACGGGCATGGCAGTCTTGCGGCGGCGGACGGTTTCGGTGCGGCGCCAGGTGCTCGATCTTGTTGCCCAACTTCGTGAAGAAGCCGAGCAGAAAAATATTACACTTGGTATCGAGATCGGTGATTCTGACCTGATGATCGAGGGCGACTCTGAGAAAATCAATCTTGCCATCTCCAACCTGATTAGAAATGGGATCTTGTTCACCAATGAAGGCGGGCATGTTTTTGTGGTTGCCGAACAGGTGCCCGGCTACGTCAAGATTGCTGTCATCGACGATGGCATCGGAATCCCGGTGAAGGATGCGCCGCATGTCTTCGACCGCTTCTACCAGGTGGAATCACACTTGACCCGCAAACATGGCGGGATGGGGCTGGGCTTATCCGTGGCCAAGATGATGGTCGAAATGCATGGCGGCAGAATCTGGGTGGAGAGCGCCGAAGGCAAGGGTAGTATTTTCACCATCCTGTTCCCGCTCGATTCTTCGCAAGCCGAAGCGGCTGGCAAGGTTTTCACCGGCTGACGAGTTCTTTGGCAGCCAATTCCCAAAAGTTACACAGCAAATGGACTATACCCTTCTCCTTGCCGGGCAGTTGCGCCGTCAGTACCTTCTACCCCCCGAAGGACGTTCTCTATTGGATGTGCCGGGAGGTAATTTGCTGTATGCCGCTTCTGGCGCGCGCCTGTGGGATGAGCGAGTCTCCCTGCTGGCGAGGGTTGGTGAGAATTACCCGCATGAATGGCTTAAGGTTTTCCAGCAGAAAGGCATGGATTCGACCGGTGTTAAGATTGTTCCCGAAGATCTCGATTTGCGCACTTTCATGGTGTATTCAGATGCCCAGAATTTTCAGCGCACAAACCCGGTTTCCCATTTTGTTCGTTTAGGGTTGCCTTTCCCAAAGGGGCTGCTTGGCTACCAGCCGCCTCACGCCGAACAGGACAGCCGCGCCCATGCCAACCCCGATTCTCCAAGATTGCCCGATATCCCTGCTGAATATTTTTTTGCGAAAGCCGTTCACCTGGCCCCACTGGATATAGTCACTCATTCACAGCTTGCCCCGGCTTTTCGGCATGGAGGCGTGGGGATTGTTACTCTTGATCCCGGCCCCGGCTATATGAACGCCAATTTTTTGAACGATCTGCGCTCACTTTTACAGGGAATTACCGCGTTTTTGCCTTCTGAAGAAGAAATTCGTTCCCTGTTCTGGGGACGCACAAATGACCTTTGGGAAATGGCGGAAACGCTGGGAAGTTTTGGCTGTGAAAATATTGTCATCAAACGCGGCGGGCGCGGCCAGTACGTTTACGAATCCGCCACAAACAAGAAATGGGAAATCCCTGGCTACCCCTCGCGCCTCGTGGACCCAACCGGGTCGGGGGATGCCTTCTGCGGAGGGTTCCTGTCCGGTTATGCCGCCACACTCGACCCGCTACAGGCTGCCATGCGGGGCAACATCTCGGCTTCGTTCTCCATTGAAGGTTCAGGCGCTTTTTTTCTGCTCGATTCGATGCCTGGCCTGGCCGAGGCGCGCGTGTCTTCGTTGGCCGGGCTTGTCAGACAGGTGTAAACGCGGAGCGCCATGTGATCAACCGACTGATCGACCTCACCATCCAGATTCAACAAATCCCCGCGCCCACATTTGAAGAAGCTGCCCGCGCTGATTTCGTTTGGCGAAGGTTTGCCGCCGAGGGACTAGCCGACATCCACATGGATTCTGCCGGGAATGTTCTTGCCCGCCTCCCTGGCGCCGGATCGGACTCACCGTTAGTTGTTTCTGCCCATTTGGATACGGTTTTCCCGGCTGGAACTGATCTCGCCATTCGGCGCGAACCGGGCCGGGTCTACGGCCCTGGCATTGGTGACAACTCCCTGGGCGTGGCCGGGTTGTTCGGGTTGGTCTGGGCCCTGCGCGAGCGCGGAATCCAACTTCCGGGCGATCTCTGGCTGGCGGCCAATACCTGCGAGGAAGGCCTGGGCGATCTGCGCGGCATGAAGACTTTGGTGGAGCATTTCGCGGGCTTGCCAAAGGCCTATCTTGTACTTGAGGGGATGGCTTTGGGGCATGTCTACCGCAAGGCGATTGGCGTCAGGCGTTATAAGATCACGATCCATGCCCCTGGCGGCCATTCGTGGACTGATTATGGTGCGCCCTCGGCCATCCATGAGCTTTCGAAACTGGTGAATCAAATTACTGCCTTGCAACTACCCCCCTTGCCGCGCACCACGCTCAATATCGGCCGGATCGGCGGCGGGACAAGCATCAACACGATCGCCGCTGAAGCCTGGCTGGAATTGGATTTGCGCTCGGAAGGATCTAATTCTTTGACTGATTTGATCCGCCGGGTGGAAAAACTTGTTGATGCGGCAGAACAGCCGGGCGTCAGGGTGGGTGCGGAAATCATCGGACAGCGTCCGCCGGGTGAAATCGTTCCCGATCATCCCCTTGTTCGCCTGGCGCAGGCTTGCCTGGTTGAACAGCGAATCGAACCGGTTCTGACGACCGGTTCGACAGATGCCAACATTCCCTTGAGCCAGGGGTATCCGGCCCTGGTGCTGGGCCTGACGCGCGGCGGAGGGGCGCATACCGCTCAAGAGTTTTTCGAGACGGCGCCGCTGGCGCAGGGGCTTGAACAGCTTGTGCAGTTCGTTAGCAGGGCTTGGAAGTAATCTAAAAGTCCCCGGCTTAGCAGTTTGTTGGAGAGCGAGTTAATTAACCGCTGAGTGAGTTTGCCAGCGGAGCAAACAGCAAATAAGCGGTCAAAAAGGCCCAAATTCAGGTTGTATTGCTTGTCAAATCGTGCAACAGGCGCGTTAATAGAGCGAGTTTGCCAGGAAGAGCGTGTGCATTCGTTTCAAATTGAACGCCAGGCACACCAGACACCATTCTCCAGCAGTGTTTGCCAGACCGCGCAAAGAAAATTGGCGAAAGCCAAGAACTTCTTTGATGATGCCGATAACTGGTTCAATGGTGCATTTACGCAAGCGATAGATCTCTTTGCCGATCTCGGCAGCCAGTTTATAGGCCATTTTCTCTTTTGGACTGGCCTCAGCAGGAGGCTCGGCAGGGACTGTTCCGAGCAAGGTCTCAACCGTTTTGTAGTGTGGTTCTCGTCCAGTTGCAATGTACGGCTCGATATTCCGTTGCTCAAGTGCCAGAATGTTATGTTCACTGAAAAAGCCATTATCCAGCGTTGCGCCTTCCGGCTGTCCAAGTTCTGGAGACAAGGCATCCAAGGTAGGTTCTGCTTCGCGCTTGTCGTTAGGATGATTGGAGAGTGATGCTGTCACAATCAACATCGTCTCCTGGGTTACAGCCACCTGCGCGTTGTAATGCTGGTCATACCCATGATTGGTGCTGTTCTTCATAATCCGTGAATCGGGGTCGGCGAAATTGTACTGGTCTTTGTCGTTTGGCCCTGCTTTGGGCGGTTCTGGTGCCTTACCACGCGGTTTTTTGCCTTGCTTTTTGGCCTTTTCCTCACGAGCTTTCAGCTTGGCATCGTATTCCGCCTTTTCCTGCTCATAGCGTTCTTTCGCGCGCGCTTCCAGAACCGCTTTGGCACTTGCCAGGTTTTCCAAACGTGCTTTTCGAAACGCGATGTCGTCTTCAATGACCAACCCTTCCGGGATGGTTGCTTCTCCTTGGTCTGCCTGTTCGCCCAGTTCAACCAGGCGACCATAACTCACGGCTTTGCTTTTGGACGCATCCGCATGAATTTTGCTCCCGTCCAGGCTCAGGTTGCCGACCTTCAATATCCCGGCCAGTTTTGCCAGCAGCAAAATTTGAACAAACAATCCTTGCAACTCGGGCAAAAACGTCTTCCGAAAATGGGCAATCGTGTCACACCTGTACTTGCGTACGGTGCAAGTGTGGTCGGGGTGAAGCCCGCCAGCCACATAACGATATCCCAGGTCTTCATAGGTTGCTTTTTCGATTTTCCGAGAACTGAACCTGCCGGTTGCATACCCATAAAACAACAGGGAGAGCAAAACCGATGGTGCTATGGCTACCCCGCCAACCGCTTTATAGCGCTGATAGATTGGCCCAGGTCTAATCGGGCGACAACATCCACAACGAAGCGCGCCAGGTGATTTGCTGGCAGTGCTTCTCCAAGGCGAATGGGTGTATTCGCGGTCGTTTCGTAATCGGCTTGTTTGAATTTTCGGCTCATGCTTTCAGTTTACCAAATTACCTCGGTTCTCCGACAACCTGCTAG
>DHVZ01000062.1 GCA_002412925.1 Anaerolineales bacterium UBA5195 | reverse complement strand
GGCCGATTTGCACAAGATTATGCAACTGTAATTCGCAATCCGGATTGCGGAACGAAAGAAGTAAATAAAAACTAGTCACCTGACAGTTTAAAAAAGGAGTTGGTCAGCAGGCAAAATCGGGTAAAGTTCTTGGCTCATCTATTAAAAGTGTGCAATAGTGCTACACTAAAGATATGGAATTTCCAATTACCGACCTACTTGATTACGCCAGCAGTGTGGCATGGATCACGCTGCACTTTCATCCTACAGGTTTCAACTGTCCAGAATGCGGTGCACCGAGAAGCCAAGCCCGGATTTTTCGTGAGACTCGGCGGAGTCAATTGGTTGTGTATCGGTGCCGCCAGTGTGACATGACCTATAACCTGTACACGGGAACCATTTTCCAGCAAACACACCTGACACCCATGCAAGTGGTTTTGCTGATGCGCGGCATTTGCAAACGAGAGAGTTCAAAGGTTTTGGCTGCTGAACTAAAGTTGAACTATGTGACCGTGTTGACCCTGCGCCATGCAGCGCAGGCCAACGCAGAGCAAGCCCAACCTGACACACCTCTCGCCGATCAGCGTACTGAAACCGATGAAATGTTTCAGAATGCTGGGGAAAAAAGCGGTGCACTGAGCTTGTCGAAGTGGTGACGAACACTTTGATCCAGCCGATCCACCGCGTTGCCGCGCCAACAAAAAACGTGGTCATGGGACTTACGAGAATGATCGGCCTCCGGTGGTTGGAACTGTCGGTCGTGAAAGCGGTCAGGTACGATTACGGGTTGTGCATCATACGAACCAGGAAACCTTGGAGCAGCATGTTTACCAGTTTACTTTAGCCAAGGCTCATTGCAATACGGACGAATGGTTAGGCTACAACCACATCCTCCGCGCTCGCTCGACAGTCAATCACGGTGAATATGAATGGGCGCGAGATGATGATGGCGACGGTATTCGGGAAGTTCACATCAACACTATCGAAGGAATGTGGACGGATGTGCGGACATTTTTGCGCCCATTCAAGGGCATCAACAAACGCTTCTTGAGCGGTTATATCGCCATAGCCGAATTTCAGCGTAATCTCAAGCGCATCTCACCGGATTTCATCTCCATCTTAGTCACTCAGCACACTTTTAACACATGAGCCAACATTGTTTGAGCGTAAGTCGGTATTCCTTCGAATTTTGGAAGCCGTTTACGTGCGCGATAAAGCGTGTGCGGCAATACAGCCTAATGTTGCGTTCTATTCATTGTTTGAGCGAAGCCTGGTAGGCAAATCTGCGAGTAACGTAGAACTGGGCTCCCGTCGGGGCCGCCAATGGTAAAAAATAGGCGGTTTGTCTTAACAGAGATGCTGATGCACAAAAAAACACTCTGACACAGAGTTATAGTAAGGTGCAAGACTTGCATTGAGATCGCTCCTGGTAACACAGGGGCGATTTCATTTAATTTATTATGATTTGGCGCAGAGGTCAAGCAAATGGAAAGCAAAATCGCTAAAAGCAGATGATTTTGCCGAACCTGTTCGGGAAATTACGGACACAGGGGCACTATTTTGTTCGTCTCTTTCAGCGCTGCATCCCAGGTGAATTCGCGGTTGTCGCTGAAATAGTAGTAGGTGATACCGTTTGGAAAGAGCGCCACCACGTTGCCACTAACTCCCAGCATTTGCGGCACCCAGAATTCGCAGTCATAAACATTCGCGGGCGTGTAGTGGTTGGCCCAGAAGGAATTGTTGTACATGCGCTGGTCGTCGATTTTTGCGCCACGCTCATCCGGGTTTTGCTGCATCGCAGCCGCCAGCAAGCCGGGATGCAGGTTTTGCTCGCCATTGATTTTGCCGCCATCAGCAATCAGGAATGTCCCGATTTTGGCAATGTCGTCGGGAATCCACCATTGGCCGTAGCCGCCTTCAGCCTGGCCCTGCCAGCTGTTATCGGCGGTGCGCATGATGGTGTATGCGCCTGGGCCAAGTTGAATCGGGATGTAGATTTCATCCACCACGAACTGGTAAATATCGGCATCAGGGCCTTCCTGGGTTTGCAGGTAATTGTGCAGGGCGCGGGTCAGGATGAAAGTGTCGCTAGTGCGATAGACCCAGCGCGTACCCGGCTCTGCTTGATGTGGCACATTGAAGGCCGCCTTGATTCGTTCTGCATAAGGCTGCGCGCTGAAAATTCGCCCATTTTGGCGCTATCGTCATCGGTCATGAAACCCGGCGAGACATAATTCCCGGTGGACATATCCAGCGCATGGTTGAACGTCACCCGCTCCCACTCGCCGGGGCTGGCGGCGTATTCGGGGACATAATCCTTGATCCGCAGGTCAGCCACTTCTCCGCCATATTTTTGCGCCAGGCGCATCAGCGCCAGGCTGACAAAGGCCGATTTGACGGTTGAGTAGGAGGTGGCACGCATCGACTCGCAGTAGGGATAAACGCCGAAACGGGTCTGGCAGCCGCCCAGGTAGTTGACGCCGTTCACCACTACTCCGTACCAGGTCAGGTGTTCGGGGGTGACACCGCGCCCGAAGGCGAAGATGTCCACACCGGGATAAGCCTCGGCCAGCGCGGCGATGGGCTTGACCGGCATGCGCGCGGCCTGTTCGGTGGTGAAATTCGCCCGGATGCGTTCCGCGCCTGGCACTTTTTCAGCGTGGTAGGTGGCCTCCAGCAGCCCCCACAGGTTGGCACGGGTGTAGGTGGTGGTCTCCTGTGTGACCTGGTACCACACCTTTGAGACCTGTGTGTCATCGAACAGGAAGGTCAGCGTGCCGTTGAAGGTGGCATTGCCGCCTTTGACGGTCAAAGCAAAGGGCAGCGAAGCGCGCGAAAAATCCCCATCGCCCGCTTCCTGCCAGACGCGCCCCGGCTCGAGGATGATGTTCCACTGGGGGTGACCGGTGATGATCAGGCCACGCTGGACGGGGATCAGGGAACCATTTTCCTGCACGAACGCAAAGTCGAACTCAGGCAGGGAGGTGTATTCCGGGCCCAGTTCGCCGCGCAAGATTTGGATGTGTCCGCCAGCTTGTTCGCCGAGTAGTTCGAGACGGCCTTCAAAAGCGTGGGCGGGAGGCGCGGCCCCGGCGGGCAGGATCAGGGCGGATTCATCCAGCGGGCCGTCGAAGGTGAAGCCGTTGGTCAGGTCGGCGGCGGTGAGCAGGGTTCGTGTGGCAGTGGGAAGTGTTTCGGTAACGGCAGGCAGGCCGCGGGTCGGTGGCTGGGTTTCAGTCCCCCCGCCACAAGCCGTCAGGAACAAGGTCAAAATCCAAAGGATGGAGATTATCTTTTTCATCAGTGTTCATCTCAATGACTCAGTATTGGATACAGATTGGGGAAAAGCACCCGCGCCAGCGGCTGGGCCAGACCGGAACATTCCATCCCGGCCTGGCGGATGATTTCATCCGGTTCGTCGGAGCCGATTAGGAAGCGGGCGACCTCTGGCCCGCCGCGCAGGACATGGGGCGTTGGCGTCTCGTCCGAAACAACCACTTTCCCGCGCGCGGCGGGAAAGTTCGCGGAGGTTTCATGGTTTCATGCCTTCGCGTGTCCACTCGATGACGGGGATGAGCCAATCCTCAAGCGGTTTATAGAGGATGCCATGCCCCGTGCCGATCTGCAGGATAATTTCACGCTGTCGGGCAAGGCCCTTGCCTGCTGATAACCCAAATAATTTTTCACAGGAACCGGCATATTCATCGGCAAAATCATAAATTGCCAGGATATTTCCTGCCAGGAAAATATTGTTTTGCACTAACCAGTCCACCTCGTCCGGGGGGCAGGCTCCCAGGAGTACAAAATTGACGGCTTCGTTTTTGAGAAGATGGGAGACATGGATGGCAATGGCGGCCCCTTTGGAGGCGCCAACAATGGTGATGTTCCCGGCAGGAACGCCAGCTTTCAATAAACCCGTGACCTGTCCGGCGACTCGTTCCGCATATTTTATCCCGTCCGCGTTCTTTGGCCTTTGCTCACTGATGACCGTGAAACCATAACTGGCAAGTTTCTCCAGGATCGCCGCATATTCATATTCTTCGTAAGCGGGGCTGATGGCGGGCAGGCCCTGATCCTCGATGATTTTGCCATGCAAATAGAACAGGTAGTTTTGGGCAGGGTCAATCGCCACCGGGAATCTGTAAGCGAGAAGTTCAGCCGTGGCAGATGAACTGGCAACGGTCAAGTTTGGCGCAGGCGTGCCAGTTGGTTGGGCTGTTGAGGATGGCGTAGCTATTTTGGCTGCTTCACAGCCAACCCAAAATAGGCCGACTGCGAAAAGCAGACCGATCGTAACCAAACCAGTGGCGCGCTTCATTCGTTTACACCCAATATTTCACCCAGCACTCGCTCTTGTAAACTTCCTTGAACCCGATCGCCCGGTAAATTGGCAGATCGTTGCCGACAAACGCCTCGGTCGCTCCGATTGCGCCGCAGCGGCGAATGCCTTCCAGCACGGCGGCCTTGCCGAGGCCCAGGCGGCGGTAGCGCGGATCGGTGGCGACCGGCTCAACGTAGGCGAATTTCCCGGCAGGCTCGTAGAACATTCCGCAGAAGGCGGCAAACTCCCCATTGGGGGCGACGACGGCGATTTTCAGGTCTCGGCGGGCTTTGGGGGTGTCGAACATCGCTCGGCGACTCTCCAATTCTGCTTCATTCATGGGAACATCGTCGCCGTGATCGAAACCGCGCCAGAGCACCTGGTGGACTTTGGCCCAATCACATTCCTCGGCCAGGCTGGTCAGGCGGAAACCGTCCGGGAGATGGATGGGCGGGAATGGGTCGGGGATCGGGAACTGGAGCATCGTACGAGATTCCTCGTCCTTCCGTCTATAACCGCGTACTTCGGCGAGTGCGGCGAACTCACGGTCCACATCGTTCACGAAGGCGCACAGATATTTCTGCTCATCCTTGCTCGAAACACCTGCGAGATTATTTTCGGCGTAATCGAACAGCTCCTGTCTCAAATGCCTGTACGCGGGATGGAATTGAAAGAAAGCCTCGCCCAGCCCCGACTCGTAGGTGGCAACGGCGACCACGACGCCATTCTCCTCCCAGATGCCGATCCTTTCCAGCACAGATGAGTCCAGACCGGGATGGCTGTGCATGTATTCCCAGGCGGGTTCGAGCCAGTTGCCATCCGCGTTACCGGGTTGGTGGTGTCTGATAAGAAATTTGCTGACAAGCGGGTAGTCAGCAAGATGGTGATAGTGCCTGAAGGTGGTGGTCATTAAACGCTCCTGCCCAACTGCAAAACCAGCTCGATTTCATCGTTATCTTCGCCGTAGTGACCGCCGGTAGGCGTGAAGCCCATTTTTCGATAAAACCCTTCCGGGCTGCCTTCGCCCTGCCCGCAACTGGTGTAGAGCAGGGGGATACCCATCGCTTTCAGGTGCTGGATAAGTTTTTCGAGCGCGCGTTTGCCGTAGCCTTTGCCCTGCCAGGCACCGCCAATCATGAAACGCCACAGGAAAACACCCGGGCAGTCGATGCCGTCCTCGTAATCGGAACCAGTGTGAGTCATAATGAAGCCGATCGGGGTCTCGTCGGCGTAGATGGCGCGCATCCAAGCGGAGGGGGAGAAGGATGCCTCGGCCATCGAGCGGACGTTATCCGCCACCATGCGGCGTTGAGCCGGGGAGAGCGTTTCGCTAAGGTCACAAATCTGGTTCATCGTGGTACAGGTGATGCGCATGAAGTGAATGTCGGGAATCGCGTTCATGGTTTATCCTTATAATTCGAACGGTCGTTCCGGCGAAAAAACAGGGTCGAAAAAGCCCAGGTAGGGAATGTCGTTCTCGATACAGTGGATTTTGTAGCGCAGCCCGGCCTGGATTTCCTCGTCCG
>DHVZ01000013.1 GCA_002412925.1 Anaerolineales bacterium UBA5195 | reverse complement strand
TCGGCAAAACGTAATGGACCGCCAAGGTCAGTCGGACTTGACGCCAAATCACATAAGCGGTTGCAATGCTGACGAAATGCGTGGTGCCTTTCTTGGCTTGCCCTGAACAAGTGATGGCTCTGGTCTGCTCTTGTTTACCATAGAACGGCTCATCGTGATAATCAATCGCAACCTCGATCCCTTGACGTGCCATGCTCGTCGGAATACATTCTGCCAAAGCCCGATGCGCTTGTTCTTCTTGTACGGATAATTCATCACGCGGCAAAGCCTGATTGACATATTCGCGCAGCGTATTGCTATCGGCCACATCTTCCAAATCTGAGCAAACAGCTTCAAGGCTGCTACACTCTGCGCTGGCTTTCATCAGAACGTCATAGATCATGTCTGTCTTACAACAATATCCATTGGCTTCAATTCGCAAATGCTTTTTCAAAATTGTCAGCGCATATGCGCGAACATCTTCTGCCTTTAGCTCATGTTGGTGTATCATTTCAGGGGGCACCTTTTGGTAATTGGTTTTGGTTGGCGCCTTACCTTTTACCAGAGTTGCCCCTTTTGTCAATCAAATCTGTGATTTACTGAAATTAAATCGCACAGGGTAAATCCGGCAGATTTCAACCGGGTTTACCCTGCTTTTTTATGGAGTTCCAGTGTCAGGATTAATGCACGCCAACAGTCTCAAACTGATCGAGCGCCTCCAGCGCTTCAGAACCATAGATCGCCGAAGGCCCGCCACCCATTGATATGGCGACGCCGATAGATTCAACGATCTCGGGTCGGGTAGCGCCAGCCAGGATGGCATCATGAACGTGGTAGGCAATACAACCATCGCAACGCACTGTGATCGCAATCGCCAGGGCAATAAGCTCTTTGGTTTTTCGATTAACCCCACCAAGATATTGCGCTCATCTTGGTGATGAATAAAGCTTTGCCCCTTTTCCCACTTCTCCAATTTGTTGCGGTGAAAATATTGGCCAGTTTTTTCAGACAACAATTCGGCCAGCTTTTCCTGCGATAAAAAACCTCCCCGATAGCCTTTGCTATCGGTGGTTTTTTTTCGATAATAGCGCAAGAGTTTCCCAAAATCGGGCTGTAATTCTGCTTGCATCATTTACACCGCCTAATTGCACTGGATTCGGTGCATCCCTGCATCGTCAACGGTTTAGACAATAGTACCTGGGGCTCGTATCATATCAGTAGGTTAGCTAACCGAAAGTTTCAAACATTTGAGCGTGTTACGTGTCTTGAGAAGCCAAGTAATTGGCCGGATGTCCGACTAAACAAGCTCCCAAGATGTTGAGCCAAAGATGCAACGGTTCCAATCCCTAGCGACCAAAGCTCAACAACCCATCTCCATCCAAACATATTCTACCCCAGGAGGATCCGCCATGTTAAACATGCACACATTCCACCAAAAGCTCTCCACCATTTCAGGGCGCAAGAACCCGTACTTCAAGGCGCTCGCTGATCTCTCCAAAGTCAGCCTGCCAACGCTGAAATCCATCACTGACAACCTCGGCTGGCAAATCTGGGACTCGCCAACTCTCAAACCCATCCAAGGCTAATCCAATCAAAGGGGCTGGCTGGTCAAACACGGCCAGCCCCGAGGAGCCTATCATGAATATTTATCGCTCAACTCTCGAATATCTTTTCACCTTACCAGTAATCTCGGCTTGGCCTGAAGTAGTTTCCCTGCTGGAGAACACTGCCGCCAAGATGCCTCGTGATTGGCGCTTACCCGTCATGGCATGCGAAGCGGTCGGGGGAATGGATGAACAGGCTATTCCTGCCTCAGCCGCAATCGCTTGCGCCCAAGCCAGTCTCATCCTCATTGATGACATGCTAGACGATGACCCTCGCGGAATATACTGGCAGCTAGGCCCCGGTCGGGCAGCCAACATGGCCTGTGTCCTGCAGGCAGCCAGCCTGGAGATCTTTCTTCCAAGCCTCACATCTCTAACAATCAAAGAAGCTTCGCGCAGCTATCTCAATCGTATGTTCCTAGCAACCGCCTTGGGGCAAGACCTGGATGTTCATAACCCACCAGATGAAAAAGCCTATTGGGAGATCGTAAAATATAAGAGCGCGCCATTTTTTGGAACCGCCCTGCAACTCGGGGCTTTGCTAGGCGGCGCATCAGAGAAAGTGGCTGCCGGGCTGGAACGCTACGGCAGGTTGTATGGAGAGATGATCCAAATCCACGACGACCTGAGCGACACGATGGCCATCCCGGCCAACCCCGATTGGATCGTGGGTCGATCACCGTTACCTATTCTTTTTGCAAAAACTGTCGATCACCCGGCAAGAGATCGTTTTCTGGAATTGTGCCAAGAAATAACCTGCCCGGATGCGCTGACCGAAGCCCAGAATATCCTGATCAGTTGTGGTGCTGTGAGTTACTGCATGCATCACTTGATGATCCGACATACAGCTGCGCAACAAATCCTTGCCTCCTTGTCGCTCCCAGATCGAGATGCACTGAACGAACTCACAGAAGCCGCCATTTTCCCGGTTTTGGGTCTATTTGAAGCCATTGGCGAAAAACCTTCCGAGCTTTTGTCGGAAGTAGCAAATCAAAAGTGAACCGGCTGCCCCCACATCTCGATCAAATCCGTTTATCCTGCCAGGTAATATGAATGCGGGTTCCACGCCCAGGCGTGGAGGCGATTTTTACATCGGCGTCAATCAGTTCAGCCCGCTCGACCATTCCTGCCAGACCAAAGTGCTTTTTTACCAGCAAACTGTCGAGATTGATATTCTCCGCCATTTCGAAACCTTTACCGTTGTCTTCCAACGTAAGAGAAATTTCATTGGGCAATAGTCTCCCGATAATCCACAAATTCCTCGCCTGGGCATGTTTTAGTACATTTTGACTGGCTTCTTGAATAATTCGGAAGATATGCTGGTCGATATTGGCAGGATACTCGTTACCATCGACTGATTCTTCTATTTTTACCAATACGTCAACTTGATGGTTGCTGCTTTCCTTCAAGATCTCCCCAAGCTCCTCGATCGCCGGCTTGAGACCGTAATTCAACATCGGAGGACGTAAATCGCCAACAATTTCCCGCAAGCGGCTGGTCACCTGGTCATAACTTGCTTGAAAATCCATGGTAAAGCTATTGTCTGGCAGTTTCATCGACAAAAGCGCTAACTGATTGAGGACGCTATCATGCAGGTCCAAGGCCAGCCGTAAACGTTCGCTCTCGTACCGGTTCACATCTGCCTGATACAACATTTTGAGCCGTCCGGTTTGAAGGATGTTGCTCAGGGCGATAGCAGACTGATCAGCAAGTGCGCGCAGGGTCTGAACCTCTGTTTGAGAATAATAATCGTCCGGATCGCGGCGACCAAACAACCACAACCCGATCATCTCATCTTCAATTTTTAGTGGCATGGCAAGGCGCACCCATGAATACGGCTGGGTTTGCGCCGCAGGGTATGGAGGTAGATATTTGCCAGAAATTTCGACGAACTGATGGATGGACTCATTATCTGGAATTTGTTCATCCGATACATTTTTGACAATGAGTCTTTCGGCCAGCCCTCGATCAGTTTTGAGAAATACAAATTGGCCCACTAGCAGAGCTGGCAAGATTTCAGCTTGCAGGAGGTTGCTCAAACTCACCAGCGAGGAGCTGGCTGTAATCCGCGTTGAAAAGACATCTCGCAGCTGCCCGGTTACCCGTGGAATACCCAGGAGACTATGCTCGACCCAAGATTGAAAAATTGGCAATCCCCAGATCGCTGCCAGCGCAGCTACAAAAACAATCGACATATCTGTCAGGAATGGTACACTGGGGAACACAAATTGATCGATCAGGGTTGAAATGATCGCCAAGCCTGTGATCAACAATACCAGAAAAATTACAATGGAAAGGATCCGGTTAACTCGAATCTCCACATTGCCTAACTGGCGACGATAGGCAGCGAAAAAATAAGCCAGAGGGATTAAAGGGAGTCCCAAGATCGCTCCACTGGCTGTGACCGGCATACTCATAAACGCACTGATCAACCCGAATGTAATCGCAGGCAATAGAGCAAGTAACCCCGAAAACACCAAGAGCCGTAAATCCCGCCGGGCTTCCGCTTGAAGAATCCCATGCGCGATCAGCAAAGCCAGGCTGCCGCCTACTCCCAGGAGAAATCCAAACAAATACCCACCCTTTGGGATAATTTGGAAAAATTCGAAAACAGCCAACCAGGCAGCCATTCCATAACCGCCCCAAGCCACCCAGGCGGGGAGTTTTTTGAACGACTTGGGAAAGACCCAGTGCAATTGCAGGTAAACGGGCACGCACAACCAGATGCTCGCGCGAAAAAGAACGCCGGCGCCCCACAGATGGTAATATGAATTACCACTCCCGGCAACGATCCATAGCGCTGTTAGATAATTGAACGCGATCATCAAACCCCATAGAGCGTTTTTCGGGCGCAGATTGTAGAGTGTCAGGGTGCCGAATAACCAGAAGAAATAGGTCAGCCAGCCTTCATTGAACACCAAGTCCTGGATTTCTCCAGGGTTTGGCCCTGGGGATTCCCGCAAAACAGTGATTTGTTGTCCGCCTCGATCAACCACAAGTTGCACTATCTGCCCGGTCTGTAAATCCCCATAAAGAGGTTTCCAGATGTCCGCTTTCAGAGCGTCCCAGCGATCAGGACCAATCTGAATGATTCGGTCGCCCGGTTCCAGAGGAGTAGTGCCGCCATTTTTATATATTTCAAAAATAACACCCTGTGAGTCGGTTTTGTAACCCAGATAAGGATGCTTAAAAAACTTGGCATATGTATATAACAACAAAATGGCCAGAATCACCCAGGGCAGAGCGTGTTCAAGCGCAGATATAAGTTGCTCACGACGATTGGGCATGATAACGCTTCCTGTTCAGGGGAGTGTAGGGTTTCAAGTTGCTACATGTTTGCCGGTGCGATTATATAACAGTTGAATACAAATCAGGAAAAGTGTAAATCACAGCTGAGCAGTACTATCCTTGCCACTGCCCAGATTATCCCCCAGATTGGTGATTGCAGGTTATTCATCTGAAGGGGTACGATTCACCCTGCAATTGGATTAGCGCTTTATTCCAGGGATTGGACAGTAAACGCGGTGTTTGGGAATATAGACGGATGTACTGGCTTTCTTAAAAAACTTGAATCCCTTGTTCTTTTCTGCTAACCTTAAGCAAAAAGGAAAAGATAGATGCAGCCGAGTGGGAAAATCAATGTAATTATTCTGGACGATCACCAAAGCATTGTGGATGGATATATATTCCGTCTAAGCAAAACCCCTCAGATCGAGATTGTAGCAACTCTCGGTTTCGGCGAGGAACTGGAACCGGCTCTTGCAAGACTTCCTGCCGATATTCTGATTTTGGATGTCAGCGTTCCCATCTCCGCGGACAATCCAACATCCTATCCGATCCTACATACCATCCCGAAACTGTTACAGCTCTACCCGCGCTTGAATATCCTGGCTATTTCAATGCATGCTGAACGCGGCTTGATCCGTGGAGTCATGGATGCCGGCGCAAGTGGTTATATTCTGAAAGACGATCGGGCTACAATCAATGACTTGGGAAATGTGGTACTTACCATTGCCAGCGGGGGAGTTTATTTCAGCCAAAAAGCACACCAACTATTTCTCAGTTATCAAATAACCCAGACCGGGGAAGCGTTGAGCGCCCGGCAATTGGAAGCGCTCTCCTTATGTGCAGCCTATCCAGGGTCTTTAACAACCGAGCTTGCAAAGGAAATGGCTATTTCCAATTCTACTTTCCGTAATTTGCTCTCAGGTGCATATATCAAATTGAATGTTCGTACGCGCGCGGCGGCCATCGCGAAAGCCCAAAACCTGGGGATTATTACTCCACTTCCTTAATCGCCGTCTCTGTGAGAGGCGGAGGCACTGGTTATCGGCCCATCGCCTCGAACAGTTTCCGGACCGGTTTGGTAATCTCATTTGGTATTTTTTATCGGTTTCTGGTTCACAAGCGCTGTGATTTTCAGGATTGTTTGGGCTCCTCGTTTCCGCTGTGGAAATTGGTCAACACCGTAACGCCGATCTTTACTACCCTGCGTTAAGCTTTCCAAACTATTTGCAAAGATCGGCAGACTCCAAAATCCAATAGGCTGTTGACCTGGTCTTTTTCCAAATTTAAAATTCGTCAGTGTCCTATTTGATAATATCCACACCGCCTTTTGGTTGGCAAAAGGCTGATTAGCATGGTTACACCAAGATAGCCCCAGCCTTGAAATCCTGTCATCCCACTCGAGAAAACGTGTATCTCGCACCCAGGTATCGAACGAGGCTCTGGGCATTTCCATCTGTAGTTGTCCGAGGACTGCTTGCCAGGCTTGTTCTGCGTTCATGGCATCTCCCTGTGAAGAGAATCAACGCACGAAAAGCAAAACGCCCACCGCAAATAAATGCGATGGACGTGTGCTGGCAAAACAAAAGGCCAAGCCTTACAGCTTAGCCTTATTGTTGCGCTCTTGCCTATACTCGATAATCAGAATTGCTTCTTTAGGTCGAGTATATGGCTTCAACAAAATGTTGTAAGAGCGGCCCCGACGGGCCTGAGACCCCCTGTTACGAAACCCCTTTGATTTTTCTACCGAAAACCCCTGTAAAAGAGGCGTTGCTCTTGATTGAGCATCACCTCAATGGCAAAAGCGCACTTCTTCCATAACTCCTAACCCAACCAAAACGCCTCCCGTTCACACCGGGAGGCGTTTTTCGTTTCCCGAGACCAATCTTGGAGGTGCGTATGAAACGTAAGCAACAAAACCTATCCCCTTTTGCACGCTGGCTGACCCAGATCGCGGATGAATCGGATCTCAGCCTGACGGCCCTGGCGAACAAGGCGGGCATCGCGCCAGGCACCCTACGCTATCTGGTTATTGAACCGGAGCGCAAACCCAGCCTCGCCACCTGTTTGCGGCTCTCGACTTTCACAGGCAAGCCGGTCGAAGAAATTCTCACCCTGGCTGGCAACCCAACCGATTCCCAGGTTGACCTGTGCCACCCGGACCGCCTGCGTCTGCTGTCCATCTTTGAAAGCCTGCCACCCGCCGGACGTACAGCACTGCTAACAGTTGCCGAGACGGTTGGCACCGCAATGCAATCTCACCCCACACACAAAGGAGTTCAATGATCTCTACCAATAAGCTCATCCACAGCTTCCCAAAATAAAAACGAGCGCCCTACAGCCTACCCAGCCCGGACGCTCGTCACCAGCGAAACACGCAAATGCCTCGCTCTTTGCCTATTGTACCAAACCTGAAATCAGGAACCTATGCCCGCCGTCATCACCAACCTGCTGAAAGCCATCAGACACGCTCTGCAATTGCTCGGACAGTTCCTCTTGATCCTGTTTTTGGGCTTGCTGACTGCATTTCTGTATGCCCTGCCCTGGCTGCTGCGGATGGCCTGTGTGTTGGCCTGGTTGGTCGGTGGGTACATGGCGATCGAGGCGATCCGGGAATTGTATGGGCATTACTCTCCCATCGGCGCAGTGCTGGCCCTGCAATTTGCGGTCATCTTCCTGATGGTCGCCTGGGCAGGTACCTTGCTCCTGACCAGCCCCAAACTCATCTGGGGCGGCCTGGCACTCGGCGGGCTGCTCCCGGCCTGGATCATCTCAAATGTAATTCCCTGGCTGTTTGCGAATTGGATATACGCAGACTTTTTCTTTCGCATCATGCCCCCTGCGCTGTTTTCGCTGGCGCTGATCTACATCACTATCCGTATGCGCTTTTTGCGCTCCAATCAACAACTTCACCTGGCCAAGCCAGCTTTACGCTGGCTGCCAAAACTTCGAGGAAACCATGAGTGAAACTACCCAAACCAATAGCATGATCGATACCCTGCTGGGCCGTGACCTCAATACAGATCACGGCGGCATGACCCTTGGCGATGTCATCGTCCTGATCCTGGACGCCGTCCTGCTGATTTACACCGGCTGGCGCTCTTATGACTTCCTGACCACCTCCGTTCCAGTCGGCTTTGAACTGCTTGCCCTGGTTGGATTGTGGGGTCTGGATATCGGCGCGGTCGCCTGGAGCCTGGTCTGGATCTTCGGCTCCAGCACCAAATACCAGGACTGGACCAGCATGTTCTTTTTCGTCTTTGACCTGATGGGCGTGATCCTGACCTCCCTGACCGATTCCCTGATGTACGGCCAGAGCGATGGCGCGCTGGCGAAGATGATGGGAAATATTGCCGTGGTGATCGTCCCTTTGATCGTGGTGGCCAACGCTGTAGCCGGATTCATTTACCACATGACTTCGCCTCAGACTAAGGAACGCCGTGCTCTACGCCGTGCAGGAAACGAACACCGCGAAAAGATGGCTGAAGTTGCCAAGCTGGAACGCGACCTGCAATACGCCGAAAGTTACATCCTGGCCCGCCAGGAAATGTTGGACAAAAGCGTTGCGCTCGCGCAGGTCAAGATGCTCCAGGATCAGACCGAACGCGAGATGCGCCTGGCGCTGCGCGACCAGACCGGCATTCACGGCCTGACCCCGCAGATGAACGGCGATGATGGCAACCCCCTTAACGGGGGCGTAGAACGCCTAATGAACCTGCGCAACCGTATCGAGACCTTGCGTAACCAGGCCAAGGCGCTTGTCACTGACCCGAAAGAGCCTGAAAGCGGGGATGCCAACAATGGCCACCACCCACAAGGCCCAACGGGAAACCCTACTTGAGCCAGTCTGCCCCGCTCGCCCTGGAAGAGGCACGCTCAATCATCGCCGCGCCCTTCCAGGTGCAAGCGCCTGCCCGGCGTGGCGGAAAGCGACGATTGCCCGGTACCCAAGAAGCCCTGGCCTTCCTGCTTTCCGCCCTGGGCGCGGCAACTGGCGTCAAATGGACCAATATTCACACCCAAAACGGCGAACCCCTGGCCGTAGCGCTGATCCCCAAAGCGCAGTTCACCGAAAAAGATGGACAAACCGCACTCGAAAGCCTCGAACCATGAAACCAACCACTCTCATCCTTATTCTGCTCTTTCTTAGCCTGGCCTGTTCCACCAGCCAAGCTGTGCTGGAAGGCACTCCATCTCCCAGCGCCGTTCTGTCCAGCCCAAGCCCTTCTGCCTCCTCCACCCTGCGGCCTGCGAAAACCATTTGCGCAGAACACCTGAATTTTCGCAGCGAACCTGGCATCCAGTCCACCATTTTCGCAGTGCTCAAACAAGGACAACAGGTCACCCTTACCGGTCAAAACGAAACCACTGCGGATGGCGCCACCTGGGTGCAGGCACAGAGTAATGGGCAAACAGGCTGGCTCAATCTCAACTATCTTTGCACGCCATAGAAAGGATCTCTTATGAAAATCATCACCGTTGCCAACCAAAAAGGCGGTACTGGAAAAACCACCACCGCCATCAATCTGGCCGCCGCTTTGGCGCGGGCAGAGAAAAACATCCTTCTGGTGGATTTCGACCCCCAGGGCAATCTGGCGACTTTCCTGGGTTTCTCCCCCACCCCAGGCGCATACAACCTTCTGGCAGCCTACATCACCAGCCTGGCCACCCTGATGCGCGGCGACCGCGGTGAACAAATCCGCGCTTTCATCCGCCCCACCGGACGGGAGTATCTGGCGCTCCTGCCCGGCAGCGCCGAAACCGCCACTGCCCAGGCGTTCATGCTCTCCGGAGAGCGCGATCTGAACCTGATCCGCCAGGCGGTCTCCGAACAGTTTGGCCGCTACGACCTGGTCATTTTGGACACCGCACCCTCGCTCGGGGGTATTTTGGAGATGGCGCTTTGGGCCGCCGACGAAGTGCTCATCCCGGTCGCCAGTGAAACCGCCGGTGTGGAAGGTGCCCGCCAGACGGTGGCCACTCTCAAAGCCCTCTCCGCCCGCGGCTGGCATGGACACCTGACCGGCATCCTGCCGACCTTCTTTGATGACCGAACGGTGGAACGCCGCGAAAGCCTGCAACAACTCCAGCAGATGTTTGGGGCGCTGGCGCTGGCCCCCATCCATGAAACCACTGCCATCCGCGAATTGCCTTCCAATCAGATGACCATCTTTGAAAAGGCCGAAGAGGAAAAGAATAATCCCTATGCCCGCCGCGCGGCGCAGGAATTCTCTACTTTAGGAAAAGCGATCTTGCGAGGTTAGGCATGTCCAAAGCAGTCCGCAAAACCTCCCCCACAGAGACAAGCCAGCTTTCGCCAGCGACCCTGCTGGAAGGGTTGAATGTCAAATCGAGTGGAACTCCCCAGGTGCGCAAGACCAAGAAAGATGGCTCCCCCACCTGGGACCAGACCCATGCACCTTTCCGCTATGACCTGACCGATCCGGAAGTGTATTACGCAGTCGCGGGGATCGCCACCAGCCTGGGGATCAACAACATTTCCACAGTGGCCACCCAGTTGATAAATTTTGCCCTGACCATGCATGATCGCGGACAAATCTGGATGGAGGCCCGCCCCAACCCGAATCCGTACAGCACACGCATGGTTTTGACCTGGGAAAAGGCGGATGGCTGGGCGCGCGAGATCAAACCAGACCGGGAGCGCAAGCAACGCCAACGCAAACTAATCGCCCCGGAGCGCAAGCGCACTCCCTTTGGGTTCCGCTGGGGGCGGGACACGCATAACCGTTTGAAAGCGCTGGCCGAGTCTTACAGTGTGCCCTTGGGCGCGCTGGTCACTCGCCTGTTGGCTTATGCCGTCGATGAATATCGCAACGGACATCTGCGGCTGAACCTGCACCATGTGGCCTTGCGGGATGTTTCTGGATGGAGCGCCGGATGAAATCACGCATTTCCCGCCAAATTAACCACTTATTTTTGGAGATGGAAAAGGCGGTACACGTTACGTTGACAGCCTCCGTGTACCGCCGTGTACCAACGTGTACCCCTTCCGTGTACCCAGCCGTGTATAACCTGCCCGCTAAATCGACCTGCAAGCCGCCTGATTTTGCCTGTTTGACCTGCGATATGGCTCGCAAAAATCATTCACCACAAGCCTTCCTGTTGGCTTTTTCATCACGATAAGGAGTTCGAGATGTTCAAAGTTTTTTCCGGTTCCTGGCGCGGAATTGGGGCGGGTCACAGCCCCGAAGTCCTGTTCATGCAGATCGGGTTTGAGTTCCGCCAACACCTGCATCACTTCAAGGGCGCAGCTCTGGGGGTGTTTATGTGCATCGTTCTGCATGCCAACCAACAAGGGGAATCCTTCCCCAGCTACGAGCAGATCGAGGCCGAAACCGGAAGTTCCACCGATACCATCGGTCGTTCCCTGGAGCATCTCAACAATCTGGTGATCGACGGCCAGCGCGTCCTGCTGCGCTACCGCATCCGGGATGGCAAGAACCGCTTTGTGGGCGGCAACCGTTACATCGTTTTCCCAACTCAAGAGCAGCTGGCCCAGTACGAAGTCCAGCCCGCCAAAGAAAACGGAGCAGGGGATGTCCAGCTCAATCCGGTCACCGATCCCGAAAGCCAGATTCAGAAAAACCCAGCCGTGGAAAATCGGGATGTGGCCCCAAAAAGCCAGACTCCGATTTTTCCGAATGTGGAAAATTCCGAACGTGGAAAATCGGTGCTTAAGAAGAACCATTCTTTTAAGAAGATTAAAAACATGGGCAAGCCCGCGCGCGGCGCTGCGCCAGAACCTTCAAAACCCGACCCGGAAGCACCTGACGTGGCAACACTCCAAAAACGCATTGCCGCTTTCCCAACCGATTGCCAACCCGGCGCGAAACTGCTGCTCGAAACCTTCAACCTGCGCCCACCCGAAAAACCGGCCGCCGGGGAGAAGGGCGGCGACTTTGCCCTCTGGATCAATGGTCTGCGTGAACTGGCAAAAATCGCCGCCGATTATGACACCCCGCTCGAACTGGCCTTGCGCCGCACCTGGCAGCGCTGGAACCAGGCTCCCTTCAACGTTTCCCATCCCGGCGCGCTGGCCAAGACTCTGACCAGCGTCCTGGCCCAGGCCAGCGCCGGACAAAACCAGGCTTCAGAACCAGCTCCCACCGCGCTGGAACAAGCCTTGAAAAACTTCAAACCCCGGAGTTAATCCATGACCGAAATCACCCATACTCCCCACAGCCGCGAAGCCGAGGAAGCCGTGCTCGGCGCGGTGCTGATCAACCCGGATGTGTACGTTGAACTGTCCGAGTTTCTCATGGCCGAGGATTTTTTCATCCACCGCCTGCGCTTTATCTGGGAAGCTTATACGCGCCTGTTCGAGCGCCGCATGCCGATCGACAGCCTGACCCTCAGCGAAGAGTTGGAGGATATGGGCCGCCTGGATGAAATCGGCGGACCCGCCTTCCTGACCGGCCTGCTGAACGCTGTCCCGACCACTCTCCATGCTGAAGCCTATGGCCAGATCGTGCGCGCAGCCGCCACCCGTCGCAAGTTGCTCACCGCCGCCAATCAAATCGCCACCCTGGCCTATGATCAGGAACTGGAGCTGCCCGCGGTCACAGAGCAAGCTGTGGCTGCCCTCGAAGGGGCGGTGCTCCGCGAAATCGGTGGGAACCTGGTTTCGCTCGCCGAGGCGCTTGGCCAGGCGTATGACCAGATTGACACTTTGAGCCGCAGCCCCGAACTGCCCGGCACACCCAGCGGCTTGCTCGACCTGGATGCCAAGCTCGGCAACTTCCAATCCGGTGCGCTCTACGTGCTGGCCGCGCGACCTGGCCAGGGCAAAACTTCGTTGATGCTCACCACCGCGCGGAATGCGGCCAGGAGTCACAAGTGCGTGGCCGTCTTTTCACTCGAGATGCCGACCCTGCGCCTGACCAACCGCCTGATCGCCCAGGAAAGCGGACTGGATGTGCAGCTGCTCGATACTGGCAAAGTGAGCGAGGCGGATTGGCCGCGCCTAACCTCGGCTGTCGAAAATCTGGAGCATCTGCCGATCTATCTGGATGATACCCCAGCCATTACGCCCCTGCAGCTCAAAGCCAAACTGCGCCGCCTGCATCTCTCCGTTGGGAAAATCGACCTGGTTATTCTGGACTATCTCCAGTTGATGCGCGCCGGACAGAAAACCGAGAACCGCACCCAGGAGGTGGGAGCCATCTCGCGCGCCTTGAAAGCGCTCTCGAAGGAACTGAACATCCCGATCCTGGCTGCGGCGCAGCTCAACCGCGACGTGGAAAAGCGCGCCTCCAGCCGCCCGCAGCTCTCCGATTTGCGTGAGAGCGGCGATATCGAAGCCGATGCAGATGTCGTCATGTTCCTGCACCAGCCCGATCCCCAGCCCGAGAGCGAACTCCAGCCGACCGAGATTTTCGTGGCCAAGCACCGCAACGGCCCAACCGGCACCATTCCCAGCCTGTTTCGCAAATCCACCACGTGCTTTGAGAATGCGGTGGTGCTGCACGTGGATCTGAACGCATGAACTACGATAACTCTGCTGTGCCCACTGGGGTTCTGGCCGGGGTCTATGGCCCGCCCAAACCGGTCTTTTACGAGCTTTTGTTGCCGCTGATCCAAAAGCTGGCACCTCCACGCGAACTGGAAATCAACCAGGAGTGGATGAAACTCGAGGGTGGCAAGCACATGCTGGTGGATTATCTGCTCGACCGGGTGAATGATCGGTTCACCGAGCTTGAACACCAGAAACAGACGATCCTGGAACTCAATCAGAGCATCGCTCTACTAAAAGCTGAGATTGAAACCAGGAAAACCCTTGGCTGGGAGCAGCACGAAGAATTCTGCGAGGTGTGCGATGAAAACACTGAGTTGAAAAAGCGCCTCGAACAGATGAAAACCGAAGTACAAATGTGCCGCAAGCACCCCCTGATTGTGGAGAAAACCTACACAGGCGTACTCGAACTCTCCCAGACGATCTGGATGACCGAATGGCGCGCCAGGCCTGGGTTTGACAAACAAGCCGTCATTGTCGAGATTATTGGAGAAACCGGTCTGGGACGCGTACCGGTCATCCGGGAAAGGGCGGCTGCGCTGTTTGGATACAACAAACCCAGCGCGGGAGGCATCTCGAAAGCCCTCGCGGCCCTTGAGAAGCGCGGTCTGATTGCCATCCGCCAGGCAGAGGGTGGCATGCAGGGGCGTCCGCCCAGGTTGGCCTGGCTGACCGAACTGGGCCAGGCGGCTTACGTCATGCTGACCAACAAGCCACCGGTGCTCAGCGAACTGGCTACCCAGGCCAGCCACGTTTCGGATGCCCACATGCTGCTCAACCTGGAGGCCGCTGATCTGCTGACGCAGGCCGGCTACGAAATCCTGGCTCACGGCCACCGCCATTTCCTGGATGGGGTGCGTCAGGCCGTCCCAGATCTCACTGCCCGCAAGGATGGCAAGCTGATCTACATCGAAGTTGAGCGCTCCGGCAAAAAATCCAGCCGCCCTGAAAAGTGGGTCAACCTGCATGAACTGACGGAGGGTAATCTGTATGTTTTTTGCCAGTACGAGAAATCCCAGGAACAGATTGCCGAGGAAGTGCAAAAAACGCTGCGCGAACGCGACCTGGCCAGCCGCCTGACCCTGACCAACCTGGAAGCACTGCGTTGGGGGTGGCGCGGCCCGGGCGGGAGCCTGTGGCTGGAGCAAATCGACCTCTCTGCCGGGCCAAAATAGTTTACTCAAACCGGGAACAAAAATGGCACTATTATCCCGCTTTTGTCGGGGCAAGGAACTAGGCCATTAAAAACCACTCGTTATTTGAAAATACTCAATCGGAGACCCCATGAACCTGCTGACCGCTTTCTCGGAACACCTGCAATCTCTTGACCGTTCCCCCGCCACCGTGCGCGGTTATCTGACCGATTTATCCGTTTTCATCCGCTGGCTGGAGGGCCAGGGAACCAGCTCCCTGGAAACCCTGACGGCAGCGGACATCCGTTTCTACCGCCAGCATCTGATCAACACCTCCGCTGCCCCGCAGACCGTGAACCGCAAGCTGGCGGCCATTGCCGCCTTTGGCAACTGGGCCGCGCAAACCGGTCTCCTGCCGGCCAACCCGGCCATTAATATCAAGAGTGTCGGTACGATTGCCCAGGCGCCCAAGTGGCTTGATAAAAAGCAGCGCGCCAACCTGATCCAGGTCGTGCGCGACGATTTGCAAATCGCCCGCCTGCGCTATCCACGCCTCTGGGTGCTGCGCCTGAGGGATGCGGTGGTGGTGACTTTGCTCCTGAATACCGGGTTGCGGGTTTCAGAGCTTGCCAACCTAAAAACCAGCGATTTGCTGCTGACCGAGCGTAAGGCGACCCTGACCGTCCGGGCGGGGAAGGGGACAAAACAGAGAGTTTTGCCCTTGAACAAAGATGCCCGCCAGATGCTGGAACAGTGGCTCGCTGTTCGGCCACAGATCAAGGATGACGCCCTGTTCATTGGCCAACGCGGGGAGAAATTGAAGGTGCGCTCGGTGCAGTGCGCGGTTTCCCGCCTGGCAGAGCTTGCTGGGCTGTCAGATGTCACCCCGCACACCTGCCGGCATTCCTTCGCCAAGTCGCTGCTTGACAGCGGGGTGACGTTAGAAAAGGTGGCGACCCTGCTTGGTCACGAAAGCCTGGATACCACGAGGTTGTATGTCACGCCGGGAGAGAAGGATCTGGAGGAGGCGGTAGGGCTTCTGGCAGAGAATTAACGCAGTTGCTCACAGCACGAATACCTGCCCAATAATGTTCTATTGGGCAGGTATAGAATAACCGGATAAAGCTACTCAACAAATTGGAACAGACTACGGGATTTCTGAATTCGCCGAAGGCGTTCGCAACACTGCCCATGCTGTAACCTTTTTGTCAAAGGCCAGCGCTGCGGCAGGACTGCTAGAGGGCAGAACCAGTTTCTGAAAACCCGTCGTATCGACCCTGGCCCATTTTTCGAACCATTCAGCGGCTTTTTTACCGTTGAAAGCCAGTACCTTCAGGTTGGGATGTTCCGTAAACATTCCAGAAAAATCATTGGGGACGGCGTTTTGGATGGTGCTATCCAGGCTGCCCACCCGTTCGCAAGATTGAAGCACATCCCAGAGTGCGATCTGTTTCTGCCCAAGCCCCACCAGCCGCGCGGCATACGGAGCCTCCAGCGGAACATCAAATACGGCCTGCATGATGCGCCAGAATTGATTGCGCGGGTTGCCATAATATTCCTGTCGCTCGAGCGAGATTTCACTAGGCATCGTGCCCAGGATCAGGGTGCGGGCGTTTAGAGAAGCAACGGGCGGGAATGCATCTTTCAAGACAGAGCTCCTTTTTCTGAAATCCAGCCTGAAAACAGGCGGGGCGTACCACCTATGTGGAGTTCCACCAGGTTCCCCGCCTGCGCTGATTGGCCAAACAACCCCAAAAAGGCCTGGTAATCATCAAACCCGGATTTCGCAGGGCTGAAGGAATGAACAATCATCATGGCATAGCGAGCGTTGAAATGTTTGGCTTCGAGCAGGGCGGAAACTGTCCGGTGGAACAGTTGGTAGCGGATGTTATCCAGGACCTTATCCATTAGCCCCAGATTCTCACGCAGGAATACCAGCTTTTTCTTTTTTCCGACAGACGCATTTTCCAACCAGGCTTTTACTGTTGGGCCAAAGGATTCATCTACTTTAGCTTCCAGCGTAATGCTGACCAAGTGCAAAAACCGGAGCAAGGCGCACA
>DHVZ01000082.1 GCA_002412925.1 Anaerolineales bacterium UBA5195 | reverse complement strand
GGGTATGAGCGTGCGTACGCACGCTCATACCCAAAATGCGGCACTCTTCACCCCGTAAGCCCGTCGGGACAGGCGGGAAAATCCTGGAGTCCAAGATTAGCTGGAGGACTGTACAAGAAGAGGTGTTGTTTATCAGTTGTCATCAAGGGTTGGCACTTTACAAAGCACGTGTGTGACAGTCCTTGCTGACGAACTCCAGAAAAAAGGAGAGCGGATGGAAAGCAATCAAGTCGGCTTTACTTCAATTGATCAGTACATTGCAACTTTCCCTGAAGCGACCCAAAAAATACTGCAAGAATTACGAGAAACCATCAAAGCCTCCGCTCCTGGCGCAGAGGAAAAAATCAGTTATCAAATGCCCACTTTTGCCCTGAAGGGTAACTTAGTCCATTTTGCCGCTTATAAAAAGCATATTGGGTTTTATCCAGCCCCAAGTGGAATTCAGGCCTTCAAGCATGAGTTATCCATTTATGAAGGCGCAAAAGGTTCTGTAAAATTCCCAATCGAGAAACCCTTGCCGCTGGAATTGATCAGCAGAATTGTTAAATTTCGAGTTGCTGAAAATCTAAAAAATGCCGCGCTAAAATCAAGGAAATAGTTCGTCATTGGCTCCGAGCTGCCTGGTTAAGGACGGGCGAACCAATGCCCAGGCATGGTTGGCTGGACAAGCCGCTGGGGATTTTTTGAATCTGATGAAAGCTGGTTTTGATGACAGGAGTAAACGAAATGGAGACACTTGAAGCGCTACGCACACGAAGAAGTGTTCGCCGCTATACCGGGGAGGCGATCCCGAAAGCCGATCTGGAGACGATCGTGGATGCAGGTCGATTGGCGGCGACCGGGAGCAACCGTCAGCCCTGGGTTTTTGTGGTTGTGACCGACCGGGCAACCATCGCACAGTTCAAACTGGCCGGGGCCTGGATGGAGAAAGCCGGGGCAGTGATTGCGGTCGTCATGGATCCGGTCTCACGCTGGTGGGTGGAAGATGGCTCGGCGGCGATTGAGAATATGCTCCTGGCGAGTGTTGCCCTGGGCTATGGAGCCTGCTGGGTGGAAGGGGATGCCTTGCCGCTTGAAGGGGAGTTCAAGTCTCTTCTGGGAGTGCCAGCCGAAAAACGGCTGATGGCCTTGATCCCGGTGGGCGTGGCCGCCGAAACACCCCGCACGCCAGAGAAAAAAGCGTTGGCGCTGGTGCTGCACTGGGAAAAGTATTGATTCCTGGGCAATTGGAGTGATCGAAAAAACAAACCATGACCAAACAACATGAAGCCATCCCCCCTGCCGCACAAATCGCCATCTGGGCTGACAAACTCCGGGATTTATCGGCCACAGGGTTGAAGTACGTCAAAGACCCTTACGATCAAGGCCGGTATGAGTGCCTTCAAAACCTGGCGTTGGAGATGTTCGCCTACGCCACCGCCCAACCGCTCGAAGCTTTGGCGCCCTTGAAAGCGACCCTCTTTACCCGCATGTCCCCCGTCGTGGCGGGTGCGGCGGCGGTGATCGATCAAGCAGGTCAGATTTTACTGATGCGGCGGACAGACAACCACCTGTGGGCCATGCCCGCCGGGCAAATGGAAGTCGGCGAGACCCCGGCTGAGGCGGTTGTCCGCGAAACCTACGAGGAAACCGGTATTCGTTGTGTCCCCATGGCCCTGGTCGGCGTGTATGATTCGCGTTTTTCGGACAGGGCCGGAGCCCAACAGGTCTACAAGTTCACCTTTTGGTGCGAACCGGTGGTGGAACAACCCCCCGCAGCTTTTGACCCCCACGAAACCCTGGAAATCCGTTGGTTCCCCGAAAACGAACTTCCAGCGGAGCTTTATCCGGGCCATGCCAAACGCATCGCTGATGCTTATCAGGCCAGGAAAGGAAATTTCCAGGCGCACTTTGATTGGGAATAAGCATGGAAACGCGCGAAGCTCTGCTCAAACAGCTCAACGAGAACGTTTTTGAACTCCTGGCCACCTACCAGGCCATGACCGAGCCGGACAGGCTGGTCTATGAACTCTGGACGGCCAGGGATGTTTTGGCTCACCTGACCTTCTGGCACGAAAGTTTTGCCCGCAACGTCAATGACCTCGTCCACGGGGTCAAGCCCATGCCGCTGAAAGGCAAGTTTGTCGAACTTAATCAGCGGGGCGTGGATGAGATGCGCCCATTGACCCTCGAACAAGTTCTGGAAAGATTTTCTGCTGCTCATGGAATTATTCAAGCTAACATCCTGAACCCCAGTCTCACGGTAATCCCGTACAAAAAAGGCTCACGAGACTATACCCCGGAGGAACATCTGGAGATTGTCAACGGGCACATTCAGATGCATTTGAAAGATGTGAAAGCCGCCCACTGAAAAAAAACGGAGGTTTTATGTCCTGGCAACAACAGCTCAACGGGGATTCGCTGGCCTGGTTATTGGAACCCGATTCTCCCAATCTTAGATACCTGGCATTGAGGGATTTGCTGGAGCGCCCCGCGGATGATGCCGAGTTGCGCGCCGCTCGTCAGGCCGCTCACCAGGCCGGACCGATTGACATCGTTCTGAGCAAGATGGAAGCGGACGGTTACTGGGTCGAGCCGGGGCCTGGATACAATCCAAAGTATCGTTCGACAGTCTGGGCGATCATCCTGTTGGCGCAGTTGGGAGCCTCGATCAGGGAAGATGAACGGATTGCTCGGGCCTGCGCTTACCTTTTGGAACAGGCCTTGACGGCAAACGGTCAATTCACCCTGACTGGCGCCCCTTCAGGCACAGTTGATTGTTTACAGGGCAACCTGGCCTGGGCCTTGCTCGAACTGGGCTGTGACGACTTGCGCCTGGAAACCGCCTTTGATTGGATGGCCCGCAGCGTCACCGGCGAAGGGATTGCTCCAGCGGAGGACCGTCAGGCGGTAGTCCGTTACTATGCGGGCAAGTGCGGCCCGATCTTTGCCTGCGGGGCCAATAACAAACTGCCATGTGCTTGGGGTGGCGCCAAGGTCATGCTGGCCCTGGGAAAATGGCCCAATGAACGCCGCACGCCGGCCATCCAACGCGCCATCCAGCAGGGGGTCGACTTTTTGTTGAGCGTGGACCCTGCCGAGGCGGCTTATCCTGCGGGATATGCGAGTAAACCGAGCCAAAACTGGTGGAAATTCGGTTTCCCGGTTTTCTATATCACCGATCTGCTCCAGGTTGCCGAAGCGCTGGCGGCCCTGGGATTTGGCAGTGACCCGCGCCTCTCGCGCTCACTGGCGCTGATCCGCGAAAAGCAGGACGAAAGCGGCCGCTGGGCGCTGGAGTATGACTACACTGGCAAAACCTGGGTCGATTTTGGGGCAAAGAAACAACCCAACAAATGGGTCACGCTCCGGGCGCTGCGCGTCTTGAAAGCTGTGCAGGCAAGCTGAAAAGACTCCAAAGCATGAAAAACAAGCTGGTCTTCACACTTTTCTTGCTCCTGCTGGCTGGCTGCCATCCCTCAGCATCGGTTCCAGCGTCTTTACCATCACCCTCGCCAACGGTTGTGCGCTGCGCCAAAGCAGGGGAAATTGTCTCAATCGAGATGGATAGCCCCACCCGCGGCTATGGCTACCGGATCAATCTCTACCTGCCACCCTGTTACCACGACCAGACGATTGCCTACCCCGTGCTTTACCTGATTCCCGGGCGTGGCAGCGGCCCCGCCGCCTGGTTCAACGCTGGTGCAGATCCGGCCGCCGATCGCCTGATCCGTGACGGGAGCCTGCCGCCCTTTCTGATCGTCGCCACCGAGAACACCGATTCTGACCCGCAGGGGGAGGTCATTTTCAAAGACGTCATCCCCTATATTGAAGAACACTACCGTGTCCTGGCTGACAGACGCCATCGGGCGGTGGCTGGAGGTTCTCTGGGCGGGATTGCCGCCTACCGGCTGGCTTTCCAGCACCCTGAAGCCTTCTCCAGCGTTGGGATTTTTGGCAGCGGGGTTATTGCGGGGGAGGAAGCCGCTCTCCAGGGCTGGCTCGCGGCGCTGACGGATGCAACTCCACTCAAAGTTTTCCTGGCCTGCGGCGAGAATGATCCTTTGATGTTCGAACGCGCCCGGGTGACAGCCTTGCTGCTGGCAGGGTCAGAAATCCCATTTGTTTTTGTGCCCCTCAAGGGCGGGCACGACTATCCCTCCTGGGTTGGCGGCCTCGATCAATATTTTGCCTGGCTGACGCAAGATTGGTGATTTGTTGATCGAGGGCCTGCTGCAGCGATTCCCAAAGAGCCGCTTAAACTTATTGCCAAAAAAAACAAACACGGCTATAATAGCGCCTCGCGGTACACAAGACCGCAAACGGCAAGGCCTGCCGTTGAAGCAAATCGGGGCGTGGCGCAGCCCGGCTAGCGCGCTTGCATGGGGTGCAAGAGGCCCTGAGTTCAAATCTCAGCGCCCCGACTGGAATAAAAAGACCGCTTTCGGGCGGTCTTTTTCATATCAGATGATTTCATGATTCTCTCCTCTGCGCCTACCAATCGTTTAGCCCTGGTCAGCTTCCTTTCCGCCATCCTGACGATCTCCTCGTTCTGCCTCGGCTTTGTCCCCATCCCGATGACTGCCTGGGTTTGTTACCCGTCTGCTGTTTTACTGGGAAGCATTGCGCTGGCTTCGGGAGTTGCCTCCCTGCGACAGGTGCGCGCCAACGGTGAGAAGGGACGCGGACTGGCCTTGCTCGGTATCTGGATGGGGGGCCTGTCGATCCTGGCAGTGACCTGCGCCACAACTCTGACTGTTCTGGCTCTGTATTATGGGTTGGACTATCTTAAAACTTACTGGCCCCAATTCACACCTTGATTCCCAAAGATCCCCAATTTGCCATTCCCCAATTTCCCAAAGTTAGGGTATCCTTGTCATGGGAGTGCATAAGTTCCGGTGGGCTTCCCGGTCTTCAAAATCGGTGTTGGGCCGCGTTGCGGTCCAGGGTGGGTTCGACTCCCATGCACTCCCGCTGGTAATAATCAGTAGTTCACGAAACATCTCAGAGAAGCCCGATTTTGGGTGTGCGCGGCGGGTATCTGCCCGCCGCGCACACCCAAAATCGGAAAGGCTTTCAATTTTTGTGAATTACTGAGCATAAGAACCGATTTGATCACAGGTGTCTGATGACTCTCCCCGAACAAGATCTTCTGAATTCGATGATCAGGCGTTTTTTCCGCGTCAACGATGTTACCCTGGGCGACGCCTCCAGTGAATACCTGTTCCGGTATCGCGGCCAGTTGCTGGTGGATTCCATCCAAGCTTTCGACGAACTGACCGCCGCGCTGCGTCCACACAACCTGATGCCGCTTTTTCGCAAGGATGAAAATGAAAACGGCGTCCACATCATCCTGCTTGTTCCCAGCCTGCCTGACCCAAAACCCTCCAATCTGTGGGTGAATGTGGTGCTTTTCCTGCTCACCGTCATCAGTGTGGTCTGGACTGGGATGAATTTCACTGATCCTGAAATCCTGGCTGAGGCGGGTTCAGACCTGCAAATGCTCTGGTTTTCCTTGCTGCATGGCGGCATTCCCTTTGCGGTCAGCTTGCTGGGCATCCTGCTGGCGCATGAATTTGGCCACTACCTGATGACCCGCTACCATCAAACTGCCGCGACCCTGCCGTATTTTATTCCTTTCCCCACCTTGCTCGGCACGATGGGCGCAGTCATCGTTTGGAAGCAGTTGCCGCGCAACAAACGCATCCTGTTCGACGTGGGCATCGCCGGGCCGCTGGCCGGGTTGGTGGTAGCCATCCCGGTGGTCTTATACGGGTTGTTTGTCTCCAAAACAGGGCCGATCCTGCCTTCCCCAGGCGGATTTATCGAGGGCAATTCGATCCTCTACCTGCTTTCCAAATATATCGTTTTCGGCCAGCTTTTACCTGCCCCCGCCAGTTACGGCGACCTTTCCCCATTCCTGTATTGGGTCAAGTATTTTTTCACCGGCCTGCCTGTCCCCATCGGCGGCACCGATGTCTTTATCTCTCCCATTGCCATGGCCGGGTGGGCGGGGCTGCTGGTTACCGCGCTCAACCTGATTCCCGCCGGGCAGCTCGATGGCGGGCATGTCATGTATGTTCTGTTTGGCAAAAAGCTCAAATATGCCCTGCCGGTCATCATCGCGTTTATGGCCATCCTGGGCTTTTTCTGGAGCGGCTGGTGGCTGTGGATTGCCCTGCTGTTCTTCTTTGGCCGTCAATCTGCCGACCCGCTCGATCAGATCACCGAACTCGACCCTGGCCGCCGGGCGCTGGCATTTTTCATGATCTTTGTTTTCATCCTGGTCTTCATGCCGGTTCCGCTCATGCCGCTTGGATAAACTGACCCATGCGCCGAATCCTGCCCCTGTTGCTGCTCCCTGCCATTTTAATTGGCGCCTGCACCCCAACCGTGACGCTGCTCACCCGCGAGCCGGAGACATCTCCGCTGGCGGAATCGACCTCCGCGCCGCTTGCTGCCACTTCCACCCCGGCCCCAACGCCCACCCGCGCGCCAGACCTGGGGATCAGCCCAAGCGCGCTGAAAGATGTCGAAGTGGTCGCCTGGCACGGCTGGGATGGTTCGTCCGCCAGCCTTTTTGCGCAGATGGCCGCCGAGTTCACACTCTCGAACCGCTGGGGTGTCAAAGTCAAAGTCATCCCCCAGCGTAATTTGACCCTGCTCTCGTCCGCTGTAGACAAATCCCTGCGTACGCCGGAACATCCCGATCTTCTCGTGGCCCTGCCCGAACAACTGCTTGGCTGGCAGGAGGCCCTGGCCGACCTGGCGCCGTATGCTGCGCACCCTGAATTTGGCGTCGGGCAGGATGATATCCCAACCGCGTTCTGGGAGCAATCGATGCTGGAAGGTGTGCGTTACGGCGTCCCGGCGGTGCGTTCGGCGCGCTTTATGTTCTACAATGCCAGCTTTGCCCGCACCCTGGGCTTTAACGCGGCCCCGAAAACCCCCGACGAATTTCGCAAACAGGCTTGCGCGGCCAACGCTTATTGGAAAATGGACGAAGACCTGACCAACGACGGCTACGGCGGCCTGGCGCTGGAGGTGATCCCCAACTGGCAGACTCCGTATTCCTGGCTGGCAGTCTCCAGCGGGCAGATTTTTGCCGATGGGGAATTCCATTTCGACACACCCGAAAACATCGCCGCGCTGGAGTATGTTTCCAACCTACGCGAAGACAACTGCGCCTGGCCTTCGGCGAGCGCTTCCAATTTTGAACATTTTGCCGCGCGCCGCGCCTTGTTTATCACCGGCAACCTGGGCGATCTTGCCGGGCAGAAGGCGGCCTTTGCCGCCGCCGCTTCCACCGACGAGTGGGTCTTGCTGCCTTTCCCAGGCTCACAGCCCGGGATTGTGGCTTACGGTCCTGATTACGCTGTCTTGAAATCCAGCGCCGCCCGCCAATTGGCCGCCTGGCTCTTCATCCACTGGATGTTGGAGCCGCAGAATCAGGCGCGTTGGGCGCGCGAAACCGGCCTGCTGCCGGTGCGGACAGCCTCCATCGCTTTGCTCAAAAATGAGCGCGCCTCCAATCCGCAGTGGTCCGCCGCCCTGGATTTGATCCCCCTGGCGGGGCCCTATCCGCAGACGGCACGGTGGGGCACGGCCAGCCGCGTTTTGGCAGACGGATTCGCGGCGTATTTTGGCAGTTTCCCGAATGCCACGCTTGAGGGCGTGCTGAAGGCCATGGATAAGACGGTTGAAGAATTGAACAAGTAACCTGTCGTTGTGAGCCGCCTGTTCTTGGCGGCGCGGCAATCTCCCA
This sequence comes from Anaerolineales bacterium UBA5195, assembly GCA_002412925.1. GTDB lineage: Bacteria > Chloroflexota > Anaerolineae > Anaerolineales > Villigracilaceae > UBA5195. The sequence goes on along the minus strand of DHVZ01000082.1, from coordinate 49,575 downwards.
ATAAATGGGCATATCTCGCCCAAAATTCTCGCCGTTTAACGGAGATTGCTCACCTGCACTGCACCGAACGCAGTGCGGCGCAAGTGTCAGTCGCTGCGCTTCCTCGCACTGACATTATTCTGGAGCGGATTATGCCCATTTACGAATACCTCTGCCTCGATTGCAGCCAGAAATTCGAAGCCATTCGCCCGATGAGCCAGGCGGATTCTCCGCTGGTCTGCCAGGTTTGCGGCAGCGAACATGTCAAACGCAAAGTGGCTGTATTCTACGCCATGAGCGGCGGACATTCCGTTTCCGGCACATCTGGTAATCGTGATTGCGGTTCCTGTTCCGGTGGGAATTGCTCGGGTTGTTCCCATTAGCGTGTAGGGGCGACCCATCGAGTCGCCCTTGCCGATTGGAGGAAACATGGAATTCACACAGTTAGGCCGCACCGGTCTTAAAGTATCCCAGCTTTGCCTGGGGACGATGAACTTCGGCCCCCAGACCATCGAAGCCGAGAGCTTTGCGATCATGGACAAGGCCCACGAGTTGGGGATCAACTTCTTTGACACAGCCAATGTCTACGGCTGGAAGCTCGGCGAGGGTGTCACCGAGCAAATCATCGGCCACTGGTTCGCTCAGGCGGGTGGGCGGCGCGAGAAAACTGTCCTGGCCACCAAAGTCTATGGCCGGATGGGCGACTGGCCCAACCAGCAGCGGCTCTCGGCGCTGAACATCCGCCAGGCTTGCGAGGCCTCGCTCAAGCGCCTGAAAACCGACTACATCGACTTGTACCAGTTCCATCATGTTGACCGTCTGACGCCCTGGGAAGAAATCTGGCAGGCTTGCGAAGTGCTGGTTCAACAGGGTAAGGTCATTTATGTCGGCTCGTCCAATTTTGCAGGCTGGCAGATTGCCAAAGCCAACGAAGCCGCCAAAGCGCGTCATTTTATGGGGCTTTCCAGCGAGCAGAGCCTCTACAACCTGAATGACCGCATGATCGAACTCGAAGTCATCCCGGCCTGTAAGGATTACGGTTTGGGCCTGATTCCCTGGTCGCCGCTGGCGGGCGGCCTGCTGGGCGGCGTGCTGGAGAAAATCGAAAAAGGCCGCCGCGCTTCCGAAGATACGCAGAAGGAAATCGAAAAGAACCGCGCCAAACTCGAAAAATGGGAAGCCTACTGCAAGCAAATTGGCGAACAGCCCGCCGATGTGGCGCTGGCCTGGCTGTTGCGCAACCCGGTCGTGACCGCGCCGATTATTGGTCCGCGCACCCTGGAGCAGTTGAACGGTGCGCTGCGCGCGCTCGAGATCAAACTCGATGAGGCTGCGCTCAAGGCCCTGGATGAAATCTTCCCCGGCCCCGGCGGCGAAGCGCCCGAAGCCTACGCCTGGTAGAAATGGATTGGGACGGCAGTTCAACTGCCGTCCCAATTTTTGATTCTTATTGTCATTTCGAGCCCTTCGACAGGCTCAAGGTAAACTCGCGAGAAATCTTTTTCACCGAAAGCAGGATTTCTCAGTCGCTACGCTCCTTCGAAATGACAGGGAATGATCGAGCAGTTGCGTTTTGGTCAGGTACACCTATGAAACCAGAGAGATTGACAAGAACGGTGATTTACGAGAGCGAATGGGTTAACTTATACGTTGATCAGGTCATGTTCCCGAATGGGCGCGTCATCGAACGCCATCATTTGCTCGATTTTGACCATCCGGCTGTGGTTGTCTTCATCGAAGATGAGCAGGGTCGGGTTCTTTTTGTCCGTGTTTGTCGCTATCCCACGCTACGAACGGACTGGGAAATCCCGGCGGGCGGCATGGAAGCGGGCGAAACCATCCTTGAAGCGGCGCAGCGTGAAATTCGCGAAGAAACCGGTTATCAGTGTCAGGATTACCAACAGGTGTACACCTATTATCCGATGAATGGCATCGCGAATAAACTTTTCCACATCGTGCGCTGCAAGGCGACAGAGTGTGTGGTGGATTTTGACGCTAACGAAGTCAGCGAGATTCGCTGGTTCGAAAAAGCCGAAATCCGGCAAATGCTCAAGAACAAATCGATTGTGGATGGGCCTACGCTGACCGCTTTGTTGCTCTGTCTGTGACAGGCGAAACATTTTTGCTGAATTGTGCTAACATTAACGGTAAGTCACGTTTCAAACGTGACCTACCGTTGGTAATCATCATTGGAGGCGCTATGTACTTTTTTGTCCGTTTTACGGGGATTGTGACTCTCGTTATGGGGGCCTTCTTGATGCTCCTCGGCGTGGGAACCACCATTTACGGCTTTGTCCAGAACGCGGCGCTGGTTGATCTTGTCAATAACTTTTGGCTGGCGGGCAGCAATTCACGCCTGGTCGATGCCCGTTTTTATGCGGCGATCATTGGCCTGGGGCTGTTCCTGGGCGGGATGCTGACTTCGGCGCTGGGGCAATTGATGCTAGTCTTTGCGGATCTGGCAGCCAATACCAAAGAGACAAATGCTATTTTACGGGCCATGCGAACCAGCGATTAGTTTAGCGGTTGGTGTCTTGATATTTAGTAAGCCGCTAACCACTCCAACGCCCCCAGCCCGGCCGCGCGGCCGGTGGCGAAACAGGCCGTGATCAGATAACCGCCGGTGGGGGCTTCCCAATCGAGCATTTCACCGGCGCAGAAGACGCCGGGCAGGGCACGCAACATCAGGTGTTCGTCGAGCGATTCAAAGGGCACGCCGCCGGCTGTGCTGATGGCTTCATCAATGGGGCGTGGCGCGACCAGTGGAATGGGCACAGCCTTGATCGCCGCGGCCAGCTTTTGCGGGTCAGCGAAATCTGCTTTGGGGACAAATTCCCAGAGCAGACCGGCCTTGACGCCTTTGAGCCCGACCGTTTTTTCGAGATGACTGGAGGTCGAGCGCGAGCCGCGCGGCAGTGAGAGCCGTTCGATGAGTCGCTCGTGAGTCCAATCGGGGGCCAGGTCCAGGTGGATGACGGCGCTGCCAGTCGCTTCAATTTCATCGCGCAGGGGCGCGGAGAGCGCATAGATCAGGCTGCCCTCCACGCCATCTTGGGTGATGATGAATTCCCCCTGTCGATGTAATTCCTTGAAAGTAATGGCGACGGATTTTAGTGGCTGGCCAGCGAATTTCGCGCAGAAATGCTCCGTCCAGCGCACCTCGAAGCCACAGTTGGTGGGTCTGAAGGGCGCAATCTCTACTCCACGTTCGGCCAGGATCGTGGTCCACGCGCCGGTGGAACCCAGTTGGGGCCAGCTCGCGCCGCCCAGCGCCAGGATCACGGCCCCGACTCGGCTGGTTTTTTCGCCGCCGGGGGTCTCGAAACGCAGGGAACTATCCGCAGCCCAACCAAGCCATTTGTGGCGCTGGTGGAAAGTCAAGCCGGAGGCACTGAGACGCTGCTTCCAGGCATAGAGCAGGGGCGCGGCTTTCATGCCGCTGGGGAAAATCCGCCCGGAAGTGCCGACAAAGGTCTGGATGCCGAGGCCCTCCGCCCATTGGCGCAGCTCATCCGCCCCGAATTGGGTCAGCAGGGGCTCGAGCTGTGCGCGGCGGGAGCCGTAGCGCGCCAGGAAGTGCTCGCGCGGCTCGGAGTGTGTCAGATTCAGCCCGCCCTTGCCCGCCACCAGGAATTTGCGTCCCACGGAAGGCATGGAATCATACAGGTGAACGCGCGCGCCGCCCTGGAGCAAAACCTCGGCAGCCATCAGCCCGGCCGGGCCGCCGCCGATGACTGCCGCAGAGGGAGAAAAATTAAGTGTAGGTGACATCCATCCCGGTTAAATCAAAGATTTTTTACGGCCAGGTGTGGCTGGGAGCCGCGGCATTGTCAGCCGCCACCTGGCTTTTCACAGCTGGTGTTACGCAAACTTTGTCGCCGGAGAATGCTTCGCGCCAGACGTAGCCCGAGATACAGGCATCTGCGCCATAGACACTGACGGCTTTCCGCGAGTTTGCAGCGGCATTATCGGCCAGGACCTGGGTGCGGACATCTGGGGTGACGCAGACATCATCGCCGGAACCGGCTTCGCGCCAGACATAGCCAGCGATACAGGTATGTGGTCCGTAGGCCCCAACTACCCAGCGGGAGGCAGCGGCGGCATTATCGGACAGGGCCTGGCTGCGAACAGCCGGTGTGACACAGACTTTGTCGCCTGAAAATGCTTCACGCCAGACATAGCCATCGATGCAGGCATCGGCGCCATAAACGTTGACGATTTTCCGCGATTCAGCGGCGGCATTATCGGCGTCCGACTGCGTTTTAGAGGCCGGCGGCACACAGACTTTGTCGCTGGAACGCGCCAGCCTGAAGACGTACCCGTCTTTGCAGGTGCCGCTGGGCGGCAGGGGGGTGGGTGGCGCTGCCACAACAACCAATCCGGTTGGGATGCAGGAGGCGGTCACAACGCTGGCTGCTACCCAACCCTGACCTCCCGCGCCAGCCGCGAGGCTGATCACCCACCAGGTGCCGTCTGCGTTTTTACCGGTAACGGGGGCGCTTCCGCCCTGGGGAATGGCTCCAATTGTATTATAGACGGTTCCCGGCCCGGAGCGGATGTTGACAGGTGTGTTCGCAGTAACGGTCGGAGTGCAGGGGGTGACTGACGCTGTAACGGTCAGGATGGGTTCTGTCGCGGGGATGGTGGCTGTGACCGTCAGGGGCAGTGAATCAGGCGGGACGGTCATGGTCAGGGCGTTTTGGGCGGCTGCCAGGGCGGTCGCTGCCAGTTCTGCGTTGGAAGGTGTGCCTGTTCCTGCGGTTGCCTGGCTGGCGGGCAGGTTGCAGCTGACAATTGCCAGCCAGAGCACAAGGGCAAAAAGGAAGATTTTGTTTTTGCGCATATTTTCCTCACATTCGTCTAATTTATCCTGTGAACAATTATGCGCCAAGAAAGAGGCAGATTCAATAGCCTATATGTCTCTTGCGGCGCTTCTCGATTGGTAGCCGATGGCACAGACATCGACAAAAAGTTGTCGATCTTACTTTAGCTTAGAGCTTTAACCACAAGGGACACCAGGAGCACGAAGGAACACCAAGAAAACCTTTGATTTTCTTGGCCTGCGCCAGTACTGTAGGGATAGGTGATTTTTGACTGCCCCACAGGACCCGCTTTTCCCGAGCGAAGTCTCGGAAAAAACGTGGTTCCTGGCTGGGGTTTCTCTGCGAAAATCGGCCTGATTGGCGGAACCCGCGCTCTCTTCAACCTGGGATAGCAATGGCCCTCCAGGCACAAAGCTCACCGAGTCTCAAGCAAATGCCCAGGTTTGGAATTGCTGGCGGCAGGCGTGTTCCGGGGCAACATGCCTGGCAAAGTGGTAAAATCTTTTCCAGGAGTCATTTTATTTTCATCCATCGAAACGTAAAAACCTGAACCCGGGAGAGACCTATGTCTGACGTTGTCATTGTAGATGCCATTCGCACCCCGATTGGAGCGCTGGGAGGCGCCCTGGCGAAAGTCCGGCCTGATGACCTGGCCGCGCTGGTGCTGAAAACAATCATTGACCGCAACCAGTTGGATCCTGCGCTGGTCGAAGAAGTTTATCTCGGCTGCGCCAACCAGGCCGGGGAAGATAATCGCAATATAGCGCGCATGGCCCTGCTCCTGGCCGGGTTCCCTTCCAGCGTGCCGGGAGTAACCGTCAATCGCTTGTGCGCATCGGGTTTGCAGGCGGTCAACCTGGCGGCCCGCGCCATCCGCGCAGGTGACGGTGAGATTTACATCGCTGGCGGCGTCGAGTCGATGTCGCGCGCGCCGTATTCCCTGCCCAAGGCAGAAGAAGCCTTCGGTTTCGGCAACCTGACGGCTTATGACACGGCCCTCGGCTGGCGTTACCCGAACCCGCAAATGAAGGAACTCTACGGGACCGACAGCATGGGTGAGACTGCCGAGAACATCGCCAGCCTGCGCCCGCACCTCACCCGCGAAAAGCAGGATGTCTTCGCGGCCCGCTCCCACCAGAAAGCGATCGCCGCCATCGATGGCGGCAAGTTTGCCGATGAAATCGTCCCCGTGCCGGTGCCGCAGAAAAAGGGTGATCCACTTTTGGTGACCATCGACGAGCGTCCGCGTCGTGATACAACCCCTGAGTCGCTTGCCCGGCTGAAGCCAGCCTTCAAGAAAGAAGGCGGCACAGTCACGGCGGGGAATTCCTCCGGCTTGAACGATGGCGCGGCGGCTCTCTTGGTGATGAGTGAGAAGCAGGCCAGCGCGCTCGGTTTGAAGCCGATGGCGCGCATCCTGGCGGCTGCCTCGGCGGGCGTCGAACCGCGCGTCATGGGCCTCGGACCGGTCCCGGCGGCCCGCAAGGCCTTGCAGCGCGCCGGTTTATCGGCGGCAGAGATTGGGTTGGTCGAATTGAACGAAGCTTTTGCGGTGCAAGCGCTGGCCGTTTTGGAAGACCTTGGGCTGGATGAGTCCATCGTCAACGTTAACGGCGGCGCAATTGCACTGGGACATCCGCTGGGATGTTCGGGCGCACGCATCCTGACCACCTTGCTTCATGAAATGAAACGGCGCGGCAACCTTCGTTATGGATTGGCGACGTTGTGCGTGGGTGTCGGACAGGGCGAAGCGACGATTGTCGAACGCATGTAAAGATATTCGGGAGGCTGCTGTGAAGAAACTGTCTGTACTTGCGCTGTTGTTCCTGTTTTTGGTTCCCCTGGCGGCCTGCCAGTTGGGGCCGACCCCGATCCCGCCGCTGCCGTCCTCCACGCCAACCACTACGCTGACACCCGTCCCGCCCACACCGACGGCGACGCCCACCATTACGCCCATCCCGCCGCTCAACTCTCCCAATGGCCCGCCGCTCAGATCGATCCACATGTTTACCCAGAAGGATGGCTGGGGGCTGATTGAGAATGCTTTGTTGATCACGCATGACAGCGGGGTTACCTGGTTTTCTGTGCCCCTGCCCGGGGCTTCCGTGAATTTGTCCACGGGCTACGCCTTTCTTGATGAGAAGGTGGCTTATCTGCTTGTGCCTGCCCCGGATGGGAATACCGGCTCACTCCTTTCCACGCGCGATGGCGGCGGAACCTGGCAGGTTATTTCCGTTCCTTTTTCGAACGGGAATCTCTATTTCATTAATGACATCGTTGGCTTTTTGTACCAGCTTGAGGCTGGAAATGGCCGGGGATTCACCCTCTACCAGAGCCTTAATTATGGGCAAAACTGGGACCCGGTTTACGATCAGAACGCGCCTCCAATGGAAAATCGCCTGCCAGAGACAGGCGTGAAAAATGGGTTGTCTTTTATCGACCCCAGCCTGGGTTGGATCGGTTTTTCGTCGGCAACACGAGGTGAAGCCCTGCTCTATCGTTCTCTTGACTCTGGCCGTCAATGGAATAAGCAGGATTTGCCTTTGCCGGAAAACCCTGAAAACTATGCTGTGACTGTTTTGCCGCCTTTTTTTATTCCAGATAACTACATCGATGGTTTCCTGCCGGTGGATTTTTCCCTGCCGGAAACAGGTGAATCCAACCGTATCTTTTATTTCACACATGATTCGGGCGAAACCTGGACGCCCGGCGCGGCCATTCCCGATGGAGGCGTCTACACTTTTGCCGATGCGAACACGGGTTGGGCCTGGGGAAAGCGAGGCCTGTATGGCACCACAGATGGCGCCCAGACTTGGCTGTTGCTGCCTGTGGCCTTTAGTCGTTCGGAACAGGCCAATTACATCAACTTTATCGATGCCAATGATGGCTGGCTGATCACCGTTGGACAGGGTTCCCGCGTGCGCCTGTATCGCACAACCGATGGCGGGAATACCTGGACGATAACAATTCCTTAAGAACAGGGCGTTTTTATTAAAAGCCGCCCTTCAGGGCGGCTTTTTGCCTGAAAAGGAGAAAACTCATGAAACGATTTCTCGCAATCCTGCTTGTCCTGGCCCTGGCGGCCCTGGCCTGCTCGTTGGATTTTAATCCCCCGCCTCTGGCCCTGACACCTGCCGAGGGGCTTGTCACCCGCACCCCGCTCATGCTCCAGCCGACGCTGACCTCCACCCCCATCCCGCCAACTGCCACCGAAACAGCGCCCCCACCGACAGTGACGCCTGTCCCTTTGCTGACGATGGAGCAATTGCGGAATGCCACGCTGACCGTGATGGGTTCTGATCAGGTCTTGCGCACCATCACCCTGCTGGATGGCAAATACCAGGAAGGCGCTGACCCGGGGCAGTTTGGGTTTGTGTCCATCTCTTTGGGCGAAAAGATTGCCTTCGGTGACCTGAACGCAGACGGAGTGGAAGACGCCGCTGTAAGCCTGGCGGAGAATCATGGCGGATCGGGTGTCTTTGTTTCTGTAGTGGCGATTTTGAACCAGGGCGGGCAGCCCAACGCGGCTGCCACAACCTTGATCGATGACCGTCCGGTGATCAACAACCTGTCCATTCAAAATGGCGAGATTTATCTGGATGCCACTATTCATGGCATCGATGATGCCATGTGCTGTCCGTCCCTGCCATCCACCCGCAATTATCGCCTGGTTGAGAATGAATTGGTGCTCTCACGGTTGACCACCAAAACACCTGGCGGCGCGGAAAGAATTATCATGATTGACACACCCGCCAATGGCGCGGAAGTCAGCGGCGCATTCGCTATTCTGGGCAGTGTGACGATTTCTCCCTTCGAGAATAATCTGGTTTATTCGGTCTTCCTGCCAGGGACGCAAGAGCCGGTTGCCCAGGCCGGTTTCACCATCAGCGCTGATGGACTGGGCGGCCCGGGTGTCTTTGAACTGCCGCTTGATTTCAGCGCCGCCGGTTTTACAGGCCCTGTTCGTATCGAAATTTCAGATGCCAGCCCGGCAGACGGTTCGACCCTGGCGCTCTGCACACTTTATTTGACGTTGAGGTGATTGTGAAAAAGACTCTCCGTTTATTGGTTATCTGCCCGCTGCTCGTTTTCCTGGCTGCCTGTATTGGCCTGTCCAGTGTCACTCCGCCGCCGCCCACTGTCCCGGCCCAACTGCCCACCAATACGGCTTTTTCTCCCGGCGTGACCACTTTACCTCCGACCGAGGTAGTTATCCCGCCCACGGAAACACCTGCGCCAGGCCTGCCTGTGGTCATTTACCAGCTCCATATGCTGGATCAATCCAACGGTTGGGGCTGGACATCCCAGGCGGATGAAACCTCCCGAATATTGCGGACGCAGGATGGGGGCGTGACCTGGAGTGATGTTTCGCCCCAGGGCCAGGCCTTGACTCCCTACGCCAGTTCTTTCCTTGATGCTCAAACCGCATGGATTGCTCTGTACGACCCTGCCGCCGATTCCAGTGCGCTCCTGCGGACCGTTGATGGCGGTCAGACTTGGGTCTCCCTGCCGCAAAAGGATCTCCAAAATGCCTATTACGATTTCACCTCTCCGAATGACGGCGTGGCCGAGACAGCCGGTGTTGGCGCGGGGAACCTGTATCTCAACCTGTACAGTTCAAATGACGGTGGCGCAAGCTGGACCCCGATTCTGATTGCCGCACCCGATTCTGAACCGGGCCTGCCTGACGGAACGATTCACCTGTGCAATATTTGCGGCGACAGCCTGTATTACGACCCGGAACGTCTTGTCATTACATATGGCGACCTGGCCAGCGACCCTGGCGGGGTGGTGCGCCTGTCCGTTTCCACCGACCTGGGCCAGTCTTGGAAAGACCTGAACCTGCCCCTTCCCGACGGGAAGTACGCCGATGGATTGGTGGCGCCCAAAGCCCCGGTTTTTTTTGGCAGCGAAGGCCTGCTGCCGGTCAGTATCGGCAAATATGACGCGGATGGCGCACTCGTGTACAGCGTGCTGGCCCTCTATCTGACCCGCGATGGCGGCCAGGGTTGGAGTCAGGCTCCGGCCATTTTGGAGAACACGGTCGGGTTTTTCGATTCGCCCCAAATCCTTTCCCCAGAAGAGGCCTTTATCCGCTGCGGGAAGAACCTGTGCGTCACGCGCGACGGCGCACAGACCTGGCAGACCCTGCCAGACGGCCTTGATTTCGATCTCAATAGTTCTGGCGCCTACGTCTTCCAGTACGAGTTCGTTGATCCTGCGCAGGGTTGGGCGGTGGTTTCCGATGGCGCCGATTTTCAGCTGTGGAAATCGAGTGATGGCGGCGTCACCTGGATCCAACTTGCGCCCAGGTTGATCCAATGAGCCAGGTTTCCTGGCGCTGGCTGACGTTTGGCTTCCTGCTCTTGATGCTGGCGGTCGCTGTCGCTGCCGATCTGGATCTGATTCCCATCCCCCTTCGCGATCTCTATCGCTTCCCCGGCGGTGATTGGGTCGGGCATTTTGGGTTGTACGGAATTTTGGCTTTTCTCGCTGTCCGCGCCTTCCCAGATCGGGCGAACCTCTTCGGGCAGGCGTTGCCGCTTGCGGCTCTGCTCGTCTTTTTGATGGCCGTGCTCGAGGAACTCAGCCAGTTCTGGTTCCCCGTCCGCACGCCGAGCCTGCCTGACCTGTCTTTCGGCTTGCTCGGAATTGTGCTGGGAACGTGGTTCGCTGGCAGGAGAAAATAATTCTGATGACGAAACAAAAATATTATGCCGTTTGGAAAGGACGCCGGACCGGGGTTTTCTCCACGTGGGAGGCGTGTTCCGCGCAGGTCTCCGGCTACCCCGGGGCCGAGTACAAGTCCTTCGATAGTTTATCCGCCGCTGAAAGCGCCTTCAAAGGCGAGTATGCTGCGTTTAAGGGCAAACCAGCCAGCGCGGGACAGTGGAAAATGTCGCTGCTGAAGCCCGAAATCCCCTCCATCAGCGTGGATGCGGCCTGTGCCGGCGTTCCCGGCCCGGTGGAGTGGCGCGGCGTCGAAACTGCAACCGGGAAACAGCTCTTCAAGGCCGGGCCGTACCCTGATGGGACGAATAATGTCGGCGAGTTCCTGGCCATCGTTCGGGGACTTGCCTGGCTGACGGAAAACCAGCTCAACTGGCCGCTCTACTCCGATTCGGAAAATGCCATCCTGTGGGTCAGGGCCAAAAAATGCCGCACCAAAATGGAGCGGACGGGGAGAAATGCCGGACTGTTTGAATTGATTGCCGAGGCCGAAGCCTGGTTGAGCGAACACGATTTTTCCGGTAGTTCAACGGCCGGAAAAGCAAAGCAACCCTTCAGGGTTTTGAAGTGGGACACCGAAATGTGGGGAGAAAACCCCGCAGATTTTGGCAGGAAATGATTCTGGGCTGGCAGCTTTTGGCTGCCAACCACACCAGCGCGGTCACCGAGAGCGAGATTATTTCAGCGTCCGGTCGAAAAATTGAAGAGTGCGATCCATCGCCTGGCTGAAGTATTTGGAGAGGTTGTGGTTGTCGCCCTCGTAGGTATACAGCTCGGCCTCGCCGCCCGCCTCCCGGACCTGCTCGGCCAGCCGGATGGAGAAGTCCAGCGGCACGTCTTCGTCTGCGCTGCCATGATGCAGTTGGAGCGGGCCTGAAAGGTCGGCCAAATAGGTATTGGCCGAGACCGAAGCCCAGAAAGCGGGGTTTTGCTCGGGGGTGCCGTAGGTTTCGATCCAGCCAGCCCGCCAGCTCACACCGCGCGAACTGGGCGAGGGGGTGAAGGAACCAGTCCGCCGCCAGTTGTAGAGCATTTCCGGGTAGGATGCCACAACCCCGGCCCAGATCACGCCAGCTTTGACATCCTTTGAAACGACCATCGCGCGCAGGGCTAAAAATCCGCCCATCGAATGGCCCCAGAGGCCCACTTTTTGCGGGTTGACCTGTGGGTGATTTTGAATGGACGAGACTGCATTCAGTACATCGACGGTGTACCCGGGGCTGCCGTAGGCGCCGCTGGCAGGGCCCTCTGACCGGTCATGCCCGCGGTAGTCGATGCGGAAAACGACATACCCGGCGCGCGCCAGCCGGTCAACGTAGGCGAGGTAGCGTTCGGTGGTGCGATAAACATTCGGGGGGATATAGCCGTGATTGAAGACAATCGCCGGGAAGCCGCCCTCAGGCGCGGTCCCGTTGGGGATCGTCAGCAGCGCGTAGATTTTCAATCCCTCTGAGAGATAATGGACGTAATAACGCCGGTAGTTCGACCCGCGCGCCAGTTCCTGGTCGATGATAATCTCGCTGCCGGGGTAGCTGCCCGCCCGCAGGGAAGCAATGCTCATTGGGTTTGGGACGGGCGTGGCGCTGGCCGGGATTGTCGCAGTGGCCTTGGGCGGGGTTGGGGCGGCGGGTGTTTCCCAGGCTGTTGGGATGAAGGGGATAGCCGAAGCAGCGGGGGCCTGTGCCGTTGGCGTACCCTTCGCAGCGGGGGCTGCGCAGGAAGCAAACAGGAGGCTGAAAGCCAGCATCAGGAAAGCCAGGTTTTTCATGATTTGTCTCTTTTACCGATCCAGGGTCGATTTCCAGGGGACTCGAAGCACAGATCCCAGTCTTCAGAGTGCATGACTTTGTGCTTTCGATAATCCTTCAGTTTCGATATTCGTTTTCATTTAACTTGCTATATTGTACCAAATAAGATAATATATATCTTGATAATAGTGTTTGCTATTACATAACGCCCCGGTTCGCAAAATGCGCATCTTCTGTTTAGAAGAGCGCATTTTGCGACCATACAGGGTCTCAATTCAGAACGGGAGATAATCATCATGTTTGGTAAGCGAAAGATTTTGTTCTCTGTGGTCCTCGTCCTTGTGCTGGCTTCTTTGCTGACCGCCTGCGGCGGCGCGAAAACGATTACCATCACCAACAATGGGTCGGTCAATTATTGCGAACTTTTGGTTTCCGAATCTGGAACAGAAGCCTATGGTGATAACCAGCTGCCTGAAGGACAAACTGTCACGCCTGGAAACAAGTTCGAAATCCCGGTGACCGAATCGGGCGATTACGATGTCAAGGTCGTCGCTTGCGATGGCGCAGGTGAGCAGGTCCTGAACGTTAACGTGCCTTAGGAAACATTCCGAAAATTATTTCTTGATCAAAATAACCTCCCGCGAGCCTGATTTTCTCGCGGGAGGTTATTTTTGTGCTGCCTGGGACTTGTTTACTTCATGCTGACCAGTTCAACTTCGAAAATCAGCGTCGCGTTGGGCGGAATCACGCCGCCCGCGCCGCGTTCACCGTAGCCGAGTTCCGGCGGGATGGTCAGGGTGGCCTTACCGCCGACTTTCATCAGCGCGATGCCTTCATCCCAGCCCTTGATCACCCGCCCCGCGCCGAGCTTGAACTCGATCGGTTCGCCGCGCGTGAGCGAGCTGTCAAAGACCTTGCCATTCGTCAGTTTGCCGGTGTAATGCACGCTGACGGTTTTCCCGGCGGCGGCCTGCGCGCCAGTCCCGGCCAGGGTTTCGGTGTATTCCAAACCAGAGGGGGTTTTCATGAAATTCTCCTTTGGGGCGGTTATATCACATCAGAAGGCAGGGCTTCAAGGATTATCTTCATCACCCCATTCAAATCTGCGAGAACCTCGCTATTCCAAAAGCGCAATACCCGGTAGCCTTTGGATTGCAGGAATTCGGTGCGCTGCTGATCGTAGTCTTCTTGTTCCAGGTGCTGCGACCAAAGGGAGTGCCATCCAATTCGATGACCAGCTTTTGGCGCGGGGAACAGAAGTCGACAATGTAGTTGCCAATCGCATGCTGCCTTCTAAAATGGACATCATTGGTTTGATGAGCACGCAGGGTTGACCACAGTTTTTGCTCGGCTGGGGTGGTATTGTGACGTAACTCGGCGGCTCGGCGCTGCATTTTGGGAGTGGTTTGTCTGGGTGGCATGGAAATTCTATCTCTGCCCCCTCCCAACCTCCCCCGAATTCCAAGAACGGGAATTCAGGGGAGGGAAAATTACTGGAAGGGATCAAACAATTGTTTTCTAAAATTCAAACCATTTCTCCTTCCCCCAAATCTGCACTTGATTTGGGGGAAGGCCGGGAAGGGGGCTAGATCAAAGCCCTTTCACAATCCTGACCGTCTCCACACTGACCGTGACCACCTGCTTGACCAGCCGCACAAATGTAGTGTGGATTGCCCGTATCACTGGCAATCTTCAAGCCGCACTCATTTTTCGCGCAATTGGGTTCCGCAATACTGACAGTAGCGGGCTGTCCAAAAATCTTCCCCCACAGGTTTGCCGCAAGCAGGACAGCGGTTATTCAGGAAGGATGCAATCAGTAAGGGCACAAAACCGACGCCGAACAGGCCGGCCCAAACGATGCCGAGAATTTTCCAAACCGGCTGATCTCGCAAAATCGGAAAAAATTGCCAGACCAGTGCGCCCGCGCCTGCCAGCGCCAGCCAGCCAACCAGAACCAACAGGTATTTTCCCTGCCTTTCGCTCTGTTGGCGGAATTTCTCGATAACCGTAGGAGATGCAGGATTTCGTTTCATGCCGTCAGCCCTTTCACAAGCTTCACCGTTTCCACACTGACCGTGACCACCTTCTTCACCAGCCGCACAATATACTGCGGATCATCCGCATCGTTCGGGTCGTTGACAATCTTCGAGCGCGGATCGGTCGTCACGCGGTACTGGTCGATGACCCAATCCAGCGCGGAACGATTCCCCAGCCGGTATTCAAACGCCTCGGCAGGAATCCCTTTCAGCGTTAGGAAATCGTTGTAAACCAAGGTGGCGGTTTGCCCCTCCCCTAAAATCCCCTGGTTTTGGGGATTTTGGGGGAGGCTGGGAGGGGGCTGGCTGGGTTTCACGAGTTTCATCTTCTCCACCCGCCAGTTGAGATGCGCCTCGGGATTTTCCACCATCTCCAGCGGATACTCCGCCTGCGCCTCATAATTGACATGCAGCTCCGCCAACTGCCTGCCCGCTTCGACATATTTCCAGAACTGCTCCACCGAATCGACAAACGGGATATGCGGCAGATCGCGCTTGAGATTGGCGGCATATTTCTCGCGGTAGGCGGGTGCATGTAGCAGGGCGTAGACGTAATAAAAAATATCCCATTTAGAGATTAGAGATTGGGGAGTAGAGAGTAGTGGGTCTGACTGCTCTCTCTTCTCTACTCTCGAATATCTTTCCCTGAATTGCTCCAGCGCCCAATCGCTGAGGTTCTCGCGCCGGTTGCTCCCGTCCTCGTCGTAAACATAGAACGGGAAACATTGCGTGCCTCCATTAGCCGAATTTGAGAATTTATAATCGGTTATTGCATCTGCCATTTGGCATCGAAAAATATCGTGTCCAAGCCCGCTAAGACAAATGACAAGGTTTTCTTTTTTACTTTGGAGAGCGGGGAAGTAATGCGGAAATTGATAAACTTCCTCGTTCAAAATTCTATCAAAGTATATATATTGTTTTGAAAATGGGCGATAAAGGGACTTTCGTATCTTTTCTTTTTTGAATTCAGCATATTTCCCGCGCTGAACATCAAGTTTTAAGTCTCGACTCCAACTGATTTTCTCATCGTCGTTAGTCACAAAATCATCCATATTGGGCTTTGGGGATAATCTTGGCCAACGGCTAACATGGTCATTGTAAGTTTCGGACATACGCCGAATATTTATTTCCAATTCATCAAGGTTAAAGTTATACACCCAAGTATCGCGGCTCGTTTTTATTCCACAACCATAATTCCCAAAAATTGCTTTACCTTCTCCCGCCTTCGCTTCTTTTGACCCCATCGGCAAAAACGTTTCGAAATCATCCTGCAAACCCTCTGTCAACCAGGTATGACGGCTGTCGGGGCTGAGTTCCTGCCAGTCAATCGCGCTGTAGTCGCCTTTACTGCTCAAAAAGTCGTACTTTTCTTCCTTGCGCCACTCTTCGCCGGTGCGGGCGTAGAAAATGCGCGCCTTGCGGGTTGAGACCTCGGAGGTCTGCTTGCGCACCAGGAACGTGATGTTCACACCCACCTGAATCCCAAAGACATTGTGTGTTGTGCCGGAGAGTTTCGGGTTTTTGCGCACGTTGCCGGTCAGGTTGAGCGTATAAATTGCATCGAAATCTTTTTCGAGATTTTCACGCATCCCATCGAAGCTGAGTTCTTCAAGAAAACTGTTATTGCTGACGTAAGCCACAATCCCCTCGCCGGTCTGTGCAATCCGGTCAGACGCCCAGCGAAAAGCCTTCACATACGGGTCGGAAAGCGCATTTTTGTTCGTCGCCGCCGAATCTTTGGCGTAGGTCTCTGCCACGCGCTTATCCATCACGGCATATTTGCGGTTCTTGCTGTTGTCGTTCTCGTTCAACTGGTGCGCGTTATAGGGCGGGTTGCCAAGTATCACAAAGATCGGGGCACCCTGCTGGCGTTTGACCCGCTCACTGTTGCCCGCCGTCACAAACGACATGGCCATCTGCGGCCCCTCGGCCAGTTGAAAGGTATCCACCAGGCACAGGTTCTCGAAGGGCTGGTATTGCCCGGTCAACTCGTAATAGGCGTGCTCGATGTTCTGTGAAGCGATGTAATACGGCAGCAGCATCACTTCGTTGCAATGCAACTCCGCGCCGAACTTCTGCGGCAGCGCCGATTTGCGGATCTCGCGCATCGTGCGCACGATGAAGTTGCCCGTCCCGGTGAACGGATCGAGCAGATGCACGCCCTCGTCCGAAAGCGAGCGCCCGAATTCGCGCTTCAAAAGCTCTTCCACCGAGCGCACCATAAAATCGACGATCGGCTGCGGCGTATACACAATTCCGTGCGTATCGGCCACCTTGACCGAAAAGCCCTGGAAAAACTTCTCATAGACCACATTCAGGAAAGCCTGCTTCTCCGAAAAATCGTCAATCGTTTCGGCGGTCATCTCAATCGCCCCGTAAAAACGGTCGAGTTTCTTCAAAAACTCCGCCCGGCTGAACGACTGCGACGTCAGCGCCTCGATCACCTTCTCGATTTCGGCGGCAATCGCGTTTCGGCGCACAAAATCGGGGTTGTTGAAGACCTTGCGAAAGAGCCGCTCGGTCAGCAGGTGCTGGATCAGCATCTCCTCCACTGCCTGCGCCGAAAGGTTCGGGTTGATCGCCGCCCGGCAGACCTCCATAAAAGCGTTGAAAGCCTGCACAAAACGCTTGTTCGTGCGCCGTTCCTGTTCGATGATCGCCAGCGCGCTATCCCCATACTCGCGGATGCGCAGCTTGAACTCTTCCACCGCTTCGTTCCACTGCTCGTAAGCGGGCGGTTCAAACTCAAAGAACAACTCCAAGATACCCACCAACTGTTCCGGTTTGCGGATGTCGGCGTCGAACACCATTTGACCGTTTTGATACAGGATCGCCCGCTGCGGGCTTTGAAAGAGGATATTATCCTTTGGATACCCGGCCTTGAACTTTTTCGCCGCTTCGACGGTTAATTCGTCCCGCGTATCCTTTGCCTCCCAGACCCCATGCACCAGTTTGAACTCATCCAATAACGCGCCATCAAACCGTAAATTGGTCTTGCCGCCCTTCGGCATGTGCTGCTCTGACAGCGTCCACCCAAACTGGCTCGCGCACCGTTTCAGCAGGTTCGCAAAGGCTGGCGAAACCGCCCCTTCGTGGAACAGGTTCAGTTGCGATAGGTTCTCGATCTCTTTGTAGAAATCTTGCACGACCTTATGAGCGGGCTTGAGCGAAAGTTGTTGGCGCATGGCTTCCCTTTTCATGTAAGGTGACAGTCACTTTTGCGGAGCACTCCGTAGCGTAGCGGAGTGGGCAAAGTGACTGTCACCTGCGTTGACGGTGATGATTAATTGTACAACGAAAACGACCCCCTCCCGGCCTCCCCCATTTTCCAAAATTCGGAAAATGGGGGAGGGAAAATCACTTGAATTTCAAAAAACTCTTGTTTAATTTAATCCAGTAATTTCTCCTTCCCCTAAATTCCCGTTCTTGGAATTTGGGGGAAGGCCGGCTTTTTCGCCCCGCATGTTTCTGGCGGGGAAGGGGGCTAATCTTCAATGTGCCAAAAGTCACATTTTCTCAGAATCAATTGACTTGTCTAGGTGTTTGGGATAAACTATAAGTTGTCAGACAACTTCTTGAAATGGGCAGAAAACCATGACCACTCTCCTGATCAAACACGCTTATCTGGCTACACTCGACGACCATCAGCGGGAAATTCCCGATGGTGGTCTTTTTATCCGCGATGGCTTCATCGAGCAGGTCGGCCCCACCGCCGAACTGCCCGCCAGCGCGGATGAAATCCTCGATCTTTCCGGTCACGTCCTTTTGCCGGGGCTGGTCAACACCCACCACCACTTCTACCAAACCCTGACGCGCGCCGTCCCGGCTGCCCAGGATGCCAACCTGTTCAACTGGCTCAAGACGCTCTACCCGATCTGGGCGCGCCTGACCCCCGATGATATCTTCACCTCGACCCAGACCGCGCTCGCCGAACTGGCGCTGAGCGGCTGCACGACGGCCTCCGACCATCTCTATCTCTTCCCGAACGGTTCCAAGCTGGATGATGAAATCGAGGCTGGTCTGCAGCTCGGGCTTCGTCTGCATGCCTCGCGCGGTTCCATGTCCCTGGGCGAATCCCAGGGTGGACTCCCCCCGGACTCGGTTACCGACAAGGAAGATGTCATCCTGGCCGATAGCGAGCGCCTGATCCAGCGTTACCATGATCCCAGGCCGGGTTCGATGACCCAGATCGTGCTTGCGCCCTGCTCGCCCTTCAGTGTCACCGGCGAACTGATGAAGGAATCTGCGAAACTGGCGCGCAAATACGGTGTGCATCTCCACACCCACCTGGCCGAGACCGAGGACGAGGAGCAGTTCTGCCTCCAGAAATTTGGCTACCGTCCAGTTGGCTATATGGAATCGGTCGATTGGGTCGGCGGGGATGTCTGGTTCGCGCACTCGGTCTACGTCAACGCCGAGGAGATTGGCGTCTTTGCCAAACACCACTGCGGTGTGGCGCATTGTCCGTCTTCCAATATGCGCCTGGCCTCCGGGATCGCCCCAATCAAGGAATACCTCGCCGCGGGCGTCAACGTTGGCCTGGGCGTGGATGGTTCCGCCTCGAACGACGGTTCACACCTGCTGGCCGAAGTCCGCCAGGCCATGCTTTTGGCGCGAGTTAAAGAAGGGATTACGGGCTATTCGCGTTCCGACGATCCCAGCCGCAAACTGATGACGGCTCGCGAGGCCCTCTGGCTTGGCTCACGGGGTGGGGCGGCGGTCCTGGGCCGCAGTGACATCGGCAGCCTGGAAAAAGGCAAATGCGCCGACTTTTACGCCATCAACCTGAACCGCCTCGACCTGGCCGGCGGTGCGGTCCACGACCCGGTGGCGGCGGTTGTTTTCTGCCAGCCTGGCAAAGTCGATTACACCGTTGTTGGCGGGAAGTTTATTGTCAAGGAAGGCCAGCTTGTCACCGTGGATGAAGTCGAACTCGCCGCGCGGCATAACCAGGCGGCCAAGCGGCTGTTGAGTAAGTAAGGAATTTCGGAGACCCTGAATGACGCAACGCGAGATTAAGTTTTTGGGCATTGTTTTGGTCCTGCTTTTTGTTTTTATCGCAGTGCGGAATGCCTGGGTTTCTGATGACGCCTATATCACTTTTCGGACGGTTGAAAATTTCCGGGCCGGGTATGGGCTGGGCTATAACGTCAATGTTCGTGTGCAAGCCTTTACCCATCCACTCTGGATGCTGCTGCTTTCGACCTTGTATTTCGTCCAGGTCAACCTGTTGGGTATCTCGTTCAGCGCCGGGTTGGTTTTCCTGGCTCTGTTCATCTCGATCGCGCTCTCTGCGTTGACGGTTTTCCTGCTGCTCACGCGCGGCATCCGGCAAGACCCGCTCTCGATCTTGATTTTTGGCGCGGCGGTGATTCTCTCCCGCGCCTTTCTGGATTATTCGACCTCCGGGTTGGAGAACCCGCTGACGCATTTCCTGCTGGCGCTCTTCCTGTGGAAGTTCTTCGAGAATTCGCCTCGCTTCCTGCTGCTGGCCTTTCTTTCGGCGCTGATTGCCATCAACCGGCTGGATGCGCTGCTGCTGGTTGCCCCGGCGCTGGCGGTTGTTTACTGGCAGGAACGCGCGCTCTGGCGAAAAAACCTGCTTTCTGCGCTGCTCGGTTTTTCCCCGCTGATTTTGTGGGAGCTTTTCTCCCTGTTTTATTACGGCTTCCTGTTCCCGAACACGGCCTACGCCAAGCTGAATACCGGCATCCTCGACCGTTTGCTGGTGGCGCAAGGGTTGGATTATTTCCTGAATTCGATCCACTGGGACCCGCTGACCCTCTTTGTCATTGGCCTGGCGGGGGTCGGCGTCTTCCTGGAGCGCGACCGGAAGTCGATAGCGGCTTACGTTGGCGTCTTGCTTTATCTGCTCTATGTGGTCAAGATCGGTGGCGACTTCATGAGCGGCCGCTTCCTGACCGCCGGGTTCCTGGTCTGCGCTGTCCTGCTGGCGCGCTTGCAGACTTTTTCCAGGCAGGCGATGCTGGTCGGGTTGGCCATTGTGCTGGCACTGGGTGTTTTTTCGGTGCGTTCGACCCTTTTCGAGCCTCAATTGCCCACCACGCTATCCTATTTCAAGTTGCTGGATGGCAGCGGGGTTGCCGATGAACGCCTGGCCTGGTTTGGCGGCAAGCCTCAACAGGGCCTCGTGATCAGCGGCATTCGTAATACAGAGATTGGCTCGCCTTTTGCGGGCCGCAGCTGGGTCTATACCAAACTTCGTGAGGCCTCATTTCACGGAGCGATTGGCAAGGTTGGCTATCAGGATGGTCCCGATATTTACCAGTCCGACCCCTATGCCCTGGTGGACCCTCTCCTGGCGCGTCTGCCCGCCAGGGATCCGCTCGGTTGGCGCATTGGCCATTTTAAGCGCAACATCCCAGCCGGGTATCCGGAAACACTCAAGGACGGCACTTTGCAGATTGCCGATCCTGACCTGGCGCTTTACTATGAAAAATTATCCTATGTGGTGACTGGCTCCATTTGGAATTGGTATCGCGTTGGCGAAATCTGGAAATTCAATACCGGCCAGTACGATTACCTGATTGCCAGTTATGTTTCTCGTAACCCCGGTCTGGTTTTTGAAAATAAGTAAAGAATCAATAGTTATCTCGTTGGTCGAGTAGGCGGTGTTCTCCCGCCGTATCGAAACCAACTATACAAGAAAATGCTTGATAATGTGGTCTCGACACCTGCACTGCACAGAACGCAGTGAGGTGCAAGTGTACGCCCCTCAAAGCGCTTTCGAGGCTACTCGACCACCTGGCTCTTACAGGAGAAAAGAATGCTTTCTCAAACACTCGTCAATGTCGCCATGGGCCGCACTCCGGCTGATATGGTCATCAAAAACGGACAATGGGTCTGTGTCCAGACCGGGGAGATCCTCCCGAATACTGATCTTGCCATCGTCGAAGGACGGATCGCCTATGTCGGCGAAAACGCCGACCATGCCATTGGCCCCCAAACCGAGGTACTCGATGCGGCAGGACGTTACCTCGTCCCCGGCCTGTTGGATGCGCACATGCACGTCGAAAGCGGCATGGTCACTGTCACTGAGTTTGTCCGCGCCGTCGCCCCGTTTGGCACAACTGGCATGTTTGTCGACCCGCACGAAATCGCCAACATCTTTGGCCTGCGCGGTGTCAAACTAATGGTCGATGAAGCCCTCAACCAGCCGATCCATGTCTTTGTTCAGGTGCCCTCCTGCGTTCCGTCCGCGCCCGGGCTGGAAACGCCCGGCGCCTCGATCAGCCCCGCCGATGTGGCTGAAGCCATGACCTGGCCCGGCATCATCGGCCTGGGCGAAATGATGAACTATCCTGGCGTCATCTCCGCTGATGAGAAAATGCACGCCGAACTGCGCGCTACCCATCAGGCTGGGAAGGTGATTGGCGGGCACTATCCGCCGCCTGATTTTGGCCTGTCTTTCCATGGCTACCTGGCGGGCGGCATCGAGGACGACCACGAAGGTACGACCGTGGAAGGCGCGATTATCCGCGCCCGCCAGGGCATGAAAGTCATGCTGCGGCATGGCTCGGCCTGGCACGATGTTGCCAACCAGGTCGCGGCCATAACCGAACATGGCCTCGATCCGCGTCACTTCCTGCTCTGCACCGACGACAGCCACGCGGAGACCATCCGTACCGGCCACATGGATCGCGTCCTGCGCATCGCCATCCAGGCCGGGATCAAGCCGCTCACGGCCATCCAGATGGCAACCATCAACACTGCCGACCATTTTGGCGTCAGCCGTGAGATGGGCCAGATTGCCCCCGGCCGCTGGGCCGACATCCTGTTTGTGGAAAATTTGGACGATTTTCACGCCCAGACCGTTATCGCCAAAGGGACGGTAATTGCGCGCGATGAACGGTCTCTCCTGAAATCAAAACCCTACCCGTATCCGGCCTGGGTTACGAAAAGTGTACACCTGCCTCGTAAGTTATCGGAAGCCGATTTTAAGCTGCGTGTAACAAGCGGGGAGCGGCAGGTGTTGTGCAATGTGATCGGAATCATCGAGAACCAGGCTCCTACGCGTCATTTGCACTTTGAACTTCCGGTGGTCGAAGGCGAAATTCAGATCCCTGATCTTTCGCGCCTGCACCCCGACGTTCCTGAGGTGGCCAAAATCGCCGTGATAGAACGTCACCGCGGCACGGGCGAGATCCAGGTTGCCCTGGTGAGCGGGTTTGGTTTCACCGAAAAATGTGCCGTTGCCACCACCGTGGCCCACGACTGCCACAACCTGATCGTGGTCGGCACCGATCAGGCTTCGATGGCGGTTGCCGTCAACCGCCTGGCTGAAACCGGCGGAGGGCAGGTGGTTGTCAAGAACGGAAAAATTATCGGTGAGGTGCAGCTGCCAATTGCCGGGTTGATGTCGAACCAGCCGGTGGAAATCGTTGCCCAAAAAGCCGCTACTGTGTTGGAAGGTTTCAAAACCTGCGGCTGCCGGTTGAACAACCCCAATATGCAGTTGGCCCTGCTGGCCCTGGTCGTCATTCCCGAACTGCGCATTTCGGATAAAGGCCTGGTGGATGTGACCCGGTTTGAGTTTATCCCGGTAGTGGAGACGATCTGATGAATGAAAATCATCAGAAGCTGCTCGAAACCTACCTCCAGGTCCCCGACCAGCTCGAAGCGGCCCTGGCTGGCTTGAGCGACGAGGATTTAAACTTGAACAAAGGCGAAGGTTGGTCGATCCGCCAGGTGGCGCATCATATTTGTAACGGCCAGATGATGTTTGCGATCTGCGTCAAGGCGATTCTGGGTTTCGAGGACGTGGAACTGCCTTTCACCTGGTATATGCAATTGACCCAGGATGAATGGGCTGATGTCTGGGCTTTCGAACGCCGCCCGCTAGCCCCGGCCCTGGCCGCTTTCCATGGCAGTCTTCAGGATCTGGCTGATTTACTGGCTCACCTGCCTGACGAAGCCTGGCAGCGTTCCGGGCATATTACTTTTCGCGGGCAGTCTGAACCGACAAACGTCCCCATTGAATGGGTGATCGGGATGATTCCCAGACACGCCAACGGTCACATTCAGGAAGATATCCTTGCCATTCGCAAGCTGCATGGCAAATAATTCAGCGCCACAAAATTGGAGTAACCATGCCTCACTTTCCTTTCCAACGCCTGCAAGCTGATCTCGCCACCCTGATTGCCGAACTTCCGGCCAATTCACGCCTGCCATCCGAACCTGACCTGGCAAAGCAGCTTGGCGTCAGCCGCGCCACGTTGCGCGAGGCCATGCGTATGTTCGAGACCCAGGGCCTCATCCGCCGCCGCCAAGGGGCTGGAACATTTATCGTTGGAAAGGTGCCGGTTCTGGAGGGCGGCCTCGAAATTCTCGAGAGCATGTTGACCCTGGCCCGCCGCACCAACCTGGATGTTGGCCCGGGTGAAGTCTTTATCGAGCAGGTCCCGGCAGATCTCGAGTGTGCCGAAGCGCTCGACGTTCCCGAGGAAACCGGGCTGGTGCGCGTCCGCCGCACCATGCGCGCTGATTCCCGCCCGGTGGCGTACCTGGTTGATACCCTGCCTGAAAACGTGCTCCATCCCGAAGAATTGACCGCGAAGTTCAGCGGCTCGGTGCTCGATTTCCTGCTGCAGCGTGGCGACCCGTTGACAGTCAGCCGCGCTGAAATCAGCGCGACCATTGCCAGCGCCGAAGTGGCCAAGATGCTCGAAATTCAGCGCGGTGACGTGCTCCTGCATTTCACCGCCAAGTTGTTTACGGCCTCTGGTTCTGTGGTCGATTTCTCGCACAGTTATTTCTTGCCCGGCTACTTCAAGTTCCATGTTGTGAGACGAGTAGGCGCGGTATAAATAAATTTACAGGTGAAAACAGGAAGTTCATTCAACCTGCGATCTTCAAATTTCATTGTTAGAGGAGTGAAACATGACAAATATAGTTCAAGAAATCCAGGCGAGGGTTGAGCATTCTCGTAACGAGATTATTCAATTCATGCGTGATATTTGCGCCATCCCCAGCATGGATGGACAACTCAAGGAGGTCGGTGACCGCATCATTGCCGAGATGAACAAACTTGGTTACGATGAAGCCCGTTTTGACAAGATGGGCAATGTCCTGGGGCGCATCGGCCAGGGGTCGAAAGTGATCGTCTTTGACTCGCACATTGATACCGTCGGCGTGGGCGATCCTGATGAATGGGAATGGGATCCGTTCGTGGGCAAGGTTGAGAATGGCCTCCTGTATGCGCGCGGGGCTTGCGATGAGAAAAATTCTACGCCTGGTATGGTTTATGGTCTGGCGATTGCCCGCGACCTGGGTCTGCTTGAGGGCTACACCGCTTACTACTTTGGCAACATGGAAGAATGGTGTGATGGCATCGCGCCCAACGCCTTTGTCGAAGCCGACCCCAAGGTCAAGCCCGATTTTGTCGTCATCGGCGAACCGACCAAGATGCAGGTCTATCGTGGGCATAAGGGCCGGATCGAGTTGAAGGTCACTGCCAGCGGCAGGTCGGCGCATGCGGCCTCGCACTACCTGGGCGATAACGCCGTCTACAAGATGATGGCGATCATTACGCAAATCCGCGAGTTGGATCGTCGGATGCGCTTCGGAATGGGTTATCACCCTGTGCAGGGCACTCCCTCCATTGCGGTAACCGATGTCTCGGCGCGCACGGCTTCGCTCAATGCGGTGCCTGATCAGTTCACAATCTACATCGACCGGCGGATCACTTCGAACGAGCCGCGCGACGAGGTAATTGCGCAGATCAAGGGACTGATCCCCGATTACCTGCAAGACGAAATCGAGGTTGAAGAGCTGTTCTACGATGCGCCCTCCTATACAGGATTTGTCTTTCCGGTCTCGAAATTCTACCCGCCCTGGTTGTTGGATGAGGCGCATCCGTTGACTCAGGCCGGGCAGCGCACGGTCGAAGCGCTTTGGGGCGAGAAGCGCGAACTGGGCACCTGGGACTTCTCGACCAACGGCACTTATTGGGCCGGCAAGGCCGGGATCCCCTCGATCGGCTTTGGCCCTGGCGACGAGAAAACCGCACATATGACCAACGAAAATGTGCCGCTTAATGATGTCGTCCGCGCCACGGAGTTCTATGCGTTGCTGCCGAGTGTTTTAAGAAACCAGGAAAAGAAGTAAACACGGAAACAGGACCCAGATAAACAAGGACACAAGTAGACAAGGAAGCACGCATCGACCTGTATACCTCTCTACTTGTTTACTTACCCATCGCCATCCAAATCTTTCACTACAAAAAGGAGTAACAAAATGCGTAGTTTTGCTGGTCGTGACATCCTTTCGCTTAAAGATTTCGAGCGCAACGAGTTTTTCCATGTCTTCGGCGTTGCCGACGAAGTCGAGCCGATTGCCCGCTCCCGCCGCAACTCGGACATGTTGAAAGAGAAGACGCTGGTTGCCGCCTTCTATCAGCCATCCACTCGAACTCGCCTGGCGCACGAATCGGCCATGCACCGCCTGGGCGGGCACGTTGTCGGGTTTGCCGACCCGAAAATGACTCGCGCCGGTGACTTCTACCAAGAATCGATCAAAGATACCGTCAAAATGCTGGAATATTATGGTGATGTGATTGTCATGCGCCACTTCCAGCAGGGTGCGCCGCATGAGGCTGCCAAATGGGCCAGCATCCCCGTTATCAACGGTGGAGATGGCTGGGGCGAGCATCCCACCCAGATCCTGACCGATCTGTACACTGTTCTGACCGAGAAAGGCCGCCTCGACGGGTTGAAGTGGCTGGCTGTTGGTGATATGCGTATGCGTACCATGCACTCGCTCGGCTATGCCCTCAGCCAGTTCGACTGCCCGATCACCTTTGTCTCTCCGCCCGAGATGGGCCTGACCGACGAATTCAAAGCCGAAATGAAAGAGTTGAGCGTCAATTTCACTGAGAAGGAGCATGTGGAACAGGCCATTGCCG
Organism: Anaerolineales bacterium UBA5195; assembly: GCA_002412925.1. GTDB lineage: Bacteria > Chloroflexota > Anaerolineae > Anaerolineales > Villigracilaceae > UBA5195. The sequence goes on along the minus strand of DHVZ01000082.1, from coordinate 23,336 downwards.
AAGCAGATGTGATTTTGGTCGAACCGGTCGTTCAGCCGGATTACACCAAGAGCCGCGACGACCGCACCGGCGGCGTTGCCCTGACCCCGGCGAATTACAGAATTACCCGTGAACTGTTGGAGAAAAAAGCCAAATCGGATGCTATCCTGCTGCATTCCCTGCCCCGCATGGATGAGGTCCCGACGGATGTGGACATCACCCGCTGGTCGCGCTACTGGCAGGAAGCCGCCAATGGCGTCGTCATGCGCATGGCGCTCCTGGCGCTTGTGCTTGGAGCCATGGAGTAGGATACCCTCACCCCCAACCCCTCTCCCATTCTGGGAGAGGGGAGAATGTCGAAGCATGAAAACGATTGAAATCCGCCGCCATTCTCTTCGCGCCAGGTCAGGGCAGAACCTGATCCAACAGGGTGTCACTCTGGCGCGCCTGGTCGGGGAGACGATGGGAAAATTTGACCGCGTCGTTACCAGTAACGTCCCGCGCGCCTTTCAAACGGCAATTGCCATGGGCTATGCTGTCGATGAAGAAATCGAATTACTGGCAAGCATGGGGGATGATGTGGATTTGGAATGTCCCTGGCCCGCAAGTTTTTCCGATTATTCGGTTGCCAACCGTCGAAACGGCGCGACCAGGCGTTACGCCCAACGCCTCGCTGATTATTACATTAAATTGGCAGAATCCTTACCCGAGGGCGGCGCAGCGCTGGTAGTGAATCACGGTGGCGTGGTTGAACTCAGCGCCGTGGCCTGCCTCCCCGAAGCAGATCTGACTTTCCTGGATGATTACATCGAGTGTTGTGAAGGTATCCGCCTGACCTGGGATCAAGGCCAGTTCACAGGTGTCGAAATTCTACGTGTCTAACTCTGGAGCGCCAGAGTTCATCTTTGGCGACAATCCAATCAATCATTATAAGGAGACTAAACATATGCAAACCAATCTTCGTGGCCGCGATTTGATCGGCGACCTCGACTTCACCAAAGAGGAAGTCGAAACCGTGTTGGATGTGGCCTGGGACTTGAAGCGCAAACGCGCCCTGGGTGAGCCACACGCTTACCTGCGCGATAAAGTCCTCGCCATGCTGTTCTTCTTCTCGTCCACCCGCACCCGCGGCTCGTTCGAAGCTGGCATCGCCCAGCTCGGCGGGCACGGCGCTTTCATCGACAGCAACACCACCCAGATTTCACACGGTGATACCCCGGTGGAAATCGGCGAGATCTTTGGCCGCTACTTTGACGGCATCGCCATCCGCCACTGCGATTTTGGCGATGGCAACAAATACCTGAACGCGGTTGCCAAAAATAGCCGCGCCCCAGTGCTGAACATGCAATGTGATATTTACCACCCCTTCCAGTGTCTGGCCGACTTGATGACCATCATGGAAAAGAAGGGCCGCGACCTGCGCAAGAAAAAGATCGTTGTTTCGTGGGCCTACGCTGCCTCGTACCTCAAGCCTGTTTCCGTGCCGCAGTCGCTGATCCTGCAGATGCCCCGCTTTGGCATGGATGTAACCCTGGCTTATCCGCCCGAATTCATGCTGATGCCCGAAATCGTGGAACAGGCCAAAGAACAGGCCAAAATTGCCGGGACGAAGTTTGAGATCATCGATAGCAAAGATGGCATGACCGAAGCCTGCAAGGATGCGGATGTGATCTACGCCAAATCCTGGGGTCCGCTGCTGACCACCAACGACAAAGCTGAGGGCAAAAAAATCCAGGATTCGTACAAGAACTGGCTGATGGACGATGCGAAACTGAAAGTTGCCAAATCGGATGTCATCTACATGCACCCACTGCCGGCTGACCGCGATGTCGAAGTCACCAGCAGCGTGCTGGATGGCCCGCACTCGGTTGTCTTCGACCAAGCTGAGAACCGCTTGCATGCCCAGAAGGGTGTTATGGCGTTGACGATGAGCTAAACGAAATATCGCTTGTGAGAAACTTGGGAGCAGCCTTCTTTGGGAGGTTGCTCCTTATTTGTTGTGTAGTGGGCGTTCTCTAACGTCCACAATGTTTGTAGGCTATAATTCATGCCGAAAACGGAATCGAAAAAGTCTGAAAAGAGCCTGTTATGTCCCCAAAACGCCTGCAACTCGATGAGTTGGATTTCCAGATTATCCAGGCCCTGCGCGCTGATGCGCGGGTGGCTGCTTCGGAAATTGCGCGCCAGACCGGCACGAATGAGCGCACTGTCCGTAAACGAATTGACCATCTCGTCGTTGACGAGGTCATTCGCCTGACCGCAGTCTTGAATCCCCAGGCGTTCGGTTATGTCACTGCCGCCGACATCCTTCTGGATGCCGACCCAGCTCGAGAAGACGAGATCTTGAAAAAACTGATCTCCCTGCCCGAAATCACCTACATCGCCTTCGGGCAGGGCAGTACCGAAATGTCGATCGAAGCCCGTTTCAAGGATAACGATGCCCTGCGCGAATTCATCCGCCGGGCCCTGCCCGCCATCCCCGGCCTGACCGTCACCCGCTACGCGCTCGTCCCGCGCATCCTGCGCAACATCGATGAATGGATGCCCCCCAAGGAGGATTTTGGTTTGGAGTAAATTCGGACTGCAACGGCTTGCTGCTGCAAGCATGGGCTCTAAGCCGCTCGAGTTCCCGCAACGATTTGTCGCTCCGTAAAAACGGGGCGGTTTTTGTTTCCCCAGCGAGGTTGCATCGCACTCTTCCGCCAGAATCATGACATTTATCACTATTTTGTTTTCCTCAAGCGCATATAATATATACATATTCGGAATAATAAAATTCCGAAACGGAACGAAAACTCTTTCGTGCATCCAGAAAGGATTAAAACCATGACCCTTCGCCATTTCATCGATACGCAGGATTTTAGCAAACCAGAACTACTCGACATGATTGAAGTGACTCGCAAAATCAAAGCCGCCGACAAGCAGGGCTGCACACCCAAGCTGTTGCAGGATGCCTCGCTGGCAATGATTTTCGAAGAACCCTCCACCCGCACCCGCGTCTCCTTCGAGGTCGCCATGACCGAACTGGGCGGGCACGCGCTCTATCTTAAGCCTGGCGAAATCCATCTCGGTGTGCGCGAATCGATGTACGACACTGCCAAAGTCCTTTCGCGGATGTGCGACGCCATTTTCTGCCGCTCCCTCAAACATGCAACTGTGACTGAACTTGCCAAGCACGCTGAAGTGCCGGTTTTTAATGGTCTCACCGATTACAACCACCCGACCCAGGTTGTTTGCGATGTAACAACAATGATTGAACACATGCCTGCTGGGAAGAAACTTGAAGACCTGAACGTGACTTTCATCGGCGATGCGACCAACGTCCTTTCTTCGCTGATGCTGATCTGCACCAAACTTGGCATGCACTTCACCCACGCCGCTCCAAAAAAATACCAGGCGCCCGATGAATGGGTGAAGATGGCGCAGAAAAATTGCGCTGTTTCGGGCGGAACCCTGACCATCACCGAAGATCCCGTCGCCGCCGTCAAAAATGCCGATTTTGTCTATACGGACCTGTGGTGGTGGGTGGGCCAGGAAGACCAGATTCCCGAACGCCGCGCCGCCTTCATGCCGACCTATCAGGTCAATCTCGACCTGTTCAGCAAAGCTCCTGCGCATTGCAAATTTATGCATAACCTGCCCGCCTCGCGCGGCGTCGAAGCCACAGACGAAGTCATGGATCACCCCCGCTCGATCATTTTCGACCAGTCCGAGAACCGCTTGCATGCCGAAAAGGGGCTGCTGGTCTATTTTATTTATCCGCGCCTCCAGCGCCCCTCCGAAGAACTAAAAACCTATCACAAGGGACAGATCGAAGCATTTATTAACCGACTATAGACCGTGTCTTGCTCACTTGCCCGCCGCCTACCGTAAAAAAGGAGTTCCCATGTCCCGAACCCTCGTGTCCACCCCGCGCGCCGACGGCTTTTTCATGCCCGCCGAGTTCGCCCCCCACGCCGGGACGTGGATGCTTTGGCCGCAGCGCCCCGATAATTGGCGGTTGGGCGGCAAACCGGCGCAGAAGGCTTTTGCAGCGGTGGCCGAGGCCATTGCGCAGTTCGAAACGCTGACGATGGGCGTTAACCACAACCAGCATCAGAATGCCCGCCAGATGCTGCCTGCTCACATCCGTGTTGTGGAAATCTCGAACAACGACTCCTGGCTGCGCGATTGTGGGCCGACCTTTGTGATCGATGGCCAAGGCGGCTTGCGCGGCGTCGACTGGATTTTCAACGCCTGGGGCGGCCTGTCCAATGGCCTGTATTTTCCCTGGGATTTGGACGAAGCGGTGGCCCAGAAAGTGCTCGAAATCGAGCGGGTTGACCGTTATAAGGCTCCTTTTGTGCTTGAGGGCGGTTCTGTCCATGTCGATGGCGAAGGTACCTGTCTGACCACCGAGGAATGCCTGCTCAGCCCCGGCCGCAACCCGAATTTGTCCAAAGACCAGATCGAAGCCCAGCTTAACGATTATCTCAACGTTGAGAAAGTGCTCTGGATTCCCCGCGGCGTTTTCCATGATGAAACCACCGGCCACGTCGATAACCTGGCCTGTTACCTGCGCCCCGGCGCGATTGCGCTGACCTGGACGGAGGATAAATCTGACCCGCAGTACGAGCGCTCTGCCGAAGCCTACGACTATCTGATGTCTGCCACCGATGCCAAAGGGCGGAAACTTACCGTCCATAAAATCCACCAGCCGGACCCGATCCTGATTACGCCGGAGGAAGCCGAAGGCGTGGATGCCGTCGATGGAACCCTGCCGCGCGAAGCGGGTGATCGCATGGCTGCCTCGTATATCAATTTTTACCTGTGTAACGGCGGCGCAGTCGTCCCCACTTTTGGGGATCGGCGCGACGCCCCAGCTTTGGAAGCGCTCCAGAAACTGCTCCCAGAGCGGCGGGTGGTGGGCGTCCCGGCGCGGGAAATCCTTTTGGGTGGGGGAAACATCCACTGTATAACCCAGCAGCAGCCGGCGAAGTAACAAGCGTCAACTTACTTCTGATCAATATATTTACTTGTTAGCCGCTTTCGATTACAATTTGTCTGACAAACTTCCGCTTTTATACCCTTCAGGAGAAACCTATGACCAAACAAAGACTTGCTGTGATCGCCATCGGCGGCAATTCGCTCATCAAAGACGACAAAAAAGTCACTGTGGATAGCCAGTACCTGGCCGCCAAAGAGACCTGCATGCATATCGCCGACATGATCGAGCAGGGCTGGGACGTGGCGATCGGCCACGGCAATGGCCCGCAGGTCGGTTATATTTTGCGCCGTTCTGAGATTGCTGCCAAAACCGCGGGGATGCACGAAGTCCCGTTGGACGTCTGCGGTGCTGACAGCCAGGGCGCGATTGGTTATGCCCTTCAGCAAAACCTGCAGAACATTTTGTACCAGCGCGGAATCAAGAAAAAGGTTGTGACGGTCATCACCCAGGTCTTGGTCGATAAGGCCGACCCGGCTTTTGCCAAGCCGACCAAACCAATTGGCGGTTTCATGGACGAGCCTGAAGCCAGGCGCCGCGAAACCGAACAAGGCTGGAGTGTGGTCGAAGATGCTGGACGCGGCTGGCGGCGTGTGGTGGCTTCCCCGCTTCCGAAGGAAATTGTCGAGCTTGAAACGGTGCAGACCTTGCTTGAGAAAGGCATCATTACCATTACGGTGGGCGGCGGCGGTATTCCGGTTGTTGATCCCGGCGATGGTAACTATGAGGGCACAGCCGCGGTCATTGACAAGGATTTTGCCTCGTCCTTGCTGGCGCGCAATATCAAGGCAGACTTGTTCGTGATCTCCACCGCGGTAGAGAAAGTTGCCATCAACTTCGGCAAGCCGGAGCAGAAGTGGCTCGACAAAATGACCCTCTCTGAAGCCAAAAAATACCTGGCTGAGGGCACGCACTTCGCGAAAGGCTCGATGGCGCCCAAGATCCAGGCAGTCATCTGGTTCCTCGAAGCCAATCCGAAGGGCCAGGCGCTCATCACCAACCCTGAAAACATTGGCCGCGCCATCAAAGGCGAAACCGGCACCTGGGTCGTTCAGGATTAGCCGAAATGCTGGAACTGTTTGGCGCAGGTTGTGAGACCTGCGCCATTTTTTTGCAGTAACTTTTATTAACACAAGTGTTGTATAGTTTATCTGATAAGTAGAAAATGGAAAGCTCAAAGCATTCACTTTTGCCCATTAATGAGAATGTTAAAAGAAACCTGGTTCACACCTTCCTTTTCCACCCTCATCCATAATCGCACTGAAAGCTTGGCGATTGTGGGCGCCGGGGCTTTGTTGGTAGGTTTGCATCTGGCGGGATTACCCGGCTGGGTCTGTCCATTTAAGAGTTTGTTTGGTCTTCCATGCCCTGGTTGTGGTCTCACCGCTGCTACCGGTCAACTCTTACACGGACAGTTTATTGCTTCCCTGCACACGCATGCTTTTGCTCCAATCTTTGCCGTTTCGTATTTGGTGATGGCAGTTGTTCTGTTCCTCCCTGAAAAACAACGCGAATCCGCGGTTGCCTGGATTGCGAAGTTTGAACAACGGACCGGGATCACTTCACTGATTCTGTCTGCTGTGTTGATTTACTGGGTAATTCGGTTGGCTGGTCTGGTCTGAACCTAATTTCTATACTAATCACCCAAAAAGGAGAATTACATGCTTGGCACAATTGGTTCGATCATTATTTGGATTGCTGGTATCGTTGTTCTGGTCAAACTTTTCCAGACGGAAGGTGTCATGAAAGGCATCCTTGGACTGATTTGTATGCTCTATACATTCATCTGGGGTTGGCAGAACATCGGCAAGGAAGAACTTAAGCTGAAGACCTGGATGTACGTTTGGACGGGTGCCATTGTCCTTGGCGTTATTCTAAACGTGGTTGGAAGCATGTCTGGCGGCGGCGAGTAATAACTGCTTTATCCAACCTAACCAGCCAATCACAAAATGCGAGGAGTGCTGTTTCCACGGTACTCCTCGCATCTTTATCTCAGGGCTTTCACAAAGTAGCTTGACACAATAGACCTCTTGCAAAAGTCTTTTTACCACACCATGAAAGAACGTCCCGAAGGTTTTTTGGAGAGATTTTGCCCATTTTTTCAACCTTCGGGACGGTTGTTTCAACGTTATGCAAGATGTCTAATAATGATGTCGTTGGAAGGCGGTGCTCTCCCGCCTGAAGCAATCCCCGAAAGAACCGGGGATTATCTCCCAAAGGTCAGTTTTCCCGTTTAACCGGAGACTGCTTCGGCACATCGTCCCGATGTCCTTCGGGAAGGAGCCCCTCGCAGCGACATTTCACAGTACTTTGTGAAAACCCCGGTCTTATTTGAAACAAGGGCTACGAGACTGGTCTTTACCGACTATAATTTATCAGTTATGCTGCCTTCCCCACGCGTCCTACTCAGCATCGATTACGAACCCTGGTTCGCTCTCACCCGCCGTTACGATTCCCTAAGCGACGCCAGCCAGCGCCGCGACCTGGATGGCGGTTTCACCCTGCGCGCCATCGACCCTATCCTGGCGATGCTTGGCGAGGCGAAAGCCAGCTTTTATCTGGTTGGCGAAATCGCTGAATGGTACCCCGAAGTCCCGCATAAAATCGTCGCTGCCGGGCATGAACTCGGGTTGCACTGCCAGATCCACCGCCCGTTGGTCGATACCGTTGAACTCCAACAAGATCTTGAGGCCTCCGTTGCCTGGCGCTCCCATTTTGATATTCGTGGCTACCGCGCCCCTATGGTCGGCATCGATGAGGCAGCTTATCCCCTGCTCGAAAAAGCCGGTTTCACCTACAGTTCGTCCATTTATGCCCCCAGCGGTAACTTGCTCCAAAAAGGCGGGGTTTGGGAGTTGCCCGTCAGCACCCTCTCCATCTTTGGACGTTCGCCCAGCCTCAACGCGCCGCGCGAGTTTTCCACCGGGCTTCTGCTTGGCGGTGAAGTTCCCTACGGCTCCAGTTTTATGATTGGCCTGATCCCGCACTTGATCTTCCGCATTTTGGAGCGGGAAATCCGCGCCGGACTAAGCCCGGTCATTATTATGCACCCATACGAACTTGCCCGTCCCGAGGCTTTCCTGCGCCGGTTGGGGCGCGACGTGGCTGCGCACCCGCTGCTTTTTCCCTTTACCCTGGATAAATCCAACTTCCTGAAAACCCTGCTCAAGCATTTCCCTGTTTCGCCGCTGGGGACTTATCTCGACGAGGCCATCCATGCCTGAGATGCGACTCCGCCGTCTGGCCGCCGACGAGCCCGCCAACTGGCCGGATTCCCTCACCCGGCCAGCCTCCTTTACCGTGATGGATTCGTGGTCCGAGATCGTCCGCCGCATCTACAAATATCCCGTTTACCGTATGGAAACAGAAGTTGAAAGTGTGGTCACCGGCATCCTGGCCTTGACACATATCCGGCATCCACTGCTGGGCAACTACCTGACCACTTCTCCTTTTGGTTCCTATGGCGGATTCGCCTATTCATCCCCTGAAGTGCGCAACCTGCTCCTGGACGAAGCGCGCGGCCTTGCCGATGAATTGCATGTGGAATATGTCAATCTCCGTTTTGACTCATCCGTGTTGAGTGCTGGTCTCCCGACCAGCACTCCCCTGACAATGCCCAATACCTGGATACAAAACCCGATTTATGCCACTTATCTACTGGACTTATCATCTGACACTGAAAACCTGCTCAATACTTTTAGCTCGGACCACCGCAACCACATCCGCAAATCGCTGAAAAAAGGATTTACCGTTAAATTCGGCCACCTCGACCTGCTTGACCATGCCTACGAAGCCCTCGCCCGTTCCATGCACGAACTGGGTTCCCCCTACCATTCCAAAACCTACCTGCGGACGATGGCCGAAAGCCTCGGCGAGACCCTCGAATTTTCTGTCCTTTATGCGCCGGATGGCAAACTTGCCGGAGCCGGGGTCTTCATCGCTCACGGTAGCGTTGTCACGAATCTGCATGCCAATCTCCTGCGCCGCTATCGTTCCGATTACGCCGGAGAATTTCTCTACTGGAAAGTGATCGAACGCTATTGCCAGAAAGGTTTCCAGGTCTTTGACCTTGGCCGCAGCCTGATCGGCTCAGGCAACGAAACCTTCAAGCTGAAGTGGAAACCGCGCAAACAGCCGCTCGAATACTGGTACGCCCTGCGCGCAGGCGCGGAATTGCCTCACCTGAACCAGAAAAGCCCGCGCTTCCGTTTTGCCATCTGGATCTGGAAGCGCCTGCCCGCTTTCATCGTCCGCCCCTTGGGACCATTTTTAATTCGAGGCTTGGCATGATGACCTATCTCCTCCCCCAAATTCCGCACTTTGGAATTTGGGGGAGGCCGGGAGGGGGTCCTCCCTCTGGTCTCCAATGACTTACACTCTGCTCAACCTTCACCAGTTGCCCTCGCAACTCCTCCCCGCCCTCGCCGACCTCCACCTCGCCACCATGCCCACCCTCCTGGCGAACCTGGGCCAGCCATTCGTTCTGCGTTATTACCAGCTTGCGCAAAAAGATCCTTCCGTCATTGCTTTTTGTGCTCTCACCCAATCTGTCAAGTCCGCTCTAACTGATTACTCATCACTGATTACTGATGACTGCTTACTGGCCTACGCCCTCGGCTCTCCCAACCCGCCCGCTCTCAACGCCCAACTACGCCAACCCCTCCCCTGGTTTGCGGGACAAATGCTGCGCCTGGCTTTCACCCATCCAGCCGTGCTCTGGCAGCTAGTCCAATCCGTTTTCTCCGCCTCCGAGGAGAACACCCTCTTGCCCAGAGAGGTCGAACTGACCTACATCGGCGTTGCCCCCTCCGCGCGCGGACAGGGCCTCGGTAAAACCTTGCTGACTGCCTTCGTCGACGCCGCCCGCAGCGCCGGGTACAAATCCGTTGTCTTGAGCGTTGAAACCGACAATCCAGCCGCCATTGCCCTGTACACCAAGTTTGGCTTTACAATCATCAAAACCTTCAGCGAGGGCCGCTATCATCGGCATCGGATGGAGTATCAAATCCGTAAACAGGAAAACAAGTAGACAGGTAATTTGCAAAACTGGATAACTTCTATGCCATCCCGCTTCCGCTCCCGTCTTTCATCCTTCATCCTTCATCCTTTATCCTTCCTGGCCATCCTCGCTCTCCTCACCTACGCCCTCTTTTTCTGGGAGCGCGGCTTCTACTGGGACGAAGCCCCCTGGACCTGGGTTTATTACCGTCTTGGCCCGGCGGCGCTGACCAGGCTTTTTTCCACCAGCCGCCCGTTTTGGGGTCTGATCTACCAGGTTATGTTGCCGCTGGTTGGCCCGCATCCCTGGGTCTGGCAAATCCTGATGGTCTTGCTGCGCTGGCTGACCGCTGTGCTGGTCTGGGCCCTCTTCTGCCAGGTCTGGCCGAAAGACACCCGCCCCGCGCTGTGGGCGAGCGCATTGTTCCTGGTCTACCCCGGTCTCGGCCAGAATTTCATCGCGTTGATGTACACCCATTTTTACATCGTTTTCAACGCCTTCCTTGCCTCGCTGTTGCTGTCCATCCTCGCCGTCCAACGGAAAAGTTGGCCGCTTCACGCTGCCGCCCTGGCCCTCTCTGTCGTCAATTTGTTGACGATGGAATATTTTTACTTCCTTGAGTTTTTCCGCCTGATTCTTTTTTGGTTCATCCTTGATGGCCTCGTTAAAACCAAAATCCGCCGCGCTATCCTTGTCTACTTGCCCTACTTGTTAACCTTCCTCGCCGTCACCTTCTGGCGCGCTTTCTTTTTCAGCAACCAGAACGCCAGCTACAGCTACCAGACCCTCGATGAACTCAAAGCCAACTTCTTTTTGGGGCTTGGAAAACTGCTCATTAACATGTCCCACGCTTTTTGGGAAACGGTGCCCCATGCCTGGCTCTTCCCCTTTGAGCCGGTTGACCTGACGACCCTCGGCCTGTATACCGCCATCGGAGCCTTTGCCCTGGCCCTGGCTTCCACCCTCTTTGTCGGCCTCTACTTTTACTCACAGAACAGACAAGAATTATTCCGCATTCCGCATTCTGCATTCATCATTGGGTTTGCTGCCTGGATCCTCGGCGGAGGGGCTTTCTGGCTGGTCGGCGAGCGCACCCTGCCCCAGTTGCATTTCTCTGCTGATCGGTTTACCTTGTCTTTCATACTCGGTTCCAGCCTGATCGTGGCTGCTTTGCTCGGGTTTTTGGACCGCTACCCGAGGGTGCAGGTTGCGCTCCTGGCGCTGCTGGTCGGTTTCTCAGTCGGGAAACAATTCCAGACCAATGCCCTTTACCGCCGCGATTGGGATACCCAGCGGGCTTTATTTTGGCAGATGTCCTGGCGTATTCCCGAACTTCAGCCGGGGACGACTCTGCTCTCCAACGACCTGCCGGTGACGTTGTTCAGCGACAATTCGCTCTCCGGCCCGCTGAACTGGATTTACTCATCCTCCGGCGAAATGGATTACATCCTCTACTTTGCCACCGTCCGCTCACAGGAAGGCCGCGCGCTCGGGCAGGGCTTCGCGCCGAATTTGCCGATTGTCCAAAATTACCTGGCGCGGATTTTCCATGGTAATACTTCGCAGATGGTTGTTTTTAATTTTGCCCCGCCCGGCTGTTTCCGCGTACTTGACCCGGAGATCGACCCGCTTAATAAGCTCATTCACCCGGTTTTGCGCGACGCCGCTTTTCTGAGTGACCCCGCCTTGATTCGGGCGGAAAAACTCGCCCGCCTGCCCGATTTCTACAATCCGGAAATCCCGCATACCTGGTGTTATTACTTCTCCAAGGCCGAGCTTGCCCGACAAGACGGCGATTGGAATGGGGTGCTGGGTTTCCATCAAAAGGCGCTGGCGACCGATGACCGTCCCAATGACCCGGTTGAGAACTTTGTCTTCATCGAGGGCTATGCCCATGCCGGTCAATGGAACGAGGCTCGCAAGCTGACCAGGGAAACTTATAAATTTTCGAAGGAAGTTATGCGTCCCACGCTTTGCAGGCTCTGGCAGCGCATCGAGCGCGAAGCCACCGCCAGCCTGGAGAAAGGGAAGGTGGTTTCGAGTGTTTTTGAGGAACTTGGCTGTCTTCCTTGATACCGCCCCGGGGGAATTTCTATTGAATCAAAAAAGGGCTGCCCAGGTTGGACAGCCCTTTACGAGAAGCTTGTTTACATTGCCAATCCGCTGACTTTGCGGATGACCATGACGACTTTACCCCTGATCTCCAGCTTTTCAGAGCGTTTGATTAAGATGGGCTGCATGGTGGGGTTGGCCGGTTGCAGGCGGTAACCGTCTTTTTCCTTGTAGAAATACTTAAGAGTGGTTTCGTCGCGTTCGGGGAGCCAGACTGCCACCATTTCACCGTTTTTAGCTTCGGCGTTGTTCTCGACTTTGCGCATGATGACGATGTCGCCATCGTTGACCATGGCGTCGATCATCGAGTCGCCGGTCACTTCAAGGGCAAAAAGCCCGTCGGCTTTTTTGGTGGGCAGCATGGAGCGGGCGATATCAACCCCGCTTTCAGCATCGTAGTAGCTGAAGTCAGAAGCCGGGACGGGCATGGGCAGGCTCGCCCCAATCCGCCCGATGACCGGGATGCGCATGAAGTCGTTGATGGCTTCGGCGGCAACGTGGACGGGAACGGCCAGGGCATTGCCCAACTCGGCCAGTTTCTCAGGGACAACGCGCAAGCCGCGCGAGATGCGGCGGTCGCGCTCGATGAAGCCCCATTTCTCGAGTTGCTCAAGGTAATAATTCACCACGGAAGTGGAGGTGATACCGGTTTGTTCGCCAATTTCACGGATGGAGGGTGGGTAGCCTTTATCGGCATACTTCTGGAGCAGGTCCAGAATTTTGTGATGCCGCTCGCTCAAACCTTTGGATTTTCGCACCATCATCATAGTTTTCACTCCTGACGCATAAATCGCTCATGCGTTCTATGAACACATAATACACGAATGTTTGTTCTATGTCAAGAGGAAATTCAACAAAACACCCCGAGTTTTTTGAAGGCTCGGAGTGCAAGAGAAACCAGGGAAATGGTCAAAACGGTGGGACGCGCAGGCAGCTCAAACCCAGGTACGGCGTCTCATCCAAAAGATCATCCCGATTGGGAGCAGGATGAAGACTGCCATGATCAGCCCAAAGGCGGCGCGGCTGGTCCAGCCTGTCAGGCCGGCAACCGGTTCGAAGAAGTTCATCCCAAAAAAGCCGGTCAGGAAGGAGATCGGCATGAAAAGCGTGGTGATGATCGTTAATGTTTTCATCACATCGTTCATGCGATTGTTGATCACCGAGAGATAGGTATCAAGCGAGCCGCTGACCAGGTCGCGCATCGATTCGTTGACATCGTGCAGGCGCACCAGGTGATCGTAGATGTCACGGAAAAAGATGCGGTCGTGCGGGTCAATGACTTCAAAATCGTCGCGGGCCAGTTTGTTGAGAACTTCGCGCTGGGGGGCGATGATCCGGCGCATGCTGAGGATGATGCGTTTGAGCGAAAAGATGCGTTCAAGGGTATCGGGCGCGGCTTTGGTCAGAACTTCATCTTCGACCCGGTCGATCTGATCGTCGATAGCCTCAACCAGGGGCATGTATTCAGCCACCAGGTCGTCGATGATTTTATAAAGCAGGTGGTCGGGACCGTGAGAGGCGTAGCGCCTGTCACGGAAGAAGACCTCGCGGGCCTTTTCAACGGAGGCAATTGGTTCATCGTGATGGGTGACAACGTAGTTTTTGCCGAGGAAAACATCCAGTTCATTGGTGTAAAGCGATAAACTATCTTCAGCGTTAAAGGTCATGGCGCTCAAGACGATATAGATATATTCACCCCAGTCATCCACCTTGGGGGTATGGGTTTCCTCCAGGGCGTCGTCCACGGCCAGTGGGTGGAAGCGAAAAATGCCGGTCAGGATCGGTTCGGCTGAAGCGTCGGGTTCGCCGTCAAAGTCGATCCAAAGCAGGCTTTCGGGGTTGGCGAGCAAGGCAGCGTACTCCTTGACCGGGATATCGGTCCGCGGTTCCTGTCCAGGGATGAAGCAAAGCGAGCGAATCATGTTGTCTCCAGGTTTTATAATTTCAAAGGCATTGTTGATTATATTTAATAAAATTGTAAATTCGTTTCGAATTATCGAATATACGCTTGACAATATTTAAATACTCAGTATAATAAACTTACAAAGTGCTGCGTAACTTTCTAAAGCAGTAGATCTTCAAACCCGAAGAGAAAGCTGGTTGAGCAGGTGAGGCCCTTTTGCCTGTGTTTCGCCCGGCTCAACAACCCACCGAAACCCGCGTTCCCGGATCTCGATACACCCCTCAAAGAGCATTCGGGTGACTTGACCCTCGAAAAGGAGCTGCCATGTTTTTCACCTATAAGTCCAATTTTACTCGCTTTGAGGTTCGCTAAAGAATTTGTCTGCGCATTGACCGTCCCTGGTCTTGCGCGGGTTGTCCGCTTTAAGGAGTAATCATGAACAATGCCCTGACACGCTGCCCGGTTTGCCAGAATGAATTGACCATTACGCGCCTGCACTGCGAATCCTGTGATACTTCGCTGGAGGGTCGCTTTACCGGCGGGATATTTGCCCATTTGACGCGCGAACAGATGGATTTTATTATGACATTTATCCGCTGCGAGGGCAAGCTCAACCGCGTGGAAACGGAACTCGGTCTTTCCTACCCGACGCTGCGCAACCGTTTACATGAAATTATCCGCGCCCTGGGGTATGAACCCGGCAAGGAAGAGACTCCTGATATCGCTGAAGACCGCCGCCGCCAGGTGCTCGAAGACCTGGATGCCGGCAAGCTCTCGGCGGATGGCGCCATGCGCATCCTGCGCGGGGAGGAAGTATGAGACAAAATACGCTTCCCGTGAACGGCCCGGTCACCGTCAGCGTGGAAAACGTGGGCGGCGACTTGCAAATTGTGGGCTGGGAACGCGCCGAAGTGACCGCCAAAACCGATGATAATAAGTTGGAAATGACGGGGGATGGCGAAACCATCCATGCCAGCAGTGACGGCGACCTGATCTTGTATGTGGCCCGCGAGGCCGCGGTGCGGATTTTGAATGTGGGCGGTGATGCCGATCTTCGCGCACTGGCGGGCAGTGTTGAAGTCACGAATGTCGGCGGCGATTTGCAGATGCGCAACGTGGGCGCTGTGCGGATTGTCTCTGTGGGCGGCGATTTGTCCATGCGCGGGTGTGCCGGCAGTTTCCAGGCCAATTCGGTGGGCGGGGATGCCTCCCTGCACGAGATCAAAGGCGATGTGGAGATCATCGTTGGCGCGGACCTGTACTTACGCGGCGCGGAAGGAAATGTGAAGGCCCAGGTTGGCTCGGATGCGGCCTTGTATCTTCACCCGCTGCCCGGCACGGACGTCAATCTTCAGGCTGGCAGCGATGTGTTGCTGCGCCTGCCTGCCAAGGCGAACGTGGAACTCGAACTGCAGGGCTGCGATGACGAGTCGATCCGCGTGGATTTGCCGGGTGTCGAACCGGTGCAGGTGGGGATGTCCCGCCAGGTGTTGATGGGTTCCGGCGGGGCCAAGATCAGGGCGCTGGCTGGTTCCGAAGTCATTGTCACCAGCCGCGATGAAGAGTGGGATAATGTGGCCGAGTTCGACCCGCTGGGGCGCGACGGCCCGTTTGCGCCGGGTGAATTCCCCGGTCTTTCATCTGAACTGCATGAACGCATTTCGCGCCGAGTCGAAGAAGCCACCCGCCGCGCCCTGGAATCATCCATGCGCGCCCAGGAGCAGAGCGGCCACGTCCAGCGCCGGGTGGATGCCGCCATGCGCCGCGCTGAAGAAAAAATGCGCTCGGCGGAACGCCGTTCGATGCATATGGGTATCAAGGTGGGGCGCTTCGGAGTCGGGTTTGACCGCCCCGGTGCGCCGCCGGTCCCACCCATCCCACCGCGCCCGCCAGCCGAGCCGGTGACCGATGAAGAGCGCTTGACAATCTTGAAGATGCTGCAAGAGAAGAAAATTTCGCTCCAGGATGCCGAGAAACTGCTTGCGGCGCTGGATGGAAAGTAAGGTGCCAAGATGACTGACAGTGAACGCCAGCAAATCTTGAAAATGATCGAAGACGGCAAAATCACCGCTGAACAAGGTTTGACGTTGATGCAGGCCCTGGGCGATGAACCGGAAGATGAGAGTGTGCCCGAACTTCCCGCCGGGGATGAGATTCCTTCCTTTATTACGGAACCAGGCGGCGAGGCCGAAGATGAAAAGAAGACTGATCCCGAGTTCGACCGCAAAGTCAACCGTTTCCGAAGTCTGTGGACCATCCCGCTCTGGATCGGCGTTGCAATTACGGTGGCTGGGGCCTATTGGATGTATGCCTCGCTGCAAGCCTCTGGCTTCGGTTTCTGGTTCTACTGCGCCTGGCTGCCCTTCCTGCTGGGCGTCCTGGTGGTTGCAGTGGCTTTCTCCAGCCGCACCTCGCGCTGGATTTACGTTAACGTCAAGCAGAAGCCTGGCGAAACCCCGCAGCGGATTGTGATCGCTTTCCCGCTTTCGCTGGTCAGTTGGTTGATGATGTTTGCCAAAGGGAAAATCCATGAACACGAGCGCGGCGCAGTCGATGATGTGATGCGCGCGGTTTTCGAAAGCACCAAATCGACAGAACCTTTGATGGTGGATGTGAATGAAGATGGTGAGCATGTGCAGGTCTATATTGGGTAAGGAGGTTTGTCATGGCGACTGCTGAAGAGAGAATGCGGATTTTGAAGATGATCGAGGAAGGCAAGATCAGCGCCGAGGAGGGCGCGAAATTGCTTTCCGCGTTGAGTGAGAATCGCCGTGGGTCCAACCCGCCCATGCCGCCCCGCGCATCGGGAGCCGCCCGCTGGTTGCGCGTGCGCGTAACCGACGTGGCTACTGGCCGTTCGAAAGCCACAGTACAAATTCCGCTGGCTTTGATCGAATCGGGCATGAAAATTGGTGCGCATTTTGCCCCAGAAGTGGAAGGCGTGGACATGCCGACCATCATGGAAGCCCTGCGCTCGGGCATGACCGGCAAGATCGTGGATGTCGTCGATGAAAAAGATGGTGAACACGTGGAAATTTTTGTAGAGTAGTTTACCAAGCTGGGCGTGTTTCATTTGAACAAGGAAGATGAAAGGGCAAGAGCAACCTCTTGCCCTTTCATCTTCCTTGATTTGTGTCATAGGTGGTTGAGGTTCACAGTCTTTCAAGGGTGGCTCGTTTTGAAGTGGTCGGGGAGGTTTGATCATCTCGATCAATATTCAGTCATTGAAATTCAATAGTTGAATATTGACAAATTCCGCCAGGCTTGGTAGACTAGGGCAATAAGGTCTATGGTTTTAGTAGACTATCTGGATGATCGAAAAGGTTACTATGCGGCTTTCCAAACGCGGCGAATATGGTTTCAGGGCTATGATTTACCTGGCGGGTACCCCCCAGCCGGGCGCCCCGCTGCCTGTGGTGCAGATCAAGGAAATTTCTGAGCGTGAGAAAATCCCGTCCAAGTTTCTGGAGCAAATCCTGCTTACTCTCAAAAATGCCGGTTTGCTGCACAGCAAAATGGGTGTCGGCGGTGGGTATTACCTGGCCAAGCCGCCCAGCGAAATCACCCTGGGACAAATTTTTCGCATTTTGGATGGCCCCCTGGCTCCGATAAAATGTGTCAGCCAGATGTCCTATGAGGCTTGTGGCTGTCCCGATGAAGAAACCTGCGGCCTGCGGTTGGTGATGGGCGATGTGCGGAATGCCATCAGTGAAATCCTTGATCAGACCAGCCTGGCCGATGTTACCAAACGTCAAGACTCCGTGCGTCAAATGCTCGGAAAAACCGCTCGCTGAGGTTTAATAATGCCTTCGTCCGGGCGTATTTTCTGAGCTGGGAAGTTCATTGCTGCGCTGCATTAACCGAAAAGTTCTTAATTTCATTCCCTGTTTCAACTCCGGAGAACATGCGCATGGATCTGGCGAGCCTGATTACCATTCTTCAATTTATGCTGGTTGGGTTCTTTGCGCAATTGATCGATGGCGCCATTGGGATGGCCTACGGTGTCAGTTCGACAACTTTCCTGCTCAGCATGGGCATTTCCCCGGCGGCGGCCAGCGCCAGCGTCCACATGGCCAAGATTTTCACCACAGCGGTTTCTGGTTTGGCGCATTGGAAATTGCGAAATATCGATACCGGCCTGGTGAAAAAGTTACTCATCCCAGGAGTGGTCGGCGGTATCGTCGGCGCTTTCTTGCTGGTGAACATCGATAGCAGCCTGATTAAACCTTTTGTTTCGGCCTATTTGCTCGTCATGGGTGCTGTCATCCTGGTCAAAGCTTTTGGACCGAAACAACCCTTGCGGGAGCCGAAACATATCCGCCCGTTGGGCTTCATTGGTGGATTTTTCGACTCGATTGGTGGGGGCGGGTGGGGGCCGATTGTCACGACCACACTCGTGGCGCGCGGCAATCACCCCAGGGTTGCGATTGGTTCGGTCAACTTCACCGAATTTTTCGTCTCCTTTGCCCAATCGGTGGCCTTTGTTCTTTCGCTCAGCTTTGGCGAATACTGGCAAATCATCCTTGGCCTGCTGCTCGGGGGCGTGATCGCTGCTCCGCTCGCCGCCCTGGCCACTCGAAAAATTCCGATAAAAATCTTGATGATCATGGTCGGGATCGTTATTATCTTTTTGAGTCTGCGCACGCTCAGTTTGGGCTGACGTTGTCGCAACTGAAACTGGCGAACTAAACAGCCGCCCTCGAAGCCGAAGTAACAGCCGGAAAGGGCTAATTTTCTTGCTAATAAAGCCTATTATTACTATAGACTTTATAGAATAATCAACCAAATTGGAGAAAAATAATGCGAAAATCTACCCTGTTTTTTGTTTCGAAGCTCGTGATGTTTTCTTTGCTTTTGAGTGCCTGCGGAGCCACCACAACCGCTCCTGAGCCTGCCTCTGCTGCGGCGGAAGCCCAGTCTGCCGAATCGCTCAAAGGCACCCTTGCCATTTCTGGCGCCTTTGCTCTCTACCCGATGATGACACGCTGGGCTGAAGAATTTCAGAAACTGCATCCCGATGTGCAATTTGATATTTCGGCAGGTGGCGCTGGCAAAGGCATGACGGATGCCGTCTCCGGCGCGGTGGATATTGGAATGGTCTCGCGCGGGATCAAACCCGAAGAAGAAGCCCAGGGCGCGTATGGCGTGGCCGTGACCAAGGATGCTGTCTTCCCGGTCGTGAATGCCAACAACCCGGTCATTGCCGATTTGCTGGCCAAGGGTATCAGTCAGGAAAGCTTCATCAAAATCTATATCACAGGCGAAATGACCACCTGGGGACAGGTGGTTGGCAAACCTGAAATTACCGACGAAATTCATGTCTACACCCGTTCAGATGCTTGTGGTGCGGCTGAAATGTGGGCCAAGTTTACCGGCGATAAAAAGCAGGAAGACCTGTTTGGCATTGGAGTGAATGCTGACCCTGGCCTGCTCGAAGCTGTGTTGAAAGATCCGCTCGGCATTGGCTATAACAACCTGGGTTATGCTTTTGAACTGGCTTCAGGCAACCCTGTCAGCGGCGCGGTTATTGTTCCAATCGACCTGAATAAAAACGGGCAGGCAGATGATACCGAACGTATCGAGACCATGCCTGAGGCCATTCAGGTGGTTGCCAGCGGCAAGTATCCCTCGCCCCCGGCGCGCCCGTTGAATGTGGTCACCAAAGGCAAGCCAGGCGGCCTGATGCAGACCTTCATCCTATGGATTTTGACGGACGGCCAGGCTTTTGTCGGCGAAGCCGGGTATGTTCAATTGACGCCAGAACAGTTGAACGAATCGATTGGGAAAGTGAAATAAGGATGAGAATGGAGATGGCATACATGGAAAATTGAATGCCATCTCCGTTTCAGAGTCGATCATGAATACATCTACCCTTCTCTTGCGCAAAAGGCAGGAAAAACTAACCAGCAGGACAATTTTCGTGATTTCGCTCCTGCCGCTGGCGCTGATCATTGCTGTTACGCTGGCGCTGGTGGCGCGTTCCTGGCCGATCCTGGAGCAATACTCACTCTGGGAATTGCTCTCCGGCACCGTCTGGCGTCCGATGAAAGGCCAGTTTGGATTCCTGCCATTCATCGCCGGTACTTTTTGGGTCACTGCCGTGGGCGTGATCCTGGCTGTCCCACCCTGTATCTTGACCGCCATTTACCTGGCTGAGTACGCAAAACCGGCCACCCGCACCATTCTCAAACCGCTGCTGGATGTGCTGGCAGCCATCCCCTCAGTCGTATATGGCGTCTGGGGCGTAATCGTGATCGTGCCCTTCGTCGGGGATGTTTTGCGTCCGTTCTTGAGTGAGCAACTTGGCTGGATACCGCTGTTTGCCTCGAACCAACCGACCGGTTACAGCATTCTTTCGGGCGGGATCGTGCTGGCGGTCATGATCGTGCCTTTCATTGTTTCAGTCATCTATGAAGTGCTGATGACCGCTCCGCAGGATTGGCGGCTGGGCTCACTGGGAATTGGAGCGACCCGCTGGCAAACCGTGCGCTATATCATCTTTCGCCAGACCCTGCCGGGGATGATTGCGGGCGTGGTGCTTGGCACCTCGCGCGCCTTCGGCGAGACGATGGCCGTGCTGATGGTGGTCGGCAACGTTCCCAACCTGCCCACTTCTATTTTTGACCCCGCCTACCCGCTCCCGGCCCTGATTGCCAACAACTACGGTGAGATGATGTCCATCCCGCTCTACGACGCCGCCTTGCTCGGCGCGGCGCTGATTCTGCTGGTGATTGTCCTGATCTTCAACATTGCGTCCACGTTGGTTTTGCAGCGCATGTTGGGGAGGAACTGGGTATGAAATTCCGCTGGCAACGACGACATATTGGCGAGTTTATCGCCAAAATTCTGATGTACTTTTCTTTCGCGCTGGTCATCGGCAGCCTCGGCCTGATTCTGTGGACGGTTGTCTCGAAAGGCCTGCCCGCCCTGACCTGGGACATGATTAGCCAGACTCCCAAAGGCGGCTTTTATCTCGGCAAGGAAGGTGGCATTCTGAATGCCATCATCGGCTCGCTTTACATGGCTGGCGGTGGCACAATCATTGCGCTCCTCTTCAGCCTGCCGCTGGCGCTTTATCTTGAAACCTACCTGGGCGAATCGCGCTGGGGAAATTGGGTGCGGCTTTCGCTGGATGTCTTGTGGGGCATTCCCTCGATTGTTTATGGCGCGTTCGGGTTTACCATCATGCTTGCCCTGGGGATGCGCGCCTCGCTGCTGGGCGGTATCATTGTTCTGGCGTTGTTGCAGTTGCCGATCATGACCCGCGCCATGGATGAAGTCATCCGCCGCATGCCGCGGGATCTGGAACAGGCCGCCCTGGCACTGGGTTCCACCAAACTGGAAGTCGCCACTCGGGTTGTCGTCCGCCAGATGATGCCGGGGATTGTCAGCGCCATTCTGCTGGCCTTCGGGCGCGGGATCGGCGATGCGGCCTCAGTCCTGTTCACCGCCGGTTACACCGATCGGATTCCGTCCTCGCTGATGAGTCCCGCCGCCTCCCTGCCCCTGGCGGTTTTCTTCCAATTGGGTACACCTTTCCCTGAAGTGCAGCAGCGCGCCTACGCCTCGGCCTTGATCCTGACCATCATTGTGCTGGTCATCAGCCTCGGCTCACGCTGGCTTTCAAGCCGCGTTGGACGCCATACCATCAAGTAACGCGAATTGCCAATTCGTGCCATAATAGGAAAATCTAATGACCCCTCATATTCAAGTTCGCAACCTAAACGCATGGTACAGCGGTCAGCAGGCGCTCAAAGACATCAACATAGAAATCCCTCGCCAGCAAATCACCGTCATCATGGGGCCTTCGGGCTGTGGCAAAACTACCCTGCTAAAGACCTTCAATCGTTTTTTTGAATTAAACGACAATACCCGTCTGACCGGTGAAGTGTTGGTGGATGGCGAAAATATTTATGCGAGTGATATTGACGTAACCGAAGTACGCAAACGGGTTGGCCTCCTGGCCCAGCGACCATCGCCGTTGCCAATGTCCATTTACGAGAATGTTGCCTACGGGATGAACATTCACCAGATGAAAAAGGACCGGCGCGGATACAAAGATGCGGTTCGGCACTATCTTGAACTTGCCGGGCTATGGGATGAAGTCAAAAAACGGATGCACGATCCGGCCACGAGTCTCTCGATAGGTCAGCAACAAAGGTTGTGTCTTGCGCGGGGTTTGGCTGTCGAGCCGGAGATCATCCTGGGCGACGAACCGACCTCTGCGCTTGACCCGATCTCATCGCAGCATATCGAAAAGAAACTGCTCGAACTCAAAAGCCAGTACACCACGGTCATCGTTACTCACACTCTGCGCCAGGCCAAACGTTTGGCAGACCACGTCATTTTTATGTATCTGGGCGAAGTGGTGGAGGCCGGTCCAGCGCATGAAGTTTTCAACGAACCCAAACAGGAACGGACACGACAGTATCTCGAGGGGCTTTTTTAATCTCCCAACTTTCGTGAATTACTTATCGTTTAAAAATTTCGTTAAAATTACATAACTACGACCAAAACGGAGACAATGCGTATGGACCTGGAAATTATTTTCACGATCTTGAAGTTTATGCTGGTTGGTTTTTTTGCGCAGTTGATCGACGGCGCGCTTGGTATGGCCTATGGGGTCAGTTCGACCACTTTCCTGCTCAGCCTGGGTATTCCCCCGGCGGCTGCCAGCGCCAGCGTTCACATGTCTGAAATCTTTACCACGGCTGTTTCCGGTTTGGCCCACTGGAGGCTCAGGAATATTGATACTGGGCTGGTCAAAAAATTGCTAATTCCCGGCGTGGTAGGTGGGATCACCGGCGCCTACCTGCTGGTCAACCTCAACGGCGACCTGATCAAACCTTTTGTCTCTGCTTACTTGCTGATCATGGGTATCGTCATCCTGGTCAAGGCATTTAGCCCCAAACAGCCCCTCCAGGAACCCAAACACATCGGCTTGCTCGGTCTCGTCGGCGGTTTTTTTGATGCGATCGGTGGCGGAGGTTGGGGGCCAATCGTCACGACAACACTCGTCGCGCGCGGGAATCACCCGAGGGTCACGATTGGTTCGGTCAATTTCACTGAATTCTTTGTCACTTTCGCCCAATCAGTTACGTTTATCATCGCACTCAGCTTTGTCGAATACTGGCAAATTATCCTCGGTCTGTTGCTCGGGGGCGTGATCGCCGCGCCGCTGGCAGCTTTAGCCACGCGGAAAATCCCCGTCAAATTCTTGATGATCCTGGTTGGCGCGGTTATTATCCTCCTCAGCTTACGAACGATCTGGCAGGCGCTGACTTAAGCAGGGCAGCGGGTGTCGCGAACAGCGAAATCGGCCCGGGAGTCTCATGCCAGCCGTTGAAACTGTCGAAAAA
>DHVZ01000054.1 GCA_002412925.1 Anaerolineales bacterium UBA5195 | reverse complement strand
GCTATCTCTGCGTAAGGTGAGTTACCTTCTGTAATTTAACCTTGGAAGCGACCACTAACGCAATCTCTTTGGGATTCAAAGAGCACCTGCGCTGGTGGTCGCTTTTTGCGTTTAATCTCACGAAAATTTCAGAGCGTTGGCCAACACATAAACCAACTGGAGGTGTCCATGAAACGCAACAAAGAAATCGTCATCAGTCCCACCCGCATTGTGACCATCCTGATCGTTTCCCTGATGCTCGTGACGGCCGGCTTCATCATCGTGCCCCGTATCCCCAACTTATTTGCCCAAGAACCAATCGGGATAACCGCCGAAGCAGCTGCCCGCGCCGGCGTGGAGGCTTTCCTGTCTGTGGATGCCAAAGCAGGTAAGGCTACCTGGATCGAGAAAGTGTGCCAGGTTTCCACGTCCACTGGCTGCAAAGCGACCACTGAAGCCTTCGCCCCAATGCTCTGGCCGTCGGTCGAAAAGAAAAACCTGCGTTTGGAATGCAAGGCGACTTCCGCATCCCAGGTTATGGCGATTCAGGAACCTTCCGAGGTTGAAATCTGGGAGCTGAAAACTGTCTGCTCCAACCCGGATACCGGGGAAAAGAACAACAGTACCACCCAGGTGATTGTGAGTAAAACCACCGATGCCGATTGGAAGTTCGAGCGCATCCGCTTTGATCAGGAGAACAAGCAATGATTTCCTCCAAAAATTTCTTATCTTTGTTGACAACCATCCTGGCTGTCTTCAGTCTGACACTACCCGTCCTGGCTCAAAGCGGTTCTGGATCTGAGGGCTCAGCCAATTGGGGAGATTTCTTCCAGGCAGATGGAACGCTGCAACCCGGCGTCATCGATGGCGGCGAAATCAGCCAGCCCGCCGACTGGATGCCCGACCTCGGGCCCTTGGCCGACTGGGGCATCAGCATGGAAGCCACCTACCATGTTTATACAGCTCCAGACGGTTCCACCATGATGACCCCTACAGCCTCCACCCTGTTTTTTATGGCGATGAACCCCACCGCATCCGGGCTGATCAATTCCAATGGTGAAGTGGGTATGGGAGGAAGTTTGGCAATCCAAATCGCCGGCTCCCTGGCTGGTGGCAACACCACACCGCAACAACTTCTAAGCAACATTTTTCAGATGCTTGGGGAAAACAGCGGCATCACCCAGGTACAGGCAGATCAGTTTGCCGATGCGTTGATCAACAACCCCGGCAATATCTGGGCATTTCTCGACCCGCGGGGAGATACCTGGAATATCTTTCAACAACTTCTGATCACGTCTTTAACCGACCAGAATATTTACTTAATTGCCCTGCTCTACGACTCCTGTGTAAGTTCTCCAACTGGCTGCCCACCTGAGTTGTGCCTTGTCAACCCAGTTGCTTGCGGATTGCCCCCAACCGAGATTGCCGCAACTCCTGAAGCAACTCAAACCCCACCCCCGTCCTGCCCCGGGCCGTCCATTTCGCAGGCCCAGCCTTCCCTGTCCATTTCGGCCTCAGCGCCCAGCTACCCGTTGGTGGTTGGCCAGGACCCTGAAGAACGCGGCGCGGATGTGCAGGCTTCCGTCTCCATTCCACCAGTGATTTACACCTGGCATGAACCCATTTTCGAAACCGAAGAAGTCTGCCGTGGCGGCATCAACGACATTCCGCTAACCTGCCGCAACGTACAGGTATTCAAAGGCTGCCGCGCACACACTGAAACCCTGCCCGAACAAATCACCAACTCTCGGGCAACCGCAACGCTGTCGGGGGCCAGTCGTGATTGGATTGTCAGTGACCTGGGAGCCACCTGGTACGGCGCCTTCGTGCACCAGGGTTGGTTCGACTTGAAGCGCTACAGCTCTCCAAGCACTGGTTGCGGAGGCGGCACCTGCACCTTCAACTTGTCTGCCCTACAAGTGCCCTTTGCCGACCCTGGCATATTTGACCTGCTGGTTTCGGTCAATACAGCAGGCACCTTTTTCAACGGCACAATGATCACCCAACCGCGCGTTCTGAGCCAAACCGGAGACCTGAAGGTATGGGTCATCCTGCCCACTCTGATCGACGCCTCGACCAGCGGTGGCACTCTGCCGTAATCCGTGAAGAGCAGCGCCTGATCTTCACGATCGGCACATTCCTTATGATCTCCTTGCTGACAACCAGCCTTCATCACTCTGTTATGGCAAAAACCATGATTTTCGACCAGATCAACTCTTTCCTGCTCGACCTGCCCATCTACCTGCTGAATGGCCTGTTATGGCTGGTCTATGCCTTGGTCGGATCACTAAGCGCCTTGCTCAGTGCCGGCGCAGCAACCGTTATGGCCATGGTGGTAGACAGCACCGTCCAGCAGCTCTCCGGTTCGCGCCCACTGCGCCAGGGCCGGGGAGAAAGTCCGCCGATCACCCGCACCGCGCAAATTCTGACTGCCGGGGTGTTTTTCCTGTGGTTCGGGGCGCAATGGGGCATGGGCGCGCCGGTGCCCTGGATCGGCACAGCCATGTGGCTCACGGGCCTCGGGGCGGTTCTGATCTCCCCGGCCCAACGCTTCAACCTGCTCTGGTTTGTAAAATCCGGGGTGGCTGTTTACGCGCTGGCCGTTATCGGCAGCCGTCTATATCTGAACATGACCAGCGAAGTCTCACCCGAGGCCTGGGCCGGCATGCTTGGCACCGCACAGACCGCCGTGAATATCGTCGCCAACACGCGCGGGAATGTCACCACGGTCATCGTTTGGGCACTTTGGTTGGTGATCCCCCTGGGCTATTTTTCGCTCCTGGTCCAGAAACTATTTCAAAACCCAGTTTCGCTTGTCAACCCGCTCGCATCCTACGCGGACATGCTCGCCATGTTACGTGACCGGGGTGGGCGATAAACCCATATTTTTTAGGAGAAAACATGTCTGAAGAAACAACCCCCCAGCAAGAACTTGGCTTTCTCGCAACCAGTGACCTGGTAAGCGAGGCAATGGGCGAGTATTACGAAAAACACGACCAGGTGATCGCCACCCTGGAAGCCCGCGCGCAAGCTCTGTTCGCCCGCATCGCACCAGAACATGTACCCTTTGTCGAGTGCTATTCCAATGGCGACGAGAACATTATCTGTGATGTGGAGGATGTGTTGGATGGCTTTGGTTTGCTTTCGCTCTCCTTTCACAAAGGAGCAACGCCGGAGGCTGACTATTTCCTGGTCGCGAATTACATGGAACTCGCCAGTCCAGTGCGCATTTACAGCCTGTACGATCTGGGACGCGCCCTGTGCGAAATCACCGAAATGGCCCAGGGTGTTTTGAAAGCATTCAAACAAGTCATTCTGGATGGCAATCAGTGTCCGGTGACTTCCAGTCCGGAATAAGCAGGCTGGTAAATCCGTCCTGTTCATCCTTTATGGATGGACAGGATCAATTTATCAACCTACCCTGAAGGGTTGTTGATACTGCATCTCAACGTTGGTTGGTTTTTCGAACGTAGGCTTTTATTTTGAACGTTGGTTCATCTTTCGATGAACCTAGTTTTACAAACGTTGGCTTTTTGCATCTTACCAACTGAATAGCTGTACCACAAGCACCGGAGCATCGCTCCGACACACGGGAAACACTCAATCCATTTGCGGCTGCCACTGGCAGGTGCAGGCCGGGTATCTCCCCGGCAAATTCATTCATCAGCCGGGACAACAACTCGGCAAGCTACTGTGGCGACAGCCACAGCACAAGGAGGCTCAAATGGCTGTAACTGACACACTGTTCCTTAAAATGGGTGGGGATGGCAATATTCTCCTCCCGGTAGTTGACTCGCCGCTCCTGGAAGCGCACTGCCCCGAATGCGGGGAAGCCCTGCGCCTGGGAACGCTGGATCCGCTGACCACCGGAGGCTACTCCATCCCGTTCGTCTTCTGCAAAAACAACTGTGACCTGCGCAGTTATGCCTTCTGAGAGGCGACATGCAGCCCATCGATGTCATCCTCCGCGGGGCAATCCAATTCGCAGTCATGGGAGTCTGGGGTCTGTTTGGCCTGGCGCTCGTCGTCGGCCTGACCGGCAGAACCATCCGCTGGCTGTGGGTACTGACCCACCCAGTCAGGGCGGTAGTCCATATCCCAACTGAAGACGTGGTTGATGCAGAATGGGTACGCGATCTGTAACCCATCCCGCACAGCCACCCAGAAACAAAACCCTACAACGAATCAAACACATCCCGGATTGGCGCAAGCCGTCCACCCATGCAAACAGGGAGATCAAGCGATCCTCCCTGTTTGCATTTTTAGACAAGCTGCCGGTCATCCGGCAAGGAGAACAAGATGCAACAGCTCTACACCGTCAAAATCACGCGAGTCATCCTGGCGGAAAATCTGGTCGAGGCGCGCAAGCTGGCACTCTCTGTGGACAACCCGCAGGATGTCGAGTCGGTCGAGCCCATCCAAGGGCTGCACGATATTCCACAGGGTTGGGCAGACGCCATTCCCTATGGCGCTGAGCAGCAAAACGCCCGGCAGTGCCTGCTGGCCCAACTGGCAGCAGACAATCGCTTCGATCACTTCGAAGTCCACCCCTGCCTGGCAGTCGGTAAAGATGAAAAAGGCCAGGTCATCCTGGAACAATCTGACGAGGATGATCCCGCCCTTTGTGTCTGGTCGGTTTACGGACACCTGATCGCTGGCGGCCTGGAATGCCTGGCCGACTTTGATCAGCGCGAACAGGCCGAAGACTTTCGCGACCAGATCATCAAGATCCAGGGTATATGGGCGCAAGCGGATGAACATTTCTGCGCGTCCGGAACCCATCCGGTCTTGGTCGAAGATGAACACCTGGAAGCCTATTTCGAAGACCGCATCAGCGGCGGCGATCTCTACGGCGGCCAACCTTTGGCCGAGGATTGGTAGGTGGGGTATGCAAAGCTCTTTTCTGACCCACATCCAGCCATCCTTCAGTTCCGAACACCGTCGCCTCAAGCCGGTGCTTGAAATGGCGCGCAAACTGGACATCGGCAGCAATCCCTCGCCCGAAGCCCTGTTCGAGGCCGGCACGGCTGGCTTCCAGATCTGGTGCACGCCCGCAGATTACCCGCAAGGCTGGGAACCGGTCATCTCGAAGCTGTTTCCCGGGGCTTTCGCCAAAGACTGCGCCTATGTCGCCTCGGTCCACTGGCGTTGGGAGGGTGAGGCGATTGTCGGCCTGAACTTATCGACAGCCGCCTATGCCCTGGCAGATACTCTCAGTGAGCGCTTCACCGATTCTGAGACGCGCCGGAATGTGAATGGCAAACAGACCATCTACAACCGCGCTGAAGACCTGGTCTGGGCCAGGAAGCAGATCCAGCGCCTGTTCAAGCTGGCCAGTGTGCCGACCCCGCCGATCCATACCGAAAAGGAGTGACACCCATGAGCGAAATCAAAAGCAACCGCGAACTGTGGGGTGTGGATTTCCCCATTGGCGCTGAATGGGACGCCGGCATCACGGCCCCGTATGTGCCCGCGGAAAAAGCCGGGCGCTGGACGGTCCGGCGCGAAGCTGAGGGTTTTGCTGTTACCTTTCACCATTTTCAATCCGGCGCGGAAGATCTCCTGAATACCTTCCCGCCCACTGAAACAGGCGAAGTGGCGGCCAAAATCCATGCGCTGGCATGCCGCCTGGCCCCTCTCATCAAATAAAACAGAACTGCGCCACCCGCCCATGAGCACCGGAGCTTCCTTCTCTCAATTAATTAGGGAGCTCCGGTACAGGTCTCCTCGTGGGCGGTTGAGGCAATGCCTGTTTATCCTTTCAGGAGACATGAATGATTCAAAGCATCAAGAATATCATCCCCAAGTGGCTGCGCTTCGAGCACAAAACCGAGCTGGCGCCGAACGATCTGGTGATCCACGACAGCAACATCATTTTTGACGGCGACCGTCTGGATTACCTGTGGTTCCACCTGACCGAACACGAAGCCGGCAAGGAATTCAGCGGCTACCGCGTGGTGCGCCTGCTGCACGTCAAGTTCATCCCGATCGAGGTCAGGTCGGACGCCGGCCTCTTGCAAAAGATGCGCTCGGTGCTGCGCGGCGCGAACGGCGCCAATATCAACCTGGTCTATGTGGCAGCCGGCATTTTCGATGAGCCTGCGATCGGGATTGTGCAGTGCTACGGCGTTTCATCTTTTGCGGAAGTTTTGGATGATGCCGCCCGGCAATCCCTGCGCGATCTGGCTGTCCTGGAAGCCGGACTCAAAGGCGCTTACCGCCAGATGCGTCTCGATCCTTTGGGCATCCGCGTGGCGCAGTGGCTGTACAGCTCTCTCGAACAATTTCCACACGCGATCGTCGCGGTCGGGCACCCCGACCCGCGCGAGAACGTGCGTGAAAACAACCGCAACCAGCGCAACCCGTTGATCGACGCCGACAACACTGCGCTGAATATGTCCTTACAGCAGAATGAAATTTTATATCGGGGCATGTCCAGCTTGGGCGAGGAATTCCTGCTGATGGTGCTGGCCTACAGCGTTCCGGTGCGCACGATTGCCTCCATGCTGGCCGGGTTCGCCGAGGAAGTCTCGATCTGGGCCAGCCAGCAAAGCGGGGTGCGCTCGGCCTCCTTTGGCATCTCCCTGCCGGCCATGCTCTCCGGGGCATTGGCCGAATCTGCCTCCAGCAACTATGGCTACGGCCAGGGCGAGGCTCACACCAGCGGTGAAGCCCATACCGATGGACAGGCCCAATCCGAAGGCCAGGCACAGACAATCGGGCAGGCCGAATCGCGCGGCTGGTCCCATTCCATCTCAAAAGGAACAACCACCAGCGAAGGAACAACCATCACGGATGGCACCAGTGTGATGGACGGCACTTCGCACGTCGAAAGCCAGTCGCAGAGCAGCGGACAATCCAGCGGTGTTTCGCACACAGATTCGGTCGGCGGCGCGCATACAGAAACCGACTCGAAGGGCTGGAATGCCGGCGTCAGCGCAGCCGGCAAGGATATTCCAATCGTCGGCGGAATCGTCAAGGCTTTGGGCTTCGGGGATGTCAAGGTCAATGCCGGGTACAACCAGGGTGAGGCGGTATCGGATATGATCAGTTGGGGAGCATCCGATACTACATCCTCAATGTCAATGAGTTCAAGCAGTTCCGGGGTTTCAGACGGCGTTTCACATGCCGAGGGCAGGAGTCATTCCGAAGGCAAAAGCCAGTCCGTCTCCCATTCCGAGAGTGAATCCTGGGGCTCGTCGGGTTCGGTGACCAACTCGGTGGCCGAAACCACCAGCCAGAGCAGCACGCTCTCACAGGCGGATACCAAATCGACATCGGACACAAAATCCAGCGCCGAATCGACCGGGCTGGGCATCGGGCGCTCGGCCAGTTCCGGGCTGATGGTCGGGGTCGCGCCCTCCTTCTCGATTGGCGAGTCGGCCCAGTGGCAGAACGACCCGGCCATGCTGGTCACGCAGATCCTGCGCACCCAGGAAAAATTACTGAACATCGCCAGCATCGAGGGCGCTTTTCATACCGATGTCTACGCCCTGGCGCGCAGTGAGCGCGGAGTGCAGGCCCTGATGGGACTGATCCCGGAGAGTTTCCAGGGCACGGAGGATGTTGTCACGGGTGTGCAGTGCCGCGACCTGGCCGGTGAGGAGCAGGCCTACATCCGCAAACACGCGGCGGTCTTTACCCCATCGACCCGCATGGAGCGCATCCCGGGCGTGCTGTCCGGCTACATGGACTCAACCCTGCTGACCATGCTCCAAACAGCCGCCTATGTCGCGCCGGGAGTCTTTGAACAGGGCGCGGCCCTGACCACCCAGGAGGAAACGCCGGCCTTTGCCTTTTATCCCGACATGCCCGGCGATTTGATCCTGGGTAAACAGTATTCGGTGGAAACCGGCCGGATCACGGATGCCCTGTTGAAGCTCTCCCCGGAGCGGCATTTCCACACCGCCTTTATCGGGGATTCCGGCTTCGGAAAATCGGTGGCCGCCGAACGCCTGGCTTTCGAGGTCATGACCAAACTGCAGCACCGCGTCATCGTCCTGGATTTCGGCCAGGGCTGGCGACGCGCACTGCGCTGGCCGGGCAGCCAGGGGCGGGTGGACATCCGCCAGCTGCATCCGGGAGCGGAGCGTCCACTGCGCTGGAATTTTCTGCAAGTCCCCAAACGGATCGAGGCTTCGCGCTACCGCACGATGGTTTGCGAACTGTTTGCGAATGCCGGCCGGATGGGACCCAGGCAGCTCGGTTTCCTGCGCCGGGCCCTGACCGAAGTCTATGCCCGCCAGGGAGTTCTGTTT
Organism: Anaerolineales bacterium UBA5195; assembly: GCA_002412925.1. GTDB lineage: Bacteria > Chloroflexota > Anaerolineae > Anaerolineales > Villigracilaceae > UBA5195. The sequence continues at coordinate 22,640 of DHVZ01000054.1, read as the reverse complement.
GGAAACATCGATGAGTGTTTTTCGCGTCTCATTCAGGAGGCAATGAGCGAGATGAAATCAAAGAAAACTATCAATGAGTATGAGAGTGAAGGCCTGAAGCGCGCCCGCGAAAGGAAGTTTGAAACCCTGACCCTTGAAAAGCAGGAACGCATGCTGGTTTCTGAAATTGAAGCCAAAACCCTCGGGCTTCAGGCCGGCAAGCCAGTGCTGGCCTTGAATGCGGAGCAACGCCAGGCCCTGGCCGTTTATCGCAGCAGCCAGGTCAGCGTCCGGGATTGGATCGCGATCCTGCGCAAGTATTACGAGAGCGTCTCCAAAAAGAACGACCAGGCCAGCCGCACCTCCCTGGAAGGTGTCTTGCTGCGCCTGGAGCAGTTCGACGAAGGCCAGATGTGTCAGCAGTATGGGCCGGGTGCCGACAGCCTGGCCATCGAGGATCTCGGTCTGCTGGGGCCGCAGGCCGACCCTTGGGGGGTGGCGATCATTGAGGGCGGCGCGGATATGGATGAGTTCTCCAAAGCCGCGCTCTTCAGCCTGCTGGCCAACGTGTTGTATGCGGATGCCATCGCGCGTCGCAGGGAGAGCCTGGCCGGCAAGAAATTCCCGATCATGGATATTTTCTTTGAGGAAGCCAACAAGGTTTTGTCGGGGGTGGCCAGCGGCGCGGCTTCCGATGACAGCCACAATGCGACTGCCGGCTCGGTGGCGGCCATCTGGGAAAGCATGTGGCGGGATGGGCGCAAATACGGGGTCTTCCTGCACCTGATGGCGCAGACCGTTTCGGCGCTGCCCAAAGGCATCTTTTCCTCCTGCGCCAACCTGTTCCTGTTCCAAACCAAAGATGCGGCCGACCGCGATATGGTCCTGCCGCATCTGGGGAAATCTGAGAAGGGAATGGTGAACACCGAATACAAACGCTACCTGGCGCGCATCCCAAAAACTTACGCCATCACCAAGCTGGGGTACAGCACGGATGTCTTTGATCTGGAGCCGGTCTTGATCCAGCCGGCCTATATCCAGTGCGCTGAGCCTTCAGACAAAGAGATCGTTCAGGCGCTGCGGGATTCGTAGCCTTCCACATATTCAAGCATAAGGAAAATCAAAATGAGAATTGATTCAAAAGACACGATTTTGGGTGTGCCGATCCTGATGATCAGAACCCTGCTCAGGCGCTCCATGAGTTATGGAGGGGCCATCTCCGAAAGACTCGCGCGCCGGACCCTCAAATTGGGGCCTGAACGAACCCGCGAAATTTTGGATGAACTGGTCCGTCAGGGATGTTATGAGGCCGGTGAAAACGACCTGGGTGAGCCATATTGGGAAAACACGCTCAAGGGTAATACGCTGGCGATGGCGACAGCAGCCAGGCCGGTGACCAGGGCCAAAGCCGATCAGATTTTCGCCGCCTTCATGTTGCGGGTCCAGCAGGTAAACGAGGACCCATATTATCTTTTCAAAGTCACCCGGGTGGTTTTGTTTGGGAGTTATATTCAGGATACGGAGACGGTCAACGACATTGACATTGCTATCGAGTTAGCCCCCAAGATTACGAACCCGAAGCAGCGCGAAAAGTTGTATGCAAAGCGCCGGCGGGAAAGTAAGCGAAATTTTAGCACTCAAGTGGCTTATCTGGGATGGCCAATGCAAGAGGTCTGGCTGTTCCTGAAATCCAGGTCGCACGTTCTCAGCCTGCATGATTTCAACTCAGATAAGAAATTCTTAAATACCATAGAGAATAAAGTGGTGTTGGCTGAATAAATTTAGTGAAGAAACCCGTCCAGCGATTTGTTAGGCTCTCGGATTCGTAAAAAACAAGTCGGCTATCTCACAACAATTTCCGAAATTCCACCAAAGGAAGCATACACTTTGCGTGCAATCCGTATCCAGAGAAACTGGCCACATAAAAGCGGAGATCAAAACACTGCAACTGCTCAAAAACATCAATTTCAGGATCGCTCAGAATGGTTTTTAGTTTTGAACTACGCGGATTGTGATTGGCCAGGATAAAAACCACTTCAGGCCGCTCATTAGCATCCAACTTGATCTTTGTTCCATTTTTGCTTTGATTGAACTTTAGTAATCCGAGTTGATCAAGTTGGTTGAATTGGGCTTCCATTGTCTGTAACAGCTTGATGTAACGACTGCCATCTTTGATCAAGGCCTCCATATCCTGGAGGTGCTTGATCAACCCGGCATTGCCATCCAGAGCACCATCTCCGTACTTCATCTCAACCAAAACGGCACGGCAGCGGCTGCCATTTGTGCGCTGTGATGCACTCCAACGGATCGCCAGCATATCAAAACGAGCCCCAAGACTCGAATCGGCAAATTCAATGTCTGAAACAAAATACTCGCTTTCATTCGAGATGGTCGAGTGATTGTTTTCACGGGCAACCAGCTGCTGAAATTCCCGCTCCGGCTTGGGATGGATGCAGAAAAATTCATCCATCAGGTTCTTATAAATAGAGAAGGCTGCCACCCAATGCCTGGCATCCTCCTGGATATGAAGGCTGGCAGGTAAAATGGGGCCGGGCTGCCCGGATTTATTGTATTGCTCTTCAAAAAAGACCCGGTAAGAACCAGCGCTTTGTTCCGTTACTCTGATGAGGTTGCCGCCCCGATAGTAAATATTGATGTAATTCTTTCGAATAGCAATCATCAATGTCTGGTCTTTTTTTACGCGTGCAAGGATCGGGTTTAACAAGCCATCCGGCTGCACCAAATCCTCCATAAAACGTTCCGATAACATTCTCATTTATTCGGCCCTCTTTCGTTAGTACCCTATACCCTTTACACCCATTTCACACTTCGTGCTTGAAGATTTTTATGTTGTTTTCCCTAAGCCAGTAAACTGAAGGTATTTTCATATTTCTGAAAGCGTGGACGTGGCTTGACGCCGCTTTTGGTGACATTACAAAAATTTATTGAATATTTTCCTTTATTGGCGCCTTCCTTGTTCTGATTGGCTTCCTGGATTAGTTCGAGCGAAGGAAGTATCCAATAGGTTTTTACTTGTTCTGAATAGAAAATGAAAAAGAAGTTTTCACGTGGTTGGCGAATTTCCATTGCGGCAAAACGTCCGGCATTGACCGGCGCACAACCTGCCGAGCGAGCCTTAATTTGTATATCCAGATAGCGCAATTGACCGCCTGTATCCAGGCGGAGGACACAATCAATTTGCTGATCATCCACCAAAGTCATGTAAACGTCAAAGTTGCGGTGCAATAGTTCGGCCACAGCAATGTATTCCTGACGTTTGCCAAACGATGCCGATGAGCGAAATTGTGTCATGGTTCCTGCCTTTGATTTTCCCTTGAATACTGCCATAGCGCTCGATCAAGTGTACGCATCGAGACACCCGCTTCCTTGGACAGTGTGCGACAGAATTGTGTATATTCCCACCAAAAATCGAATTCATAGGCCGGCAGCACAACCATTCCTAACGACCAGAGCGCGCGAAAATCGAGAATAGGGTATGGATCAGGGTGTCCAAAATGGAGTAGAACTGAAGCGGTCGGCCAACTGACCCCTTTCAGCAGCGTGAGCACTTCAATGCGTAAGCGCTCATCTGGCGTGGAAAGTGCAGTTTGGGTAACGGCATGGATAAAACCTTCCGGATTGCTCGCCACCCTCGGCTTGCTGCGCGGGGTCTTCCAGGCGCAGGTTGCCAAAAATTCCGGCCTGGTGAAATATCGCCGAGCGTAAACTGCCGGAGCGATGGCGTTTTCAAGTTGATGGTCTGTATCTGCGGGGTAGCGTTCCGCCCAGGCCGATATTTCAGATGGCGAAAATTTCAGGTTGAACATAATTTCTATGCCTTGCTGATACACAGTCTGGCTTCAGCAATGTGTTGAAGCTATATCAGGAAGTATCCATCGACTAAATTTCTTTCAAAACAGCCCAGGCCGCCAGTTTTTTCTCGAAGGCCATCGCCGCAGCGGGACTGGTGGAGGTCAAGACCAGCATGCGCAGCCGGGATGTATCAACCTTCACCCAGCGCTCAAACCACCCGGCGGACTTTTTGCCGTTGAAGGCAATCGCTTTCAATCCTGGCATGGAAGCCAGCAACGCGCCAAAATCATTGGGGACGGCGTTCTTGATGGCGCTGTCGAGGCTACCGACGCGCTCACAAGAATGCAGCACATCCCAGAGTGCAATCTGGTTCTCCCGCAGGCGTGCAATCCGCTCGTTATACGGAGCGGAGAGCGGAACATCAAAGAGCGATTGCATAATGCGCCAAAACTGGTTGCGCGGATTGGCGTAATATTCCCCGCGCGCCAGCGATTCTTCACCAGGCATGGTACCGAGAATCAGGATGCGGGCATTCGGGGTAGTGATGGGTGGAAAGGATTGTTTTGAATCCATATTATCCTTTGAGTATGCCAACAACTTCATCCAGCTTACCGTTCATGGAATGAGCAGTGAAATGATCGGTCAGAACAACCGTCAGGCCATCTGATTTACCAACATCGAACTGGCCCAGCCGAGTAAAGTGCATTCCTGGGAAGAGCGCTTTATATTCTCCCCAGTAGCTTTTGCCATACCCAATCACCATCTGCGGATTGTTTTCATGCAACAAGGTTTGTAAATAAACCAGCCTGCGTGGTTTGCCCTGTCGATAATAATCTTCACGTGATTTGAACTGGGGAATGAGTTCTTCGTATCCCCATGCGCCAATATCATGCTTGGGAATGGGCATCAATTCGACAAGCAAGGTCTGCCCGCCATAACGACCCAGGGATTCAGCCTGGTATTGGCGGATGCTTTCAGCGTCGACAGGTTTATTCTCCAGTCGGAGCATGATGTAGCACATCCCACGCCATGTGCGCTGGATCACGCGTTTTCCCCAGTGATGTTTGGTAATTCCCAGGGTACGATGGGCTTCAGCGCAATCTTCCACGGTATGGAATTTCAGGCGAGTTCGGATGTTTTGTTCCCCACCACCCGCTTCTTCCATTCCCAGAAACCAGACGGGGGCGGATAGTTCGCCGTAGCCGACAAAGTCCAACAGGTGTTCCAGTTCTTCATTCTGCAACGCCATCTGTATTGTTCTCCAATTTCAAAAGAGCGGTCAATCTTTGCCCGGGTAAGACTTCGTCTGATGCCAGTTTTCTGGCTGCTTTTAGTGCAACATCAATTTCAATCGGAATTTCGGCGCGCAAAAATTCGATTTCGGGCGGCACGCGGCCTTTTTCTTTTTCGCTCAGACAAATTTTATACATATCTTCTTCGGTGAACAGAATAATGCGCCGCCTGGCCTGGACCATAAGCAAAAAAAGCATATCAGCGCGGAGTTTATGCATCTTGCCGGAAACAAATTTGCTACTGACCGTTCTGCCGGTGCTGGTGGAAATACATACAACAATCTCCCCATCCTGGCTGACTGCATCAAACTCAAATGTTCCCCCGGAAGAAAGTGCGAGTCGGGCAATACGAAAATCTTGCCCAAAATACCTGGGAAGATACTGTGTTCTTAAGTACTCTTCTACTATGAGTTGGTAGCGTGAGTTCGCCATTCAGTTTTCATCTCTTTGGAGCGGGCAGATTATTGTTTAATCATCCATCCCACATCTTGATCCCCATGCCCTTCACGGACATGGTTCTCTTTCTCATACCCCATCACCATCTCACGGATGAATAACTGGCCCGATTGTAACGAGGTAACTCGGCTAACGCACATAAATCCGCTCCCGTCCGTGAATCCGTTTCAAAGTCCGTTGACAGTCACTTGCCCATTCATCAACATCGGCAGCAGCCAATCGCGCAGTTCTGTCAGCGTTTGGGATTCGAATGCAACATTGATTATCTTTTTATAAATCGGTTCACTTATCTTGTAATACTCTTTCAAGATATTTACAGGGGGAATACAAAGCGGAGAATCGTCGATTGTTTCTTTATTGATATGAGGCTGTTGAGCGCCTGTTCTCAATGACATCAATCTCGGTACTTCGTTGACCAGATATGGATAAATAAAAGCACTTTTAATTTCTTCTGTTTCCCGAATGCCCACAACGGATTGGTTTGCGCAGGCTTCCAAGGCAATGATTGATGGGCGAATATAACGAACAAGAGAAATAACAACACTTCCCTTTGGCAGAATTGTTGTTGCAGAATTATCTACACCTTTTTTCGTGACAAAGGAACTAGGTTTGATTATTGGAAACTCAACCAAATCCCCAGAGTTCAGCCATGGAATGGTTGCATTTTCCCAATACTCGGGATTTTTTGTTGAAGGAGTTCCACCAAGATTTGTTTTCAATACTTTCCCTAGCGGCTTGACCAACCATCCATCTGGTATTTCTTTATAAAGTTTTTCATCCCAAACCATCTTCCCACCAGCGGATTTGTAAGGCTGACCTTTTTCGTTCGGAAAATCAAATTGCACAAACCAGTAATCATAGAGCGTTTTTGCTACTTGCTCCAATTCAGCGTTGATGCGTTGGTTGAGTTCGATTTTTCCGTCCAATGCGGAGAGAACGGTGGCAATTGGCTTTTGATATTTTGGCTCAATATATGGAATAACTATTTCATGTAAATCATTTCTATTAATACCTGGAACTGTGCTTTTATCAGAAGTTTTTAAATTTCCCAAACACTTCATTAAGTAATAAACATACTTGGGATGGTTTCCTTTAAAATCAGTAACATACAGAGCGGTATTGTGGGGCCAATATTTTCCGTTGATGTAATACACTTCTCCTAAAGTACCGTATCTACCTGTGACTAATCCTTCTCCTTCAATTTTATATTCCGCGTGATACCCAGATATTCCAGAAGAACTAAGGATAGGATATTGCCCATCTCTACGATTATAAGATGGCAGATCGTAACCTCTTTTGAAGTTAACAATATCTCCAAGTCTTTTCAGAGATACTTTATTGTTCATACTTCAAACCACCCATTTGCTTCTTGATTTCCTTTTCCAACTCCTGGCTCTCTGCAAATAACGCATCGAGGTTGTGCGTGAAAGCCTCCATTTTGGCGCTGAATTGTTGCGGGGTGATGTCTGTGTATTCGATCTTGACATCAAAATACTGACCGGCGCTAAACGAGTAGTTCTTGTTTTTGATCTGTTCGTAACTCACAACCACAGAAAAATCATCCGCAGCCTGGTGCAGGTTGAAGGTTGAAATGATGCGCTGTTCTTCCTCCGCAGAAAGCAGCGTCTTCTGATTCTTGCCTTCTTTAACGGTCGTGCCCAATTTGGAAGCGTCCATCAGTACAATATCGCCGTGGGTGTTGGTTTTGTCCAAAAATAAAATTGAAACGTTCGTGCCGGTGGTGGCGAAGATATTACTCGGCATCGAGACCACGCCGCGCAGCATTTTCTCGTCCACCAGTTTCTCGCGGATCTTCTTTTCGATGCCGCTCTGGGCGGTCAGGAAGCCGGTCGGCACAACAACAGCGGCTTTGCCCTTTTTCGAGAGCGAAAAGACGATGTGCTGGATAAAGACCAGATAGATCGCCATCTTGTCTTTGTCTTTGTTGGGGATGTTGGGAATGCCGGCGAAAAAGCGCTCGTGGTTGGCCTTTGTATCGAGATCGCTGCGGAAGTCGCTGAAATCCAGTTTGAAGGGCGGGTTCGAGACGATGAAATCAAAGGTCATCAGCCTGTCGCCCACCTTATGATACGGGGCCGAGAGCGTGTTGCCCTGAATAATATTTTGGATGGAATGGACCAGGTTGTTGAGAATCAGGTTCAAGCGCAGCATTCCGCTTGACTTTTGCGAAATATCCTGTGAGTAGATCGTGCAGCGGTCTTCGCCGATCTCATGCGCCAGGCTCATCAGCAGCGAACCGGAACCGGCCGAGGGGTCGTAAGCGGTCACATTTTTAACAGGCTGATCGACCAGGATCGCAGCCATGATCTTGGCCACAGCGTGCGGGGTGTAATACTCGGCATATTTTCCGCCGCCGTCTTTGTTGTAATCTTTGATCAGGTACTCGAAAATGGTCGAGAAGAAATCGAACTTTTGCTCGAAAATGCCCTCAAAGCTGAAGTTCACCAGCGGGTTGATCAGCGCGCGACAAAAGGCATCGCGCTGGCTGCGATCGGTAATATAGTTGCTCAACTCGTCAAACAAAATGATCTTGGCGCCCGTGCCAGTCTTGACCGAGAAGATATCGTTGTTGAAAATAGCGATGTCGCGCAGGGTGTCATCGAAAAATTTGGCGAACTCTTCCTGGTTTTGGCGGTTGTGCAGGTACGAAAGCGTGTGTTCGCGTTTGAGTTTGGCGCTGTCGGGACTCATCCGCAGCAGCAGCATTTCATACTGGCTGTCAGAATACGCCGCAACCTCGCGTTCCCAGTTTTCGGCTTTGCCCAGTTTCGGGTCGATCTGTTTGACTTCATAGCCGAACTTGTCGTTCATGAATTTGTAGAGAAAGGTCTGGGTGATGATCTTGAATTCATTGCCATCGTTCCCAAGCCCGTAATTGGCGCAAACGCCTTTCAGGCTGTCAATAAGCTGCTTGGTTTGCGAAGTAAAATCTTGCGTTAATAATGCCATTTATGCTATTCCTTGATATTCGTTCACGTATTCTTTAACCAGTAACCCGTTAATAAATTTTGCCGAGTCTGGCTCCAGCGCAATTTTGATTTTATCAAAAGCCCCAATCACCAGTTGAATCAACTGCTGCGAAAAATAACCTTCATTTTCCAATAGTTTTGTGTTGAGCAGCACTTTCTCGTCCGTCCTGGCCTTGATATCCAGCAGGGTTTCGTGAATCTCGCTTTCGCGTTTGGAAATGCCGCCTTTTTCCAACACGCGTTTATGGACACGGGCATACTTGGCGTCATTTTCGTATTTAGCCCTGAGCAGGTTGTTTTTGCGATTGAGCTCGGTGACCCTGTCGTAGATCTGCTCCAACGAGACGATGTTGCTCTTCATCTCTTCCTGGGTTACTTCATCCAGATTCTTCTTATCAAACAGGCGCTTCAACTCTTCGTAGAGCGAGACAAACTGCGGGTCGGCCTGGTCAAAATTGCCGCCCAACGCCTCGCGGGTCTTGCGCAGCGTATCTTTGAGCCGGTCAGCAATGACCATTTCTTCTTCCGATATTTTGCGGAACATGAAGACCACATTTTCCAGGGCCGCGTTCAGCAGGTTGGTGGTATCCACGTTGTTCTGGATGGACTCTCTCAGGTTCAACAACTCCAAATGCCGGCTGGCTTCACCGTATAGTTGGTTCAGTTTTTTGAAATCCACCTTTTCGAGCAGGTCAAAATGCCCCTGCAGACGGATCAGGTTGTAAATGCTGCGCGCGCTTTCCAGTGCCTTTTTGATGTTCAGCACAATGGTGCGGTCTTCGATCTGGCTGATCTGCTGCGAGAAGATTTCCGCGTTTTTCAGGTCATAATGGAAAAGCTTTTCTTTGATATCCCTGATTTCCGCTTCGATTTCTTCCTTCTCCATGAACAAGTTGGAATAATTGCGCATCTCATCGCCAAGTTCGGCCTGCAACTCGTCAAAATAGGCTTTGTTGGTTGCGTCAAACTCCTTGCGAATGTCGGCAAAATCAACCACATAGCCGTACCTGAAATTCTTATACGGTCGGTTGACGCGGGTCAGGGTCTGCAACAAGTTGTGATCTTTAACGATCCGCGCGATGTAGAGCTTCTTGAGCCGGTGGGCATCAAAGCCAGTCAAGAGCATGTTATAAACAAAGAGCAGGTCAATCTTGCCTGCCTTGAAATTCTCCACTTCATCTTTGCGGTCATCGGTCGAGCCGACATCATACAGGATGATCGACTCGCTCAGCTTTCTGCCGTGTCTGTCGGTGTAATCTCCGTAAACAGGGGCAGCTTCCCTGATAACGGGATAGCTGGGTGCCGGTTCGACGACTTTTTGCTCAGGGTTGTATTTGTTGATGAAAATCTTGTGCATCGTCCGGGCTTGTTCGGCGCTGTCGCAGACCACCATACCGCCAATGCTGTGATCGCCAAAGCGATTCCGGCTATTGACGAAATCTTCCACAATGTAATCAAGCATCGGCTCGACAAATTTCTCGTGAGCATACACCACGCGCTTGTCTGCATCGCCTTTAAGGATTTCGATTTCCTTGAGCGCTTGCTCCAGCAAAAGTTTGTATTTTGTTTCAATGCCCTCGCGGATCAGCCTCAAGGTGTAACCATCTGCAATGGAGGCGTTGTAATAATATTTGTGAATGTAGTCACCGAAGGTATCCCGCGAGCGTCTGTCATTTCCGATCAGGGGCGTGCCCGTCAAACCGATCAGAACGGCGTTTCTATCTGATGTAGTCAGGTTTGCTAAAAAGCTGCCTTTCGGGTTGTAACTGCGATGGACTTCATCGAGAAAATAGATGCGCTGCGAGTTGATATCGTAATCGCTGGCTTTTAATACATCGCTGTCATCCTTGAATTTCTGGATGTTGACAACGGTAATTTCCCGCTTACCACTCAGGTTATTGATTGCCTGTTGGGACCTGAAATTCTTGACCAATTCTTCGCGTGAGTTGACAGTGTTTACGATCAAGCCTCGGCTGCTGAACTCGCGTTTGGCCTGATTCATCAGGTCAATCCGGTCAACAATGAAATAAAACTTCGGCACAACGTTCTTGCGCTGAAAGTAATCCGTCAGATATTGCACGTTGTAAAAGGCCAGCGCAGTTTTCCCGCTGCCCTGAGTATGCCAGATGATGCCTTTCTTGATGCCCTTGTCAATCGTCATCTCGATGGCTTTGGTGGCAAACAACTGCGGGTAACGCATGATGTGTTTCTCAAGCCCGTTTTCGCCATTGACATAGGCAAAGCCATACTTTAACAGCAGCTTCAGGCGCTCCCTGCAAAATAACGAGCTCAAAATTCGATTGGTGGGCGCATTTGGGTCTTTATTGGTGATGAATTCGGGCGAATGTTTGATGGCAGAAAGATTGTTGTCTTTCAGCACAAAATTTTCAAGTTCATCATCCTCTTCTTTGAGCAGCGCAGATAGATCAAAACTCGCTTCTTCTCTAAAATAGTTGAAGTTTGCCTCTGCGTAAGATGTGGACGAATAAAACGCTCCCTGGATGGGTTCAATATCTTCCGAATCGTATTCCATGTTATTGGAGAAAACCAAAACCTGCGAAACATTGATGAACTTGCGGAACTTCTTGTTTTTAAAGCGGACGTTGATCCGATCTCGTTCCGCGATGATACCTTCGCGATTGTTGGGTTTCTTGACTTCCACAAATGCCAGCGGCATTCCGTTTACCAGCAGGGTGATGTCGGGCCTGAATTCATCATCCCCGTTTTTACAGGTTAGCTCTGTCACCACATGGAATGAGTTGTTGTCGAAATTCCTAAAATCAATCAGCCGCGCCCCTGAAGTGGCAGTCAGCATGTTGAAAAACGCCTGTCCCAAATCTTCATTATCCAACGCCAAAGAGACGCTCTCGAAAATCCGGGTTACATCGACTTCGTTCACATCACTGTTAATGCGAGTAATGCTCTCAGTAAAAATATCCGTAAAAATATTGGTGCTCTCATCCCGCTTTGCGCCTTTCAGCGAAAGATAATCGTAACCCAGGCGGCCCAAGTGCAAAATGGCAGGGATCTTTACTCTGGTGTTTTCATTGAAGCTCATAATATCTTTATCCCTTCGCAACTTCTCGGGCGCAGCGGGTCAGTCAATTGTTCAATGATTTTGGCTTCTAAAAATCGTTGTAGCACGGCAGTCCCCGTTTTGGATATCAGGCAGCAGGGTACTTCATTGTAATCATTTTACAGGAGAAGTAAGCGGAAATATAGTGAAATACGTCACCTTGGGGCTACCATTAATTCCCATTGCGATACCATCATTCGGGTTTGCGGATGCAGCAGCAGGATTACCAGCGCGCCTGGTGCTCTTCGGCAAAGCCGATCAGATCACGGATTTCCAGAGACTGGCCATCATCCAATACTGCTCGGCCGTTATAACGCCCAAACATCTGGTGAACTTCGCTGAAGATGATCCCCAGGTTGGTTTTGGCAGTGCGATCTTTGAATGGCGTGAAGGTCAAATCAAGGTGACCATCATCGCCCGTAAAATGCCAGGGATGCATATAATCGCCAGTGCGATAGTCGATATGTACGGCAGTGAGTTTATGAACAATGCCATCCAGGATGACACAATTCTCAGTTGCCTTGCTTAAGTCCCCAAAACCACGGCCCAAGTTCAGCCCAATCGTGCGGCCATCCGCTAGAAATCCAGAAGCGCTGGCCCAATTCCAATAGCTACGATATTCCCAAACACCACGCCCCCAGTCGAGTGATCCCAGGCAAGTTTCGGGCCGCAATTCTTCGCGCTGGTCGCCATACTGAATGAACCCTTCGGCTGGCAGGCAGTTAATCTTGGTGTTGTCGTAGAATCGCTGCTGACCGATGGGAATGATGATGTTCATAGACTCATGTTTTGGCGGACAAGATAGCTTGATCTCGGCCTGAATACCGCGTCCTCCGTCAAAACCGGGCCAGTTGACACTGATATGCCGTTCTTCCGCGGCAGCCTTAAATCGCAAGGAAACTTTTTCGTTAGAAAATTCTGCATCACCAGACTGGCTGTTGCGCTCCAACTGAATCCCACGGCCAAAGGGAATAACCAGACCCTCTTCATGCAATTCCCCGCTGGCAAAATCGAGTGTATACACAAAAATGTTGCCTGCATATCCCAGGTCGGCAATTGTAGCCGAGAAAAAACGCTGAGGGGTGAAGATGGCATAGTAGTCCCAACGTTTCATCCGCAAACGTTGCAATGAGCGCAGTTTGTAAAAATTGGCATTTTCCAGATTACAGTCCAACAAGGGTTGGCGCGACCAGCCAACCTGGGCTAACTGACCCTGAGCATTCAGCAGCGGGCCGGGTTGCGTGAGTTCGACTTGCATTGGTTACCTGCCTTTTCTATTGTCTTAACCAAACAGGCTGGCAAAAAAGGGGTGATTCGCCAGAAAACAGTTCTACCCACAGGCGGGGCAAAATATCAGTGGGCTGTCAGCCACTCGACCGTTACCAACTCTTTCAGGTTCTCAAACTCCGGGTCACCGGTCAGCACAGTCGCCGATTCGCGCGCGGCCAGGGCTGCCACAAACGCATCCGCGTAGGAGATCGGATGATTGGCTTTGATGTGAGCCGCATCCAGCACCAGGCTGCGATCTGCCGGGACTTCTTCGATCGGCAAACTTTCGATCAGAGCCTGGGTCTGTTGGGCTTTGCTCAGTCCGCGCCGGCGCTCAACAGTGTACAGGATTTCCCCCAGGTTGATCGTACACAGCAATAGGCGGCACTTGCCAGCCTGGGCCTGGGTGAGTAGCGCCACGATTCGCTCCTGGCCGGGTTCGCCGTTCAGGTAGGCCAGCAGGGCGAAGCTGTCCAGCACAAAAACTGGACTACTGGTCACGCTCGCGCTCCTGGCGGTGTTCTTCAACGATCGCCTGGGTCAACGAATTGCCACCTTTGAGCATTCCCGCTCCCGCCTGGATGGGGTCTTTCAGCGCCGGAACCAGCGACAGCACCCCACCGTAATCCACTACCTGCACATCAGAGCCGGGTTTCAATCCGTATTTTTCACGCATTGCGGCCGGGATAACCACCCAGCCTTTGGATGAAAGTCTCACATTCATAAGCACCTCACTTGTTATACTTTCTGCGCATATAGTATAACATTTTTTGATTATTACACCTGATAGCCCATTTGCCGCGCTTGCTGGATAAAGGCTTTCAGGATCTCGCGATCTACTTTTCCATCAGAGAAGCCATAACATTTCCATGCCTATCCCTTGCCCAGCCGCCACTCGAGGGCCGAGAAGCGCTGGGCGACTTTGTTGTTGCGCACCGCCATGCTGATCGCCTTGCGGCTGCCGACGAGTACGCACAGGCTGCGGGCGCGGGTCACGGCCGTGTAGAGCAAGTTGCGCTGGAGCATCATGTAATGGGCCGGGACCAGCGGCAAAACCACCGCCGGGAACTCGGAACCCTGGGCTTTGTGAACCGAAATCGCATAGGCCAGGCTCAATTCGTCGACTTCGTTCCAGTCATAAGGAACCAGCCGCCCATCAAAGTCAACCGTCAGGGTGTGTTCGATCGCGTCCAAGCCGTGAATAAAGCCAATATCGCCGTTGAAAACATCCTTGTCGTAGTTGTTGAGAGTCTGCATGACCTTGTCGCCGGCCCGGTAGGTGACGCCAAACAGCCGCCGCTCGGCCTTTTTATCGGAAGCCGGATTGAGCCGGGTTTGCAGGCGCTCATTCAGCGCACTGACCCCCACCGCACCGCGATAGATCGGGGTCAGCACCTGGATATCGCGCAGCGCGTCCAGCCCGAATTTGGCCGGGATACGCTCGGCAACCACCTCCACCACCCAGTTGGCGGCGGCATCGGCGTCTTCAGCGGCAAACAGGAAGAAATCGCGGCTGTCCTTGTCGATCAGCGGCAGCTTGCCCTGGTTGATCAGGTGGGCATTGGTGATGATCTGCGAGTCAGCCGCCTGGCGGAAGATGGTCATCAGGCGCGCCACCGGCACGACCCCACTCGCGATCAGGTCGCGCAGCACATCGCCTGCGCCAACTGAAGGCAGTTGGTCGACATCGCCGACAAACAAAACCTGGGTCCCCGACCGAATGGCCTTGAGCAGGTGATTGGTCAGGAGCAGATCGAGCATCGAGGCTTCGTCGACCACCAGGTAGTCGATCTCAAGTGGGTTCTCTTCGTTGCGCTTGAAGCCCAGCGTCGGGGAGGGTTCGAGCAAGCGGTGAATGGTGCGGGCCGGATGGCCGGTCGCTTCGGACAGGCGCTTGGCGGCCCGTCCGGTTGGGGAGGCCAGCGCTACGCTCGCCCCTTGAGCCTGGAGCGCGTCGATCAGCGCTTTCAGGCAGGTGGTTTTTCCGGTGCCCGGCCCGCCCGTCAACACGCTGACCGGATTCTCCAGCGCCATCTGGACCGCGGCGCGCTGTTCCGCTGACAGGTTTTCGGCCAGAAAGGAAGCCTGCACCAGTCTTTTGGGCGCCCCGGCCAGCGCTTTCAGGCGTTCACTGACGCCTTTTTCACCAAAATAGAGCGGGGTCAGGTAGATGACCGGCGAGGCGTATGCCGCGCGAGCTTCGGAGACGCCCTGCCCGCTGGCAGGTTGGCCCTGGTCGAGCGGGACCAGCTCCGGGCGGATGCGGTCTTCCTGCGCCAGGCGTTCCAACCCGGATGGGATCAACTCCGGGGCGACGCCCAGCAATTCGATGGCCCGTCCGCTGAGCATCTCGCGCGGGGCGTAGACGTTGCCGTCGTTGATCAGCTCGTTCAGCGCGAAGACGATTCCGGCTTCGATGCGCGCCGGGTGCTCCGGCGGCAGCCCGAGGGCCTGGGCGATGCGATCGGCGGTTTTAAATCCCACACCATAAATATCGCGTTCGAGTTGGTAGGGGTTTTTCTGGACGGTTTCGAGCGACGCCTCGCCATAGGTTTTGTAGATCTTGACTGCCAGGTTGGTGCTGACCCCGTGACTGTGCAGGAAAACCATGATCTCTTTGACCTGCTTTTGCTCCTGCCAGGCAGCTGTAATCTTCCCGGTCCGGTCCATGCCGATGCCGGGCACATCCAACAGTCGGCCCGGCTCCTGCTCGATGACATCAAAGGTTTCTTCTTTAAACTGGCCCACGATCCGTTCGGCCATCTTGGGACCGATGCCCTTGATCATGCCCGAACCAAGGTAACTTTCCATGCCCGCCAGGCTGGCCGGCAGGCTTTGTTCGCAGAGTTCAGCTTTGAATTGGGTGCCGTGTTTGGGGTGCGTGTCCCACAATCCCTGCAGGCGGACGTGTTCACCGGGCGAGAGTTCGGGCAGGTTGCCGACCACCGTGGTCAGGCCGTCATAGCTCAGGCCGGGGATGCGTTGTCCGCGAGAGACTTCCGGGCGCAGGCGCAGGACAGTGTAGCCGTTTTCAGGGTTGTAAAAGGTGATGCGCTCGACTGCTCCAGAAAGGTTGTCCACGGAGGCAAGTATAAACTACCGAGTTGGCAGCAGCGCCGATAATGCTGGTTATATCAACAAATTCATAATTTTGACGCTTACTTGCCATCCCAAAACACGCAATACAAGTAGCCTTACAGAAAGGAAAACCGCGAGCCGACCTGCGCTCGCGGTTTTCCTTTCTGCTGATCACTCAATCAACGCCACTTTTTCAGCCTTCAAATAAGGTTCTCCCCGTTCAATATCCATCTCTATTGTTCCAGTTACAAAAAAGGGCTTGCTCGATGACACGATCTCCTTTGCTTGCCGGTAGACGTTCGGGAAGAATACCACATCCAGCATCCCGGACAAATCTTCCATTGTCAGGAAAAGCATCGGTTCGCCTTTGGCGGTCCGGCTGCGGTGGGAGGTCTGGCGCACGCCGGCAATGGTAACGCGCTGGCCGATCATTTCAACCGCATCCAGGGTCGAGATGGCGCGGGCGGCGGTGATTTTGTCGATCAGCAGTTCCAGCGGGTGCGCAGCCAGGCTGATGCCGAGTAGTTCCTGCTGGGCGGCCACTTTTTCTTCAAGCGTCCAATCTTCCCCAGCCGAATCATTCCAGGAAAACAGGCTCATTTGCCCGGCCTGCCACGTTGTCCCTGATCTTTTACGGGGCCCAGATTCGAGTCGGTGCAGGATGGCCGGGATTGTGCCAAGCCCTTCCAACGCACCGACTTTGGCGAGACTCTCGGCTTCCTGTGGACGTGGATCAGCGCGGGTCAGGAAATCATCCAGGGAGACAAAGGGCCGGCCACGCCGGATGCGTTCGATGGTGCGGCGGGTCAGGTCTTTGACCTGGTCCAGTCCCATGAACAGGATTTTCTGTCCATCCACTTCGCGCACTACAAAGTTGCCCCCGGCATGATTGACGTGCGGCGGGCGGACGGTGAGGCCCATGCGCCGGGCTTCGCTCAAGTAGACACGCTGGCTGTAATACCCGCCCCAATTGGCGAGCACTGCCGCCATGAACTCAGCGGGGAAGTAGGTCTTGCACCAGGCTGAGCGCCAGCCGATTTGGGCGTAGGAAGCGGCGTGCGCTTTCGGAAAACCATAGCCGGCGAAAGCTGCCATCATCTCCCAAATCCGCTCCCCGGTTTCGGCGGGCACACCACTCCTGGCTTTGGACTCTTCTACGAACTTGCGCTGTAACTCCTGCATCCGTTTGCCGGGATCGAAGTGGCTCATCGCCCGTCTGAGCAAATCCGCCTCAGCCAGGCTGAAGCCGGCCAGTTCGTGCGCAATCCGCAGCACCTGTTCCTGGTAGAGAATAACCCCAAAGGTTTCACCCAGCAGTGGTGCTAATGCCGGATGGATGTGCTCAACCGGCTCCTTGCCCTGGTAGCGGCGCACAAAGGCGTCCTTCAATCCGCCGCTGAGCGGGCCGGGGCGATAGAGAGCCAGGGCGGCCATCAGGTCATCTTCGGTGCGGGCATGGATCTCGCGCAGGGTGGCGCGCATCCCCGGACTTTCGATCTGGAAGCAGCCGATTGTCTGTCCCGCTTCGAGGCGGTCTGATGTGGCGGCGTCATCCGGCGGGGTGGAATCCAGCACACTTAGTCGGGTTGGGTATTGCTCGGGCTGTCCTTGCTGGATGAACTCGGCCACATCGCCGATGACCGTCAGGCCGCGGATGCCGAGCAGGTCGATCTTGACCAAGCCCAGGGCCTCGACCGCTTCCAGGTCAAACTGGGTGATGACCATGCCCTTGCTGCCCGAGCGTGTCACCGGCACCAGGTCGGTGAGCGGGCCGGGAGCCACGATCACCCCGCCGGGGTGGACGGAGAGATGGCGGGGAAGTTTCAAAAGGGATTCGGCTTCATCGAATATTTTGGAATAAGCCGGATAGGCTGCACGCAGTTCGGCAAAAGGGGAAACGGCCTGCCCGTCTGCGTTGTGCTCTTCAAAGCGCGCCCAGAAGGAGTGCGGGAGCCGGTTGACCATTTCCCTGATCTTTCCAGGTTCCAACCCATGCGCCTTGGCGACATCGCCCAGCGCCGAACGCGGGCGGAAGCGGTTGATGGTTGCCACCATCGCCACCCGTTCCGCGCCGTACTGGTCGAAGACATGCTGAATGACACTCTCGCGGCGGATGGAGCACAAGTCGGTGTCGATGTCGGGAGGCGTGACGCGGGCCGGGTTGAGGAAGCGCTCGAAGTACAGGTTCAGGCGCAGCGGGTCCGGGCTGGTGATTCCCAGGCAGTGGGCTACGAGCGATGAAGCCGCCGAGCCGCGCGAGGAATAGGGCACGCCGGTCTGGCGGGCAAAGTCCAGGATGTCTTCGACGATCAGGAATATCGGCTCGAATCCCATCCGGGCGATGACATCGATTTCTTTGTCGAGACGAGCCTGGATATCAGGCGTGATCTGCCCGTACAAACGGATTGCCCCGGCTTCGGCGCGCTCGCGCAGTACCTGGCTGGCGCTTTTCCCCTCCGGCAGCGGAATGACCGGCATGTGCGGCACACCCAGGGGCAGGTCAAACCGGCAGCGTGCGGCAATTTCCTGGGTGGCCCGAATGGCTTTCGGGAAATGGGCAAAGCGCATTTCCATCTCGGCGGCGCTGGCGAAATAGGCGCCGGGCGGGGCAACGGCATCCGGTGGCAGCTTGGCAAGCGGTTGGATCAATCGGATGGCCGAGAGCGTGCGCTGCAGGGTGGCCTGCTCTGGGGTTAGAAAATAGACCGGATGGGTGGCTACCAGCGGCAGACCGAATTGGGCTGCCTGTTTCGTGCGCGGTAATCCGCGGGCGGGATTGGGAAGGGTCAGGTAGAGGCGCTTGGGGAAGATTTCCTTGAGCGCGCCCAGACTGGCTTCATCGCTGGCGAGGGCAATCAAGTCTCCGGCATATTGGGCCAGCAAATCCAGGGAACAAGGTGCTTGAGAGTCATCTTGCAAGGCCAGGGCGCTGCTCAACCGACACAGGTTCGACCACCCTACCAGACTGGTGGCCAGGAGTGGCAGTCGACCGGAGTCCAGGTCGATTTCCAATCCCAGGATGGGTTGGATTTCCGCCTCCTTGCAAGCATGGATGAACTCGATCGCGCCAGTCAGGGTATGGTGGTCGGTCAGGCCGAGGGCGGTCATGTCGCCTGCTTTGGCGGCCTGGGCCAGTTCGGCCGGCAGCGGTAATCCTTCGAGCAGGGAATAGGCGGAGTGAGTGGTCAGGTGGATGTACATCACATTGATTCTACTCGTTTCGCCAGATTTCCCCAGCTCATGCTAGAATCCGCAGACAATGCAGGTCGAACCCGTAGCCGCGCTTGAAATACCTCAACAGCATGTTGTCTCTGTTCACAGCCTGGTGGAATTTGTCTTGCAATCGGGCGATATCACCCCTGGAGGCTTCCAGCGACGTGACCGCGCCCAGCTTGGCACCCGCGGCCACCGGCAGGTACAGCGCAAGCGTCCCGAAGGATATGTATCGGAAGCGGAAATCAGCTACCGGGTGGAAAATGCAGATTTCCGTCTGGAAGTGCGCGGACGCATGGATGGGCTGTATCCGGCCAGTGAGCTGGTCATCCTTGAAGAAATCAAAACCACCACCCTGAGCCTGGAACTTGTTGCCGAGAATCACAACCCTCTGCACTGGGCGCAGGCGCAGTGTTACGCTTTTATGTACGCCAGTCAGCAGGGGTTGAGCGAAATCTGCATCCACCTGACGTATTTTCACATTGACACATGCACTGAAAAGACTTTCGAGCGCACCTTTACCTTCCCCGAACTGGAAAGTTTTTTTCAGGGCCTGCTCGCCGCTTATCTGGATTGGTTCGGCAGGGTCAACGCCCGGCAGGCCGAGCGCGACCAGTCCATCCAGCAGCTGGAATTTCCTTACCGGGCCTATCGCCCCGGCCAGCGCGAAATGGCGGTGGAAGTCTATAAGGCCATCCGCGGTGGGAACCGCCTGTATCTTCAGGCACCCACCGGGGTGGGCAAGACCATCGCAGCCCTGTTCCCTGCGGTCAAGGGTCTGGGACAGGAGCTGGCCGCGAAAATTTTCTACCTGACGGCCAAAACGCCGGGGCGCGCCGTGGCCGAAAAAGCGCTGGATGACATGCGCCAGGCCGGGCTGAGTCTTCGCAGTGTGACCCTGACGGCGAAAGAGAAGATCTGCTTTTGCCCGCCGGTCAACTGCGACCCGCATGCGTGCCCGTTTGCGCGCGGCTATTTCGACAAAGTCAAAACCGCGCTGGGGGAAATGGACACCATCCAGGCCTTTACCCGCCCGGTCATCGAAGAACTTGCCCGAAAATATGAAATCTGCCCTTTCGAGTTTTCGCTCGATCTGTCCCTGTGGGTGGATTGCATCATCTGCGACTACAACTACGTTTTCGACCCGCGTGTGTACCTGCACCGATTCTTTGACTTTGACATCGAACCTTACGTCTTTTTAGTGGATGAAGCCCATAACCTGCCCGACCGCGCCCGCGAAATGTATTCGGCGGAATTGGACAAACAAACCGTGCTGGAACTTCAACGCAGTCTGAAACCGCACTTGCCAGAGCTGGCAAAAAGATTGAATGCGATCAATAAGATCTTGCTGGAGATGCGTAAAGCCTGCCAGGCAGAAGACAAGGGGGCCCTGGTGGAGTACGAGCTTCCAGAAGCGCTGCTCAAGGTCATTCGCGAGTTCAGCCAGAAGGCGGAAGACTGGCTGGCTTTGAACCAGCCTGCCGAGTTCAGGCAGGCACTGTTGGAGTTTTATTTCCTGTCTCTCAACTATCTGCGGACCGCCGAATATTTCGACGCCTATTACGTTTCCTACTTTGAACGCCAAGGGCAGTCCAATCTCAAAACCAGATTATTTTGCTTGGATCCGGGTCCCATGCTGGCCATGCCATTAGAGCGCAGCCGCGCGATGGTCTTCTTCTCCGCAACCCTGCTGCCAATCGATTACTTCATGAAACTCCTGACAGGTGAGGCGAACCACCAGCGGCGCATCTTCCAATCCCCCTTTCCGCAGAAAAATGTCTGCCTGCTGATCCACGATAGGATCTCCACTAAATATACCCAGCGGGCCGATTCCTATGCGGCAATTGCCGATACCATCGAGACCACCTGCAGTGCTCAGGTGGGAAATTATTTGGTTTACTTCCCATCCTATGCCTACCTGGCGGCAGTACTGGAACTTCTTAAAGAAAGGCTCCCGGAAAACCAGCTTATCATTCAGGATCGGGCCATGACGGAAACAGAACGCCACGCGTTTTTGGAGCGGTTTTCGGCCGGCAGCCAGGAAACGCTGGTCGGGCTGGCAGTGATGGGTGGAATCTTTGGCGAGGGCATTGACCTGGTGGGAGAACGGCTGATCGGGGTTGTGATTGTTGGGGTGGGCGTGCCGCAAATTGGGCTGGAAAGGGATCTGATCAAGCAATATTTTGATGAGCAAAACGGCAGCGGCTTTGCCTATTCCTACCAGTATCCCGGCTTCAACCGGGTCTTGCAGGCCACGGGGCGGGTTATCCGCACCGAGACAGACCGGGGCGTGATTGTCTTGATCGATGACCGCTTCACCCATGCCCGTTACCGGCAGTTGTTCCCCTCCCATTGGCGGGGCTTTCATATTGTACAAAATACCGGCGAGATGAAAGAAAAATTGACACGCTTCTGGTCTCAGTAAGCAATGACTAGCAACCCTTGGCAAACCATCCAAAGGTAAGCCAGATAGGCAGCCAGGAGAAGCCGGCTCAATCGGACAGGGTCGGAGAAATAATTCTTGTGAATGCGAAACCATCGGCTTTTTGTAGGAGAAGAAGATTTCGATCTGGAAACGACGATGGCAGTAATTGCAGGCTTGATAATCATTTGTCAAACCGGTCACCAGAAAGAGTGGCCCATCGTAGCGACTGCTCCACCAGCCAAGTAGGTTCAAGTACACCGCGGCTTCTTGGGTAATACCGACCTGATGATTTTGGAAAACTTGCCATTTTTCCAACGGATACAGATAAGCGCTAATTGGTTGGCTTTATGAGCCTTCTTGCACATATATTTGTGGCGATATCCGCAAAACAAAGCCGCAACGCTCTTGTTCCTTGACCCATAACAACATCTCAGTCGTGTCGTACTCCGCTTCGCCCAACAGAACAACCTAACCATCAGCAGGGATGAGCAGCAAAACTTTGGTAAGCGCCTGGATGTGACACGGAGCTGTTGTATGGGCTTTCTTGCCCTGTAGACAACCCCGCATAAAGGTACGTGTTTGATGATACAACTATCAAAACCATGCACCCTCGCCCAACCTGGCTCCTATCCATCACCAATCTCAAGGGCAAAGCCGATAAGGCTTCCAGTATCTGTTTGGCAAAAGGCAGGTAAATCCACATATCAATACTTATATGCTTAACCAAGTGCCTCAGACGCATTTCGGTACTCTTATCCTTGTCCTTGGTGACTGTCTGTGCGCTCACAGATGACAATTGCGCATTTCGCCCAGTTACGATCCCGACAATTAACGTTCCCAAGGCCAAGACTGACCTTTCAGGTCAGATGCACGGTAGAGAAATATTTATTAAGTATTACATTAATCCTATTACTTAAGATAAATGTAACTTTTGCGCTTTCATTGTTGCAAAGTTGCTTGCAATGATTCTAATAGGGAGCTATCATAATTTATAAATGGTGTTTAATTTGCAAAGATATGCTTAATTACTTGAGTTTAGAGTTGGCTAA
>DHVZ01000094.1 GCA_002412925.1 Anaerolineales bacterium UBA5195 | reverse complement strand
GCCATTCGCTTTCCAGGCGATATTTATATCCTGTTTGTTTTCTCATCCGCGGTCTTTTGGTACGGCGGCTGGCCGTTCCTCAAAGGCTTTGTCGATGAAGTCAAATCTCGGCAACCTGGAATGATGACGCTCGTTTCCGTTGCTATTGCCACGGCGTATCTTTATAGCAGTGCGGTGGTTTTCGGCCTGACCGGCAAGATGTTTTTCTGGGAGTTGGCTACCCTGGTTGACATTATGCTGCTGGGGCATTGGATCGAGATGAAGTCGGTGATGGGGGCATCCAAAGCCCTGAAGGAACTGGCAAAACTCATGCCCTCCGACGCGCATAAACTGATGCCCAACGGTAGCATCAAAGATGTACCGCTAAGCGAACTGGTGGTGGGTGACAAGGTTCTGATCAAGCCCGGCGAGAAAATCCCTGCAGACGGCGTGATTATGGAGGGCGAGAGCTCGGTCAATGATGCGATGCTTACTGGGGAGGCAACCCCGGTTACTAAAAAGACCGGCGGCAAGGTCATTGGTGGTTCCATCAACGGCGAAGGCTCGCTGACCATCGAGGTCAAAGGCACCGGCAAGGATTCTTTTCTATCGCAGGTGATCGATCTCGTCAAACAGGCTCAGGAAAGTAAATCAAAGACGCAGGACTTGGCTAATACCGCAGCAAAGTGGCTCACTATTGTTGCTCTAAGCGGCGGAGCAATCACTTTTTTAGCTTGGCTGCTTTTCATGGGTGAGGATTTTTCGTTTGCGATTGAGCGCGCTGTGACCGTGATGGTTATCGCCTGCCCCCATGCCCTGGGTCTCGCTATTCCGCTAGTGGTAGCTGTCTCCACGGCACTGGCTGCAAAAAACGGCCTGCTCTTGCGTAACCGTGTGGCGTTCGAGCGTGCTCGGAACATGAAAGCCATCATTTTCGACAAGACTGGCACGCTGACCGAAGGCCGCTTTGGCGTGACCGACACGCTGCTGCTTTCGAAAGACATCGACGAAGAATCACTGCGCAAGTACGCGGCCTCCGTAGACGCAAAATCCGAACATCCCATCGCCAAAGCCATCAGTGCCGCATCCGAAAAGAAGCTGCCCGTCGAGAACTTCAAAAGCCTCCCGGGCAAAGGTGTCGAAGGCAAAGTCGATGGTAGGGATGTCAAGGTGGTCAGCCCAGGTTATCTGGATGAACAAAAAATTGGCATGACCGACGAGCGCGTCGAACCGCTGCAAGCCCAGGGTAAGACGGTCGTCTTTGTGCTCGTTGACGGGGAGTTAAAAGGCGCGATTGCGTTGGCCGACATCATCCGCCCCGAGGCGAAGCAAGCCATTGATGCCCTTAAGGCGTTGGATATCCGCTGTATGATGCTCACCGGCGACAACAAGGCGACAGCCAAATGGGTTTCGGATCAGATCGGACTGGACGAATATTTCGCGGAAGTCCTGCCCCAGGACAAAGCCGCTAAAGTGAAGGAAGTTCAATCTGGGGGTGTGCTGGTAGCCATGACTGGTGACGGCGTAAACGATGCCCCGGCATTGGCGCAGGCTGATTTGGGCATTGCTATCGGTGCCGGTTCCGATGTGGCCGTCGAAACAGCCGACGTTATTCTGGTACGCAGCAATCCGCTGGATGTGGTGGCTATCATCCAACTTTCTCGCGCTACCTATCAAAAGATGCTTCAGAACCTTCTGTGGGCTGCAGGCTACAACGTTATCGCTATTCCGTTGGCAGCCGGAGCGCTTTACGCCTGGGGTGTGTTGCTCAGCCCAGCTGTAGGAGCGGCGCTGATGGCGGCGAGCACGGTAATTGTAGCCATCAATGCGCGTTTGCTGAAAATCAAACGATAAAGTGACAATCAATAAGGAGAGTAATTGTGAGTAAAGACCGAAAAGAATGAATCCACGTAGCGTCAACCGATAATCCATCCCCCAAGTGGCGGAGACGAATCTACCCCGGTCGATGGATGTAAACGGGGATGTTTTGTTATAGGATGGATTCATGGCTGGCACTTTGGCCTGAACTGACCGGTTTCACAGTCTTGAAATCCGGATATTTATGATGGAAATGCAAAAACAGAAATCCCTGTAAACGCTCAAGTTGAGTTCACGGATGGTATCTGCTGGCAGGCTATGGGGTGCTTCATGTCTGAATTTGATAATCTGCCTCCTTAATTCGTTTAGTGAAAGGAGAAGATAATGAAAACAGAAATAACGGATATTTCTTTCAGTGCAGCGCTCACTTTCGAACTGGTGACCCAACATGGTTTACTGACTCTGGGCGCACCAATATTCCCATCGTTACAGAAAGAAGCGGTTTTCAGAACCGACATGAATACCAGCAGCGTGTTGCTGTTCATTCAGTGTAAATTGAGTGAACGAATTGTTGGTACTGCCGCATCATTGAATGATGATTGGGGAATTCCCTATTACCGTTTCCTAATCCATCCAAAAAACAGGAACAAACGGCACGAATTATTACTAAACCTGGAGGATATGAACAATCTGGTGTATTACGTCGCGCCAGAATTTCATACAAAAAGCGAATTATACGAGTCCCTGATGCAAATGGCTTTGTTGACCAATTCCACATTTTGGTCGCCGAAGGCAATCGGCTCCTTGTCGCAAGCAGAAAGAAACACCATTTCTTATAAAAGCGACTTGTATTATGGCATTTTGGAGCCAGGAAAAAGAAAAATCGATGGGGCAATAAAAGGCGAAATGCTCTTGAGTATGATTAATGGCAAGTTCGAGGCAAACCAGTCTGAAATATATGACAATGAGCGGTTAGCCTATTTGGGTGACCAAATGTTGGATAATTATCTCAAAGTCATGCATACGCCAAAGGAGCAAAGGTTGATAAATGACATCAGGAAAAGTCGAAATCAGATCGACCCTCGAGACTTTTTGAGCCTAATATCGATATTCTTATACGATTGTTTCGTGTATGTCATTGCGAGGTAACAAGCGCTTGAGTTTATCAATGAATTCAATGAAGCTAGATAAAAATGGAGGAGTAACTGATGAAAAACTTAACACTAGAGCAACTCAAGGCATTGGCACAGCAAGTGGCAAGTCCAAGTATATCGATTTTTCTACCAACACATCGCGCGGGTCAGGATACCCAGCAAGATCCCATCCGCTTCAAAAATCTTCTGCGAGAGGCGGAAAAGCAGTTTTTGGACAATGGGACGGGACCTCGCGAAGTAAGCGCGTTACTCCAGCCTGCCCAGGCATTATTGGATGACTCCAATTTTTGGAGTCATCAGCACGATGGTTTGGCTGTATTTATAGCAGAGGATGATTTTCATTATTATCACCTCCCGTTTTCCGTCGAGGAACTGCTTATCATCTCTCAAGCCTATTATGTCAGGCCTGTTTTGCCACTTTTCACGAATAATGGACATTACTTTATTCTGGCTCTCAGCCAGGATGAGGTTCGGCTGTTTGAAGGAACACGTTACAGCGTGGGACAAATTGATTTGCCGGAAAAGACACCCGCAAGTATGGAAACAGCCCTCAGGCTTGATGATAAACAAAAACAATTGCAGGTGCGCACGGGAACGTCTCGCAGTACGGCAGGGCATGGCATGTTCCATGGACAGGGGCCCGGCGAAGAGGAAAATAAGGTCTTGATTGAGCAGTATCTCAACCTGGTGGATACTGGCCTCAAAGAAATATTTCGTGAACAGCAAGCGCCGCTCGTCCTGGCAGGTGTCGATTACCTGCTGCCGATTTATCGCAAGGTCAGCGAATATCCCCATATTATGGAAGCAGGCATCACCGGAAGTCCTGAGCATTTGCGGCCTGAAGAATTACAGGAGCAAGCCTGGCCTATCGTCGAAACATACTTCCGCCAGGAAATGGAAAAAGCCGCGGAACAATATCAGCAGCTTGCTGGCACAGAGAAAGCAACAGACAACATTGATGAGATTGTCACAGCCACCTTTAATGGGCGTGTGGACAAACTTCTCTTATCCGTAGAGGCTCAGGTTTGGGGGGCGTTTGACCATGAAACTAGCATGGTTACTCATCGTTCGGATGAACAGAGCAAAGAAAATAACCTCGCGCTCATCGACTTTGCGGCGATGAAGAGCCTGCAGAATGGCGGAAGCATTTACACACTTTCCCAGGCCGAAATGCCAACAGATTCACCCATCGCGGCTGTTTTTCGCTATTAGTGTTGGCGATCTGTTTGGATAAAGAGAAACCCAAGGAGATAAAAATGGATAAAGCAAATTTTCCGATTGAGTTTAATAATGAAATTGATGATGTGAAGAAAAGTGAGAACGCCTTCTACACTCAGGCCGTAAACCGGCTTAGCAAACTGGCAGAAGGTCACAACGATATTTCAGGCGCGATGGTTAACTTTAAGCTGCCTGCCAAAGAACGTGAGACAGCCTATATAAACGAAGTGACCATCGTTGTCTATATGGGCGCAGAGAATATCGCAGCTACCGAAAAAGGTGAGCATTTCGAACCCACCCTGAATGGCGCTTTGGATGCGGTGGAACGCCAGGTTCGTGAATATCGCAAACAACAGCGAAACTACTAAACCAACCCACTGGATCGCGTTCAAAGCCACTCAATTCAAGCGGTTATGATGATTGTCAAAAAGAGCGCAGCCACGAACGAAAACCAATCAAGGAGTATCACGATGACTGTTGAACCGAATAAACCAGAATCCGAAAACCCCGAAACTGTTTCACCCGCTCCCGCCTCGGAACAACCTGCGCCTGAATTAGAACATGCAGAGACAGAATCTTTCTCTGCTCAAGCGGAAAAGCCCAAAAAAATGGAGAGTTTCCAACGTATACTGCTTCTTGCATTGATTGGGCTGGCGGCAGTTGTTATCGTTTTTCTAGCAGGTTTTCTGACCAACCACTTTGCGCGCTATAGCCCCATGAAAGCCGAGCTGACCGAGAACTTAACGCAAACGCAAGATGAACTCAGCCAGGCGAAACAATCCATGGCAGACTCGCAAAGTCAGGTGGATGATCTGTCAGCGCAACTGGCAGCGACAAATGACCGCATTTCGGCGCTCGAACTGGACAAAGAGAATTTGCAGGTAAACTTGGATTCCGGCAATCTGCATATCGAATTACTCAGAACACTTGTTGAACTCAAGACTGCCCATATCGAACTCCAAAGCGATAACCTTTCAGGGGCTAAAGTTGCTTTGTCGGACATAGCCGTTCGTTTGGAAACTTTGAAACCATTGGTAGAAACGGTTGACGCCAACTTGGCGGCCAGCATGCAGACACGTCTCAAGCTGATATTGGATAGCGTGGATACCGACTCGCGCACCGCGCAGGCAGATCTTGGATTGTTGGCTAAAAATCTACAGTCTGTGGAAACCTTGCTGTTTGGCAAGAAATAAAGCCGTTGCGCGTTCAGTCGGCGCTATACCATTGTCGATGATTACCGAAAATGTACAAAAATATCGCAGCCACCGAAAAAGGTGAGCATTTCGAATCCACCCTGGATGGTGCTTTGGATGCGGTGGAACGCCAGGTTTGTGAACGTCGCAACCAACAGCGGAACTACTAAACCAACCCGCTGGATCGCGTTCAAAACCAATCAATCCAAGCGGTTATGAGAATTGCCAGAAGGAGTGCAGCCATGAACGAACAGCAACCATGGGAGTTTACCTGTAAAACATGCGATGGCCATAAACTGTCCGTCTACCGTGTTTGGAGCATCCTGGCCGGGCCTGAGAGCGAAACCTGGCAGGAATGGGGGTCACTCGAGGCTGATCATCGCTGGCATTTCGAATTTAAAGAAAAAGTACAGAAAAATCTGGACGGTGAAGTTGAGCGAGGCGACTTCGGTGAGTATGCAAAAGATGACTCTGCTTCCAAACCAGAAGAATATGAAATCTTCGAACCGCAGAACAACCCGGGAAATGACAAGTTTTATGTCAATTGCGCAGGCTGTGATCGCGAGATCGAATTCGGCTGGTCGCGATCCAACCGTGGCGGGGGCATATTTCCTGTTGAGTGCTCCGACTTCATTCCCGGAAAATATTGGCCCGAGCCCAGATATTTGGATTCCTGGCAGAAGAAAGGTTGGCTCCAAAAGACAGATGAGCATGTCTGAAAATAAAAATGCAGTGGAAATACATGGCTGCCTCGTCTGCGCCAAACTATTCAATCTACTGGCCGTCTATACCCCGGACAATAAGTTGGTGGATTGCACTGTGACCAGCCCCGGCGGTCAAATTGTGCCGGATGCTCAACAACCGCTGGTCGCCTGCGATACCCACACAACAGATGAAATTGAGTCTGCTTATAAAAGATGGCTCTCCAGAAAGAGTAAAGAGTCAGCCAGTGAGCAGGAAGACGAATAAGACGGTGCCCAATGGACTTTAAAGATTATTATGAAATCTTGGGTGTCGCGCCGAACGCCGATAAGAAAGTCATCCAGCAAACCTTCCGCCAGTTGGCGCGCAAACATCATCCGGATGTCAACCCCGGCAACAAGGAAGCCGAAGAGAAATTCAAGACCTATAACGAGGCGTACCAGGTTCTCTCGGATGCGAAGCAGCGCAAGAAGTACGATGAGCTGCGGGCTGAATACCAGCAATGGCAGAAAACCGGCCAGCGCCAGCAAGATTTCAACTGGCAAAACTGGTCAGCGGAACCTGGCCAAGGGGCGCGCACCCAAACTGTCAATCCGGAAGATCTGGAAGACCTGTTTGGCAGCGACTCGCCGTATTCCGACTTCTTTTCCAGTCTGTTTGGACAAACGCGGAAAAGTGGCCGAGGCGGCCCACGCCGAGGCCGTGATCTCGATTACGAAGTCGATCTGACCCTGGAAGAGGCCTTTCAGGGCACGGAACGCCTCCTCGAAATCGATGGGCACCGGATCAAGGCCGGTCTTCCGGCAGGTGTGCGCACCGGCTCACGCGTCCGTTTGGCAGGCCAGGGAGAACCAGGTCAGAACGGCGGCCCGGCTGGGGATTTGTACTTAATCGTCCAGGTTCTGCCACATGCCAGTTTCGAACGGGATGGGGATAATTTACACATGGAGGTCCCGGTCGATCTATTCACCGCCATTGCGGGCGGTGAAATCCGCATTTCCTCGCTGGAACGACCGCTGATTCTGACCATTCCCCCACGCACCAATGCCGGGCGGAGTTTCCGGCTGCGCGGCAAGGGTATGCCCCACCTGGGCGATCTCAAAACACGCGGCGACCTGTTTGCTCTGGTCAGGCTGGTGCTGCCTGATTCTCTGACCGAGTTGGAAGTCAACAGCATCCGTGAGTTGGCCGCCTCCCGGGCTGACCGCACCCCAAATGAGGTGAAGGCATGAAATCCGAAAATTCATCCCCAAAAAGATATCTTTATGGTCCATACGAAGGCTATGAGTTGCGCTGTCAGCGTCGTTTAAACACAGACCTGGGTGTGAACACATCTGCCGCCGAGGCCATCCTTCGCCTGCGCAGCCAGGTGATTGAATTACAGTCTCAAATTCGCCACCTGGAAACCGAACTAAGCGCCCAGTCTGCCAGCCAACAGATGCGTCTGGCTCGTTACCGTGAAACCTATTACGAGGCCACCTGGATCGAGCTGGAATTTCAGGAATGACATTACGGAGGATTCTATGAATCTTGATAAGTACACCCAAAAATCTCAGGAAGCCTTACTGGCTGCTCAAAATCTGGCGCAAGACTACCAGCACCAGGTGGTTGAACCCATCCATTTGCTGTTAGCGCTGGTTCAACAGGAAGATGGAATCGTTCGGGCAATCATCACCAAAGCTTCCGGCGGCACACAAGCCATCCAGGCAGAACTGACCGGCGAACTGGAGAAAAAGCCCAAGATCCAGGGCAGCAATCTGGAAGTCCGCCTCTCCGGCCAGACAGCGGAAGTTCTGACCGGCGCCGAACGCTATGCCAAGGGTATGCAGGATGATTATGTCTCCACCGAGCATCTGCTCCTGGCCCTGGCCGACAGCAGCGAAAGCAAGCGCTTGACTCAGTTTGGCCTGACCAAGGATGCGATCCTGGCCGCGCTAAAACAAGTGCGCGGTTCGCAGCGGGTCACCTCGCAAAACCCCGAAGGCACCTTCCAATCTTTGGAGAAATATGGCAAGGACCTGACCGCCATGGCCCGCCAGGGGAAACTCGACCCGGTCATCGGGCGCGACGAGGAGATCCGCCGGACGATTCAGATTCTCTCGCGCCGGACGAAGAACAACCCGGCCCTGATCGGCGAACCAGGCGTTGGCAAGACTGCCATCGTTGAGGGTCTGGCCCAGCGGATGATTAATGGGGATGTCCCCGAAGGACTCAAGCACAAACGTCTCTTTCAACTGGATATGGGTGCTCTGGTGGCCGGAGCCAAGTTCCGTGGCGAGTTTGAAGAACGCCTGAAAGCCGTTTTGAAAGAGATCACCGATTCTGAAGGGGAGATCATCCTGTTTCTGGATGAAATGCACACGGTCGTTGGCACAGGCGCGGCTGAGGGCGCCATGGACGCCAGCAATATGCTCAAACCCATGCTGGCGCGCGGCGAACTGCATCTGATCGGCGCAACCACGCTCAACGAGTATCGCAAATATATTGAGAAGGACCCCGCCCTCGAGCGCCGCTTCCAGCCTGTCATCGTCGAAGAGCCCTCAGCGGAAGATACCGTCAGCATCCTGCGCGGACTCAAGGAGCGTTACGAAGTTCATCATGGGGTCCGCATCACCGATGCTGCCGTCCTGGCCGCCGCGACGCTGTCGCAGCGTTACATCAGCGATCGCTTCCTGCCCGATAAAGCCATTGACCTGATCGACGAGGCGGGTGCGCGGCTGAGAACCGAGATCGATTCCAAGCCGCAGGCGTTGGACGATGTTGACCGGCAGGTGATGCAGCTCGAGATCGAGCGCCAGGCGCTAAAAAAGGAAAAAGACAAGGCATCCAAAGAGCGGCTGGAAAACATCGAAAAAGAACTGGCGAATCTGAAGGAAAAGTCGCACGAACTCCAGGCGCGCTGGCAGACCGAGAAACAGGCTATCGCCGAATTGCGCACAACCAAGGAGCAGATCGACCAAACCCGCCAGGAGATCGAACGCGCTGAACGACAGGCCGACCTGGAAAAGGTTGCGCGCCTGCGCTATGAAACCTTGCGAGAGTTGGAAAAGAAACTGGCAGAAGGGGAACGCCACCTGAAGGAGGTGCAGGCTCAGGGTGGGGCTTTGCTCAAAGAGGAAGTGGATGCCGAGGAAATTGCCCAGATCGTTGCGCGCTGGACCCACATCCCGATTTCAAAACTTCTGGAAGGCGAGACCCATAAACTCTTGCACATGGAAGATCGGCTGCGCGAACGGGTTGTCGGGCAGGAGCCAGCCCTTAAGGCCGTCTCGAACGCTCTGCGCCGCGCGCGAGCCGGGTTGCAGGATTCGAACCGTCCGCTGGGCTCGTTCATCTTTCTTGGCCCAACCGGCGTCGGCAAGACCGAACTAGCGCGCGCGCTGGCCGAATTCATGTTTGACGATGAACACGCCATGATTCGGATTGACATGAGCGAATACCAGGAGAAACACACCGTCAGCCGCCTGATTGGCGCACCGCCTGGGTATGTCGGCTACGAGGAAGGCGGCCAGTTGACCGAATTAGTGCGGCGCCGCCCCTATTGTGTGGTGCTGTTCGATGAAATCGAGAAAGCTCACCCGGATGTCTTCAACGTGCTCCTGCAACTGCTGGATGATGGCCGCCTGACCGACGGGCAAGGCCGCACAGTTGATTTTCGCAACACACTGGTCATTATGACTTCCAACCTCGGGGGAGAACTTTGGATGGGGGGCAGGGAAGTCAACATCATGCGCGATGCAATCACGCATGCCCTGCAGGCGCATTTCCGACCCGAGTTCCTGAACCGCATCGATGAGATTATCATCTTCCATGCGCTCAGCCGCGAAGATCTGGTACAGGTGGTGGAAATCCAACTGCGGCATGTTTCCGCACTGCTGGCAGGACGCGGCTTTCGGTTGGAGATCAGCCCGGAGGCGCGCGCCTACCTGGCCGAGGTCGGTTACGACGCCGATTACGGCGCCCGCCCCCTCAAACGAGCGATCCAGCGCGAGTTGCAAGACCCGCTGGCGGTAAAGATCCTGAGCGGCGCGTTCCATGAAGGTGAGACCATCCATGTAGAGCGTGGCAAGGAAGGGCTGGAATTTAAGGTTCTGACACCTGACCAGCCCATGACTGCCTAAGCTAGAGATCAATCAAGGCATCGAATGCTGAAGCAATTGCGATTTCGGAAGTCAGACCAATCCCGAAGACCTGGCGACAGAATTAAGGAACGCCTACGAGCGTGGACAGGCTCACGCCATCGTAATGGTGACCGAAGGCGCCCAATACAACGCCATCACTATGGCCTACCACCTTTTCGCGGCGCATGAGAAGCAGGTTGGTGGCAGTGACGGCTTGCCTGTTGGGCTTGCTGGTGGCCACGCAAGGTTTGCAATGGATACACGGGTGAGGTGAGCCTGTATAAGCTCATACATTCGCGCCTGAACCAAATTCAGTAAATCACAGATTGCGGTGAAAGGTGAGTAGGGATGGCAGAAATTGTGCCGTAAAGTTTTTCAATGGAGCGGATTAGTAGTTTGCTAAATCGATGAAGGCGGAATAACTTTTCATCGACGCGGCGCAGGCCGGTTGCGAGTAAACGAGCGAACTCCCAACGGAGAAGGACCCAAACACTGGTCAGGATCAAACCCAGGCTCAGCAAGAAAAAGCGCAAGACTGGATTACGGGAAGTTGTTGTGGCTCGCAAACGCCGTAAGATCCGATAGCTGCATTCAACGCCAAAGCGGCGACGAAATGCGTGGTGCCTTTCTTG
>DHVZ01000065.1 GCA_002412925.1 Anaerolineales bacterium UBA5195 | reverse complement strand
AAACAGCCGAAGGGTTGCGCGAGCGTGCCCAGGCCCTCGGCGCGCAGGTGGTGATCGCCGAATCGCGCGAAGAACAGGCCCGCGTCTGGAACGTCCGCAAAGTTGGCCTGGGCATTCTCGATTCCGGCCCCGGCCCCAAACGCCCGGTGGCCTTCATCGAAGATTGCGCTATCCCGGTTGAAAACCTGGGTGTATTTGTGCGCGAACTGGACAAAATCCTGGCGGCGCACGGCACGATCGGTGCGTACTACGCCCACGCCTCGGCGGGCACACTCCACGTCCGGCCCCTGCTCGATCTGCGTACAGGCGATGGCATCCGCTCCCTGCGCAGCATCGCCGAAGCAACCCTGGCCCTGACCCTGCGGCTGGGAGGAGCCATGTCCAGCGAGCACGGTGACGGCTTGCTGCGTTCGGAGTTTCTCGAAGCAACGTATGGCCCGACCCTGGTCGCAGCCATGCGCGCCCTCAAGCAGGCCGCCGACCCGCACAACCTGCTCAACCCCGGCAAAATCCTCGATACTCCACCCATGGACAGCCACCTGCGCTATGGCCCGAATTACCATTCCGAGGGCTGGGCGACCAGCCTCGATTTCAGCGCGCAGGGCGGCCTGACCGGGGCCATCGAGCAGTGCAACGGCGCGGGCGTCTGCCGCAAAGATGGCGGCGTGATGTGCCCGTCTTTCCAGGCCACGGGCATCGAAATGTTCAGCACCCGCGGCCGCGCCAACCTGATGCGCGCTCTGGTCAGCGCCAGGCCTGAAGCGCCCTCCGAAGCCGAAGTCAAACAGGCCCTCGACCTGTGCCTGGCCTGCAAAGGCTGCAAGTCTGAATGCCCGAGCGGCGTCGACATCGCCAAGCTCAAATATGCCTTTCTTGAATGCTACTATCGCAGCCATCGCCGCCCCCTGCGCGACTATCTTTTTGCCTACATCGGAGCCCTCGGCGCGCTGGTTGCCCTCTTGCGGATCGGAAGGCCGCTCAACACCCTCTTGCGCTTCTCACTTATCCGCAAAATGATCAATCCCATTCTCGGAATAAGCGCCGAACGTCCCCTGCCCCAGTTCGGTTCGGCTTTGAACGTTAAACGTTTAACGTTCAACCCTTCGACAAGCTCAGGGCAGGCCGTTCAACCACCCAACCTGACACCTGACACTTCCTCACCTGAAACCTCCCCGCCTGAAACCGTTTTATATCTTCCCGACGCTTTCACCCGCCACTTCGAGCCGGAGATTGAATCTGCTGCGTTGTCTCTGTTGGACGCCGCCGGAATCAAGCTGATCGAAATCCCGCTGCTTGGGGCTGGCCGGACGCTGATCTCGAAAGGCTTCCTGCCCGAAGCGCGGACTCACCATCTGAAACTGCTCGACGCCATCCGCCGCCTTGACCCGCGTGGGGAGCTGCCCATCCTGGGCATCGAACCGTCCGAGCTGTATACGCTCAAAGACGAACTGCGCGACCTCGTCCCGGCCGAGCGCCGCCCCGAAGCGGTTGCCATCGCCGCCCGCGCCTTCCTGATCGACGAGTTTCTCGTCCGAAACCTTCCTGGCACTCAAAAGAAGCGTGTAGTCAATCTGTTGGCTAATATTTCACCCGTAAATCAACAACCTGACACCGCACACCTGACACCTGACACCTCTTCGCCTGACACCGTCCTCCTCCACGGCCATTGCTACCAGAAAGCCCAACCCCCAGCGCCAGACGGATTCCCGGTGGGGCAGGCGGCCACAGCGGCTTTCCTGCGCGTCCTCGGTTTCGAGGTGGAAATCGTCCCATCTGGTTGCTGCGGTATGGCCGGCGCATTTGGCTACGAAAAGGAACACCACGAGGTTTCGATGGCGGTTGGTGAGTTGGTTCTGCTGCCCACCGTCCGCGCCGCCAGCATTGAAACACAGATTGCCGCCCCCGGCGCCTCCTGCCGCGCCCAGATCGCTGATGGCGCACACCGCGCCGCCGACCATCCGCTGGTGATTGCGGCGCGGTTATTGTAAAAATCTTCTATTCAGGTAGATTCGCAAAGACAGCCCGGACATTTCAGTCCAGGCTGTCTTTTTTTATAGCCGTTATTGGTTAAGTAGTTAGTTCCGCAGGTCGGATTTGGGCTGGCTCTGGCTCATCTATTTGCGAAGGGGCGTTTTGATAGATGGAGATAGCCAGCAGGAAGGCGCTGATCAGTTTGAGTTCATCGAGTGCCACGGAGAAAATCCAATTTGATGTGAGGTAGGCCGGGGATAACAACATGACTCGATAAAACTGGGTGACAGCGTGGATGGCCAGGGCTGCCGCGATGGAAATCAGGATGACGCGTTTTTTGCCTGTTTGCGAAGGATTGCGCGACATCCAGATGGGGGCAACCAGGGTCAGGATCGACCGGTAAACCAGAATGACGGTGCTAAAGACACCCAGGGCCAGGGTCGGATTGGGGTACTGGTTAAAGTCTTGCGGCCCTATCACGGAGGTCGGGATGATATATCCGACTAGAATCAGGATGGCGAAAAAACCGTGCCTGCGCGTGAAGAACGCCCCAAGGAAGATCAATAGCAGGAACGCGACATAAGGGTATAAAATCGATGCGATGAGTGAATATATCCATTCCCATACTCCTTGGTCACTATAGTAAGTTGAGAGATCGCCCACGGCCTGCGCGGCCCAGGGATACTCCTGCCCAAATCTGGCGCAGACGACCAGCGCGTAAACGCCCAGCCAAAACCAGAAGCTGCGCATCGGTTTTTTCTGGCGAACATACCACCATCCGAGCAGCAGGGTAGTTATTGCTAGGGGAATAAGCAGAAGCCACAGGTTTTCGCTAACCTGGCGAGCGGCATTCTGGATCACTTTCAGAATCGGATTGCCTGAAAAGAGCTTCGGATGCGTGGCGATGAACTGATATCCGGTCTCTTGCGTGACACTGAAGAACAGGCCCAACGGAATCAACCCCCAGAGCGGGAACCGGCGGGTAATGACCCAGGCAATGAGTGGAGGAATGATAAGGAAAAACGTTACCCGGTAGGTGACAAAATAGAACCAGGTTTCGCCTGTGATAAGCTGTGCGATCTGACCGGCCAGGTAGGCCAATCCTGGAAGCAGAATCAGGAAAACACCTTTCCAGGGCAGCGGCGCATTTGGGACGGGTTCCATCAGGCCCCAGGTGGCCCGCGGCGAGGTGACATGCTCAAGCAGGGCCGTGTAGCCCAGATCTGGCAGGGTGCGCAGCCAGAGCAGGAGTATTCCAAATCGCCCCCTTTGCTCATAGGCAGTGCGGCATTGATCACGAAAAACCTGGCGCATCGGTTCGGCAAATTCGGCACGATGTTCTTGCGGGTAAAGAATCAAAAGCGCGGCGTAGATTTTGCGCGAAGTTTCAATCCA
>DHVZ01000095.1 GCA_002412925.1 Anaerolineales bacterium UBA5195 | reverse complement strand
GCCTGGCGCACCTGCCGCTCAACGATCTGCGCGACTGGCTGAATAGCTTGCATCCGCACTTTACACCTGACGAAGCCCTGATCGCCGAACCGATTCTCGACGATCTGCACGACCGCCTGGGCCGCCTGATCGAGGTTGGCGCGGGCTACCTGAGCATGGAGCGCGGCTCGCCGACCCTTTCGGCGGGCGAGGCCCAGCGCCTGCGACTCTCGTCCCTGCTCGGCTCCGGTCTGACCGGCGTGTTGTACGTGCTCGACGAGCCCACCATCGGCCTGCACCAGCGCGACACCCAGCGTCTGATCAGCGTCCTGCGCCGCCTGCGCGACCTGGGCAACACGGTTTTGGTGGTTGAACACGACCTGGAAATGATCCGCGCCGCCGATTATCTGGTGGATGTCGGCCCGGGAGCCGGGAAACACGGCGGACAAATTGTCGCCGCCGGGACGCCGGCCGAGGTGGCTGCGGCGGAAAACTCTCTCACCGGGGCCTTTCTGGCCGGTAAACGAACCGTTTCTACCCGTAGGATGGATTGCCAATCCGCCCCACACCATCTGACCATCCACGGCGCGCGCCAGTACAACCTGAAAAACCTGACGGTGCGGATTCCGCTCGGGGTTCTGGTGGCGGTGACAGGTGTCTCCGGCTCCGGCAAATCCTCGTTGATCTTCGACATCCTCGACGCTGCCGCCCACGCCCGTTTCAACGGTTCATCCGACACTCCCGGCGAGCATGACTCGATCGACGGTTTTGAGCACATCGACAAGGTCATCACCATCGACCAGGCCCATATCGGACGCATCCCGCGCTCAAACGCCGCCACCTACTCCGACACCTTCACCCCCATCCGCGAGGCTTTTGCCGCCCAGCCTGAAGCCAAAACTCGTAAACTGACCGCCCGCCACTTCTCGTTCAACGTCCCCGGCGGGCGCTGTGAACGCTGCGAAGGGGCCGGCACGTTAACCGTCAAAATGCACTTCATGCCCGATGTCGAAGTGCGCTGCCCGGCCTGTCATGGCCGGCGCTTCACCCGTGAGACCCTTTCCGTCAAGTATCGAAGTAGTCCCGGTTCCAGCACGGGGCGCGGCTACGACATCTCGCAGGTTTTGAACCTGACCGTCGAGGAAGCTCTCGACCTGTTCAAAGACATCCCGGCTGCCAGATCGCGCCTGAAAGTGATGACGGATGTCGGCCTGGGCTATCTCCAGCTCGGACAGCCCGCCACGACGCTCTCGGGCGGCGAGGCCCAACGGGTCAAGCTTGCCAAAGAGCTTGGTCGCCGCGGCACCGGCAAAACCCTTTACCTGCTCGATGAACCGACCACCGGCCTGCACCCGGCCGACACCGCCCGCCTGCTGATCGTGCTTCAAAGACTGGTCGAAGCGGGCAACTCGGTCGTGGTTGTCGAACACAACCTCGACCTGGTGCACGCCGCCGACTGGGTCATCGACCTCGGCCCCGAAGGCGGCCTGGCAGGCGGCGAACTGCTCGCCGAAGGCACCCCCGAACAGATCGCCGAAGTGGAAAGATCGTACACGGGGCAGTGTTTGAAGAAGATGCTCTAAAAGCAGACTTCCGAGTTCTCAAAGAACTCGGAAGTCTGCTTTAGGTTGTTTCGCTTTACTCCTACGAGCTGGGCAGGTACCCCATCACCAGCGCCCCAAAGATCACCAATTTACAAACCCTCCTATTGCGCACCAGGGTTGTAGAATGAATTTAAACACCAGATTCGCCCTGAGCGGAGCCACACAATTTGTGTGTGGTGAAGTCGAAGGGCACTTTATCAATCATTTTGCGCTTTGATTTCACTCAGCGTGAAAAAGGAACCCTTTTATGACCGAACCCCAAATCTACGTTCAAAACCTGAGTAAAACCTACCGCGTCCCTGTTCGCCCCGAAGGGCTTTCAGCCTCGCTGAAAAGCCTGCTCAAACCAACCTATGACGAAGTCTGCGCCGTCCGCGAGGTCAGCTTCTCGATCGAAACGGGAGCCATGGTCGGGTTGATTGGCCCCAACGGCGCGGGCAAAACCACCACGCTCAAGCTGCTCTCCGGGCTGCTGCATCCATCCGCCGGCACGGCCAGAGTCGCCGGGTTCACCCCCTGGCAGCGCCAGCCCGACTACCTGCGGCAGATCAGCATGGTGATGGGCAATAAAAGCCAGATGCTCTGGGACATCCCGCCGCTGGACTCCTTCCGCGTGCTGGGCGAAATCTACGCTATGCCGCCCGCCGAATTCCGCCGCAGCGTGGATGAACTGATCGACCTGCTCGAGATGCAGGAACTGCTGACCAAACCGGTCCGCAACCTGTCGCTCGGCGAACGGATGAAGTGTGAACTGGCCGCCAGCCTGCTCTATCGCCCTGCGGTGCTCTTTCTTGATGAACCCACCCTCGGCCTGGATGTTTCGATGCAGCTCCGCCTGCGCCGCTTCCTGGCCGAGTACAACCAGCGCAGCGGCGTGACGGTCATCCTGACCAGTCACTACATGGCGGATGTGCTCGCGCTCTGCCCGCGGGTGATTCTGATCCATCACGGGCAGGTTTTGTATGATGGGGAATTGGGCGGCCTCGCCCGTCAACTGCTCCCGTTTAAGCTGCTGCGGATTACCCTGAGCGAAGAAACCCTCTCCCCGGCTGCCTTGCTCCAGTTTCCGGCGGGCGTGGAAGTGACTGAAAGCGACGCCAACCTCCTGACCCTGCGGGTCCCCCGCGCCGAGGCGCCCGCCCTGACGGCGCACCTGCTCCAAACCCTGCCCGTCGCCGACCTGACGGTCGAAGACCCGCCGATCGAGGCCGTCATCGACCAGATTTACTCGGAAGGCGCCCTATGACGCGCGGCGGCTGGGCACTTGTGCGCGGGTTGTGGCTTTCGTGGCTGCAATACCGCAGCTTTTTCTTTATCCTGGCCTTCGGCTGGATGATCCCCCCGTTGATTTACCTGCTGGTCTGGTCGACAGCCGCCGGGACGCAGACTATTGCCGGGCTGACGCGCGGCGAGTTTGTGGCCTACTACCTGATCCTGATCCTGGTCAACCAGGTCACCTACGCCCAGACCAACTGGACGGTGGGCGACCTGATCCGTTACGGGCAGCTGAACCGCGTCCTGCTGCGTCCGATCCCACCGCTTTACGATGCGCTGGCCTCGGAATTTGCGGGAAAGGTTGTTTATCTCGTCTTTGACCTGCCGATCGTGGCCCTGCTGGCGCTGATCCTGCGCCCCGAACTGGATTTCCGCCTCGAAAACGGACTGGCCTTCCTCCCGGCGCTGGTGCTGGCCTGGGCCTTGCGCTTTTTCTGGGGCTACTGGCTGGCGCTGCTGGCCTTCTGGGCGACCCGCGCCGATGCCCTGCTGGCGCTGCAAGACTCGCTGATTTTCCTGCTGGCGGGCCAGGTCGCGCCGATTGCCCTGCTGCCCGGCGCTTTGCAGACGGCCGCCAAAATCCTGCCCTTCCGTTACATGGTCGCCTTCCCGGTCGAAGTGCTGACCGGTCAGTTGGATGCGGCGGGGCTGCTGGCCGGGTTTGCCATCCAGGCCGCCTGGCTCCTGGTGGCAGTCACGCTCTCTGCCCTGCTCTGGCGCGCGGGGCTGCGCCGCTATGCCGCGATTGGAGGCTGAGATGCGACCTTTTCACTTAATCGCCCGTTTTATGCAGGCCTCCTTCCAGGAAGAAGCCGCCTATCGCGCCAACTTCCTGATCAGCCTGTTCTACTCCCTGCTCAACCTGGCGACCGGCATTCTGGGGATTGTGGTCATCTTTGGGCAGGTCAGCCAGGTCCACGGCTGGGATTTGCCCTCCACGCTGGCGCTCTTGGGCGTCTACCTGACGGTCAGCGCCCTGCGCGGCCTGTTCATCGGCCCGGGGCTTGAATCGCTTTC
This sequence comes from Anaerolineales bacterium UBA5195, assembly GCA_002412925.1. GTDB lineage: Bacteria > Chloroflexota > Anaerolineae > Anaerolineales > Villigracilaceae > UBA5195. Next base: position 94,645 of record DHVZ01000095.1, on the reverse strand, counting down.
AGGGATGGACGGCGAAATCTGGAGCGGCGCTTTCGATTTCACCATCCTGCGCCCGGTCAATACCCAGTTCCTGGTCAGCCTGCGCAAATGGAGGTTGTTTGCGCTCTTTGACCTGCTGCTCGGGCTGGGCGTGCTCTTTGTGGCGGTGATCCAGTTGCAGGTGACGCTGACTCTCTGGCAGGTTTTGGCCTTCCTGCTGACCCTCCTGTCTGGGAGCTTGATCCTGTACGCGATCCTGCTGATTTTTGCTGCGCTGATTTTCTGGAGCCCCGGTGTGCTTTTCACCTGGGTCTTCGACGGCCTGTTCCAACTGGCGCGCTACCCGCTGGGGATGTACCCCGGCTGGCTGCAAATGGTCCTGACCTGGATTGTCCCGGTCGGGGTCATCACCACTCTCCCTGCCCAGGCGCTGATGGGGAACCTGACGATTCCGAGTCTGCTCACCAGCCTGGGGCTGGCGCTGCTGCTGGTCAGTGTCGCATCAATCCTTTTCAGGTTGGGGCTACGCCGTTACGCCAGCGCCTCGAGTTGAGGTTCCATTCTCAAACGATGCGCCCGATGAGCCTGTACAAAGGCTTTGGCTCAAGGTATAGTCTGAGGTAGTTGACCATCCCTTCCTTGAGATTGGATTATCCGCATGCTTACTCACCCTTTCCGCTTGACCCCCGAGTACCGCGATTACGTTTGGGGAGGTGCGCGTCTCCGCCCTGAAATTGTCCCCACTGCCGAGGCCTGGATTGTTTACGAAAAGGACCTGGTCGCTTCCGGGCCGTATGCCGGGCGCACCTTGGCCGATCTGGCGACAGAATTTGGCGTGGATCTTTTAGGTCGCCGGGCAGTCTCACAAACCGGAATGCGTTTTCCCGTCCTGGTTAAAATCCTGGACTGCGCCGCGTGGCTTTCGCTGCAAGTCCATCCCAATGACGAGCAAGCCGTTGCCCTCGAAGGGCCCGGGTTCTTTGGGAAAACGGAAGCCTGGCAAGTGCTGGAGGCGGCTCCGGAGGCAAAGTTGATCGCCGGGATGAAGCCCAAAGTCAGCGCCGAAGGATTGGCTGACGCCATCCGCAATGGGACAATTCTCGATCTGGTTCAAATGTTGGAAGTCCGGGCGGGCGAGACCATTTTTATGAGCCCGGGCATGATCCATGCTTTGGGGCCGGGATTGCTGATTTACGAAATCCAGCAAACCTCCGACCTGACCTACCGCGTCTACGATTGGGGCCGTCCGCAGTCCGAAACGCGCAAACTGCATCTCGACAAGGCGCTGGCCGTTTCGCGCCCCGAGGCCGCCGGTGAGGTATTGCCTGCGCCGGTTCTTGCAGATGGCGAGACGCGGGTTTTGAGTCAATGCCAGTATTTCAACCTTGAGTTGGTTTTTTCAAGGGAAAAATCGGTCAGCTTAAACACCCAGGGCGAATCTTTCCACGCACTGACTCTGATCGAAGGCCAGGCAAAAGTTATCGTTGGCGACGAAAGCCAATCCTTACAGCGTCTCGAAACGATTCTGATCCCGGCTGCCTGTGGGGCCTACCAGATCGAACCGGTTGGAGGCTGCCGGGTGCTAAAAGCCGGAGTTTAAGCCGCCTGTTTGTCTCAGCTTGTCGCGGCCGGTTTTTTGCCAAATTTCACCAGCAGGTAAATACCCACTCCCAGCGCCAGCGCACCCAGCGCGAATCCGCTGAAGTTGGAGATGAAATCGCTGATTAATTCCCACTGGCTGCCAAAGGCATAGCCCAGCCCGCCGTAAAGCAAGACCCAGGTCAATTCTCCCAAAAAATCAAAAATCAGGAATTTCCTGAAATGGTAACCGCTGCTGCCCGCAATCAATGTGACGGGGAAAGCGATGGCGGTCAGCAGCCAGCGTGTCAGAAAGATGGTGATCCCTCCGCGACGTTCGAAGAGCGCCTGCGCGCTTTTCCAGGCGGCGGTCTGTCCGAAGCGTTGTTGAATCCAGCCCCTGGCGAAATAACCGACCGCATATAGGGAGGCGTCCCCGGCAATCGTCCCCAAATAACCTAGCGCCGGTGTGGAATAGGCGTCCAACAGGCTCAGGCGGATGAACGCCCCTGAAGCAATGACCAGCAGCGTACCGGGCAGAGGCAGGCCCAGTCCACCCAAAAAGAGCAGCCCCGCCACCATCGGCGCACCATAGGCGGCCACCCAGCCGAGAGCAAGGGAAGTGATATCGATACTCATGGGGCCACCGGTTTTACGCCTTGAGCGTCGACAATTTTCTGGATGGTGGCCACCAAGGCTCGTTCTTTGCCCGGGTAGTTGACTTTGTCACTTAAAAAGCCAAGCGTGGCGTAAGCATTCCCGTCTACCGGAATGCCTGCGCCTTGCAAGATGGTTTCCGCCGGGATGCCGGTGCTGTTGGCGATGTAAGCCACCGTCATCCAGCCTTCGACATGCTGCTCAATCAGCCCGGTGGCAACCGGGTTGGCGCGATAAGCCAGGATCGCCTCGCGGATGGTTTTCATCAGCGCCGGTTGACCATCCACCTTGCCAAGCCCGAGCTGGTTGTTCAGGCGGTTAATGCCGACCATGCTGGTCTCTTTCCTCGGTTGGATGCCTGCCGTATCAAACAGGTATTTCTGCGGGACGGCGTAGGCCACCGAGATATAGCGCATGCTCATCCAGGGGCGCAGTAAGTCAGGGGAGGGGTTGCCCTCATGGAAACGATTCACTGTGGCATATTGCGCTTCTCTGTAGAATTCCACCATGCCCCTGGCCTTGGGAACCATAATGGACACGCCGATCAAAATCAGTATTACGGCCAGCCATTGGATGGGGGTCAGTCTTGAAATCAGTTTTTTCATAAGTTCCTCTCTCTGCACTGAGGGCGTCGCGCCTTCAGCGAAAGAATCTTAGCACACGAATGTAAAGAAATCCTCAAGAATTCCCGAAAAAACTGTAAAAAAATAAGCAGGGCATCTTTCAATTCCCTTCATTGAGAACAATACCACATCATCAATTCGCAGGTTTGTCATTCTGCCTGCTCGTGCGCAGGTTACTCGAGCCGCCCATTTTTTGCGGAGGGTGAAGAACCTTCTGCAATTTTTGGTGTTCCCCTTCGTTTGCGTAGAACGCCCACTCAGGTAACAAAATTGGCTCTTTGGGAATCCCCCCACATTTTGGGACTGATCAAATTTCCTACAGAGGGTGATTGTTAATGGCACTTGCCGTTATATAATGATTTTGTCAGCTATCACCCATTTACCGGTGCCAGGCAACCTGTTTTGCAGATTTCATCATCCTGGACGGGAACCAGTTTCCAGGCTGGAACGTCATGCTGTTGGAAGGAGAAATTGACCCATGAGCGCCAACTTGAAGTATTTTTCCCGCACCAAACTGAGAATTTTCCTGGCCGCCCTGATTGTGCTGATGCTGGCCTGCGATTTGCCATTTTTTACGAATGCGCCAGGCGGCGCGACCGCAACGCCCAGGCCCAAGCCAGCCACAAGCGGCCCGGCCACACAAACAGGGGAGGCCTACAGCATGTCCATGCGACTCAGTGAAGGTCAGGCTCAGCCACAGGCTTTTGAAGCGCTGCCGCTGGCGACTGGTGAACCGCTCACAGTGGAGGAAATCAACCAGATCCTGGCACGTCTGCCAGCCCTGCCCGCCGTGGCCGGCGACCAGGTCGATTTCAAGCTACCGGGGGAACTGCTGCCTCCGCCGCGCCCCGGCCAGACCATCCAGGAGCCCTTCCCGGTGGTCGAAACAGCGCCTACACCCATTGTCGGCGAAGCCGGGCCGCTCAAAGTGCTGCGCTTCGCCCCCGAAGGGGAAATCCCGATTGCGCCGTTCGTCAGCGTCACCTTCAACCAACCCATGGTCCCACTCGGGACTCTGGAAGACCTGGCCGCCGAGGCCGTGCCGGTCAAAATCGAACCAGCCATCCCCGGCACCTGGCGCTGGCTGGGCACCAAGACGCTCACCTTCCAATCTGACTCGAAACTGATCGACCGGCTGCCCAAGGCGACCGAGTATGTGGTATCCATCCCCGCCGGGACAAAATCTGCCACCGGGGGAACGCTGGCCGACCCGGTCACCTGGACCTTTACCACACCCCCACCCAGGGTGATCACAACCTACCCGTATGATTCCCCGCAGCCCCTCAAACCGGTCTTTTTCGCGGCCTTCGACCAGCGCATCGACCCCGGCGCAGTCCTGGAGAGCATCCAGGTTAGCGCGGGTGGGCGGCGCGTCAACGTGGTTTTGGCTGGCGCTCAGGATATCGAAAAAGATGAATACGCCAGCCAGTTGGTCAAGCACGCCCTCGAGGGACGCTGGTTGGCCTTCAAAGCCACCGAGCCGCTCCCGGCAGCCACGACCATTTCAGTGACGATTGGCCCCGGAACGCCTTCCGCCGAAGGGCCGTTGGTCACCACGCAAACGCAATCCTACAGCTTCCCAACCTATTCACCATTGCGTGTCGAGGAACATCGCTGCTCGTGGTACAACGACAAATGCCCGCCGCTGACGCCTTTTTCCATTCGCTTCAATAACCCGCTTGACGCGGAAGTTTTCACCGAAGAGATGGTGCGTGTCGAGCCAGAGATACCCGGCCTGAACATCAACGTCTATGGCAACACGCTCAACCTCGGTGGACAGACCAAGGGCCGTACAACCTACAAGGTCACCATCTCCGCTGAAATCCAGGATGCTTTCGGTCAAATCCTGGGCAAGGACACGACCCTGACTTTCAAAGTCGGCGCGGCGGAATCCGTCCTGGTTGGCCCACAACAAACCTTCCTGACCATCGACCCGGTGGCCGATAAACCGGTCTTTTCGGTCTATGCGATCAACTACAGCAAAGTTAACGTCAAAATCTATGCCGTCCAGCCCTCTGACTGGCCGGGCTTTAAAACGTACCTGCGCGACTGGCAGCGGACGGATGTGCCGGTGCAAATGCCGGGCCGTCTCGTTTCTGACAAATCCCTGCGCCTGGACTTGCCCGCCGACACCTTGACCCAGGTCGATATTGGCTTGAGCGAGTTCATGGACGGCAAATTCGGGCAGTTCGTGGTGATTGTCGAGCCGCCAAAAGCCTTGATCGAGACCGAAAATGCCAAGTGGCGGCGCTACTCGCAAACGGTGATTGCCTGGGCCCAGATCACCCAGATCGGCCTGGACGCCTTCAGCGACCACAGTCAGATGCTGGCCTGGGCCACCAACCTGAAGAACGGCGCGCCGCTCTCGGGCGTCAGCATCCAGCCCGAAAAGGGCGGCCCTGAAATCGTCACCGGCGCGGATGGCACCGCCCGCTTCGACATTCCCTCCGGCGCAACCTACCTGGTGGCCCGTTTGGGCGCAGACCAGGCGCTGCTGCCGCGTTCGGCCCAAACCTGGGGCGACGATGCCTGGCAGGTCAGCCCGCCCAGCGATCAATTGCGCTGGTATGTCTTCGACGACCGGAGAATGTACAAACCCGGTGAAGAAGCCCACCTCAAGGGTTGGATACGTCGCATCGGCGGTAAACAGGCTGGCGATGTGGGGTTGGTGGGTGAGGGCGTGACCATCAGCTACCAGTTGACCGATCCGCAAGGCAACGCCATTGGCAATGGGAGCGCCCAGGTCAACGCCGTGGGCGGCTTTGATTTTGCCCTGACCATCCCAGAGACTGTCAACCTGGGAACCGCCCAGCTGACCCTGAATGCCTCCATTGGGTTGAGTGGGTCGCAGTATTATCACCAGTTCCAGATCCAGGAGTTCCGCCGCCCCGAGTTCGAAGTGACGGCGCGCAATGAAACGACCGGCCCGTACTTCGCCGGGGATCACGCCGTCGTGGCGGTGGAAGCCAAGTATTACGCCGGCGGCGCGCTGCCGAACGCCGAAACCACCTGGCAGGTGACCTCAACCCCGGGCAGCTACTCGCCCCCCAACTGGCCGGACTTCATCTTCGGCACCTGGCAGCCCTGGTGGTGGTTCTACGATTTCCGCGGTCCAGGCGATGGTGGGGAAGGCAAAACTGAAACCTTGACCGGTAAAACTGACGCTTCGGGGACGCACTTCCTGGGTCTCGATTTCGACCAGCAGGGCGACCCCGCCAATAACCCGAAACCACTCAGCGTGGTGGCCCAGGCGACCGTCATGGATGTCAACCGCCAGGCCTGGGGCAGTTCCACTTCCCTGTTGGTGCACCCGGCGGATATATACGTCGGCCTGCGCAGCCAGCGCTATTTTGTCGAGCGCGGGACGCCGCTCAAGGTGGATTTCATCGTCTCCGATTTGGACGGCCAAGCCGTGGCAGGCCGCCCGGTGGAAGTCCGCGCCGCCCGGCTGGAGTGGAAAATCCGCAAGGGAGTTTGGAACGAAGAAGAAGTTGATGCCCAGAAATGCAGCCTGGAATCGGCGGCTGAACCGCTGACCTGCACCTTCGAAACCTCCATCGGCGGCAGCTACAAAATTACAGCAGTCGTCAGCGATGAAAAAGGACGGCAAAACCAGAGTCAATTCACCCGCTGGGTCAGCGGCGGACAGCGCCCACCCTCCCGCAAGGTGGAACAGGAAAAAGTGACCCTGATCCCCGACAAGGAGACCTACCAGCCCGGCGAGGTGGCCGAAATCCTGGTGCAGGCGCCCTTCAGCCCGGCCGAGGGCCTGCTGACGGTCAGCCGGAGCGGGATGCTCTATACCACGCGCTTCAAGATTGAGTCAGACACGATCACCCTGAAAGTGCCGATCGAAGACAAGCACATTCCCAACCTGAACATCCAGGTCGACCTGACCGGCTCCGCGCCGCGCACCGATGACCAGGGAGAGAAGCTGCCAAATGTGGCCCCGCGCCCGGCTTATGCCGTCGGTACCTTGAACCTGAGCATCCCGCCATTGCAACGGACCCTATCCTTGCAGGTGACGCCCGACCAATCCAAACTGGAACCGGGCAGTGAAACCGGCTTGAGCCTGGTGCTCAAGGATGCCAACGGTCAACCGGTGGCTAACGCTGAACTGGCGGTGGTCGTGGTGGATGAAGCCATCCTGGCGCTGACCAATTACCAACTGGCCGACCCAATCAGTGTCTTTTACAGCGCCCGCTCTTCGGATGTCTGGGGCGTTTACAGCCGGGCCAATATCGTCCTGATCGATCCCCAGGCGCTGGCTGCTCAGGCCGCCGAACAAAACGCCAGGAATGACGCCGCACTGCCGATGATGGCCGCCGAGGCTCCGGCTCCCTCCGCCACGATGGCTGTGGAGATGCAGAAATCCGGGATCGGGGGTGCGGAAGCAGATAGTGGGCCGACGCCGATTGCCGTGCGCACCGATTTTAACCCGCTGGCGGCTTTTGCGCCCTCCGTGCGCACCGATGCCAACGGACAGGCCCGGGTGCAGATCCAACTCCCCGACAATCTCACCCGTTACCGGGTGATGGTCGTGGCGGTCGACGGACAGGGCAAAAAATTCGGCACGGGCGAATCCAACATCACCGCCCGCCTGCCGCTGATGGTCCGCCCCTCCGCGCCGCGCTTCCTGAACTTTGGTGACCGCTTCGAACTGCCAATCGTGCTCCAGAACCAGACCGATGCCCCACTCGAGGTCAGCGTCGTCGTGCGGACGACCAACCTTGACCTGACCGACAGCGTCAGCCCGGCTGGGAACGGCCTGAAAGTCAGCGTTCCGGCCAACGATCGAATCGAAGTCCGCTTCCCGGCGGCGGCGCAGCTAGCCGGTACTGCCCGCGGCCAGATTGCGGCGGTTTCCGGCACTTACGCTGATGCCGCGAACATCGAACTGCCGGTCTACACCCCGGCCACGACCGAGGCCTTCGCCACGTATGGCGTTATCGATCAAGGGGCCATCGCCCAACCGGTGCTCCAGCCCACGAACGTTTTCCCGCAATACGGCGGGCTGGAGGTCAATACTTCCTCGACGGCTTTGCAGGCGCTGACCGATGCGGTCTTGTACCTGGTGGCCTATCCGTATGAGTGTTCCGAACAATTATCCTCGCGCATCCTGGCCGTGGCGGCCCTGCGCGATGTGCTGACAGCCTTTCAGGCGGATGGCCTGCCTTCCCCGCAGGAGATGGAATCTGCCGTGACACGCGACCTCAAGCGCCTGCAAGGGCTGCAAAACAATGATGGCGGCTTCCCCTACTGGCGGCGTGGATTTGAGTCGATCCCCTTTAACACGATCCATGTCACACACGCCCTGGTCCGCGCGCAGCAAAAAGGTTTCGAAGTCCCCTCCGAGATGCAGCAGAATGCCCTGCGCTACCTGGGTCAGATCGAGGAGTATTACCCGCCCTGGTACGGACAGCAAACCCGCTGGACGCTCTCGGCTTATGCCCTCTACGTCCGCAATCTCGCGGGCGACCGAGACGCGCAGAAGGCCCAGAAACTGTTGAGAGACGCCGGGCTGGAGAACCTGTCGATGCAGGCCATCGGCTGGCTCTGGCCGGTGATCGACGATGTGGGCCAGTTGGACGGCATCCGCCGCTATGTCAACAACCACGTGGTTGAGACGGCCGGCGCGGCCAATTTCACCACCGCTTACGATGACCAGACCTACCTGCTGCTCAGTTCTAACCGCCGCACGGATGCCATCCTGCTCGATGCGCTGATCGATGACAGCCCGCAGAGTGACCTGATTCCCAAGATTGTCACCGGCCTGCTGGCGCACCGCATCAAGGGACGCTGGGGCAACACCCAGGAGAACGTCTTCGTCCTGCTGGCCCTCGATCGGTATTTCAACACCTACGAAGCCGCGACGCCCGATTTCATCGCCCGGATCTGGCTGGGAAATACCTACGCCGGGAGCAGTGAGTTCCGCGGACGGACAACCGAACGCCACGAAACCCTCATCCCAATGAGCTACGTACTCTCTGAAACCGCCTCCGCGGGCGGGACGCAGGACTTCATCCTCAGCAAGGAGGGACCCGGTCGGCTGTATTACCGGCTTGGGCTGCGCTACGCCCCCACCGACTTGAACCTGAAGCCGCTCGAGATGGGTTTTGTCGTCCAGCGCCGCTACGAAGCCGTGGATAACCCCGCAGACGTCAGCCAGGACAGCAACGGTGTCTGGCACATCCGGGCCGGGGCGCGGGTCAAGGTTCACCTGAGCATGGTGGCCGATAACCGCCGCTACCACGTGGCCCTGGTCGACCCGCTGCCGGCGGGGCTGGAAATCGTCAACCCGGCGCTGGCCGTTTCGCAGAGCGCGCCGCAGGACCCGACCAGTTCGAACTTCAAGTACGGCTGGTGGTGGTGGGGACCCTGGTACGAGCACCAGAACCTGCGCGATGAGCGCGCCGAGGCCTTCACCCCGCTGCTTTGGGACGGTGTCTACGAATACACCTACATCGCCCGCGCGACGACCCCCGGCACCTTCGTTGTCCCGCCCGCCAAGGCCGAAGAGATGTACTCTCCCGAAGTCTTTGGTCGCAGCGCCAGCGACTGGGTGATTGTGAAGTAACGCCAGGTTGGAAAAAAGGGCTGTCCGTTTTTTGGACAGCCCTTTTTTCATATAATCTGTGTGCCGGGATAATCAATCGGTAAATAGCGGCAAATGACCCAGCGCGATGATCTTCAGCCACTGCGATTTCTCACCCTCGGTCATGATGGCTGCCTCGGCAACCACGCTTGCCCCGGCTTTTTCCATGATCATCCGCATCCCTTGCAGGGTGGAGCCGGTGCTAATGACATCATCCACGATGACGACTTTTTTATCGCGCATCGCCTCTTTATCCTTTTCGTCCAGGATCAAAATTTGCGGCTGACCGGTGGTGATCGACAGTGTTTCAGCCCGGATGGCATCGCCCATGTAAGGCTTGTATGATTTGCGCAGGACGATATACGGCTTACCTGTCTCTACCGAGAGCGCGTAAGTCAGTGGGATGGACTTGGCCTCGGCGGTCACCAAGACATCATATTCCAGCGCTTTCAGTTTTTCAGCCAGCGCCTTGGCGCAGGCCTGCGAAAGCTCTGTATCTCCCAGAATGTTCAGGATGGCAATCCGCAGCCCGGGCGCAATCTGGAACAAGCGCAAGTCGCGCTTGAGACCGGCAATTTCAACAGGATAAGTCTGATAGGCGGTCATGCTCTTTCCTCCAAAGTAAATATTCTACCGGCAAAAGTTTATCACAACTGGCCGAAGTATGGACGCTGCCTGCGCCAAATCGTTGACCATTTTGTGGAAGGGACAACTCATACGGTATAATTTTCCTCGCTGTTTCAACCCTTTCCTGCAGCCTGACTCCCGGTAAACCATGCTTCCTGACCTGCAACTGAACGATATTGTGCGCATGCGCAAACCGCATCCCTGCGGGGGGTACGAGTGGAATGTCACCCGCCTGGGCGCGGATATCGGCCTGGAATGCCGCACCTGTGGTCACCGGGTTATGCTGACGCGCCGCGAGCTTACCCGCAGAGTCAAAACAATCCTTCCCAGGGAGAAAAATGCCAACCCCGAATAAAAAACCCCATATCCTGTTTTTGTTCTCCGATACCGGCGGTGGGCATCGTTCGGCCACTGAGGCAATTATCGAGGCCCTCGCACTGGAGTATGGCGACCAGTTTACCCATGAAAAAGTGGATATTTTTATCGACTACGCCCCGCCCCCGCTGAACCGCATGCCCTCCTGGTACCCTTACATGGTCAAAGCGCCGCAGTTGTGGGGGGCCGGGTTCCACCTCACCGATGGACGCCCACAGGCGCGCGCCCTGACAGCAACCGCCTGGCCGGTCGCCGCGCGGACAGCGCGCCGCATCATCCGCAACCACCCCAGCGACCTGGTGGTCACCGTCCATCCCCTGGCAACCTCCTGGATTTTGAAGGCCCTCGGCAAGAACCGCCCGCCGTTTATCACGGTTGTCACCGACATGGTCACGACCCATGCCCTCTGGTTCGACAAACGCTCTGATGCCATTCTCGTGCCGACAGATATCGCCCGCCAAAAAGCCCTGCAGTATGGCATGTCACCTGAAGCGGTAAAAGTCGTTGGGCAGCCGGTGGCGCGCAAATATTGTCTTCCAAATGGCGATAAGGCCTCAGTCCGAGAAAAACTGGGCTGGCCGAAAGACAAATTTATCGCCCTGGTGGTGGGCGGCGGCGAAGGGATGGGGCCGCTTGGGCAAACCGCGCGCGCCATCGCCGAATCGGGGCTGGATGTAGCGCTGGTCGTCATTGCCGGGCGCAATAATCGCCTGAAAGCCAGCCTCGAAAAGCATCACTGGCAGGTGCCGACCTTCATTTATGGGTTTACCAAGGAATTGCCCGATTTTATGCGCGCCTCTGATGTCCTGGTGACCAAGGCCGGTCCCGGCACCATTGCGGAAGCTTTCAATGCCCACCTGCCCATCATCCTGTATGCCAAATTGCCAGGGCAGGAAGATGGCAATGTGTCCTATACCGTGCAGGAAGGGGCAGGCGTTTGGGCGCCGACACCGCAGCGCGTGGTCTCGGTTCTGCGCCGCTGGGTGACTGACCCGGTTGAGCGCGAAAAAGTTGTCGAGGCCTGTCACCGCGTCGCCCGGCCCAATTCTTCCATCGATATCGCGCATGTGATTGGGCAGAAATTGGGGTTGACAATTGCCAGCAATCAGTAGTTCGCGTCACTGATATAATCCCTTCGTTATGCCTGTCCTGCCTGCCAACGCCTTCGATTTTCTCAGCCATAGCCCCGAGCAGACCCGCCGCCTGGGGATGCGCCTCGGCGCATTTCTTCAGGCAGGCGATGTGGTTTGTTTGCAGGGTGACTTGGGCGCGGGCAAGACCACCTTCGTGCAGGGACTGGCTGCCGGTTGGGGCTCGCTTGATGCCGTCTCCAGCCCCACCTTCATCCTGGTCAATCTCTACCGGCGCGCCGATGGCGGCCAGCTCTTTCATTTCGACACTTACCGTGTTGAGTCGACCCTTGAAGCCGAGGAACTCGACCTGGATGCCATGTTCAGCGCCGGGCCGCTGGTGATCGAATGGCCCGAACGCATGGCAGGCGTGCTCCCCGCCGAGCAGTTGTGGATCAAACTCGAACACGTGGATAGCGACCGCCGCAAGCTGACCTTCCTGCCCTCCGGGAAACGATATGAGAATTTACTGGGCGATTTCCGCCAGTCCAGTTTTGGAACCGACTAATGCTGCTTGCCGTAGATACCTCCACTCAACAGATCGGCCTCGCACTCTATGACGGCGCGCAGGTGCTGGCTGAATTTCTCTGGACGAGCAAAGCCCGCCATTCGGTGGAACTTGCGCCTGCCGTGGCTGATCTTCTCGCGCGCACCAGCCATACGATCGACGAAATCAAAGCCATCGGTGTGGCAATCGGCCCGGGGTCTTTCACCTCGCTGCGGGTGGGGCTTTCTTTTGTAAAAGGACTGGCTTTCGCGCGGGCCCTGCCCGTTATCGGGATCAACACCCTGGAGGTGATCGCCGCCGGTCAGCCTGCGACCCGACTCCCCCTGGCCTGCGTCCTGCCCGCCGGGCGTGGACGTCTCGCACTGGGCTGGTACCGCCCCGCCGCAGTTCGGCGGGGTCGCGCCAAAAACAACGAATGGCAGGCTGCGGGTCAAGCGGTTATTATCACTGCTGAAACCCTGGCTGCTTCCGTTGAACGGGATTCCATCATCTGCGGCGATTTAACCGCTTCAGAGCGTCAGACCCTGGAAAAGAATGAGCATCTTCGGCTGGTCTCCCCGGCCCTGGGCACCCGCCGCCCCGCCCTCCTGGCCGAACTGGCGTACACGCGCTGGCAGGCTGGCCGCGTGGATGAGGTTTCCACGCTTGCGCCGCTCTACCTGCACATCGCGCAGCCGATCCCGGCATAACCGGCCTCAAACATCGGGAGATTTTTAACTCAATGCTAATTCGTCCCATGACGATGGCCGACTTACCCATCGTGATCGAACTTGACGAGCTTAGTTTCAGCCAGCCCTGGCCGTCAGACGCCTTTGCGATGGAGTTGTTTAATCCCAATGCGCGCTGCCTGGTGGTGGAAGTGGAGGCGCGCGTGGTTGCATCAATTGTGCTCTGGCTTGTGCTGGATGAAACCCATATCGCCACGATTGCCGTTCACCCCGATTTTCGGCGGCAGGGAATTGGCAAGGCACTGCTTAAAGCCAGCATGGATGCTGCCTACGCCGAAGGCGCGCGCCTCTATCACCTTGAAGTACGCGCCGGGAACGCTGCGGCGCAAAAAATGTACGCCGATTTTGGCTATGAAATTGTCGGGCGCAGACCAAAGTATTACCAGGATAATGGCGAAGACGCCCTGTTGTTGACCCTCGACCTGACGGAGGCAGCATGACCACTCACGAATCCCTGGACCAGATTGCCAGCGAAGTATCCACTTGTACAAGCTGTATTTTGCACCAGACCCGCAACAAGTCCGTGCCAGGCGAAGGCCCCGTCGATTCCGAGATCATGCTGATCGGCGAGGGACCGGGTTTCAACGAAAACGAACAAGGCCGCCCATTCGTTGGCGCGGCCGGAAAATTCCTGGAAGAGTTGCTGGCACAAGCCGGGCTGAAACGTACGGATGTCTGGATCGGGAACGTGGTCAAGTGCCGCCCGCCCGGCAACCGCGACCCCCTGCCCGATGAACTGGCAGCCTGCAATTTATACCTGGAACGCCAGATTACCGCGCTTAACCCCAAAATCATCATCACGCTCGGGCGTTTTTCGATGGGCAAGTTCATGCCCGGCGTGAAAATCACCCAGGTGCATGGACAAATGCGTAAAGTCGGCGAGCGCTTCGTCATCGCCATGTTTCACCCGGCAGCGGCCCTGCACCAGGCGGCGCTTAAACCCGCCATCCTGGCCGACTTTGGTAAACTGCCGCAACTGCTCGACGTGGCGCGGAAAGCCCAGGATGCATCTGCCAGGGAAGAACTGGCGAAGCAAGCCCCCGGCCAGGTGGCCGAGCCAACGCCGGCCTATGAAGCGCTCCAGCCAGAAGAGCCGAAGCAGATGAAGTTGTTTTAGTCGGTAAAGTCAATCACCGCAGAGAGATTACCTTCATGCTCAATCCACCCGATTTCAACCAAAACCCCGGTTCATATGTCGACCTTTTGAAACGGATTACGCAACGTGTTCAGCAGGCAAAGATTGACAATCAGATTCTTGAAAGCGTGCAACAGGTTGTCGAGAAAGAGTTGAATCAACAAAAGATCGTGCTTTCACGTCCTGAACGGCTACGTTTGTTCCGCCAGGTTAAGAAAACAGTTCTGACTGACCTGCTCGCAATAATTGACAGCGAGAAATAACAGATTACAGTCTCTCTTGCCGGACTCCAACGTCTCCAGACGTTGACACCAAAGGAATGGATTATATAACTTGGATATCCAAAATCCCCAGATTTTGGAGTCCAACATTTCAGAAGGAAAATATGACCACAAAAGATACGCTGATCAAAAAACTGCAAGACAAAACCGCCAAAATCGGGATTCTTGGCATGGGCTATGTCGGCATGCCGCTGGCCGTGGTTTTCGCTGAAAAAGGCTTCAACGTGCTAGGAATCGACCCAGACCCGCGCAAGGTGGATACTTTCAACAAGGGCATTTCCTACATCCAGGACATTCCAACTGAAACGGTGGCCCGCCTGCAAAAAGCTGGCAGGCTCAAGATGTCTGCCGATTTCGCTGCCCTGGTCGAGATGGACGCTGTCAGCATCTGCGTCCCCACGCCGCTGCGCCAAACCGGCGACCCGGATATGTCCTTCATCCTGTCAGCCACCGAGCAACTGGCAAAGCATGTCCACAAGGGCATGGTTATTGTTTTGGAATCCACCACCTATCCCGGCACCACCCGCGAACTGATGGTTCCCATGCTCACAGAGAAATCCGGCCTGAAGGTGGGAGAGGATCTGTTCATCTGTTTCTCGCCCGAGCGTGTTGACCCGGGCCGCGAAGACTGGACGACCTACAACACACCCAAGGTGATGGGCGGGATGACCGCCGCCTGCGCTGAAGTCGCCACGGCCTGGTACAGCGGCGCACTCGAAACGGTGGTTCCCGTTTCCTCGCCCGAAGCCGCCGAAATGGCGAAACTGCTCGAAAACACCTTCCGCATGATCAACATCGCCATGGTCAACGAACTGGCCCTGATGTGCGAACGCCTGGGTGTGGATGTTTGGGAAGTGATCGAGGCCGCCGCCACCAAACCCTTCGGCTTTATGAAATTCACCCCCGGCCCTGGACTGGGCGGGCACTGCATCCCGATCGACCCGCTCTACCTCTCCTGGAAAATGAAAGCGCTGAATTACAACGCCAAATTCATCGAGCTGGCTTCCGAAATTAACACCAATATGCCACGCTATGTGGTCAGCCGCGTGCTTGAAGGTTTAAATGACCGCGGCAAACCACTCAAAGGGCACAAAGTCCTCGTTTTGGGCGTGGCCTATAAGCCCGACATTGATGATGTCCGTGAATCCCCGGCGCTGGATGTGATCGCCCTGCTCCGCCAAAAGGGCGCGCTGGTGGAATACCATGACCCGCACATTCCGCAAATTCACCACGAGCGCGAAGACTGGAAAATGGAAAGCATCGCGGATGCCGCCTTGATGAAATCTGTGAAGGCAGCCGATGCGGTGGTGATCATTACAAACCATAGCTCTTACGATTACAAGGCCATCCTCGAGGCGGCCCAATTTATCTTTGACAGCCGTAATGCGCTCGGCCAGGCGGGCAAGCATAGCGAAAAAGTTGTTCGTCTGTAAAACCCATCAAAGGAGAGCTATGTCCAACTACCTTGTTACCGGCGCAGCAGGCTTTATCGGTGCGCGCACAACAGAAATCCTGCTTGAACAGGGGCACACCGTTACCGGCATCGACAACCTGAACGATGCCTACGACCCGCGCATGAAGGAATACCGCCTGGCGAAATTACAGTCCAGCCGGGGGTTCACCTTCCACCGGGCGGATATATCCCAGAAGGATGTCATTTCCTTGTTTGAAGGGAAAAAATTTGACGGTCTCGTCAACCTGGCCGCCCGCGCCGGGGTGCGTTTCAGCGTGGAAAATCCCTGGGCTTTCGTCGAGTCAAATGTCACCGGTACGTTGAACATGCTGGAAGTCTGTAAACAAACCGGCGGCGGGACATTTATCGTCGCCTCCACCTCCAGCATCTACGGGGCCAACCCGCCTTACCCGACGCCTGAATCTGCTTCGAGCAGCGAACCGCTCCAGCCGTACGCCGCCAGCAAAAAGGGCGCCGAGGCGATGACGCACGCCTATCACCATCTCTACGGCATCAATACCACCATCCTGCGCTTCTTCACCGTTTATGGCCCGGCAGGGCGCCCAGACCTGGCCCTTTTCCGTTTCGTGCAGTGGATCATTGAGGGACGCCCCGTCCACATCTATGGCGACGGGGAGCAGTCCCGTGGCTTTACCTATATCGACGATATCGTCCGCGGCATCATTGCGGCCCTGCGGCCAATGGGGCACGAGATCATCAACCTGGGCGGGCATGAAGTCATCACCATCAACGCCCTGGTACAACTGATCGAGGATTTGACCGGCAAAAAGGCAAACGTCATCCACGAGCCGCCCAACCCAGCCGATATGTTCACCAACTGGGCTGATGTCAGCAAGGCCCGTGAACTGCTCGACTGGTCGCCCGAATACGATATGCGCGCTGGCACTCAAAAGCTGATTGAGTGGTACCTGGCAGAACGTTCCTGGGCCAACCAGGTCCTGACCCTGTGAGATTGAGTAATTTGGCGATTGGTTTCAATCACTAAATCACTCAATCGCCAAATCACCCACCGTAAACATGTCTATATTTGCAAAAATCCAGGCTATCTGGCGTGAAGACACCCTTTTACGCCGGGTGGTCAAAAACAGCGGACACTTGCTGAACGGCAATCTCATCGCGGCGGCGCTGGGTTTTGTACAGGGCATCCTGGCTGTGCGCCTGATCGGCATCACGGATTGGGGTCTGGTAACCACCGTCATCACCTTTGCATCCAATATTAACCGCCTGCTGACCTTTCGGATGAGCGAAGTGGTGGTCAAGCGCTTGGGCGAGGCGCTTCCTTTAGGGAAAAAGCTGGAAGCCGCCGCGGCGGTCAAAGCTGCCATGCTGAGCGAAGCGGCCACTTCAATTGTTGCTTACCTGGTTTTAGTGGTCCTGACACCCTGGGCCGCGAATACGTTTGCGAAAAATCTGCAAACCGGGCCGTTGTTCCTGCTCTATGGTTTGATCCTGCTGACCAACCTGGTCGCAGAGAGTTCCACCGGTGTGCTGCAAGCCCAAAGGCGCTTCGACTGGATCGCCCGCATCAATATCCTCCAGAGCCTTTTTACCGCCGGGATGATCTTATATGCCTTCCTGGCCGGACGAGGAATCTATGAAGTCGTCTTTGCCTATGTGCTTGGCAAATCGATCAATGGAATTGGGCTGGCAGTGTTGGCTGTACGCGAATTGAACCACACCCTGGGCGCCAGTTGGTGGAAAACCCCACTGCGCTCCCTGCCTGAAAAGCGCAGCATGTTCACTTTCATGCTGAATACCAATTTTATCGGCACTGTTAATTTATTCACGCGTGATAACATTCCACTGTACCTGGCGGCGCTTTTGAGCACCACCCAGGTCGGCTACTTCAAACTGGCGCAGTCGCTGATCAACCTGATTCTTTTACCGCTTGACCCGCTCATCTGGCCGACCTACGCAGAAATCAGCCGCACAGTGGCTCAAAAACAATGGGACGCCACCCGCCAGTTGTTGCGGCGTGTCAGCCTGATCACCGCCTCGGTTGTTTTGGCGGTTGGCGGTTTCCTGGCGTTGACTGGCTGGTTCCTGCTGCCACTCTTTTACGGTGCGCAGGCGCTCCCGGCCTACCCCGCGCTGCTGATCCTGCTGATCGGATACGGCTTCGCCAGCATCTTCCAGTGGAACCGGCCGCTGCTGCTGGCGCTGGGAAAACCCGGGTACCCGGTCATTGTTTCACTGGCAGTTGGCCTGGTTGAACTGGTCCTGATTTTTTCACTTGTGCCGCGTCTCGGCTATCTGGCCCTGGCAGGCATTCTTTCGGCGTATTTTGTCGCTTCCATCGGCATTATCATCTGGCGCGGCTTCAATGAAATCAAGCGCCAATCCTTAATCAGCGCGTGAAAGCGGAGCACCTGGTTATGAAAATTGTTGCCATTTCCGGCTCACAGGTTCCTTCCAATGTAGCCAACAGCTTGCAGGCCATGAAAGCTGTCCATGCCCTGGCCCAACTCGGCCATGCTGTGACGTTGATTGTTCCGGTCAGTGAGCGGCCCCACTCCAATTGGAACGAACTGGCTGCGTTCTATGGCCTCCAGCAGGAATTCCGGGTGGAATACCTGCCCAGCGCCTCGCGCCGTTTGTTTTTCCTCTCGGCTGTCCGCTGCGCAAAAAGCCTGAAACCGGATTTGCTTTACGCCTGGCCCCTGCAATCGGCGGCGCTGGGACTGATCAACGGCCTGCCGGTTGTCCTCGAGATACATGACCTGCCTTCCGGGCGGATCGGCCCCTTCTGGTTCCGCTATTTTCGTGATTCAAAAGGCAACAAGCGCATGGCAGTGATTACTAGGGCGCTCAAAGAAGCCCTGGCGAACCGCTACGGAGCTGTTTTACGCCAATCGGATGTGGTCCTGGCTCCCAACGGGGTTGAACTCGAGCGCTTTGAGCGCCTCCCTGGCCCGTCTGCTGCCCGCCGGGCCCTTGGCCTGCCTGAAGCCCCAACCGTTGCCTGTACCGGCCATGTCTACCCCGGCCGGGGTGTGGATTTATTCGTCGAGCTGGCAAAAAAGCAGCCCGGTGTCTGGTTTATCTGGGCCGGAGGCAAGCAGGAAGACGTTGAGGCGTGGAAAGTCAAAACCCAGGAAATCCCCAATCTGAAATTCATTGGGTTTGTGCATAACGCGCAATTACCGATGTACCAGGCTGCCGCAGATGTTTTGCTGATGCCCTACAGCCATGAAATTGGCATTTCAAGCGGTCTGGGCCACTCGGCACAAATTTCCAGCCCGATGAAGATGTTCGAATATATGGCTACCGGACGCGCCATCCTCGCCTCGGATTTACCCGTCTTTCACGAAGTGTTGGATGACAATAATGCGGTCTTTTGCCCCCCCGAAAAAGTGGTGGCCTGGGATGGCGCTTTGCAGGCTTTATTCGACAACCCGGCCCGGCGTGAAGAGCTGGCCAGGCAAGCCCGCCTCGATGCGCAAAAATATTCCTGGACGGAACGCGCGAAGCACATTCTGGATGGTTTTCCGGGTTAAAAATGTTAAAGGTTGGAAATTGGCATGAGGGCACATGGTTCTGGCTGGTCTCGGGCATTGCAGTCTTGGCGCGGCTGTCGCTTTGGGCCGTTTACCCGCTGACACCCAACAACGACAGCCCCACCTATGTGCAGTTGGCGAAAAATATTCTAACCAAGGGTTTTTCGACATATAATGCCACCCGCACTCCAGGTTACCCGGCTTTCCTGGCCTTCGTGGGTGACAGGGCCTATTCTGCCCAACTGTTGCTTGGATTGCTGACAACCTGGCTGTTTTTTTATCTCGGCTGGAAGCTCAGCGGACGCGCCTGGTTCGGGGCGTTGGCGGCGCTCATCCATACGCTCAATCTCGGCCAGCTTTTTTTTGAAGCGACTTTGCTCACCGAAACATTGACGACTTTCCTGGTCACGGCGGCGCTGGCCGGGGCACTTGCCATTTCGACTGAAAAAGCCTCCTTTTGGGAGTTGACGTTGTACGCATTTTTTGCCGGTCTGGCCGCGGCCCTGGCTGGTCTCACTCGCCCGCTCTTTGCCTTTCTCCCCTTTTTACTTTTTGCTTTTTACTTTTTACTCTCTAAAATCCCTCTCCGCCAGCGGACCACCTTTTCTTTCGCGGCCATCCTTCCGGCTCTCCTCATCTTTGGCTGGTGGCTTAATTTCGTCAATACCAACTATAAAATCCTGAGCTTCGACACGATTGGCGGATTCCGCTGGTTGAATCATACCGGCGAATACTTTGAACTTGTCCCCGATGAACAGGCCATTATCCGCGACACTTATCTCAAATACCGCGACGCCAAAATTGCCGAAACCGGAACGCAGACCAACGCCGTCTGGGACGCAATGGCCGAACTGCAGAAGAACAGCAAAATGGGGTTTTACGCCCTCTCGCGTGAGCTGACCAAGATTTCCATCGCTTTGATCCGGGCGCACCCCGATCTCTACCTGAAAAACGTCATCTCTGGCTGGTGGATGTTCTGGTGGGCGGCGGTTTACTGGTCTTCAGACGCCATCCGCCTCCCGGCGCTGATCCCCATTCTACGAGGTTTGATCTTCATCGAGCGCGGAGTCATGATTCTCGCCAACCTGGGCTTTCTCACCGTTTCACTGGCCGCCTTTTTCTGGAAAAAAGCCCGCACTGCGCTGGGAATGAGTCCATTTGTCTGGCTGGCGCTGGTTTGCATCTGGGCTGCCTCTGTGGCGCAGACCTTGCTCGATCACGGCGATAACCCGCGCTACCTTGTTCCCTTGCAGACGCTGGTCGTGGTGATTGTGGCCTGGTGGTCAACGCAAATCTATTCTGTCTGGAAAACAAACAAACCATGAAACGCTCTGTTTATTGGGTCATCCTTTTTGCCTTCCTCCTGCGCCTGGGATTGGGCGTATCGGCCTACATCTTGCTGCCCCAAGTCGGTTATGAGAGCAAGCCCCAGCAGACCGGGTATCTCTTTTTCGATGCCTATCGCCGCGATGCGCAGGCTTGGGATCTGGCGCAGTCGGGCAAACCGCTTTCGCGCGCTTTCAACCAGAAATATGCCTCCGACCAGTACGGCGGCCTGCTCTGGGTGAGCGCTTTTACGTATCGTTACCTGACCGCGGGCACCCACCAGCCATTGCTTGTGGTTTTGCTGGCGGCTTTGACTGGTTCCCTGGGCGTTCTTTTCGTTTACCTGACGGCCAAACGGCTGGCCGATGAAAAAACAGCCTTTCTTTCGGCCATGATTTTTGCTTTTTATCCGGAAGCCATCCTGCAAGGGGCCGCACAGATGCGCGAACCCTTCTTGATGACCTTTGTAGCCATGGCATTCTATGGACTGGTCGAATGGCAGGCCACACGCGCGAAACTGCCCTGGCTATGGATGGCGCTTGCCCTGGCAGGCATGTGGTTCATTTCACCTGGTTTCGTGCTGGTAACGCTGGTTGCTTCGGCAGGCTGGCTCTATTTTGCCGAGTCCGGGCGCAAAATCCCCTGGCAGGTTGTGGCAGTTGCCGCGGGGATTTTCCTGCTCGCGCTGGTGGCAGTCGCGGCCAGCTGGGATTCGCTCGTTACCGTCAAAGGTGGCGGGCTGCTTGGTACCCTCGGCAACTGGGCGCGCGAAACCGCCAAATGGAACGCGTACCTGCTGGGGCGCAGCTCCGGCATTGTGCAGCTGCTCTTCCAGGCGCTGCCGCCCACCCTGGCGATCCCTTTTGTGGCTGTCTATGGCCTCCTCCAGCCCGTGCTCCCCGCGGCGCTGATCGAACCGGCTATCCCTTTCTGGCAGGTTTTGGGGATCTTCCGCGCCCTGGGCTGGTACCTGCTGCTGCCCTTCGTGGCTTTTGCCCCGTTTTCAGCCGGGATTCAGCCAGAGGGCCAGCGACGAAGACCCTGGCTGTGGCTGAGTCTGGTCGTCTGGGGCTGGATCCTCGTTGCAGCCGTGCGCGGCGGCGGTGACCAGTGGGACAATCCCCGCTATCGCGTCATCCTGCTGGGCTGGATGGCCCTGCTGGCAGCCCAGGCTTTTTATGCCGCCAAATCCCGCTGGTTCTGGCGGATCGTGGCTGTCGAAATCATCATCCTGTTAGTCTTCGGGCACTGGTATTCCTGGCGCTATCTCAACCTCGGCTACAATCTTGGCATTCGCAATACCCTGGCAATTGCCATTGGGCTGGCGATCCTCGTTGTTTTGGGTGACTGGCTCTGGCAAAGATTCAAAACCCCATCTCGGGTATAATTCAACGATTGAATTTTACAAAAACCCCCGCTTCGGATGTGGGGAAGGAGAAATAAATGCCCACTGCTTTAATCACCGGTATCACCGGCCAGGATGGTTCTTACCTGGCAGAACTATTGCTTGGCAAAGGCTATCAGGTTGTTGGGATGGTGCGCCGCTCAAGCACGGAAACCATGGAGCGTCTTGAACATATTCAAGATGAACTGCTCATCACCCAGGGTGATTTGCATGACCAGTCCTCGATGGTGGCAATGATCGAGGAATTTAAACCCGATGAAGTCTACAACCTGGCGGCACAGTCATTTGTGCCGACTTCCTGGAACCAACCTTTGCTGACGGGTGAAGTCACCGGCTTGGGCGTTACCCGTCTGTTGGAAGCCATTCGGCTGGTGAATCCGAAAATCAAGTTCTACCAGGCTTCCTCCAGCGAAATGTTTGGGAAAGTGGTGGAAGTGCCGCAAAAGGAGAGCACGCCTCTGTACCCGCGTTCGCCTTATGGCGTGGCCAAAGTTTACGGTCACTGGATTACGATCAACTACCGCGAGTCGTTCGATATGTTTGCGACTTCGGGCATTTTGTTCAACCACGAAAGCCCGCGCCGTGGTCTTGAATTTGTAACCCGCAAGATTTCGCACATGGTCGCCAAAATCAAGTTGGGCCAGGCCAAAGAATTACGCCTGGGCAATCTCGAATCCCAGCGCGATTGGGGTTTTGCTGGCGACTATGTCGAAGCGATGTGGATGATGCTCCAGCACACGCACGCTGACAATTTCGTGATTGGTACCGGCAAGACCCACTCTGTGCGCGAATTCTGCGAACTGGCTTTTGGTCACGTGGGCTTGAATTACGAGGATTACGTTGTGCAGGACCCGCGTTTCTACCGTCCCGCCGAAGTCGATTTGCTCATCTCCGACCCCACCAAAGCCAGCAAGGAACTTGGCTGGACGGCCAAAACCAGTTTCAAGGGATTGGTCGAAATGATGGTGGAAGCCGATTTGCAGAAGTTTTCCGCCAAAAAGTAGTCTTCTCTATTTCCGGGCAGGACCAGACTTCCCGCAGCTTGTCTGCACCTCAAGAAGCCTTTTCTTGCCCGGAAATTTTTCTCCCTTCCCATGCTTCGTCTCCGAACATTTTCCCGCTCTTTCAGCGACCGGCCGCTTCTGGCCGATCTGTTGTCGCTTGCGGGGCTGGCGTACTATGTGTCCATGCTCTGGAGGTATGCGCACCTCCAGGTTTCGGTGCTCGATGAGGGACTGTATCTCTACAAAGGCTGGCTCTTCACCTCGGGGCGCTATACACCTTTCCAGGATTATGGCCCGTGGACCAACCAGATGCCGCTGGCGTTCCTGATCCCCGGTTGGGTGGAACAAATTTTCGGTCCCAGCCTGCGTACCGGGCGGATGATGGCCGTTGTCCTGGGTGTGCTGATGCTCTTCGGCCTGTGGCTGACGGCGCGCCGTTTGGGTGGGCGCTGGATTGCAGCCGGGATTGTCGCGGCCGTGGTGCTCAACCCGGCAGCAGCGCGGATGTATGCCATGGCTGCCTCGCAAGGGCTGGTGGCCTGCCTCTTGGCCTGGACACTGTTTTTCTCCCTCGGCGCTGACCGTAAAAACTGGCAACTGTTTGTCGGCGGGTTGTTGGCAGGCGCAGCCGTCATGGTGCGGATTAATCTGCTGCCGCTTTTGCCGCTGCTGGCGTTATATGTGCTCTGGGAGGGTGCGTCGCACTTGCCGGGTTGGATCAAGCCCTTTAAGCGGGAAAAACCAACGAACGGGCAGACTCTCGCTAAACCTGGTGCAACGCACTGGTCACCAGTTCTGTGGCTGCTCGGCGGGATGCTGGTCACCTTTGGCGGCGTCCACCTGCTTTACTGGCCGAATATCCTGAGACTGTGGGCCAGGTGGCTGCCTTTCCCATTTTTGCATCCCTGGTTCGCGCCCGAAACCATCCCCACCTGGAGCCCGGATAATCCGATTGGCTTCCGCGTGGCGAGTTTTTTTCTGGCCTTTCGCTATCATTTTGCCGCGCTGGCGGGCGCACTGGCAACCTGGATTTTGTGGCCGAAGGAGTGGAAGTCGCGCTCACAGTTCAAATTTGCCGTTTTCCTGTCCGTATTGCTGATTGCCTTTTTCTTTCTTCACGCCTGGGCCGCGCTGGGGAATGAATATTGCGTCTTTTGTTTCCCCACCTATACATCCTTTTATGGTGGCGTCGGGCTGCTGCTGATCGCGGTCACGCTCCCTGCCTGGAATCTTAATCCCCCAGTTTGGCGGAAATGGCTGGGCGGCGTTTCGTTTTTGGCGCTCCTGGCAGGGATGGCCTACAGCGCCGAAGGGACCGCCGAGTCGCTCTTGGGAGAACTGTTCTATAAACGCTTGCTGGCAACGCCCATTCCGTTCTGGAACGGCGCTCAGGCCTGGCAGGTTGTCTCGAACAAGTTCCGCTTGGAGTATGAGATAATCTACGCTGCCACGCACGCGTGGTTCCCGGTTGCCGTCGCAGTGGCGTTCGGGCTGGTGGTATTCGCAGTGGCGAAACTGCTGGCTGGCAGAAAAAACAGCGCGGCGTTGGGCGTGGGACTTGTCGCCTTAACTTTGATGGGAAGCCTGTTCTCGCCGTCGCCGCTGCTGGCGGGCGAGTACACTTCCTATGATTGCCAGGGTGATGTAATTCCTGGCTTCGAGGCCGCGGGCGCGGAACTTGCCAAGATCATCCCGGCTGGTTCAAGCGTTTACTGGGCCGGGTATTCGCCGGTAACGCTGCTTTCCCTGCCGGGCGTGACGATTTATCCGTCCCAGTTGCACCAGACCTATTCTTTCCGCATCGCTGACGATGATAAGGCGCTCTTGAAATATGGCTGGTGGAACCAGCACTTGGCCGAAAAATGGCTGAACGAAGCCGACTTTGTGCTCGTGGAACAGAGAAACCTGGGTCAGAAGACCTGGCTCAACGATCAACTGGCAAATTTTGAGCAGGTACTGGTAACGGAACCGCAGTCGTGCCGGATGGATTCGGCGCTGATAGTTTTCCGTAAAAAGCCTTGAGAGAAATGCACCACGAAGTCCCGAAGCCACAAAGTGGTTAAAAAACGCCAAGGTTTGTTTGAACAACTTGAAAACTTGGTGACTTTGTGCCTTAGTGGTTAGATTTTCGATTACGGCTGGAGGTTGCGTTATGGATTTATCAATTGTCATCCCCGTTTACAACGAAGTGGAAAGTCTCCCGCTTCTGCAGCAGTCCATTCACGCGGCGCTCAAAGATTTGAAGCGTTCCTGGGAAGTCATCTACGTGGATGATGGCTCGCGTGATGGCAGCGTGGATTTGCTGACGGAAATGGCCGAACAGGATGCCGGGCATGTGGTCGTGGTCGAATTCCGCCGCAACTTTGGGCAAACCACCGCCATCGCCGCCGGGATCGACCACGCCCTGGGCGATGTGATTGTCTTCCTGGATGCTGACATGCAAAACGACCCGGCAGACATCCCAATGATTTTGGGAAAGCTTGATGAAGGCTATGACGTGGTCTCCGGTTGGCGCAAAGACCGCGAGGACAATGCCCTGACGCGCAACCTGCCTTCACACATGGCCAACTGGCTGATATCGAATGTGACCGGCGTGCACCTGCATGATTATGGCTGCACACTCAAGGCTTATCGTCGCGAAGTGATTACCGGTTTCAAATTGTATGGCGAGATGCATCGTTTTGTCCCGGTCTATGCCAGTTCAGTTGGCGCGAAAATCCTGGAAGTGCCGGTGCGTCACCATGCGCGCAAGTTTGGCAAAAGCAAATATGGTTTGGAACGTACGATGAAAGTGGTTCTGGACCTGATGGCCGTCCAGTTTTTGACCAAAGCCGCCAACAAACCGATTTACCTGTTCGGCGGTGGCGGGATTGCCTTGTTTGCGCTGGGTTTCCTGGGGATGTTGTTCCTCGCTGTTCGTAAGTTATTCCTGCAAATCGACATTTTGACCTCGCCGATTTTCATCATCTCCGTTATGGCAGCGATGACTGGCTTCCAGGCGATTTTGATGGGCCTGATCGCGGAACTGCTCGTCCGCACCTATCACGAATCGCAGCAAAAGCCAACGTATACAGTCAGGAAAGTTTTGAGAAACGGGAAACGAGAGTGAAAGTGAAAACCTGGCTCAAAAATAATCTTCAACTGGTTTTGCGCGGAGCGGGCACCGTTTTGGCGATTATTTTGCTGGTCGTCCTGCTTTCCCAAAGCGGCTGGGACGAGGTTTCGGCTGCGCTCCAGCAGATTTCGCTGACCAGCCTGGGGCTGGCTCTCGGCTGCATCATCCTTTCGCGCCTGCTGATTACCGCGCGCTGGCATGTTTTACTCCGTGCTGGTGGGATTCCGATCCCGTTCAAGGATACCGCTGCGCTGGTTTTCACCGGCCTGTTTTCAAATAATTTTCTGCCAACCACCATCGGCGGGGACGTAGTCCGCCTGGCCGGGGCGATGCAGTTGGGCTATGACCGGGCCGTTTGCCTGGCCTCCATCGCCGCTGATCGGGTGGTCAACATGGCTGGCATGTCGCTGGCCGCCCCGCTCGGTCTCTGGCAGGTGATTGGCGTTGGCCCACTCCAGGCGCTTGCCCTGGCTGGTTTCTGGGAAAAAAGCCGCGATTTTATCCTGAAAACCCTCCAGGCGCTGACGCTCTGGCTCAAAAAACCGTCGTCTCTCTTTGCCTCCCTGGCTTTTGCCTTGCTGCACATGATTTGTTCGAATAGCGCCAATTACGTGCTCCTGCACGGCATGGGTGAAAGCCTGGCCCTCTGGAAAGTTATCGGCCTGTTCAGCCTGGCTTATTTCATGTCACTCATCCCGGTCTCGATCAATGGTTATGGTCTCCAGGAACTCTCGGTGACGTTCCTGCTCTCCCAATTTGGCGGGGTCAGCGTGCCGGTCAGCGCCGCAGTGGCAGTCCTGCACCGCTTGCTGATGATGACGGTCAGCCTGCCGGGCGCGTTTTTCCTGCCGGGTGTCCTGGCAAAAATGGACACCAAGAAATAAATGAAATCCGTCTCGCCTCGCACTTTCTGGCAAACCACTTTCGCATTTACTTTCATTGTCAACCTGGCCATCCTGACCTGGTCAATTTCGCGCTGGGTCGAGCTCAAAGTCATTCTCTGGCGTTCGGTCTGGCTGGGGGCGCTGGTGCTCTATCTCGGCGCGCTGGCGGGCTGTATTTTTCTCTTTTTCTGGATTCGCAAAGGGAATGCTAATCGTTTATTGGAGGCGCTCGAACTGGGATGTTTTTCCGCCAAACCAGTTTTCCGTCTTGCTGCCGGGGCTGTTTTCGCCGGTCTTCTCCTGCTGATTCCCTACCTGAAATTTACCTACCGCGTCGGCGAAATAGTCAAAAAATCGACGCAGGATCCTGTCCTGACGACGATTCTGTTCTACTGGGCGGCTTGGTGGCTGATCCTGATTGCGACGGCTGCGCTGAAAGTAGCCTTCAAAACCAGTTGGGCGGGCGGGTTTGCCTCCGCGCTGGTGATCCTGGGCGTGGCCTATGAGATTTTTGTTCGCTTCCATGCTGTCACAACCTATCCGTTTTCGGTGGGCTGGTCTGAAACAAGCCGCTATTACTACGGGTCGCTCTACTTTGCGGAGTCCATCTATGGGCTGAAAGTCCCGCTCTCCACGCTGCATCCCAGCCGCTACTTTTTGCAATCGTTCCCGTTTTTGTTCCCCGGCCTGGGGCTGGCATTCAGCCGCTTCTGGCAGTTTTTCCTGTGGATTGGGCTGACCGGTGTTACGGCGCTGACTCTGGCCCGGCGCGCCCTCACCTCTTCGCCCCTCTCCCTAAGGGAGGAGGGGTGGGGTGAGGGTCTTCGTTGGCTCTTCGCTGGTTGGATTTTCCTGTTCCTGCTGCGCGTAGGCGTCTACTATCACCTGGAAGTGATGGTCTTTGTGCCGCTCCTGTTCGTTTCGGCCAAACACCCCTGGCGTTCGCTGGCAGCGGTCATCTTTGCATCTGCCTGGGCCGGTGTCAGCCGCGTGAACTGGTTCCCCCTCCCGGCCATGCTTGCGGTGGCAATTTATTTGTTGGAAAAGCCAGTTGAACGACGAACGACAAACGATAAACCGCGGTCTGTGGTTTATGGTCTGCCGTCCGTCATTCTTCGCTATCTCGCCACTCCTGCCCTCTGGGCCATCACCGGTTTACTCGCCGCCCTCGCTGCCCAGGCAGCCTACATCCCGCTTTCTGGGAATGCCAATAACGCCCAAGCCTTTGCCTCCAGCTTTAGCTCGGATTTGCTCTGGTACCGGCTCTGGCCGAACGACTCGTACCCGCTGGGGATTGTCCCGGCCATCCTGATTGTCAGCGGGCCGCTGCTGGCGGCGTTGATCCTCGCCACCCGTTATGCGATGGTCTCCAGACCATCGTCAAACAACCTGCATCCCATCCGCTGGGTGGGATTATGGGGCATGCTACTCGTGCTGTTCGCAGGCGGATTAGTCGTCAGCGTCAAAATCGGCGGCGGCGGTGACCTGCATAACGTCGATGCCTACGCGGCTCTGATCGGCGTGGTCGCGGCCTGGTTTATCGGCGGGAAAGTAATCGGGGAGAATGGTCAAAAGCTCCCGGCTGTGACCTCCTGGCCAGTCACGGCAGTCGCGCTCCTGATTCCGCTCATTTTCCTTATCCCAGCCCTTTTCCCTCTCCAAAAATTTAACCAGGACGCCAACCAGGACTCATTCAGGCTATTGAAAAACATGGCCGAGCAGGCTGGCCAGAAAGGCCCGGTCTTATTTATTAATGAGCGCCACCTTTTGACATTCCATGAGATCAACCTGCCGCTCGTGCCCGAGTATGAAGCCGTCACGCTGATGGAAATGGCCATGTCGAACAACCAGCCGTATTTGCAGCAGTTCTATAGCGACCTGCGCAATCACCGCTTTGCCGCCATTGTGGCTGGCAAGCAAAACATGGGTATCAAGGAAGAAGGCGCATTTGCCGAGGAAAACAATACCTGGAACACGCGCGTTTCGCCGTATATCCAGTGCTATTACGAGCCGTTGGTGATTACCACGCTTGTCAAGAATAACATCACAACCAACATCACTTACATCGAGGCGGACGAAAGCCGCATCGAATTCTACGTGCCGCGCATGACACCCGCTCCGGCGGGAATTTGTCCATAACCCTATGCCTGTATCTCGTTCAAAAAACACAGCTTTTATCATCCGACTGACAGGCACACTCGTCAGCACGGCGCTCTTTATCTGGCTGATTTCCCGTCAAAAATGGGAGGTGGTCTTCGACAAAGCCGCCGGGATTGCCGTTTGGGCGCTTGTGCTCGCAGTTGTGTTCTACCTGCTGTCTTACAGCTTCAACACCCTGCGCTGGTGTATCTTGTTGTGGGCCCAGGGCGTCAGAATCTCCTTCTGGCGGGCTTATCGCCTTAATTGGGCCGGGAATTTTGCTTCGAACTTTCTGCCCTCCACCATTGGTGGTGACGGTTTCCGCATGCTGGCAGTACATCCATATACCGGGCGCAAGTCTGTGTCAATTGGTTCAGTGGCGCTCGACAGGCTTATCAACATGGCGGCGATGGTCTGTCTTATCCCTGCGCCGTTGATGCTTTTTGGTTCATCCTTGATGCCATTACGAGGGGCGCAAGGGTCGTCGCTTGAGAAGCAGCTCATTGCAATGACATTGCCTTTGGGATTGCATAAACTAATCCAAAAATACTTCCCGAAAGTTGTCTCTGCTTTTCAGCTGTGGTCCTCGAAACCCTGGGCCTTGGTTTACGCCTTCCTGGCGGCCTGGCCCTCGAATCTGCTCCCGATGGCCGCCACCTACCTGCTTGCCCGCCAGTTGGATATGAATGTCACTTACTGGCAAGTGATCGGCGTACAAACGGTAACATATTTTCTTTCAGTTTTGCCGATTTCGGTCAATGGCTATGGATTGCGCGAAGTGGCTTACACGACACTCTATACTGCGCTAGGCTCCACGCTGGAACAGGCTTCCACGCTGGCACTGGTCACCCGTTTTCTGACTGTTCTTTCCACCCTGCCCGGCACATTCTGGCTGACTTCGTCTGTCACGGGCGCTGCCGGGCTGGACGAGACTCCTGAAGCATGAAAATCCTGGTTTTGTCTCACGAATTTCCCCCGGTAGGCGGCGGCGGCGGGCGCGTGGCGCGAGATCTTGCGCTTGGCCTGGCCGCACGCGGGCACGAAATCCGTGTGCTGACGGCGCACCTGGATAACCTGCCGCTCGTTGAAACGGTGGCTGGTGTGAAAGTGGAACGGATTCCATCAAAACGAAAGACTGCCTTCCGCGCAGATTTCGCCGAAATGGCGGGTTACGACCGGGCGGCGGTCTCACTGGGACAGAAAGTGATCCGCGAGTGGCAGCCGGACGTGATCCATGCTCATTTTGCCGTTCCAGCCGGGGCGGCGGCCTATGCGCTTTCAAAGCTGACCGGCCTCCCGTATGTACTGACGGTTCATCTTGGCGATGTCCCCGGCGCTGTGCCCGAAAAAACTGACCGCTGGTTCAAATGGGTTTTTCCGTTCACCCCACCTATTTGGCGGGGCGCAGCCAGAGTGGCGGCAGTCAGCGAGTTTACCCGTCAGATGGCGCTGCGGCACTATCATGTTCCGATCGACGTCATCCCAAATGGCGTTGATTTGGCCGCTTTACCGGTGCGCCAGCCCTCGGACGGGATTCCGCGCCTCGTTTTTGCCGCCCGCTTCGTGGAGACAAAAAACCCGGAACAGCTTGTTCGGGCACTTTCGCGGTTGCAAGATTTACCCTGGACGTGTGCCATGCTCGGCGATGGACCATTGTTGGAATTCGTTTGTGCAACGGTGGCAGGCAGCGGGGTAGCGAGTCGCTTTTCCCTGCCCGGCTGGGTATCGCCCGAACAAGTCCTGAGTCAGTTTGCGCGGAGTGACGCCCTCGTCCTGCCCTCCCGCTCCGAAGGTTTGTCGGTGGTGGGTGTGCAGGCCTTGGGAATGGGGCTGGCGATGGTCTTGAGCGACGCGGGCGGCAATTTGGAATTGGTGCATGACGGTGAAAATGGCTTCCTGTTCCCGGTCGACGATCTGGATGCGCTGACCGACCGGCTGAAAAAACTACTCGAAAGCCCGGCCATGCTACAATCAGCGCAGGCAAAGAGCCGCGAAATGGCGAAGAAATTTGACTTACCGACGATTGTTGACCAGTACGAAGCCATATTCGAAAACCTAAAGCGCAGGTCGTAAATCCCATGTACCTGTTTTCCGAAATCAACTTTTTGGTTATTATTCCCCTGCTTTTGCTCTGGGCGCTGGGAGGGTGGTTGATCCTGGCCCGCACCTTTGATCTGCCTCCTGCCGAGCGGGGACTGGCTGGCCTGGGCCTGGGATTGACAATGGCCACGCTGTTTTCCAACCTGCTGGCGCGCTTTTTGCCGACGACAGTGGCCTTCTGGCTGGCGGCAGCGCTGACGGTTGCAATTGGCGCGGCGATGGCCTGGCCTTTTAAACGCGATTTATTTCAGCGGGAGGCTTTAAAGCCCGCTCAGTGGCTAATTTTTGCTTTTTTTGTCTTTGTCTTTACATTGATCGGCCGCGGACTGGGGATTTTTGACGATTACCAGAACCTGCCACAGATTTCGAGCATGGCTCTAGGCGACATCCCGCCACATTTTGCCTTCGACCCGCGCGTACTCTGGAGTTATCATTACTTCTTGCTCCTGGTGGCCGCGCAGTTCACGCGGCTGGCAGGGGTTGCTCCCTGGGTCTCGCTTGATTTCGCACGTGGACTGACCCTGGCATTGACTCTGGCTTTCGCTGGTCTGCTGGCCTACCGTCTCACCTGCAGCCGGATTGCCGCGGTACTCTCAGCAGCCTTCCTTTTTTTTGTGGGCGGCGCACGCTGGATTTTATTGCTGCTCCCAGCGCGCCTGCTCCAGAGGGCTTCTTCGAGCGTGACCCTGATCGGCTCCGGGGCGGATACCGGCGCAAACCTAATCCTGGCATTGACCAAATATTGGGATATTCAAGGGCTTGGCCCGTTGCCATTCCCATTCATGTATGGCAGTGGTCTCGACCCGTCGCTGGCCATGTTCCATGCCGGTTATGGCGCGAGTATGGTTATGCTGGCCTTGCTGTTGGTTTTATTGGCAGGCGCTGCCAAAAATGATGCTGGGCCAGGGCGCGGATGGGCGCCCCGGGCAATTTTATCGGTTCTCTTGGCAGCCCTGGCGCTGGCCAATGAGGTTACTTTTGTATTCTTGTGCGGCGGATTGGTTTTTGCCGTCACGTTTTGGATCATCAAAAACCGTAGCCTGCGCCTGCCCATTTCGATTTGGGGTTGGGCGCCGGTCTTTGTCGGCGGTATTTTGCTTGCGCTCGCGCAGGGTGGAGTCTTTACCGGTATCGTTGTCAGTGTGCTTGGCCGTTTGGCCGGAACCCAGGCCGAGGCGCTCTACAAGGTTTCGTTTGTCTTGCGCCTCCCTGCCATCCTTTCGGCACACCTCGGCACTTTATCCCTACTGAACCCGATTCAATGGATCGTCATTTTGGCCGAAACCGGCCTGACGATTTTTGCCTTGCCCTGGGTAGTCAGATACGGCTGGCGATTGGTGTGTGATGAGAAATGGCTGGAGGCCGCCTGGGTCTTTTCCGTCATCCCCAGCCTGTTGACCACTTTTGTCGAGTATACCGGCAACGCCGGCCCAACGGCGCTTTCGCGCATGACGGCACACTTTTTGCTAATCCTGAAAATCTATGCCATCCCCCTGCTCTGGATCTGGGCGCGTGAGCGCTCCGAGGCGATTAAAACAACCCTGCTTGGGTCGGGTCTGGCTGCGTCTTTAAGCGGGCTGGCGCTCTTCAGCCTACAAATTGCAGCCATGCCTAATCCACTCTACGCCGAGTTCCTGGATACCCTGGATGCGAAAATGTACGTCAAACACTGGGGAAGACTGGAAAATAACACGCTCGTCTTTGATACGAGCGTTACTCGTGCCACAACCGTTTTGGGGCTACACACGTTTTCATCCAATAATTATGGTCCTCCAGCCGAACCCACCTGGCTGGCGTTAGCGGCTGACCCCGATCCTTACCGTTTCAACGCTGCCGGATTCCGCTATCTCTACCTGGATTTGTCCTTCTGGCGAAAATACAGTCTTCGCTTTGAACAGCCCTGTGTAACGACCCTCGACGAAATGCAGGAAACCAGCGCCGACGGAAAAGCCTACAACCTGCGCATCCTGCTCGATGTTGGCAAGTGCGGGCCTTAACCGGGCTTTTCCAACACAACCAGAGTTCGGGTGGCAAATAAGCCGGGTATCACATCAAAAACGCGATCCAGTTTGCGGATTTGCGGGTAAACCCGGTCCGGGTAGAGCTGGGGGCCGGAATAGCCCCCACTGGCGACATAAGAAACTGTCGCCAAGCGTTGGCGGCAGATGATGTTCCAATCCTTGAGCAGCATCTTCGCCATCCGTCCAAAGAAAACCCGTGTGGCGTTCCCCTGGGCAGCATAATAATCCGAATCTCGCGCCGACCAACCTTCAGGCGCATTCCAAATAATCTCATCACGCCAGCCAATCGGTTCAGGATGATAAACGCCAAAAATGATTAATCCAAGCGGGCTGATGAACGGATCGAAAATAATCAGCCGCCCGCCTGGCTGCAATACCCGTTGACACTCTCGCAAAGCCGTCCCCGGATGGCGCAGGTGATGGAAGACATCGAATAAAATCAAATCACTGACGGTTTCATTCGCAAATGATAGTGCATAGGCATTCTCGATTTGATCGATCCACGGGTTCGGGAACAAGTCGGTGCGCAGGCAATGTGGAATCACCTCTTTGATATTCCCGATGCCCGACCCCAGTTCCGCCACTAATGGATCTGGCAGGTTTGAAAGCTGCGCGGCAATCGCCTGATGAAATTCACGATAAATTATTCGCAAAATAGGCTTCTTCTGCCAGCGTTCCAGGTTCAACAAGATATCTTTTTGAAATTCATTGGCATCCATATTTGGATTTTAACACGCTTATGATAACTCCACCAATTCGACTCGCCTTTTGGCGACTGGTCCTGGCAGTGACCCTCCCCTTGGCCTGCCTCTCGATCTGGGATGTTATTTCCCTGGCTGGGAAGTTGGGCATCGCGCCCCTGACGAGTAAAACCTGGCTGGTCATCCTGGCTGTGCTGACGCTGGCAGCACTTCTCAGTTTCGTTTTTTTGGTACTGACCTTTTCTACACAGCGCGAAAAACTCCTGGAATTCCCCGAAAGCCCCCCAAAAATCCCGCGCTGGTTGGCGCTGACAGGGTTTGCCGCGCTCCTGACAGCTTTCCCGGTCTTTTACTTTCACCCCTACTACGGAGATTTACTCGGAAAACAGGCGTTTATTCGCGTTTTTTTCTTTTTCCTGCTCTCCCTGGCCGGGATGTTTGCCTTAAAACTGGCCTTCCCGCGCCTGGAATTCCCCTCCGCGCTGGCTGTTGCGCTCACCAGTCAGGCTGCAGCCAATATCTTTATTGCCTACCTGCCCGATATTTCCGCCTACCCTTTTGCGATGGGCTGGGCTGAAACCAGCCGCCTGTATTACCCATCTCTCTTTCTCTCGCGCCAGGTTTATGGACAACCCTTCCCGTGGCCGATCTTGCACCCGTCGCTGCACCTGCTGCTTGTCCCGCCTTACTTTTTCGAAGCGCCGCTCTGGTTCCATCGCGCCTGGCAGGTTTTCATGCGCTTTGCCATGCTGGGATTGATTGTCCCGGCTCTGCTCTCCCGGCTGAAAATCGACTCGCGCCCCTGGCGCTGGTTCGCTTGTCTTTGGGTCCTCGTTTACTTGTTTACCATTCCCTTATACCTGCACCTGGCCGTCATCGTTTTTCTCGTGCTCTGGGGCCATTCATCCACCAATGACCGGCGCACCTGGTTCTGGCTGGTGCTGGCCTCCATCTGGGCTGGTTGGAGTCGCCTGAATTGGTACCCCATGCCAGGTGTGCTGGCGGCAGTACTCTATTTACTTGAAGTGCCTTATCAACCACAAACCACGGGAGATGAACGACGGTCTGCGGTCCACGATCTGTTGTCCATGGTCTCTTATCTCACCAAACCTGTAATCTGGTTTGTAATCGGAACAGCCATTGCCTTTGCCTCTCAACGTGCCTACATCGCCCTATCCGGGATTCCTGCGGAAACTTTTTATACCAGTCTCTCATCTGATCTGCTCTGGTATCGTCTCTGGCCAAATGCTTCCTACAATCTGGGTGTTTTGCCGGGAATCTTGCTCTTTTCCCTGCCCATGCTGCTTTTCCTGGCGCTCACCCCGGGTCGCCGGGGACTCCATCCGCTCCGCCAGTGGCTTTTGGGGCTGGGATTGACCGGGTTGTTCGGAATCGGAATCCTCGTCAGTATGAAAATTGGCGGCGGGGCTGATTTGCACAACATGGATGTTTTTTCAGTGACATTGCTGGTGGTTTTTGCGTATCTTTTCACCAATTCTCAGAACCCAGAATCCGTTTCCCCATTCGCTTTTCCGTTTTCCAATCCGCTCGCGTCTCCGTTCCTCCGCTCCATTTTATTGTTGATTCTGTTACTACTGGTCATCATCCCCGCCTGGTTTGGACAGCGTGTTTCATCTGGGGTTTGGCGATACGCTGCCGCCCAGTCCCAGGCCACTTTAACGGCCATCCAGCTTCGGGTGGCTGCAACCGAAGGGGAAATCCTGTTTATCAGCCAGCGCCACCTCGTCTCGATGCACATGCTCAGCAGGGTGACCCTCGTCCCCGAATATGAGCGCGAAGACTTGATGGAACTGGCCATGTCACGAAATACGACCGCCCTCGAAGCCGGTTTTTATCCCGATTTGCAGGCGCATCGCTTTGCCATGATTATCGTCGACCCGCTCCGTATCAATTACCTGGGCAGCAACTACGCCATGGGCGAAGAAAACAATGCCTGGACGCGCTATATCATTAAGCCGATTTTGTGCAGTTATCAACAAGCAGAGGTTTTTCCGGCGGATCGGATTGCGATTTATGTGCCGCAAGTTGGGGAACAAAAGTGCCCGTAAGGCCTGTCCCAAAATTCAACCGTTGAATATTGGCGATCCCAGCGTTCGCTTG
Source organism: Anaerolineales bacterium UBA5195 (assembly GCA_002412925.1). Lineage (GTDB taxonomy): Bacteria > Chloroflexota > Anaerolineae > Anaerolineales > Villigracilaceae > UBA5195. The sequence goes on along the minus strand of DHVZ01000095.1, from coordinate 58,642 downwards.
GGATGGTATAATTCAGTCGTTGAATTTTAAACTATGGAAACCTCAAACGAAACGCCCCGTGACCTTTCCCTGCTCGAGAACATTGAGCGCGATCCGCAAATTACCCAGGCAGACCTGGCTACTCAGCTTGGCATTGCCGTGGGGACTGTCAACTGGCACCTGAAACGCCTGATTTCCAAAGGATATATCAAAGTCAAAAGGGCGGAACGTCGCAAACTGCTCTACATCATCACCCCCGAGGGTCTGGCCATTCGCGCCCGGCTGACAGTGGATTATGTCGAGCAGCAGTTCAACCTATACCGGCGGGTACGTGAAAAAGTCAAAGGATACACCGAGCAAATCAAAAAGGACGGCTTTGAGCGCGTCTGCCTGGTAGGCGAGGGCGATGTGGCTGATATCTGCCGCCTGACTTGCCTGGAGCAAGGTGTCTCCATTGTCGATGAAACCAATCTTCCCAGGCTGGAAGTGCGTGGATTGAGTGTTGTACTCGTTGTTGCGGAGGGAAAATGAGCGAACCAAAACACATCGTTGTTACCGGTGGAGCGGGCTATATCGGCTCCCTTTTGACGGCGCAACTCTTGCAACTGGGCCATCGTGTGACGGTGATCGACGACCTGCTTTTTGGCGGCGAATCGCTGCTGACATTTTTTTCGCACCCGAACTTTCATTTCGCCAAGGCGGATGTGACCGAAGCCCGCAGCCTGCGCGATTCCCTTCCCCGCAACTGGCCCAGGCCAGACGCCGTTTTCCACCTGGCGGGGATTGTTGGGTTCCCGGCCTGCCAGGCGGTTGGAAAGCAGGCAGCCTGGCGATATAACGTTGATGCGACGAAAAATATCCACGAACAGGCAGAAAACTTACAGGTGAGCCGCTTTGTGTTTGCGTCCACTTACAGCGCTTACGGCCTTTCAGTCGAAGGACGCCCGGTGACGGAAGAATCCCCCCTCAATCCACAATCCTTGTATGCTGAGACGAAAATCGCCGCCGAGGAGTTTCTGCTGCCCCAGGGTGCGCTCATTTTCCGGCTGGCGACGCTCTACGGCATTTCACCCCGCACACGCTTTGACCTGATTGTCAACCAGTTTGTGCTCGATGCTTTCACCAGGCGGCAACTGCTCATCTACCAGCGCGGATATTCACGCTCATTCGTGCATGTGCTGGATGTGGTGCATGGCTTGCTGATGGGGCTGGTTGCGCCCAATGAAAAAGTGCGCGGGCAGATCTACAACCTGGGCACGGATGACGGTAATTACACCAAGGACCAAATCGTGCAGTTGGTCATCAAGCGCCTGCCAGAGACTTTTGTGGAATACAAGGATTTGACTTTTGGCGGCGACATGCGCGATATTACCGTCTCGTTTGAAAAGATCCGCCGCGAGTTGGGCTTCAAAGCCACCCTCACTGTGGACGATGGCGTGCGCGAAGTGGTCAACGCCCTGCGGTTGGGCCTGATCCGTGAACCGCAGCATGAACGTTACCGGAATGCGCAGTTCATCGTCCAATAAACCGACCAGGTGATAGTCACCTAAAACAGGAGACACAATGGCTGAAAATTTTTGGAGTGGAAAACGCGTTGTCGTGACCGGCGGCGCTGGTTTTCTTGGTTCGTTCGTGATCGAAAAGCTGAAACTGCGTGGCGCGAGCGACATTTTTATTCCGCGCATCGAAGAATATAACCTGATTAACCGTGATGGCATTCAGCAGTTGTACAAGGACACTCTGAACGGAATTGATCCGAAAAACATGGTGATTATTCACCTGGCTGCCAACGTTGGCGGGATTGGCGCCAACCGGGAACATCCCGCGGAATTTTTCTATGACAACTTGATGATGGGCGTGGAATTGATGCACCAGGCTTATCAACAGGGTATCGGAAAGTTTACGGCAATTGGGACGGTTTGCGCTTATCCTAAATTTACCCCTGTGCCTTTCAAGGAAGAAGATCTGTGGATTGGTTATCCCGAAGAGACCAACGCGCCTTACGGTTTGGCCAAAAAGATGATGCTCGTCCAATCCCAGGCCTATCGCGAACAGTATGGCTTCAATTCGATTTTCCTGCTGCCGGTCAATCTTTATGGCCCGCGCGACAACTTCAACCCGAAATCATCACACGTCATCCCCGCGCTGATCCGCAAGGCGGTTGAGGCCCAGGAAAGCGGCGCGCAGGAAATTGTCGCCTGGGGCGATGGCTCGCCGACCCGCGAATTCTTGTATGTGGAGGATGCCGCCGAGGGAATCGTGACTGCCACCGAGAAGTACAACGACTCTGACCCGGTCAACCTGGGCTCTGGTTACGAAATCTCGATCAAAGACCTGACCGAAATGATCATCCACATGGTTGGCTTCGAAGGCAGACTGGTCTGGGATACATCCAAGCCCAACGGTCAGCCGCGTCGCGGTCTGGATGTCAGCCGCGCGAAAGAACGCTTTGGCTGGTCGGCGCAGACGAATTTCGAAGCAGGCATGCGCCGAACGATTGCCTGGTTCCGCGAAAATAAAGACAAAATTCGCTAAGTTTTTGTAAGGGCGACCCACTGGGTCGCCCCTACCCTTGCAAACATGACCGAACTTACCAAACACGATCCAACCACCATCTATATCAAACCCACAACCGGCCTGGCCGCGCTCAACCTGCGCGATCTGTGGACGTTCCGCGAACTGGTCTTTTTCATGATCTGGCGCGATATCAAAGTCCGCTACAAACAGACCTTGCTTGGCGCAGCCTGGGCTGTTATTCAGCCTGTGATGACCATGCTGGTCTTCAACTTTTTATTTGGTAACGTGGCCAAAGTGCCAACCGACGGCATTCCCTACCCGATTTTTTCATTTGCCGGGCTGCTGCCGTGGGGTCTGTTTACTACCGCGCTCAACACCGCCAGCCGCTCACTGACCTCCAATCACAACATGATTTCAAAGGTTTATTTTCCGCGGCTGGTGCTGCCGATGGCCTCCGTGCTGGGCGGGCTGGTCGATTTTGCGATTGCCTTTGTCATCATGGGAGGCATGATGGCTTACTACAAAGTCACTCCAACCCTGGACGCTCTCTGGGCTGTGCCGGTTTTTATCCTTTTGACCATCGTCACCGCGCTCGGCGTGGCGCTCTGGCTCTCGGCCATCAACGTCCAGTACCGTGACGTGGGCTATGCCCTGCCTTTTTTGACCCAGTTCTGGCTGTTCGTCACTCCCGTGGCCTACTCATCCACAGTCATCTCGGATAAATGGCAGATGGTCTATGCCCTCAATCCGATGGCTGGCGTCGTTAATGGTTTTCGCTGGGCCTTGCTGGGGAAAGGCAGCGCCCCCGATGCCCTGGTCGCCATTTCGACGGCGATTGCCCTGCTGGTCCTTGTCAGCGGCTTGATTTATTTCCGGAACATGGAACGCACTTTCGCAGACACCATTTAGTTGTCAACCGTCCCCAGACTTTTGACAACCCTCAACTGGCCCTTCTATGACCATCGCTATCAGTGTAGACAATATCAGCAAACGTTACAAAATTGGTACCGCGCCCGGCAAGTTCCGCTATGGAATGCTGCGCGACCAGATTGCCGCCATCCCGGGCAATCTCTTTCGGCGCAAAGAAGGCCGGGCGGGTGTGGATTTTATTTGGGCCTTAAAAGATGTTTCTTTCGACTTGGAAGAAGGCCGCGTGCTTGGCATCATTGGCCGCAACGGGGCCGGAAAAAGCACCCTGCTCAAAGTCCTTTCGCGGGTGACGGAACCCACCAAAGGCACGGTTACGGTGCGCGGACGGGTGGGTTCCCTGCTCGAAGTGGGCACCGGTTTCCATCCGGAATTGACCGGGCGTGAGAATATTTACATGAACGGAGCGATCCTGGGGATGAAGCGCGCTGAAATCGAGCGTAACTTCGACCAGATTGTGGCTTTTTCAGAAGTCGAACAATTTATCGATACCCCGGTCAAGCGTTATTCCTCCGGGATGTACCTGCGCCTGGCGTTTGCCGTGGCGGCCCACCTCGAACCTGAAATCCTGGTGGTGGACGAAGTCCTGGCCGTGGGTGACGCTGAGTTCCAGCGCAAATGCCTGGGTAAGATGAACGATGTTGCCGCGCAAGGGCGCACGGTGCTTTTCGTTAGCCACAATATGAGTGCCATCCTGCGTCTGACCCAGGAATCGCTTGTCATGCAGAAGGGCCAGCTTGTCAAACGCGCCCCAACGCCCGAAGCGGTTGATTTCTATCTGTCCTCGGGCCAGGCTCAGGCCGGAGAAAGAGTCTGGGAGGCGGACGAGATTTCTGCCAACACGGCCCCGTTCCGTCCCTTGGGCCTGCGCGTCAAAGACCCGCGCGGAGTCGTCGCCGACAGCTTCCGTTCCACCGAGCCGCTGACTCTCGAAATGGAATACAGTCTCTCCGCGCCGATTACCGGCCTGCGCGTGGGCGTTTACCTGAGCACTGTCCGCGGCGAATATGTCTTCACTTCCTTCGATGTGGATGCCCCTGAACTCTACGAAAAGCACTCCACCCGCCAGCCTGGTCACTACGTCAGCCGCTGCACCCTGCCCGGTGATTTGCTCAATGAAGGCCGCTACATTCTGGGTGTCAACGCCAGTTCCTTTGGCGTCAAGCGCTATTTCATGGACGAAAATGCCCTGGCCTTTAACGTCGACCCAATGGGCGCACCCGGCATGCAGTGGGCCGAACAACGCCAGGGACCGCTCCGCCCGAGGTTGGATTGGGTGATTGAGAACGTAGAAAAGTAGAAAGTAAGCAAGTAAACGAGGAAACAAGAACCTGTCTGCTTGTTTACCCCAGCCTTTACCATGACCATTAAAGACCTCCTTGCCAAAATCCCCTACTCCGCCGAACTGTACGATGCCCTTCGTCGCAGCCGTCCGCGCACGCGCTATAACCTTGACCAGCTCAAGGCGCATCTGCCTGCAGCGGTCGAGCAGGTGCGCTCGTTTGCTGAAAAGGCAAACAACGGGAAACGGAAAAAGATTGTCCTGTTTGCCACCCTGCACTACTGGGTGGAACAGGCTGCCATCATCGGTTTGACGTTGCGTGGGCTGGGATATGACGTCACGGTGGCGTATTTGCCGTATGGCGATTGGCGCAAGGAGGTCAACGCCTTCGACCTGCGCCGCCAGGATTTGTACACGCGCCGGGTGCTGGCTCCGCTTAAGGGGCTGGTGAAAGTGGTGTCGTTGTTGGAGACCCCCAAGCCGGGTCTCGATACGGCGAAAAAACACGCCTACTCGACCCTCGGCAACTTCCCGGAGTTGCAACAAGCCGTTGAAACGGTCTCCGCTTATGACGCCATGTATACCAATCAGGAAGAAAACGTCGACCGGGAATCCGGGCTCTACCGGCTGCGGGTGAGTCGAAACGAACAGGCCGCTTTGGCGGCGCTGACCCTTTTACAAAACCAACGCCCCGAAACGATACTCATCCCGAACGGTACGATCACAGAGTTGGGCGCGGTCTATCAGGTGGCGCGCCGTTTGGGTCTTGAGACGGTCACCTACGAATTCAACGACCAGCGCGAGCAGGTCTGGATTGCGCAAAATGACGAAGTCATGCGCCAGAACACGGACCTGCTCTGGGCGGCGCGCGGCGGGCAGGCTTTGACCTCCGAGCAGCGCGAAAAAATCGAGGCGCTCGAAGCTGCGCGGATGGGCGGCCGGGCCTTTGGAAAATCGGCGCGCGCCTGGCAGGATCTAGCAACCGTCGGCGGCGAGAAAACCCGCGCCGACTTGGGGTTGGACTCGCGCCCGGTCGTTTTGCTGGCCACCAACGTTCTCGGCGACAGCCTGACCCTCGGGCGGAACCTGTTTGCCGCGTCGATGGCCGAGTGGATCACCAAAACCGTCCAGTATTTTGCCGCGCGGACGGAGGTGCAGTTGGTGGTGCGTGTCCATCCCGGTGAGCGCCTGACGCATGGCCTGTCGATGGTGGATGTGATCAACGCCGCGCTGGCTTCGCAAATCCCGGCGCACATCCATGTCGTCAAACCGCTGGAAAAGGTCAACACCTACGACTTGATGGAAATCGCCAGCCTGGGGCTGGTCTACACCACCACGACCGGCATGGAAATGTCGATGAATGGCATCCCGGTCATTGCTTGCGGCGAAACGCACTACCGCAAACGCGGTTTCACCCTTGACCCCACTTCTTGGGAAGAATACTTTGGCATTCTGGATAACCTGCTGACCCATTTACCAATCCCCCGCCTGACCGATTCCCAAATCGAAACCGCCTGGGAATATGCTTACCGCTTTTTCTTTGAATACCCCATCCCCTTTCCCTGGCGGCTGATGCATTTTTGGAAAGATCTGGAGATCTGGCCGCTGAGCCGGGTCTTAAGCGCTGAAGGTCGGGCAGAGTTTGGGAAAGCATTCGATTATCTGGCGGGGGAACAGTTGAGATGGTAAGTTCAAGAGCTTTAAACACGAAGGGCACGAAGTACACAAAGGAAAACAAAAACGTTTTCTTGGTGCTCCTTCGTGTCCTTTGTGACCTTTGTGTTTAAAGGTTTTTTCGAATGACGGATACGAAACAAAAGGTACGCGAGTTTTATGACGAAATCGGCTGGCAGCAGGAATCGGACGGGAACTACCAGAACGCCCGCTACGAGGATCTGCGCCCCGTTTCGGCGGAATATATCCACAAGACGCGCCTGCGTGTCAACGGCGGGCTGATCCCGAATGGTAAGTTCCTGCTGGATGCCGGTTCCGGACCGGTGCAGTATGACGATTACCTGACTTATTCCAAGGGCTATGCAAAACGTGTCTGCCTGGATATTTCAATTCAAGCCTTAAAGGAAGCCCGTGAGCGGATTGGTTCCCATGGCCTGTTTGTCGTCGGCGACCTGGCCAACCTGCCCTTCAAGGCCGAGGCTTTCGATGGCGAAGTTTCGATGCACGCCATCCACCATCTGGCGTTGGAAGAACACCCGAAGGCTTACGCCGAACTCTATCGTGTGCTGGCTTCAGGGCGGACCGGAGTTGTTGTCAATGGCTGGCACGAACCGCTGTTGATCCGCCTGGCCGAGCCGCTGATTGGCCTGATGCGCCGTCTTTCGGGCAAAAATGCCAAGAAAAAGAAGGATTGGCTCAACGAGGCCGATCCAGAAGGAACCTTTGTCCGCAAGCTGACCCCCGAATGGCTCAAGCGCGAAATCGGCTGCAAAATCCCGCTCGAAATCCGCCCCTGGCGCAGCCTCTCGACACGTATCCTGCGCTGGTTTGTGCATCCCAAATTGGGTGGTCAGACCTTCCTGCGCTTTGTCTTCTGGCTTGAAGGCGTCTTTCCCAGGTTCTTCGCGGAAAATGGGCAGTATCCCATGATCGTAATCAGAAAAAAGTAACAAAAAAAAGGAAAACCCGTTCATTCATTACTTTTTTACTTCTTTCTCGTTACTTATCACCCTATGCCCAAATTCACCGACCAAACCTACCTGCAAAACACCCAATACCGCAATGCGGACAACCTGAACGCGCGGATTGCGATCCACGAACGTTTCAGCACCAATCCGCAGGGCTGGTACCCGTGGCTGTGGGACAGGTTGGAACAGCTTCCGGCCCAGGCTAGGGTGCTGGAACTGGGCTGTGGTTCCGGGGCGTTGTGGTCCGCTTGCCCGGAGCGGATTCCCCCCGGCTGGAGCCTGACTCTGAGCGATTTGTCGGAAGGAATGCTCAAGGATGCCTGGCACAACCTGGTGGTTCTCGGGCGCGGGATCAAGTTTGAGCCAATCGACGCTCAAGCCATCCCGTATCCAGACGAGACTTTTGATATCGTCATTGCTAATTTCATGCTTTACCACGTCCCCGACCGGCCAAAAGCCCTGAGCGAAATCCGCCGGGTGATCAAGATGGGTGGGGTGCTGGTGACCGCTACAGCCGGAGCCGACCATTTGAAAGAGATGCATGATTGGTTTGAACGGCTCAACGCGACGATGGATATCCCGGCCTTCAATAACCCGTTTACGCTCGAAAATGGCCTGGCCCAACTCCAGGCGTTTTTCAACCCGGTTGAACTCCAACGCTACGAGGATGGACTGCGCATTACCGAAATCCCGCCGCTGATGGCTTACCTGGAATCTACATCCACTTACAGCGGCCATTCCGAAGCGGTCTTTACCCAACTGGAGCAGGAACTCACCCGGCAGTTGCAGGCGCAAGGCGTGATCGAAGTCACCAAAGCTGCCGGGTTGTTTTCGGCTGTGAAATAAAAAAACCTTCACCACAAAGTACACCAAGGGGCACGAAGGAACACAAAGAAAAAACTTTGTGAACATTCGTGTCACTTCGTGCCCTTCGTGGTAAAAATATCCTGTTTATCACGGAGATAACTATGGACTGGACCAACAAATCTGTCTTGATTACCGGCGGCACTGGCTCGTTCGGCAAAAAATTTACCAAGATCCTGCTGGCTGAAAAGAATCCCAAGAAAATTATCATTTTCAGCCGCGATGAACTCAAGCAGCATGAAATGCGCGTCGCGGGCTACGATGACCCGCGCTTGCGCTACTTCATCGGCGATGTGCGTGACCGGGAACGCCTCCTGCGCGCCATGCACGGCGTGGATATTGTTGTTCACGCGGCGGCGCTTAAACAGGTTCCGGCCTGTGAATACAACCCGATGGAAGCCATCAAAACCAACATCCTGGGCACCTCCAACGTACTTGAAGCCGCCCTGGATGCAGGCGTCAGCAAAGTGCTGGCCCTGAGCACCGACAAAGCCGTCAGCCCGGCCAATTTGTATGGCGGCACCAAGCTCGTTGCTGAAAAGCTGGTCATCCAATCCAATGCTTACGCTGCTGGAACAGCCACCCGCTACTCCTGCGTCCGCTATGGCAATGTTGTTGGCTCGCGCGGTTCCATCGTGCCGCTCTTTCTCAAACAGCGCCAGGCGGGAAAAATCACGATCACCGATGAACGCATGACCCGTTTCTGGCTCTCGCTCGAACAGGGCGTCCATTTTGTGATCAATTGCATCGAGCAGATGGAGGGTGGCGAGGTTTTTGTCCCAAAAATTCCCAGCACGAAAGTGGTTGACCTGGCCCATGCCATCGCCCCCGCTGCAAAAATCGAAATCATCGGTATCCGCCCCGGTGAAAAGCTGCATGAAGACTTGCTTTCAGAAGACGAGGCCCGTCACAGTGTGGAGCTTGAGCACATGTACGTTGTCCAGCCAGCCGAAGCCATCTGGTTTGGCTATTCCTGGAAAGACAAGGGCCAGGCACTCCCCGAAGGTTTCTCCTACACGAGCGACAGCAATGCCGAGTGGCTGGATGTGGAAGGCATCAAAAAATACATTGCGCCCTTTGAAGAAGCTTTTACCAACGGAACCCTGGAAGGCTAACACTGGTCGAGTAGGGCGTACCCGTCTCGAGACCAGTTTCTCAATGAGAAAATTACTGTTGCTTGGCCTCGATATGCCTTTCGCGAAAACCACTCAAGGCTACTCGACCAGCATTGTAAGAATAGGCAACCCATGAAAATTCTTGTCACTGGCGCGTCTGGCTTGCTCGGTCTCAATCTTTCTTTGATGCAAATTGGGACACATACCATCATCGGTGTTGACCGGAGCAAGCTGGCGGGTACGCCCTTCGAGATTATCAAGGCGGAACTGACCCAGCCGGGGCTGTTCTCCCGTTTGATCGACACGGTGCGCCCCGACGCAATCATCCACACCGCCGCCAACGCCAACGTCGACTCGTGCGAATCTGACCCGGAAGGTGCCCGCCTTCTAAATGCTGAACTGCCCGGCGAACTGGCCTTATCCGTCGCCCGTCAGGGCATCCGCTTCACCCACATCTCCACCGATGCGGTCTTTGACGGCACAAAAACCGGAATCTACACTGAAGCCGATACCCCTAACCCGCTTGGCGTCTACGCCCAGACCAAACTCGAGGGTGAGCGGAACGTGCTCTCAGCTAATCCGCAGGCCATTGTCGCCCGCGTCAACTTCTTTGGCTGGAGTCTCTCTGGCACGCGTTCGCTCTCCGAGTTTTTTTTCAACAAACTTTCGGCTGGGGAACACTGCAACGGGTTCACCGATGTCTATTTCTGCCCGCTCTTTGTCGGCGATCTGGCAGAGACTTTGGTACGGATGCTGGATAAAGGCCTCTCGGGACTGTACCACGTGATCGGGTCGGAAGCCTTGAGCAAGTATGACTTCGGGCAGCGCATCGCCCGTCAATTTGGATTTGACGAATCGCTAGTTATCCCCAAATCCGTCGAAGAATCCGGCTTAAAAGCCCGACGTTCCCACAACTTAAAGCTGTCTGTCCACAAGTTATCCACAGATTTGGGCGCAGAAATACCCGGTGTCTCCACTGGAATCAGCCGGTTCTATGCACAACACCAGCAGGGTTATCCACAGAAAATGCGGAGTTATCAACAGGCATGAGCCTCCGCGCACAGAATTGGGTCGCCGCAGCCCTGATTTTGGCCTTCCTGCTGGTAAATGCCCTGAGTGTGCGCGGCCTGTCCGACACGGCCGACGAGGCCAAGCATTACCGCTATGGCCAAAATATCCTGGCCGGGGATGCGACCCGTTTCGACGATAGCAAAATGCCCGTCTCGGCCTGGAATGCCCTCCCGGCGCGGTTAGCAGATTTTTTGCCTGAAAGCACCTTAAAAACCTGGTTACAGAAATTTATCATCGCGCGGCTGATGACCACACTCTTTTCAGCGTTGGTGGCCTGGGTAATTTTTACCTGGGCGCGGAAGTTGTCTGGAGCCGCCGCCGGGTTCGCCGCACTGGCCTTATATGTCTTTGACCCGAATATCCTGGCCCATTCGCAACTGGTTACCACCGATCTTTACGCCGCCGGGACCCTCCTGTTTGCTGTCTTTGCGCTATGGAGGTTTGCGCACGCGCGCACCTGGGCTAATGGCTTGCTCTGCGCGTTTCTGCTGGCCCTGAGCCTGATTGCGAAATATACCTCGATTGTGCTCCTGCCGCTGTTTCTCCTGACCCTGGCGATTTACGATTGGCCACAGCAAAACCCCTCTCCCAAAGGGAGAGGGGCAGGGGTGAGGGATGGCGGGGCAACTATTTGGAAATACCTGGGCAAGCTGGCAGGTTACACCCTCGGCGCCATCCTGGTTAGCCTGCTGGTTATCAACCTCGGGTTTCTGTTTAATCGTAGTTTCACGGCCTTTGGCGCTTATCAATTTCGTTCGGAACTGTTCCAGCAGGCGCAGAAGGTTGCCCCCGCGTTGGCGAAACTGCCCATCCCGGTGCCCTATCCGTATCTGGAAGGTCTCGATTGGGTCTTGATGCGTGAGCAGACCGGTTTTGGCTATGGTAGGATTTACTTCCTCGGCCAACTGAGCGAAAACAAGGGTTTCTCGGGTTATTACTTCGTAGCCTTTTTGCTTAAAGAACCGATAACCACGCAGATTATTATCATTTCGGCGTTAATCGCCTATCTTCTGCATAAGAAATATGCCCGTTTCTGGAAAAATGAGCTTTTCCTTCTCGTTCCAATGGCCTTTTTTGTAATTTATTTCAACTTTTTCTATAATGCTCAGATCGGCATCCGCTATTATCTGGTTGTTTTTCCCCTGCTTTATGTTTTTGCGGGAAGCTTTTTCGAAGGCTGGCAAAAGTTCAGTCTCCAGCAAAAAGTGGCCTCTTACGCCCTGTTTGGATATTTGCTGGTCTCAACGGTCTCTTACTATCCATACTTCCTGACTTATTTCAATGAGATTGTCTGGGACAGAAAAACAGCCTATCAGTACCTGGCCGATTCGAATATCGATTGGGAGCAGGGTAAACTTTACTTGCGCGACTATCTGGAGGCTCATCCAGATGTGGATTTCGAGCCATCCGCTATCAAACCAGGCAAATTTGCCATCTCGGTCAACGCCCTGGTTGGGGTGACAACCAACCCACAGAAATATGCCTGGCTGAGGGAAGAGTTCACCCCGCAAGATTCGATTGCGAACGAGTACCTCGTCTATCACGTCTCGACCCAGGATTACGAAAGCTTGTGCGCCCGGACAGAATATTGTAAGTAGAAAACATAAGGTGACAGTCACTTCAAAAGTGACTGTCACCTCCATCTCCACAGGAGGAACCCATGGAAATCAAAATCGGCAATCGATTAATTGGTCGTGACCACCCAACCTATTTCATCGCTGACATAGCCGCCAACCATGACGGCGACTTGGAGCGTGCCAAACTGCTGATTCACCTGGCGAAAGAAGCCGGGGCAGATGCGGCCAAATTCCAAAATTTCAAAGCGCCCAAAATCGTCTCAGATTACGGCTTTAAAGCCATGAGCGGCGGACAGGTTTCGCACCAGGCCGCTTGGAAAAAGTCGGTTTTTCAGGTTTACTCTGAAGCTTCCATTCCGTTAGGTTGGACTCCGACCCTGGTCGAAGAATGCCAGGAAGCTGGCATCGATTATTTCACCTCGCCCTATGACTTTGAGTCGGTCGAGGCAGTTGACCCCTATCTCCCGGCCTACAAAATCGGCTCGGGCGAAATCGATTGGATCGAGTCTTTGGAATTGATGGCATCGAAGGGTAAACCGGTCATCATTGCCACCGGCGCAGCCAATATCGGCGAAGTGCAGCGCGCCGTCCATGCCATCCTGGCGATTAACCAGCAGTTGGTGCTCTTGCAGTGCAACACCAACTATACGGCCAGCCCCGAAAACTACGATTACATCAACTTGAATGTCTTGAAGACCTATGCCACCATGTTCCCAGAGGTGGTGGTCGGCTTATCCGACCACACCCATGCCAATGCGACTGTCCTGGGTGCGGTGGCGCTGGGCGCGCGCGTCATCGAGCGTCATTTCACCGACAGCAACGAGCGCGAAGGCCCGGATCACAAGTTTGCGATGAATCCGCAGGCCTGGAAAAACATGGTCGACGAGACCCGCCTGCTCGAACGCGCGCTCGGCACGGCGGACAAGTTTATCGGCGGCAACGAGCAGGAGACGCAGGTTGTCCAACGTCGCTGTCTGCGCGCTGCGCGCGAGATCAAGGCCGGGGAAGTTTTCACTCGTGAGATGATCGATGTCCTGCGTCCGGCCACCCCCGGCGCGATCAAGCCCGACCAGATCCAGAACGTAATTGGCACAAAAGCCCTGGTCGATCTGCCGTATGGCAAGGAATTGCGCTGGACCGATTTGGGCGCTTAAAAGCCAGCTAAATTTAGCAAGGCTTCAACGTATGGAAGGTAGTAACCGCTTTGGTCAATCTGTTCATTTTGTATCCAGCGGCGATATTGTTTGACGCGGCTTTCCGGTTTTGCCGGTGTGGGTGCCTTGCGAGCAATCGTGGGAAGCTGGGAACTCTTGCCTTGCACAATCCCAGCGACGAATCCGGCCAGCGTGTTCAAGTGCTGGATCGTTCGACCTTTGGCATTCTTTGGGTACAGTTGTAGCAAATGCGTATGAATGGTACGATATACGCGACGATTGTCACTCATGGGTTCTCTCCTGTTCTTTCTTGGCGGAAAAAACAAAGTTTACCCGATTGGCAATCGTCCTTTTATTAAAACTGTCCGGTAATCAATCCAGAATGAGCAGATTTGTCAGCTTATTATAAAAAGTCTACTCATTCCGCAAAATCTCATCGTCTTGCTTGCAACTGACCGAAAAACTTCAATCAAAAATGGAAATGAAATCAAACAATCTTGCCCGAAAATTCCTGATAGCCCTATTTGAACCAGAGTTTGAACGCGAGTTTCGTTACTTAAGGATTCTCTGGCTCGGTAGTCTCTATGGCCTGGGACTTCTCTTGTGGGGTTACTTTTTGGGTTGGCGTCTGATGCCTCTGGACTATCATGATTGGGGTGTGATTACTCTCCTCCGCCTGGATGCCATCCGGGATGCGCTCTATTATGGGCAAATCCCATTTCACCTCAAAGATGTTTCGGCTTTGCATGGCGTTGATCGCTTCTTTTCTCTGCCCGATATTATCACTACCCCCCAAATGATTTTATTGCGTTTTATTAGCCTGCAAAGTTTCATCTTTATGGATATCTTATTCCATTATTCTCTGGGCTTTGCTGGCTTACTCTGGTTTCGTCGCAAATACAACCTATCACTCATCGCTTTCTCCCTGATGACCGGCCTGTTTAGCCTGAATGGTCACATTCTTTTGCATTATGCCGTGGGACATTTCACCTGGGGGGGCTATTTTCTATTCCCGGCTCTCTTTGCTTTACTTTTCAGGTTCGTTGAAGAAACACCCACCTGGCATTGGGTTGCAAAAGTAGCCTTTCTCATGTTTTACATGGTACTGGCCGGCTCAGAACACCACTTTCTCTGGTTTTTGTTGTTCATAGGTGTCCTGACTCTGGTTGAATACAAAAAATTCTGGTGGGGATTCGCCGCCATGCTGACTTCAGGATTGCTCAGCGCTATCCGTTTGCTGCCCCCGGCCGTTTCAACCTCCAGTTTTTATCAAATGGGCATGCGAGGTGCACTATTTTCCTACGCCAACCCACTTAAACCGCTGGAAATGATGCTTTTCTATACCGCCCCCGGTACCAATGCCGATTTTGAACTCCCATCTATTTATTGGGAATATACGTTATATATTGGCATCGCCGGAACTATTTTTGTACTTTTTTTTGGTTTTTGTCTGAGTTTATGGTTTGCCATCAAAGCCAATCCACCCGGCAAACTTTTTCAAAAATTTTTGTTGCCGGCTTTGTTTGTTTTCTCTTTAGCTATTGGGAACACTTATGAACTCTTACGCGCCACCGAGATTACCATTTTCTATGGTGAAAGAGCTGTGATGAGGATGATCAGTGTGCCCTTCGTTCTCTTAATTATTTTTTCAGCCATTAACTTTCAAGAGTGGCTCAAAACCAGCCCAAGAAAATTCTATCTGCCACTCTGCTTAGTCAGCGGGGTCATTTTTTATCAACTAATCGAACATATCCAAGTTTGGCAAGTCAAAAACGCACGGGAAGCTTTTGGAAAAGTCTCATTTGGACAAAGCCTTTTGAATTTGAGTATACTTTTGGAAGGAAATTCGATTCAAAACCATCCAGATCCGGTGTATTTCGGCACGCTCGGCATTGGATTGACGCTCACCTTGCTTACTAGCGCATTTTTAATCTGGCAAGTGTACCGCAACCGCCCGCTACCCCCAGCCCAACCATAACTCATGAAAATTATCTACTTCTCCATCGATTACTGCCCCCACGACCATCGCTTTCTCTCGGCCCTCTCCGAGAGCGAGCACCAGGTCTTTTACGTCCGTCTCCAGCGCGGGCCGCGGCAAACAGAGAGCCGGCCGGTGCCGGAAAACATCAAAATCATCCAGTGGGCCGGCGGGCAGAAGCCTTTTGAGTGGCGCGACCTGCCGAAATACATTCTCGATTTCCGCCGGGCGGTTCGCAAAATCAAGCCGGATCTGATCCATGCCGGGCCGATCCAGACCTGCGCTTTGATCGCTGTTTTATCGGGTTTCCGCCCGATCCTGACCATGTCGTGGGGTTTTGACCTGATGAAGGATGTTTATCGCGGACGTTGGTGGCAATTCGCCACGCGGTACACGCTTAAACGCAGCACCTATTTCACCAGCGACGCTTACGTCACCCGCGACAAGGCCATCGAATATGGCATGAACCCCGAAAAAACCGTTGTTTTCCCCTGGGGCGTTGATCTAGATCACTTTGCGCCTCCGTCCATCGTCCATCGTCCATTGTCGGGTTTCACCGTCTTCTGCAATCGTTCCTGGGAGCCGAATTACGGCGTTGACGTTTTAGCCAGAGCTTTCGTCAAGGTCGCAAAACAAAAGCCGGAAGTGAGTCTGATGTTGTTGGCGGGTGGGTCGCAGGGAGCTGCCATCCGCACAATCCTCGTCCGCGGCGGGGCTGAAGAACGGGTCACCTTCCCCGGACAGATTGCCAACGCAGAACTCCCGCGTTTTTACCACATGGCCGACTTGTACGTCAGCCCGTCTCACGTGGATGGCTCGTCCGTTTCGTTGATGGAGGCCCTGGCTTGCGGCCTGCCCTGCCTGGTCTCGGATATCCCCGCCAACCAGGAATGGGTGACCGAAGGCCAGAACGGCTGGTTGTTCCGCGATGGGGATGCGGACGAACTGGCGGCCAAAATCCTCAAAGCGCTCGAAATGCGCGAGAAATTGCCTGAAATTGGTAAAAACGCGCGCTCTATCGCCGAGGAAAAGGCTAATTGGCCCAAAAACGTTGAAAAACTGTTGGAAGCTTACGAAAAATGCCGAAAACTATAGCCATTATTCAGGGGCGGATGAGTTCTTCGCGCCTGCCTGGAAAAATCCTGCTCGAGATTGCCGGAAAGCCGATGCTTGAACACGTTATCGAGCGGACTAAACGCGCCCGATCTCTGGACGCTGTCATCGTCGCCACCACCGCCGACCCTTCCGACAACCCGGTGGCTGCTTTCGCCATTTCGATGGGCATTCCCTGCACCCGCGGCTCGCTCCACGATGTGCTTGACCGTTACTACCAGGCTGCCAAAACCCACCAGGCAGAAGTCGTTGTCCGCATCACCGCCGATTGCCCGCTGATTGATCCGGCAGTGATTGACGAAACCGTCAAACTGATTACTGATCACTCATTACCCCGGCCCGCACGGCAGAGCCGGGGCGGGCTGATCACTGACTTCTCCTGCAACCGCCTGCCGCCGCCTTTCACCCGCACCTTCCCGATCGGGCTGGACGTGGAAGCCTGCACCTTTGCCGCTCTCGAACGCGCCTGGCAGGAATCCGCCGAAACCTTTCACCGCGAACACGTCATGCCGTTCATCTATGAGGGAACGCACCTGGCACTCCGCACTCCGCACCTCGCTGAAGGCGTTTCCCCCCGCGGCTTCCGCATCGCCCAACTCCATCACACTCCCGACTACGGCTCCCTGCGCTGGACGGTGGATACCCCCGAAGACCTGACCTTCATCCGCGAAATTTTTGCTCGTTTGGGCGAAAACCCCGATTTTACGTGGTACGATGTGCTCTCAATTATCCAGAAAGAACCGGAACTGGCTGAGATCAACGCCGGGATCCGCCACAAAACCATGACTGAGACCGACCATCGCGCCACGGGTCAATAAAAACTGATGCCCCTGATTACTATCTTTTCCGCCCCCAAACCCTTCACCGACCCGCACATTGCCGTCATCCAGCGTAATGCGATTTTGTCATGGACCAAACTGCCGGAGGTGGAAGTGGTTTTGTTGGGCGATGAACCAGGTTTAGCGGAAACTGCGCGCGAACTGGGTGTCAAACATATCGCTGAGATCCCTCGCAGTCCAAGCGGCGCACCCTTGATGGACGCCATGTTCCGCCTGGCGCGGGAGGCCAGCCCGAGTCAGCTTTGCTGCATCGTCAATGCGGATATCCTCCTGTTCGATGACTTGGTTGAAGCGGCGAAAAAGGTTTCAGCGCAGACAGAGAAATTCGTTCTGCTCGGCCAACGCTGGGATTTGGACATCACCATCCCCCTCGACTTTTCCTCTGGGTGGTCTGATCGTTTACGGTCTATCGTCTATCGTCAGGGTTCCCTTCACCGCCCCGCCGGTTCCGATTACTTTCTTTTCCCGAATTCCTGCTATGCAAGCCTCCCGGCTTTCATCATTGGCCGCGCCGGTTGGGATAACTGGATGATCTATCACGCCCGCAAAGCGGGTTTCCCCGCCATTGACGCAACGCAGGATGTCATGATTGTCCATCAGAACCATGATTACTCGCATCTGCCCGGCGGCAAACCACATTACGACCACCCCGAAACGGATGAGAATATCCGTCTGGCTGGGGGCCGCCCGATGACGCGCTTCACCGTCCTCGATACGGACAAACGCCTCGAAAACGGAAAAATCCTGCCGCAAAAAATGGATCCCGTTCGCCTGTGGCGGCGCATCGAAGCCTGGCCGCTGCTGGCGCTGGGATCAACGCGCCTGTCGAATGCGCTATGGCGTTTGCGGAAGCTGTTTCGTTAACCACAAAGGCACGAAGTCACAAAGTATCAAAAAGCTTTGAGCTTTTGTGGCTTGGTGGTGAAAATTTTTACAGAGAAGGCTATCTTATGCGTAAGGGTCAGAACCCTGCCAAATTTGTCACAGAAGTCGCCAAGCCCGAGCGGATCACCGCAGCGGTGCTGAATTACATCCCTTTCGTGAGCGGATTCTACACCGAGGCGCTGGAGGTGCTCAAAGTCAGCCTGGAGTCGCTGCGCAACGATCCCGGTTTGCCTTTTGACCTGATGGTCTTCGATAATGGCTCCTGCCCCGAAGTGCGCGATTATCTCGTTGCCGAAAAGGAAGCCGGGCGGATTCAGTACCTGATTCTGTCTGAAAAAAACATGGGCAAGGGCGGCGCATGGAACGTGATCCTGGCGGGTGCTCCGGGCGAAATCATCGCCTACGCCGATAGCGACATCCTTTACTATCCAGGCTGGCTCTCGCGCTCGGTGGAACTGCTTGAAACCTTCCCCAACGTCGGCATGGTGACCGGGCGCCCCTTCCGCACCAACCCTGATTTCCACTCTTCCACGCGCGAGTGGGCCGAGAAAAACGCCACGCTCGAAGCAGGCTGCTTCATTCCCTGGGAGAAGTTCTGGGAGTTCAACCGCTCGCTTGGGCAGGATGAAGCCGAAAACCGCAAGGTGTATGCGGAAACGGTGGATTGGAAAATAACTTATCGTCCTGAGCGGAGCGCCACCGCCCCTGGCGGGAGCGCGCAGTCGAAGGACCTTGTTGCCTACGCCGGCGCCTCGCATTGGCAATTTGTCGCTTACAAATCCACGCTGGCGCAGTTCCTGCCTTTCGAGATGGACAAGCCCATGGGTCAGGTGCGGCAGCTCGACCAGCGCATGAACGAGCGTGGACTGCTGCGCCTGATGGTCAGCGACCCATTGGTTATGAATCTCTCGAATACAACGGATTATGTGAAAGGCGTGTATGCTGGCAAACAGCCCGCCCCCAAGCGCGCTGGCCTGGTCAAGCGCCTGGTTCAGGCTGCGCCGATCAAAAAGGCTTTGCTGGCAGTCTATGACCAGATTTTTAGGTGGTACTACTCGTGAGCGAAGACGCTGGTCGAGTAGCCCTGAGCGTTCTTGGCGAAGGGCGTATCGAGACCACGCCGTATCGAAACCCCGAGCTATTTGAAACAGAAGGTATTCTGCAAACAGGAGAATGTGGTTTCGATACGCTGCTTCGCAGCTACTCAACCACCGATTGAAACAAGAGTTTTCTATGCCCTGGATGTATATTTTGGAGTGCGCGGATGGCTCTTATTATGTTGGCTCCACCAAAGACCTAGAGCGCCGCATTGTTGAACACCAGACAGGCTTGGGCGCAAAATACACCTCGCGCCGGCTGCCGGTGAAACTGGTCTATGGTGAAGAATACGACCGGGTTGCGGATGCCTATTTTCGAGAAAAACAAGTCCAAGGTTGGGGTCGCGCCAAACGTGAAGCCTTGATCAACGGCGAATGCGAATCGCTCCCGGCGCTGGCAAAGAAAAAGTTTGTAAAACCGGTGGTTGAGTAGCCCCGTGCTCTCCGGGGCGTATCGAAACCACCGATAACCTGCAGTCAATTGTTTTCTGCAAAATGTCGGTTTCGATACGGGTCTCGCTAGCGCTCGACCCTACTCAACCAACGGAGATGGCTGGTGGTTGAGTAGACGGCGCTCTCCCGTCGTATCGAAACCACCAGGTAACCTCCAATCAATAGTTTTCTGCAAAATGTTGGTTTCGACACCTGCACTTGCAGCGCGGGTGCAAGTGTACGCCTTTCGCAAAGTGCGCTCAAGGCTACTCAACCAACGGTAACCAACAAATTTTTGTTTTATGCCTGATTAAGTTCCGTTAATATGGAGTTCCCAATGTCAAACATTGAAGAAAATGCGTTCCAAATTGCAAGATACTTGCTCGAGAATCGCCAAAAGGATGAGCAAATTGAAATAATAGATGCATTGGAACTTTCAGATGAAGATTTTCGTCTCGCTCTCAAATTCTTGGTAGATGCTGGGAACTTCCGTACCGCTGGACAATTTGGTAAAGGGATCATCATAGATAAAAATTTAGCGAAATTGCAAAATTTTGTTAACCAGATGAGTGATAATCGTATTTCACTTTCGGGAGATGCAGAACGTTTACTTAAATTTTTGTTCGGCGACCAAGCTGACGGTTTTCCATTTAGTATTTGTAGTGTTTTTACAACCAAATTCGGATGGGGTGAAACACAATATATCCAAGCTGCACAAGAATTGGATGATAAGAAAATGGTCACTGGTAAATATGCAGGAGGAAATCCTTTTTTTGAAATCTCAGTAACTAAAAAAGGACGCGAAACTGTCAGAAATAATTTTCGCTTATCATCTCAGCGGACAAGTGCCATAAACATTGAGAATAGTGATGTAAATATTGTTGATCCAACTACCTTACGCCATCTTTATCACCAAGAAAAAAAGACGGATCGTATACGCAACCAAGTTTTCATTAGCTACAGTCACAAAGATAAGAGGTGGCTTGAGAGGTTACAGATACACTTAAAACCCCTCGAACGAGAGAGTTTGATTGCGCGATGGGATGATTCCATGATTAATTCGGGGGAAAATTGGCGTGAGGAAATCCGTAAGGCAATAAAATCTGCGAAAGTTGCCGTTTTATTAATCACTGCTGATTTTCTTGCATCCGATTTCATCGCAAAAGATGAATTGCCACCTTTATTAGCTGCTGCTGAAACAGACGGCGCAGTCATCTTACCTCTAATTGTAAGTGCCAGTAGATTTCAACAAATAGAAAATCTGTCAAAATTTCAAGCTATAAACCCTCCATCACGGCCTATGAACAAAATGCAACGTGGCCAACAAGAAGAAATTTTTGTCAAACTTACAAATGATATTGAAAAGGCCTTGAAGCAAAGTACAAATGATTCACGGTTTATCCCAATATCTGTCACTTCTTCCACTCTGGCAAATTATGATCTTAGCATTTATACCCGCCCGCCATATGGTCAACAGGAATTCCATGGCATCCCATTTCATGTTGAAAATGCTCGAATAAGCATGGCAGATATTTATGATGGCAATTACAAAACCTTTAAACTTAAGGAGCCGATTATTGGGGTTGGCGCAATACACTTCTTAATTAATGCTGGAGATGGGCGTAAGCGTTACGGTGAAATTACGATTGGCTTTATTGAGTTTATATTCAAAGACGGTGCTTTACCTATCCAAAGGTTCGAGATTAAGTTGGCGAAAAATATACGCGAGTGGGCTATTGGAAACTTTGTCACTACGATAATTGATGGACGACAGCAACATGACCCTTTGGTTGATTCGGTTGATGATACGCATATCTCGCGCGAAGCATGGAGAGGGATGACTACTACAGGACAGGTTGCGGTAATAGATATGCTCAAAGTAGAAATTGATAAATCAATGCAAAACAAAGCCCTCATTGCAATTCGATTCACACGCGATATACCACAAGGAAAATACGCTTTAGATTATTTTGTTTCAGGTATTACGGTGGAGCTTTTGAAATAAGCCATATTGATCTCATTCGACAGTTTCGTGTGAAGTGTAAAAGGAATTATGTCCAAAAAAGTCTTCATCTCTGCCGATCACGGCATGGCCATCATCTACTTCCTGCAATCCGACGTCATCCCCAGCCTGCTGGCCGCGGGCGTTGAAGTTGTCCTGCTCACCGACGATGACATTGTCGACAAAATCGCCCCGCGCCCCGGTCTGACCGTCACCGGCCTGCGTCTGAAACAAGCCAACGCCTACTACCAAAAGGTCGACAACCGCCGCCAGTGGCTGCTGGCTTACCTGCGGCGCGTCAGCGGCTCGTGGCGCATCAACCTCGAAGCGCAGACCAGCCACATCTGGGAAGTCTGGGCCGAGAATTCGTGGAAGTTCCGTCTGGGAGTCTGGCTGCCTGCCGCGCTGGCGACTCTGGTCCTGCGCTCGAGCCGCGCCGCCCGCCAGGCCCTGGTCCGCGCCCAGACGAAATTCACCCCGAACCTGTATTCCGATTTATTCGAGCAGTACCGGCCTGACCTGGTGATCGCTTCGACTCCCGGCTGGCGCATCGACCGTTACCTGCTGCGCGAAGCCGCCGCGAAGGGCATCCCAACCATGACCGTGATTGTCGGCTGGGACAACCCCTCGAGCTACGCCATCCCTGGCGCGCCGGTCGATTGGGCCACCTGCTGGTCGCAGGAGCAAAAGGACGAACTGGTCTACGGTTCGGATTGGAATCCGGAGCGGGTCAACATTGGCGGGATTCCCTCCTATGACGGCTATTTCCGCAAAAGCTGGCTGCTGCCGCGCGAGGACTATTTCCGCTTGCACGGGCTGGACCCGAACAGGAAGCTGATTTCCTACGCCTGCAGCTTTGTCCACTTCGCCCCAAACTATCCCAACGTGGAAGCGCTGGCGCGGCTGGTTGAGTCGGACACGCTCGCGGAACCCTCGCAACTGCTAATCCGCCTGCACCCGAGTCACTTCCAAGACAAACCGCGGATTTTTGCCGAGGAACGCGAGAAAATTCATGCTCTCGAGCAAAAATATCCGCACGTGCACGTTGTCCGCCCGGTGGCGCTGGGCGGCTCGCTGGGTTACTACGGCGGCGAGGACATGGACGAAAAATCGTCGATGATGGCGCACTCGGATGTCTTCGTTACGGTTTATTCAACGATGGTGGTTGAGACCGCCGTCCACGATACGCCGATTGTTGCAGCCGTGATTGATACCCCCGGCGGCTGGAAGGTGCCGGGCAAGTTCTCGCTCTCGCTCAAGGAAATCGGTAACTGGCCGACGCACAAGCGCTTCCGCGAGGCCAAAGCTGGGCGGGTGGCTGCCAATGAGAACGAACTGCGCGAGGTATTGAACGCCTACCTGAAAAACCCCGGCCTGGATGCCGCCGAGCGCAAGGCCTTTATCGAAAAAGAAATCACCTATACCGAAGCCAGTGCCGGAAAGCGAACGGCCGAATTTATTTTGAAGATCTTGAACACGAAATAGCAAGACATCGATTACCCATCTGATTTATCAAGAGACCAGCTCTACTTCGAGCTGGTCTCTTTGCATTTTCGCCCTACCGAAGGACACACCTGCCCTCCCCGCACTTGCGTTCGGGGCAAGTGTGCGGGCGGTGCAAGGGTCGGTACGATGTGAGCAGAGCGATAGCGTAGTCGAAGGGTGGTATCCTGAGCTTGTCGAAGGACAGTTGCTTGGCGAGGAGTAATAGGACCTGCTACGTATATACTATTACTGGAGATATTTTGGCCTATGCCTCATCTGATTAAGAAATCGATTTTTCTATGGAGTTGCTGGTGGGTGATGCTTTTATCTCCCGCCTGTTATCCTGCCCCCGCGCCTGTCCAGGCCTACCCACCGACACCGGCAGCGAACCAGCCTTTGCCTACCCTTGTGCCTACCGGCCACGAGATTGTGTACAAGGATTTCCGGGTGACGATGAGTCAGGCCGAGGTCACGGCCAGTTACGTCACGGAATATGGTTCCAGCCGGAAGCCCGCCTCGGGAACAAAGTTTCTCTGGGTGCAGATCCTGCTCAAGAACGTTGGCCAAAAAGAACGGCCATTACCGGCCCCCGAGCATTTCAGCGTGCTTTACGGAGCCAGCGAATTCAAACCCGGCTACGGTCATCGCTTGGAACATACCGATTATGCAGTTTTGAAGCCGGTCGTCTATCAGGGTCAGCAGTTGGAGGCCTGGCTGCGTTTCGAGATTCCTGCCAGCGCAGAACTCAAGGATTTACAGTTTGCCTTTCTGCCTGAAAGTTTCCAGATCAGCACCGCTTTTGCGCCGACTGACTACCCCTGGGCAGATCATCCGATCTATCTGTGGTCGTGTGCACCGTAAAAGTGCATCGCACCTCCAGCAAGAATCAAAGACCTGTCTACAACAAGACAGGTCTTTGATTCTTATCAGTATCGCTGGTTTCGACACCTGCACTGTACCGAACGCAGCGCGGTGCAGTGTACATGCGGGAGAGCGCCGCACTACTCAACCGGCTTTCCTCAATTCCCGGAGAACGATCTTTCCCGGTATTCTCTGGGGGTCAACCCTGACCATTTTTTGAAGGCTTTCCTGAAAACGCTCGGCTCGGAGAAACCCAGCAGATAGGTAATCTCTTCCACAGTGTAATTTTCGCGCAAATACTTTTTGGCGAGAGCTTCCCGGATTTCCTGGAGCAGGGCGCTAAAAACCCGGCCTTCTTCCTCCAGGCGGCTTTGCAGGGTTCGGACGCTTAACGACATCTCCTTGGCGATGCTGTTAATCGACAACTTCTCATCGTCCATGTGCGAAAGGATCAATTCGGTCACCTTCCGGGTGTTTTGATCTTTCCGGTCGATCTCGGCCAGGAATTCCGCTGCATAACGTTCGAATTGCGCCAATAAAGCCGGGTTGGCCATCAGGATCGGTACGTTGCCAACGCTCAGATTGAGGGTGAAGGAATTATCTTTTTGCCCGAAATAAACCGGGCAGCAGAAAATGCGTTCGTACTCGGCTGTCGATGCGGGGGCGGGGTAGATAAAGCGCACTTCGACCGGATTGATCTTGACCCCCGTCAGACTGCGCATCATCCGGACCGAACTGGAAAAAGTCGACTCGAAACAATGTCGCGACATTTTTGGCGCCTGGGGTGGCGTCGAAAAGACGATTTTGACCTTATTGAAGCGGAGATGAGCTTGGGCTTCGATCAGGTTCCCGATAATGCGCGAGTACCGGCCCGATTTTTCAAAAGCTTCGCCGAGTGTCTTGCAGTTCATCATCAGGTAACCCAGGATCGACCAACTGCCTGCCTCGGCATATTCCCCCATATGCAGGCCAAAATAGGGATCATGGGTGAACTCTGCCGCCCCTTCCTGAATCAACAGATACGTCTCGATCGGCAGCCGGGTGTCAGGTTCCTTAACACTGGCGGGATCGACACCCAGTGAGCGCAGGAATTCGTCGATGTCCACGTTCAAGGAGGTGAGATAGAGAAACATCTGTGACAGAACCGTCACAGAAACACTGATCCCAGATAGGGTCGCATTTTCGTTCATGAGGCAATCATAACTTATCTAGCTAGGTTGTCAACGGTGCACGCTGGTAGGGATTATGGCATTCTCAAAGTCGAGGATTTGCGTTGGTAAGTAGGTCAAAGCGCGGTCAAGATGGCCGGTGAACCATTTTCGGCCTTGGGCGGCATTATAAAAACCACTTGTTTGATGAGTGCGAGAGTCAAGTTGGTGATAGCAGCCATTACTGCGCCCATGTCGCCAGTTGTCATGCGGGTTGCATCTTCGCGTGAGGTAGCATCGCGGCGGTAGTGCCATACCAGTTTCGACGAACCAGTGTTCTCGGCGATTTTGGAGAACCTGCAAAGGCGACGCTTCTGAACAGGTGAGGCTGGTGATTCCGTATTCGGTTTCACAAGTTTGCTTGTAACAACTGCCAGCCCGCAGCCAACTAAATTGGCGTTCCAAGCGATAGACCTGCCCCAAACCTGGCCAATCCACATGAGCGTTGAGTATCTCGCTGGTAGTGAGAGTACGGATTTCGAGCCTGCCACGCCCTTTGCTCACCTGGGTAGCACTGGAATCTAACACAAATTAAACGGAAAGAGCTGCTTCGACTCGTGATCGAAACAGCTCTCATCCACGGCAACGCATTTGTCAGTACACAACCTACGATCGCGTTTTTGCAAGTAATAAATACTTGGCCGTGTCACTGCGGGGAGGGCGGGAGTGGAGCCAATACCGACACTGCCAACGATAATTTATCACCTATGATATTTATGCCTGGAACACCAATCCAGGACATGATTTCGATCACTAAATATCAGCAAAAACGCACACTGGAATCTTAATTCCTATTCCTGTTGTGTAAATCGAATGCGCTGCTCATCACTGAGCAGCGTATTCGATTTAAGCCAATATTTGGAGGCTGATATGAAAAAAAGAAAATTAAAGCCCAATCCTTTAGGAGAATGGCTACTTGACTATGTTGCTACAAACGAAACCAATTTAACTGAGCTGTCCTTAAGTGCTGGCCTCTCAGCAGGCTCAGTACGGCAGTTAGTGATTAACCCGGAACGCCAACCAACGATGGAAACCGCCATCCGACTTTCAGAACTCACCGGGAAGCCCGCGGAGGAACTACTCCAGATGGCAGGCGTCGATGGAATTGGCAATATCTCTAACTTGTCGCCGGACCGTATTGAGTTATCTCAACGGTATCAGCGGCTACCAAACCGGTTGAAATTCACTTTGCTCACAATCGCACGAAACCTGGACGAGTACGCCCAGGAAAATTATGAAGTCAAGTAATACGCCATCTAAAATGCCCAACATCAATACCACCAAACTTGGACTGGCGATTTTTCAAAAGATAAATACTCAAATGGGATTTTGAACTATGAACCCTGAACAAGCCTGGCAAGCAGTCCTCGGACAACTACAGATGGAAATGCCCAGAGCCTCGTTCGATACCTGGGTGCGAGATACACGTTTCATCGGTTGGGAAGAAGGGGTTTTCACCGTTGGCGCGCGAAATAATTATGCCCGCGACTGGCTGGACAATCGCCTTTTGTCCACCGTCTCGCGTTTGCTGGCTGGAATGCTCAACCAGAGTGTCGAGGTGCGCTTTGTGGTGGATCAAGGCGAATATGAAGAGAATGCCATCGTTGATGACAATGAAAAAGATGATGACCTTCCAGTCAAAGAAGAGGCTGGACAGGCGTCCAACATTGTTCGTGCGCGGATTTCGCTGAGTGAGTATGAGAAGGTTGTCAAGCCCAGCCGAAAGATTGTGTTCCCTGCCTACTTTCTCCGGCATATTCCCCGAATTGGCCCGGAGCTTGCCTGGCTTGTGATTGCATTGCGCCAAATTACATTTCTCAATCATGGAAAACCAATACCCGGACGAGAGATTGCCCGATGGTCTGGGATGTCGCTGCGGTCATTTCGGCGCTGGTCGAAGCGGATGGGGGAAATTGCCATCTTTGCGGATCGGCGGATAGAAAAGGTGGATAACCAGCGCGTGACAATTTACAGTGTTTGGGCGGATGATGCTTGCCCGTTGACCCCGGCAGATACCAAGAGCCTGACCTATGCCCTGACCGACCTGCTTGCAAAATTAGGAACCCCAGAACTGGCTGTAAACGCACTGATTGAGATGTCGTCTGCTGAACTCCGAGAAAAGATCTTCCCAGAGATTGACCTGGATGATTCCGGTGGCGAGTGTGTCACGATCAACGAATTGGTGCAGTGGCTGGGTTGGGAGCCGGAGTTGGGTATACGCCTGGAGCAACGGATCATGGCAGCCTTTGGATTGGTTGTATTGACCTGGCATTTTGTTTTAAATCTTTTGCCCGTGCTCGATCACGGCCCGGCCTGGATGGTGACGATCTTGCGCAATTTGTGCTATGACGGTCGGGAGCAGCGCACCTCGACGCTGCTTGCCCCAATGACATTGGGTAGGATGTGTGGGTTGAAAGGGAAGTGGATGCCAGCCACCTTGAGTTCCTGGCTGCGCAAGCCCATCGTACAAGGGATGGCATTGGATGAAAACCTGGGTGATCGAACGCTGGGGGCTGAAAAACCTCATCGTTACCATGTCAGTTTTCTCGATACGATTTTGCCAGAAAAGCCCGAAATCGATGAAGGATCGAGGGCAAGTGACACCAGGGTCGAGGGCGAGTGGCACCAGGGTCGAGGGCAAGTGACACCAGCATCGAGGGCAAGTGACACCAGGGTCGAGGGCGAGTGGCACCAGCATCGAGGGCAAGTGGCACCAGGGTCGAGGGCAAGTGACACCCCATTAAACCTCTTAAACCTCTTTAACCACTTAAACCAACTCCAATTAATTCCTAATACCCCCACTAACCAACCAGGCAGACTTGAAATTTCTCTGGCAAAGACGACTTCCAATCGGGCGGGTGGGCGGGTTTTTTCTGCTACGCAGTGGGTTTTGTCTGAAATCTTACAAAGATGCCGGGTAAACCGGAAAAAATGGGATGAGATTCTCGGCAAGACCACAGCGCCACAATTTCTGGCATACCTGCTGTATGCATATTCGCCGCACGGCAAAGGGATTGAGGATCAGATCGGTTTTGCGATCACGTGCGCCACAAATCTAGCCTATGAACCTGATCAGATCTTCCTGCACCTGGCTGGCTTGCCCCCTGAAGAATTGGCGCACCTGCTCGAACAACAATATGCTTCCCAGCAGCCTGGTTCGCAAATCCCCGCCCCGGAGCTTCCATCCTGGTTTGATACAGGTATGCATGAACTTGCTCCAGAAAGTGTTCGGGCGCTCGCGCAACGGATTGGGGATCTCAATGTGTTCAGTTCACTAGAGAACGAATGATCGAGAACAGGTCTGCTGCCGTTTGTTTGGCGGCAGACACACCAGGAGGTGAAATTGTGAAAACGCAGATGGAGTATCCGCTGATCGGGTTAATCGTGCTGGTTGTCCTGGTCATCCTCTGGAATCTCTGGAGCGGGATGCAGGTCGATTTAGCCGTGGCTTCGCTGAACGCGACGATTGCCGGAACCGAAGCTCCCGCGCCAGTCATGATCGCTGGGCAGTGGATCGTGAAGGCAATTGTTGGCACGCTGATCAGCAGTGTGGTGATAACAGGCGCAACTGCACTGTTTGTCTGGGCGCGCAAACAACTGCGGCTGCAAAATGCCGAGCAGCGCCAGTGGAAAAGCGGGCCGAATGCCTATTGGGGTCAGCCGCGCCAGCCAAAGGTGATGAGTGAAACGGAATTGTACCGGCTGATGTTGATGCAGCAGATGGGCGGTGGATCTGGGAGACCGGCTCAAAATATCCGAGTGACAACGGAGGCAGACGATGAACCGACGATCACTTTTTAGCCTGCTTTTGATGCTATTGCTAACAGCCTGTTCTGGCAGTGAGATGACCCCTACTCCAACCGCGGTGGTCGGGGCGGCGAATGCAGCCATCGCGCTGATCCAGCAGGATATGTATCTGCGGCTGACTGAGCAGGCTGTGAATAACCAGCGGATCGAAACCGGGGCGAGGATGACCGCCACCCAGCAGGTTGTCGATGCAACGGCTACCCAGGCGCGCTACGAGGACAATGCCAACTCGACCCAGCGAGCCGAATCTGCCACCCAGCAAGCCTTCTCGGTCACAGTTGCCGCGGCACATGCCTTTGACACAGCGACAGCCCGGGCCCAGGGAACCGCGACCCAGGCAGCCAGCGAACAGCATGCCACGGCCACCCAGATGGCGGTCATCGGGCTAACCGCAACCGTGGAAGCCAAAGCGACCGCCGTGGCTGAACAGAAAACGCAGGAAGCGCCGCTGATCTGGGCCAAACAAACAGCCGTCTACGCGGAGAGCCAGAAAACGCAGATTGAACTGCAAAAAACCCAGGCGACGATGTGGGTCTCGGCCTGGGGTGGGTGGTTATTCGCCCTGGTGGTGCTGATCGT
Source organism: Anaerolineales bacterium UBA5195 (assembly GCA_002412925.1). Lineage (GTDB taxonomy): Bacteria > Chloroflexota > Anaerolineae > Anaerolineales > Villigracilaceae > UBA5195. The sequence goes on along the minus strand of DHVZ01000095.1, from coordinate 29,228 downwards.
GGCCGTCTTTGTGATCTGGAAAAAGAGCCAGATTGGCGTGATCAGCGATGAGAACGGTCGTGTGCGGATGATCATGATCAATCAGCGCGCGCTCCAACCGGATTTGATGTTTGGTCCGGTGTTGGATTTCAGCCAGAAAAACGAGGTCACGGCCCCGGCGTTGGGTGTCTCGGATGAGGTGCAAAGACAAATAGCGCACGAGACGAAAATTGTCGAAGCGGTGCGGGCGCTGCCACCCGGCTACCAGCGTCAGGCGGTTGGGCTGACAGGTGGGATGGCGCAAAAACCCGCCGTCAACATCCAGGTGATTCAGCCCAGTGAGACCGGGATCATCTCGCAGTGGGATGCCGATATCCAGGGTCAGATGGCACAGGAGGTGCAGAATGATTGATCTACAACGTTATCTCCCGGTTGCGCAGCAGGTTCAGGCGGTGATCAGCCAGGTGCTGGACAGCCGCCCGGGCACCAGCTCAGAGTACGTTCAGGGCTGGGTTCTGCGCGGCACGCCGCAGAACGATGTGATTTTCTACGCAGTCCTGGATGCCGGGCGTATTCCCAAGCCTGAACCGTTCGAGCGCGCCACACATCAGATTTCGAGCGCCCTGGGTGGGCCGCGGGTTTACTGGGGCAACTCGACCGGTTTTCGGATTGCGGTCATCCTGACCCCGGCCAAACGCCTCCCCAGGCTGATTGACCTGCCCGCCAATTTACCCTCGGGCCGGGCCTTGATTGGCCTGCGGCCAGATGGACAGACGGCAGGCGGAAAATGGGGCGATCTGAAACACATTATTGTGGTGGGTTACACCGGATCGGGAAAATCGATCACGACCCGCTCACTGGTCTACCAGGCCATCCGGCAGGATTTCAGCCTGATCCTGGCCGATCTGGACGGGACGACTTTTCCGATGCTGGTCGAGCACCCGGCGCTGATGACCCCACTGGCCGGGACGACCGATGAGTTTATCGGGGCGCTGCAGGTAGCGCTGGGCGAATTGGAACACCGGGCGATCTTGTACAAACGCGCGGCCAACTTCCCGGAAAAGATCGAGGAATACAACCAGTGGGCGCTGGCCAGTGGGCAGGAGCCCCTTAAACGGGTGCTGGTAGCCCTGGACGAGTTCAACAGTGCAGTGACCAAGACCGGTGGCCCGGATGGGAAGCTCGGGAAACTGGCGGTTGAGCTGGCCAGCCGCGGGCGCAAGTTTGGGATCACGCTGCTTTTAAGTGCGCAGGATTTCAGTAAGGAAGTGATTGGGGCTGTGCGGGATGAGGTGGGCGTGATGATTGCCCACAAGGTCAACAGCGAGAACGTGGCCCGCAACGTCGGTGTGGCTGCCGCGGCCCAGATTTCGGAACGGACCCCGGGTCGGGCGATCACGAATCGCTGGGGACAGATCCAGGCTTTTTACCTGGATAAATCCCACCTGATGGTCGGGGCGCAAAGCGCGGATGGACTGACACCGGACGAGAAGTTGATTGCCGAACGGGCTTTCTCCGAAACGGAAGGAAAAATCAGTTTGGAAGTTTTGATGGGCTGGGATATGGGCCAGCGGGAAGCGCGGCGGCTCCAGGATGATTGGAAGCTGCGCGGTTGGGCGGCCAACGATCCGCAGCGGGCGAACAGTGTCTACATAACACCCAAACTGGTAGATTTGCTGACAAACCGACAAGCCCGACAAACCCTGACAAACCCCGTACAAACCCGACAAACCAGCTTGACAAACCCGACAAACCGACTAACTGCATAAAAAACATCCACCCAGTCATTTGGCTTGCCGAACTTACGAATTTACGGGATTGCCCCGAATTAGAAAAAGGAGAAATTACATGGAAACCAACCTGACCCCTCTCGGGATCGACGCTGGAAACGGCGCCTTCAAACTGTACGGCGCGACTGGCGGTTTGGAGTTCGTTTCACAGGCTGCCACCAACGGCACGCAGAAAGTACTTTCCACCCTGGGCCTGCGCAAATCCAAGGCGCCTCTGGCCATCCACAATGAAAGCGGCTCATTCTACGTGGGCGCAGGCGCGCATGACTTTGGCCGCCCGGTCGAGAACCTGGATGTGGATCGCTTCAATGGCACGCCCGAAATGAAGGCGCTCCTGCACGGTAGCCTGACCCGCTACCAGCAGCGCTACGGCAAGTTCAATGCCCCACTTGCGGTGGTGGTGGGCTTGCCGAACGAAGTGCTGACGGGTGACCAGGCTGAGCAGAATATCGAGAACGTCAAGCGCTGGCTGCGCGGGATGCACACCTGGACGGCGGATGGCGAGCCCTACAGCGTGGAGATTGCCGAAGTGAAAGCGGCCAGCCAGGTGACGGGTGGGCTGTTTGATTATCTCCTGGATGCCGAAGGCCACTTTATCCCCGCGCGCAAGGGAGCTTTCAACAATGAAGTCGGGATCATCACGATTGGCTTTGGGACGGTGGAATTGATGGTGGTACGCAATCGTGAGATCGTCCAGCGCTTCACCTCCGGCGCGGCCTCCGGGGTGCGCCGCCTGCTGGAGATCGTCAATGGGCAGCGCCTGTATTCTCTCGGCGAAATGGATATGCAGCTGCGCGCCGGGCAGTTGGAGCTCCGCGAAGCCCTGCCGATCTGGGAACGGGAAGTGATGGGCGTGATTGAAAAGCAGTGGGGCACGGCCTGGAAGCGTTTCGCGGCGGTGCTGATCATGGGCGGTGGGGCGATCTTGCTCAAAGATACGCTGCCACACCGCTTCAATGGCCGGGCCTATCTGCCCGATGAACCGGTGCAGGCCATCGCGCGCGGGCTGTACCGCCTGACTTTGCTCCAGCAGATGCGCAAGGCCAAGTAATGGCGAGCCGCGGGCGTCCGAAGGTCACAACCGAGACCTGGGATTGCCAGATTCACCTGCGTCTGCGAGTGGGCGAGGATGATGACCTGATCCAGTTCCTGGCAGCCATCCCCAAACGCAGACGGGCGCTGGCGTTCAAGGCTGCTTTGCGAGCCGGTGGCATGCGCACGGCTGCAATTGCCGATGAAAACCTGGACGACGAACTGGCCGCCGCTGCGGATGAGTTCTTGAAATAATGGATACCAGAAATTCAACCGAATTTCTGGTATCCAGAAAAGCGGACTTGAGAAAATCCAAGTCACATTCTAGAAGGACAGGGTATCTCTTCCAAAACTAACTACTATGAGCCAAAACGCCTTCTCCCTTTCCGGTATCCTCGCAGTTGAACCCGGGGCCGCCCCGGAGTTGATCGAATTCGGTGGCTTCCAGGTGCCGTACGTAGTTGCCACCTTATTGAGCGGGCCTCTTCACACAGGTGAATGCCACCCGGTCTACCTGACTGGCGAGGCAGCCAAAATCGCCTACGAAGAACTGAAGCGTTACCCAAACGGCTTCTCGGCGTTGGCGCAAGGCTCGCTGAAAACCTTTGCGGGACAAACCCGGCCCTGGGTCACCCACCTGCAGGTTTTCGAACCCCGCGACCAGAACTGGCTGATCGCCCTGCTCCTGCAACCTGGGAAGCTCGCGGTCTTGATCGTCAAGCATCTGGGCAAAGCCCAGGTGCGCGCCCTGGTCGAGGAGATCACGCGCGCAGACGAGCAGCAAAAAACTCGCCCTTGACAGCCTCAGATCTGCCTGTATACTTGGCGAAGTGTTGCGTTCCCAGGGATAGATGTATCTATTGCTCGGCTGCACCCAAAAGCGTTCCCTTCCCGGGAGCGCTTTTTTTTATTCCCCCTGGAGAAAGCCAGCATGCCTGAACCGTTCTCACTGCCCAAGAAGACCGTTCTGCCCGAAATTCCGGGCGACCTGCCCTGTGTGGTTGTCTATGTTGATGTGGCTCAGAATAAGCTCCTGGAATACCGCTGGAGCACGGTCGCGGAGATCGTCCCCACGATTGCCATCATTCACGAAAACCAGAAGGCCGGTGCGCATGGCCCGCAATAATCGTGTCTCGGTGCAAGGCGACCTGACCGGTGATATTTATTACGATGTCATCCAAAAGGATGGCCGGGCCATCCCGTTCCTGCGGGTCTACATGATGATCAATAATTCGTCTGGGGCAGGGGAGGTGCGCGGTCTGCGGGTCATGTTCTACGGCCTGCTGGCCGAAGAAGCCGAAGCCCATCTCCAGAAGGGCAGCCGGATCGAGGTCGAAGGCCATCTGCAAATCCGGCGCATCCCGGATGAAGGCGTTTCGGTGGAAGTCGCCGCCGAAGATGTCGATTACATCCGCAAGATCACCTGGGAACGCGGGGCCAAGCGCCTGGCTGAGATGGCGGCGGTTGGGAAAAAACGACCCCGGCTCGACCCGGTCGAAGACTGTTATCCGGTCAGCCAGCCGGTGGATGCACAGGCATGAAGGCTGAAATCACGATTCCCAAATGGGTTTGGATTCTCAGCCTGCTGGTGATTGTCTTCAGCCTGGGTCTTGGCATTTCACCCAGGGACAGGGATGGCCGCCCGCTGCTGCTCTTGCCGGATATCAAGGCGGTGGAAGACTACCGCCGTTCGCTGGTGGACTGGCACACCCGGCTCGCCGAACTGGATGGCCGGATCGCCAGGGTGCTCTCGAACGATTACGGGGGCGACTTGTTCAGCCAATCCAGCGATGGGCAGAAGGTGCTCAACGAGACCCTGCAAGTCTTGCAAGAGATTGATCAGACCGCCGCCACCCCGGCTGCCGTGCCTGCCAGGGAACTGGCGCTGAACGCGGCCAGCGCGACCCTGGGCGCGGCGCAGTCCGCGCTGATCTGGGTTTCCGCGCCCACCCCCGCCAACCTGAGTAGTGCGCAGCAAGCGCTGGAAGCTGCTCATACAAACCTATCGATTTTGGAGGCCAGCCAATGGATGGAGACAAAGTAAACCCGGTAACCTTGCAGGTCTTGAACGGCCTGATCGAGTCGCAAACCAAACTCAGGGATGCAGCTGAGAAGCGCTGGTCGTTTGCGCGCGAGGCGCTCTTCAACCTGGCCCGGCTGGTGGCTGCGGATTGGCTCGAAGAACGCCAGCAGCAGAAGGGTGGCCTGGAACTGGTCCGCATCGAAGAGCTATCCCGGGTGGTCTTCGAGCGGGTGGCGGCCCTGCACTCGGCGTATGTTCACCCGGATGCGGAGCAGCTGCGCAAGGCGCAAACGCGGATCACCGAACTGAACGGACAGTTGGAGCAATCCAGCCTGTTGTGCAATGGCCTTCAACGTGACCGGGATGAAGCCAACCTGGAAATCACACGCCTGAAAACGCAAGCGGAAAATAACAAGCCCAAGGCTGCCCAGGCTGCGGCCAGCGCACCCGTTGCCGCGCCCCGTCCGGTCAGCACACCCGAACTAGCGCTCCCCTCGCCAAATTGGTATCAAGAGTGGGCCACGAGCGAAGGCTTTGAGAAGCAAGCCTTCATCATCCGCTTGATGGGTGATACTGGCCTGTCCCTACGCCCAGAGATCATGAAGGCGCTGACCGACAAATACGAGGCGGCGCGCACTTCTGGGGCCTGCGTGCGCGCCTTTACGCACCTGGTCGAGTTGGAGTTCATTCTCACGGCGGAAACGGAAGGGGGGCTGAAAGGCCGCCCGCCGCAGACCGTCCGGCTGGGCAGGCTTGGCGAGAGCGCCTACATCCTGCTGACCGGGAAACAGCCTGCGCAGGCTGAATTCGATGAAATCCGCTCCGCGCACAGCACGGATGCGCATACCCTGCTGATCCTGAAAGCTGCGAAAATCCTGGAAACCGAAGGCTATGAAATCCTCAGGAAAGGTGAGATGGCTTTCACGCTGCCCGATGGCCGGACAACTTCGCCGGACATTCTGGCCCGGAAGAACGGGAAAGAGCTGCACGTTGAAGTCGAGCGCGATACGGGGAAGGGGGATGCGAATGCGCGGGAGCGGAAGTGGCAAAACGCCTTCGATGCGGGCCAGGGATACCTGTATGTTTTCTGTGAAACGGAGGCTCTGCAGAAAAGGCTCTCCCAGGAAATCAAGCATGCACTGGCTTCCGAGGCGCGCCTGGAACGCGCCAACCTGTACATGACGAACCTGGATGCGATTGGGAAAAACCAACGGCATCCGGATGGCAGCCTGTGGGTTTCTCAAAAGAAGCCCTGACCTGCGGGTACAAACCGGCCAGTCAGGGATACAAAGGGGTGGGTACAAGCCCCTGTCTGCAAACCTGGGGATACAAACTGGCGAAGAGCAGGCTACCAGGCCCCCAAAAAACCCAAATCTGGCCGGGTCAGGGATACAAAACCCTGGAAACAAAAGCGTATGTACCCGCAAAAAGGCCGGTCAGTGCGCTAAGAAAGTAAATACCCCCCGGCTCCCGGAAACAAATTCTGGTTTCCCGCTTCCGGGTCAACTTGAGCCTACTCTGCAAACTCAGTTTGCGCCACCCGAAAGGATCACCGATGACCAAACACTCAACCACCAGCCTGGCCCAAAAGGCTGCCTTTGCCACCTGGCTGCACGGCCAGCTGGCTATCCGCCGCTGGCGTCCCAGCGACCTGGCCGCCCACGCTGACCTCAGCCTCCCGACCATCAGCCAACTGCTGCACGGCAAACACGCCCCCGAGCCATCCACCTGCAAGAAGCTGGCCCGCGCTCTCTCGCTGCCCGCCGCCCTGGTTTGCGAGCGCGCCGGGTTCCTGCCTGCCCGCCCGGGCGCGCTCTCGGCTGCCAAGCGGGCGCTGATCAGCCTGGTGGAAAGCCTGCCGGAGACCGAAGCGCTCCGCTTTCTGATCCGCACCCAGGCGCGCCTTGGGACGCAGGCCGAGAGGCCGTGGTGGGCGTGATGGAAGCCGCAGCCCGGAAAACCTGCCCACCGGCTCCCCGGGTATCGCTGGTGATACCGCTGATCCTGTTGTCTGACCTGGTGATCGTTGGCTGCTGCCTGTGGATGCTGGTCAGCATGCCCTGGATGCAAGGCCATTAGCGGTTGATCCAACGTGATCCGGGTTATGTGATGATGCGTTTCTTTTGCGTACTGGCAGCGGAGATCAGCTTGAATTGTTTTCCCCTTCGCACTGTATAATAAAGTCAGCAATTATCCTGACTGTGCATGGGAGTGGGAAAATGGTTATCGAAACCGTATTATTTGCCACCGCACTTTTTGAAGTTGTCAAAATCCTGGCCGAAAAAGCCGTGGTGGAGCCTGCGCTCAAAAAGGGTCTGGAAGGTTTTCAGGCGCGCCTGACGCGCGAGTACGACCAGGCCAAAGCCCGCGAGGAATGGATCGAGGCCATGCTGGCCGCCCTAAAAGAGATGCGCGAGAAGGAGGGCGGGAAGTTTCCCATGCTCCGCGCCACGCTCAACCTGACCGGTCTGCGCGCAGAGACACAACGTTTGCTGGTGTCCACGGCTGTTTCGATGGCGCGCGCCGAACCCCGCAAAATTCCGGTCATGCTTCTGACCGACTTAAACCTGATCGACTCTGATCGCGCCTGGCTGGCAGTTTACCTGGCCTATTTGCGCCGGAACCTGGCCGGGCGCGAATTCTATCAGCCCCTGATCGCTTACGCTGATAATCTTGAACAGCACGGCTTGTTGGACGGCATTTCCAAAGAAATGGAGCAGGTTGCCGAAAATACCCTGGCGCTTGCAAGTTATGTCAAGCTCATTGCCGGGCAATGGCACTTAACCGGCAACGATGAAAAGGCGCTGGAAAAATATCTCGATCTGGGACGCAAAGACTGGGGTGGATTAATGCTGCCGATGATCCGGCATCGGGTTGATGATGGCCGTAGCTACCGGCTCAAACAAATCTTTGTTCCGCTTTTGTTGCAGGATAAACGCGCTGAAGAACAGGTGCGCAAGAATATGGAGCGGTTACAGCGTAAGCCTGAAAACCTGGCGCGCGAAGAAGATGAGAAAACACGCCCGGTGGGCTTCACCGAATTGATGACGCGCTATACGGCCTTTGTTCTGATTGGCAAACCTGGCAGCGGTAAAACCACCCTCTTTCGCCGTGCCGCCCTGGCTTTTGCCGAAGGCCGTGCCGCAGAAGAATTGGGCTGGAAAGGCCGGGCGCTCTTTCCCATTTTTATTCGCTTGCGCAATTTTGGCGAATTCTTGAAGGGTGAGGCTGGCGAGCATTTTTGTGATCCGGCGCCAGGCGCGCTGCTTGAATATCTCAAGAACCGCTACCAGAATGGCGAAGATCTGGATTTAACGCCCGACTTCTTCAGCCGCCGCTTGGATGGAGGTGACTGCCTGGTTTTGCTGGATGGGCTGGATGAAGTGGCGCAGGGTCGGGATGTGGTTGCCCAGCAACTCAACGCCTTTATCAAAAGATTCAAGACCGGGAATTATTTTGGGATTAGTTCGCGTCCCGGCGGGTATGGCAAGGATGAAGAAACTGCTTTGCGCGCCGCGCAACTGGCCCGCGCCGAGGTCGCTCCGCTGGACGCCAAAGGAATCTGCCAATTGATCGAAAACCTGTTGGCAGTGATGGAATGGGACAACGAGCGGGAACATCAAGCGGCAGTTCAGGATTTACCGCGCAGTATTCTGGCCTCCAGTGACCTGACCAGCATTGCTTCGATCCCGTTATTTTGCTCGGCGCTGGTTCAGGTCTATAAATATAACAAAGCCAAATTGCCCGAGCGCCGCGTCGATGTTCTGGATGAAATTGTGACCTTGCTGCTCGGGCATTGGCACGCTTCCAAGGCGGATTTGGATGTGCAGAATGCGCGCGCCTTGGGCATGGAAGACGGAACGGGAAGAAACTATAAAACAGTGGAAGAATCGGTGGAATACAAATACCGCCGGTTGCGCTACCTGGCGTATCACATGCATACGGTGGCGAAACAATACGAAGTGGATGCCGAAACTGCCAGGTCTGTGCTCAGCGAATATTTCATGCAAAAGGAGCGCTTCAAGGACAAAGAACTGGCTGAAAGCTGCGCCGAAGGTTTTTTACTCAACTCACATGAGCGCAGCGGTTTGCTGGCCGAAATGACCGCGGCCAGCGAGCATAACCCTGCCACTTATGCCTTCATCCATCAGAACTTTGCCGAGTTTTTAGCTGCCACCGAGCTTGTTAATCGCGGCGGATTGGTGGAGGTTGTTTTAGAGAACATTGATGACCCCTGGTGGGAGCAAGTGATTCTCTTTGCGGGCGCGCAGCGCGGTCCGTTTGACCATTTGCGCAGCGAAATCATTCTCAGATTAATGGAGGCTGCCAGCCAGCAATTGGATGGCGCGCCCGAATGGGAGCGACGCCTGAGCATGGCCGGTCACCTGGCTCGTGATATGGGCGGACATCTTGACGGCGGTGTGCGTGAAGAGTTGGAAGAGGTTCTACGCCAGGCCGCTACCAGCGCAGACAAAAAACCGGTCTCGCGCGCCAACCTGGCCGATGCGCTCGATGAACTCTGGACGCCTGCTGACCTGCATGCCTTCGTTGAAATTGCTGACGATAGATCGCAGATTATAGACGACCGTCCATCGTCTACCGTCCGCCGTCTTTTTTTTGCCAAATACCCCGTCACCAATGCCCAGTACCAGCGTTTTCTCGAAGCGGACGATTACCCTGCTGAAAAATATTGGATGCGGTTCCCCAAATATGCCGAACCGGAGAAAGAATACACTCGGATTGGGGATTGGGGCGCTGCCGGTTACAAGTGGCTGCAAGAAAACTGGGATGAGCGCAAAAAGGTTTTGCCGCGTTATTGGAATGACCCGCGTTTCGGCATCAGCCGCAAAAATGCCCCGGTGGTGGGGATTTCATGGTACGAAGCGAATGCCTATTGCAAATGGTTAATGGAAAATTGGGAAACCCTCGATGAAGGCAAACAGGGGCTGCCCAGGCCGGATGAAATTCGTTTGCCTATAGAGTCGGAGTGGATTTTGGCCGCAGGCGGCACGAATAATAATCGTTTTGCCTTTGGCGAACTAAAGGATGGTAAAGACTTGCCACGCTATGCCAACACGGATGTAAGTAGCATCCGGCGCACCACGCCGGTCTGGATGTACCCTGCCGGGGCAACGCCAGATGGTCTGATGGACATGAGCGGCAATGTCTGGGAATTGCAGGTAAATTATTCGAGTAATTCCGAGCAATATTTGGCTTTGCGGGGCGGCTCGTGGGGCAACAGTGAGGACCTCGCGCGCGTTTCCGGCGGGGACTACGACAACCCGGACGGTAGGCGCCACTTCGTCGGTTTTCGGGTGGTGGTGTTGGCCCTCCCCAATTAAGCTTTTGTTTTCTGTTCTTTAGTTTTCTGTGTTCTGCTGCGTTCCCCGCGTAGCGGGCCGCGTTAAAAATTTTGGAGATTTTTATGGATCTAGCCACCCTGATCGCTCTCTTTGGTCCCGCCCTCTGGAAAGTCTTTGAGACTCTGCTTGAAAAAGGAGCAGGCCAGATGCTCGATAAAGGCTTCGAGCCTTTTAAAGACTGGATTTCCAGTGGCTATGAGGCCGCCAAAGATGAAGACCGTTTGCGCAAGGTTATTCTAGCGGCGTTGGATGAACTGAAGGTCAGTGGAGAAGTTGAGCCCGGCGAATCGCTCTTTGCGGCCCTCAGTCTGACGGGCCTGGAAGAGAAAACCCGTTTGCGCCTGGCCGCCTGTGCCGTGACGATGACCCGGGTGGCTCCTTCATCCATCCCGGCTGACTTGTTGGCAGCGCTGGATCTTCCCGAAGAACGCCGTGACCTGCTGGCGCGCTTTCTGTTTGCACTGCGCCGGCAGTTGGCGCAGGTGGAGCAGTTTCAGGATGGCCTTCGTTACGCCGATCAACTGGAACAACTCGGCCTGCTGCGCTCCCTGTCGGGTGACATGGCGTTGGTGGCCGAACGGCTGGAAGCCATCAGCAGCCTGGAAGAAATCCTGATTCGTGAACGCCGCCTGGATGTGAACGATGCCAGGGCATTGCGCAGTTACCTGGCGGTTGTTCGCGAAAAGTGGGAAGGCCTGATGCTGCCGCTCTTGCGCAAGAAATCAGGCGATATCACCAGCGCACGGCTCAAGCAGGTTTTTGTCCCGCTGGCCCTGCGTGATTTGCGCGCCGAGGAGGAAGCCCGCCGCCGCATGGAAAAAAGCCGCCAGCCCGAGAAGCTGCTGCGCGATGAAGCCAAAACCCGCCCGGTTGAAATTGGTGAATTGCTCAACCGCTACCCCAAATTCATCCTGTTGGGTCCGCCTGGCTGCGGGAAAACCACCCTGCTCAGCCGCGTGGCGCTGGCCTTTGCCGAAGGCCGCGCCACCGCCGATCTAGGCTGGCAGGGAGCCGGGCTGTTCCCCATCTTTCTGCGTTTGCGCAACTTTGGCGCGTTTCTCAAACAAAACCGTGATGACTACTCTGCACCAACTGCCGGTGCGCTGGTGGCTTATCTCGAAAACCAGTTCCGCGATGGCGAGCGCATTTCACTGAGCGCCGATTTCTTCGACCGCCGTTTGGCCGAGGGCAACTGCCTGGTGTTGATGGATGGCCTGGATGAAGTCTCGGACTTGCGCAACGAAGTCGCCTGCCACATTGACGCTTTTATCGGGCGTTATGTGGGTCAGAGCAACCGCTTTGGGCTGGCTTCGCGCCCACGCGGTTATGAAAGCGTGGAAATGCAGTTGCGGCGCAGCGGGCTGGCTGTGGCCGAAGTCAACCCGCTCGAATTGAGTGGCATTCGCCAGTTGATTGAAAACCTGTTGACCCTGATCGAGGTGGATCATCATTTGCGCGCTACCGACCTGGATAACTTGACTCGCGCGATTGGTGCCAGCGAGGAACTGACCCGCATTGCCGGTACGCCGCTCTTTTGCTCGGCGCTGGTGCAGGTTTACAAATATCACGGCGCGCGCCTGCCCAACCGCCGCGTGGATGTTTTCGATGAAATCGTCGATTTGCTGCTTGGTTACTGGCGCGCCCAGCAGCGCCATCTGAGCGAAGCCGAGCAACTGGCGATTGAAGATGGGACTGGCAAACAATTCCGTGAGGTCAAGGATGCGGTGGCGGTCAAACAGCGTCGCCTGAGTTACCTGGCCGAACACATGCAGCAGGCCAGAAAAGCCGAAATCCCCAAAGAAGAAGCCGAAAGCGTGTTGGTGGAGTATCTGAAAGCCCGCGAGCGTGTACCCAACGAAGAAACCGCTCAAACCTGGGCCGAGAATTTCCTGATTAACTCGCATGAACGCTCCGGTTTGCTCGTGGAACGCGATCCCGGGATCTATTCCTTTTTGCACAAAGGCTTCATGGAATATCTGGCTGCCAGTTCACTGGTCAACCAGAAAAACCTGTTGGAAATCCTGCTCGAGCATGCCGAGGATGAATGGTGGGAGCAGGTCATTTTGCTGGCCGGGGCGCACCCCAAGCTGGCCGAATACGTGCGCAGTGAGCTGGTGAACCAGGTTCTGGATCAAGCAGAAACCCTGCCCCAAGGTTCCGAGCCACGTCAGCGTCACCTACTTCTGGCCGGAATGCTGACAAGGGATATGGCTGAGTATCTGCCTGGTCCCGAACATGAACGCGTTGAAAAGGTGCTGTATACCAACGCCGTGAATGGGGATACTCCGGCCAAACAGCGCGCCGATCTGGCTGACAGCCTCGACGAACTGGGCTATCAGCCAAATGACCTGCACGCCTTTGTTCCAATTCCCAACATCGTGCCCGAAGGGTATTCCCAATCTACCCAATTCCTGATCGCCAAGTACCCCGTCACGAACGCCCAATATGCCCGTTTCTTACAGCCAGAGGACTTTGAAAATCGTGCCTTCTGGGCGGGTTTCCCGAAATTTGATGTGCAGTGTCAGCCGATGAAGGATACCTGGGGACCAGCCGGTTGGGACTGGCTGCAAAGCGCGCTGAAAGACCAGACGGTTGAAAACGGTGTCTTGCTGCCACCTTATTGGCGCGATGCGCGTTTTGGTCTTTCTCGCCCGCATGCCCCGGTGGTGGGGGTCTCCTGGTACGAAGCCAATGCTTATTGCAAATGGCTTTTGGCGAATTGGGCTGATCTGGAAGAGGGCCAGCAGAGTTTGCCAAAGCCCAAAGAGATTCGTTTGCCAACCGAGGCGGAGTGGGTTTTAGCGGCAGGCGGTGGACAAGATGGTCGTTTTGCTTTTGGCGAGCTGAAGGAGACGAAAGACTTGCCGCGCCACGCCAACACCCAAGAAAGCGGCATCCGGCGCACCACGCCGGTCTGGATGTACCCGGCCGGGGCAACGCCCGAAGGCCTGATGGATCTGAGCGGGAATGTTTTTGAGTGGCAGGCAAATTATCGTGATAAAGACCATGACGTTGTGGCTTTGCGGGGCGGCTCGTGGGGCTACAGTGTAGACCACGCGCGCGTTTCCGGCGGGAACGACGTCAGCCCGAACGATGGGTTCTACTACGTCGGTTTTCGGGTGGTGGTGTTGGCCCTCCCCAATTAAGGGCTTGTTTTCTGAACTTCTGTTTTCTGTGTTCTGCTGCGCTCCCCGCGTAGCGGGCCGCGTTAAAAATTTCAGGCCCCAAAGGTGAAAAAAACCTTTGGGGTTCCATTTTTTCAGAAAGGAAGGCTATGAAGACTTATCGTCATCTCTATCCCGAGGTTTGGGAGTTCGAAAACCTGTTGCTGGCCTACCGCAAAGCTCGCAAAGGAAAACGCGGCAAAGTTTACGTGGCTGCCTTTGAGCGCCAGCAGGAGGAGGAGCTGTTTGCCTTGCAGGCTGACCTGCGCGGGAAGACCTACCAGCCGGGCGCATATCACAGCTTTTTCATCCACGAACCTAAAAAGCGGTTAATTTCCGCGGCCCCGTTTCGTGACCGGGTGGCACACCATGCCCTCTGCCAGGTGATTGAACCCATCTGGGAAGCGCGTTTTATCGATGATAGTTACGCCAATCGGATTGGCAAAGGCACCCATCGCGCGCTTGACCGCGCCACTCAGTTTGCCCGCCGGTATCGCTACTTCTTACAATGTGATGTGCGCCAATTTTTTCCAAGCATTGACCTGACAATTTTGCGCTCCGAACTGGCTCACCGGATTGCTGATCCGGGCGTGCTCTGGCTCTGCGATCAAATTCTGCAGAGCGGCCAGGGTGTTTTAAGCGAAGAGTACAGCCTGGTTTATTTTCCGGGCGACGATTTGTTCGCCGCTAACCGGCCACGCGGCCTTCCAATCGGGAATCTGACCAGCCAGTTCCTCGCCAACGTGTATCTCAATACGTTTGACCAATTTGTCAAACGCGAACTAAAATGTGCGGCCTATCTGAGATACGTCGATGATTTTTTGCTTTTTTCCGATGATCCGCGCACGCTTTTGGCCTGGCTGGGAGCGATTCAAGTCAAAATGGCCTCTTTGCGCCTGACGCTTCACGAAGAAAGCGCCCGGATTAACGCCGTGGCGGATGGCATCCCGTTTTTGGGGTTTCGAATTTACCCCGATCATCGCCGGGTTAAGCGCCGCAAGGTCATCCACTACCGGCGAAAAGTGCGTCATCTGGTTGACGAAGCCGCGGAATCCTTTGAAAAGCAGGCGCACCTGAAAGCCAGTCTGCTCGGTTGGGTCAATCACGTCCGGCATGGCGATACACACGGTTTGCAGCGCAGCACGTTGAATATTCGCGTTCCGGCGGTCAGGCTCACATGAACGAATCGCCTTTATTTGTCCGCACACATGACTTTTTGCTCTGGCTGCTGCCGCAGGTGCAGAAATTCCCGCGCGCCTATCGTTTTACCCTGAGCGAACGCATCCAGCGCCAGGGGATGGAATTTCAAGATAGTATTGTCTGGGCCGGGAAAAGCAAAGGGGAAACTCGCCGCGTCTGGTTGGCCAAAGCCGATGTTTTGCTGGAGCAGTTGCGGTTCTGGCTGCGCTTTGCGCGTGATTTGGGGTTGTTTACCGTCGGACAGTATGAACACGCCGCCCGTCTGCAGGTAGAAATGGGCTGTCTGTTAGGGTCATGGATCAAACAGGCCTGAGGGCTTGCTGATGGGCAGAGGTCAGAGGGCTTTGCGGGGCGGCTCGTGGAACAACAATGAAGACAACGCGCGCGTTTCCGGCAGGAACAACAACAACCCGAACAATAGGAACAACAACATCGGTTTTCGGGTGGTGGTGTTGGCCCTCCACAAAGGTGTCTTTCATGTGTTTTTGCCAGCAGTATGCCTGAGCCTCCCGAAGGATACACCTGCCCTTGCGGGCGGTGCAAGGGTCGGGATGGTGTGCGGTTCAGCATCGAGGCACAATTGGCTGACCTTGCGCCCGGTTGGGCCGTGAAGTCTCGCGGCCAACCAAACACACAAAATCCCCACCTGTTCCAGTAGCTCGTCAGAGTGACCGTCCGGGCGGGGAAGTTTTTTACTGGCTTCGGCTGTTTTTCTGAACCCAATCTTCCCAAAATGTTTGACACTTTGCCCCTGGTGGGTGTACAAGTCAACCGAATTGTTTTCAGATAACCGGGAGTTCGTCACCGCCGCCTGGACACGGCGCAGGCAAGCCATAGAGGAGAATTGAGATGGTTGGAAAACTGTTTACCTTGATCGGGAAACTGATTGGGCTGGCGCTGTTGGCGCTGGCGGTGGGTGTGGCTGCATTGGCCGGGTACTTTTACATCAAGTCCGGGGAACCGATGCAGGTGGCCGAAGCCCAGCGGCTGGCTCCAGGTATCACGCTGCGGGAATACATGCGGTATACGCATACGGTCTGGGAGAAGGCAGATGATAAATCTGTAGCGGCAGGGAACAATCGGTCGTGTGTTCTGGTTTACGGAATCGTCGAACCAATTGTTGGTTTCATCTCTGTCCCCTTTCAGGTGAATCACTATCGAGCTATTGTAGGCACCCCGGCCTTTGCGCAGTATGTTGAATACCTGAATGGCGATCCGCCCCCAAACGACCTGCTGACTGGCCCGTGGTGGAATCTGCCGAAAGCCTACTGGTGGCAGTTCGAGTACGGAATATGGTCTGATACTTATCTACCTGGTGGAAATTGCCGCGTGCGGCCGCTCAGCCCAGCGGCTCACTCGCAGACTGGCAATCCGTAGGCTGAAACAGGAAAATGTCCGGGTGTTTTATGATAAGATCGAGGCGCAGGCGTTTGGACGCCCCCCTCGTCCAAGCGCCTGCTATTTTTATCCAGATTCGTTTTTCTTTTAAACCCAAACTCGCCCTTCACGGTTTCGAAAGTGTGATAATATCGCCGCCTATAACTGAATAACGATGGCCGAACGGTCGCCACCCTTCCCTATTAATCCAGAAGCGACCACCTACCGCAGTGTCTTTGGGTTTCAAAGACCTCCTGCGCAGGTGGTCGCTTTTTGCATTAATCCCCAGATGCTTCTGGGGTACCCAGCCACAAAGGAGAAGTGTATGAAATTGAACAAAGAGATCGTCATCACCCCGCGTCAGATCGTCATCGGGCTGCTGTTGTTCCTGGGCCTGGCCCTGACCGGGTTCTCGCTCGGGCCGCAGATTGCCAATCTGCCCCTGTTCGCCGGACCCACGCCGGTTGGCCAGACGGCAGAAGCCGCGGCCCGTTCAGGCGCGGAAGTCTTCTTTTCCGTGGATGCCAAATTGGGCCGGGAAGCCTGGACAGAAAATGTCTGCGAGATTTCCACGCCGAATGGCTGCCAGATGACTAAAAAAGTCTATGCCCCGATGCTCTGGCCGTCGATCGAGAAGCTCGGCCTGCGCCTGGCCTGCAAAGTCACTTCCGCCAAACTGGCACAGGCTTTGACCCAGGAAAACGCTTCGGCGGCGCAAGCCTGGAAGGTGACTTCCAACTGCACGAACCTGGACACCGGCGAGACCAGCGCTGGGGCAGCAAAGGTGTTTGTTTCAGAGACTCCCGGTGCAGGCTGGCAGCTCGAACGGATCGGCTTCGATCAGGAGCCAGACTAATGTCCATGCACACTAAGATTTTCTCGCTCTGTATCCTCATCCTGGCGGCCTTGACGCTGATCACACCAGCGCAAGCCCAGGAGGGAACGCCCGGCGCCACCGGCTGGGGTGACTTTTTCGATACCGATGGTGTGCTGCTGCCAGGCGTGACCCAGAACGAAGTCTCGATGCCCGCGGATTGGATGCCAAGCCTCAACATCCTGGGTCAGTGGGGGGTTGAGATGCAGGCCACCTACAACGTCTACACCGCCCCGGATGGCTCAACCGCGCTGACGCCCAGCGCCTCCACGCTGCTCTTCATGGCGATGAACCCGCAAACCTCCGGGCTGGCCAATGCAAACAGTGAAGTAGCGCTGGGGGCCGGAGCGGCGCTGCAAGCCTTCGGTTCCGTCCTGGGTGGAAATGTCAGCCCCCAGCAGCTGATCAGTAATATCGTCCAGCAGGTGGGCGGCGCGGCCCTGAGTTACGTGGATGCCAACCACTTTGCGGATGCGATCATCAATGGGAACGGCGACGCCTGGTCGTTTCTTGGTGGATTTAAGTCGGACACGTGGCACATCTTTGAGCAGCTGATGAACTCATCTGCCCAGCAAGGCAACCTGTACCTGGTCGCCTTGCTGTACGACTCCTGTGTAAACGCGCCCGGCGGCTGCCCAACGCAGCTCTGCCAGAGCAGCCCGACCGCCTGCGGCCTGCCGCCCCTGCCTGCCGCACTGCCTCCCGGAGTGGATCCAGCGCCCCTACCCACAGCGCCGCCTACCTGCCCCGGCCCCTCGATTTCGCAGGCTGCGCCGACTTCCACAATTGAGAAGACCGGTCCGAATTTCCCGCTGGTGGTCGGTCAAGACCCCGAGCAACGCGGCGCGGATGTCCAGGCAACGGTGAACATCCCGAATGTGATCTTTACCTGGCATGAACCCATCTACGAAAACGAGCTTGCCTGCCGCCACAACCCCAACGGCGGGGCTGAGATCTGCAAGAACGTGAAGGTTTTCAAGGGCTGCCGGGCGCACCGCGAATCCCTGCCCGAACGGATCATCAACGCGCGGGCGACGGCTAACCTGACCGACTCCAGCCGCGATTGGATCATCCACGACCTGGGGGCGACCTGGTATGGCGCTTATGTTCACCAGGGATCGTTCGATCTGAAACGCTATGGCAGCCCGGTGGTCGGCTGCGGTGGCAGCTCGTGTTCCTTCAACTTGCTGGCTTCCAAAATCCCGGTTGCGGACCCCGGCTATTTCGACCTGCACGTTCAAGTCAACACCGCGGGCACGTTCTTCAACGGCCGGATGATCACGAAACCGCGCGTCCTGGGCGGCAGCGGCAAGCTGCGGACCTGGGTCATCCTGCCGACCCTGATCGAGGCCTCGACCAGCGGCATGCCCCTGCCGTAGCCGATGAACTTCGACCAGATCAACCTGTTCCTGCTGGATCTGCCCATCTACGCGGCCAACGGCCTGCTCTGGCTGCTGTACACGCTGCTGGGTTCACTGGCGGCGCTTGTGTCCCTGGGTTCGGCGGCCACCCTGGCGTTGGTGGTGGATACGGTCGTCCAGCAATTGGCCGGGGCGCGCCCGCTGCGCCAGGGGAGGGGAGAAACCCTGCCGGTGGCCCACACCGCGCAAATCCTGACCGGCCTGGTGATCACACTCTGGCTGGGCGCGCAGTGGGGCATGGGCGCGCCGGTGCCCTGGATCGGGGCCGCCATGTGGCTGACGGGTCTCCTGGCCGTGCTGATCTCCCCGGCCCAGCGTTTCAACCTGCTGCACTTCGTGAAATCCGGGATCGCAGTCTACGCGCTGGCCGTGATCGGCAGCCGCTTGTACCTAGGCATGGCCAGCCAGGTCTCGCCGGATCAATGGGCGGCGCTGGTTGGCACGGCTCAAGGCGCGGCCAACGTGGTCGCCAATACGCGCGGCAACGTCACCACGATCATCACCTGGGGCCTGTGGCTAGTGATCCCGCTCGGTTATTTCTCGCTGCTCGTGCAGAAGCTGTTCCTGAACCCGGTCTCGCTGATCAACCCACTCACGTCTTACGAGGAGATGTTGATCCTGCTTCGCGACCGGGGCGGCAGGTAGGCCGGTAAATCCGTCCCGTTGATTGAACAATCGACGGGATCAATTTACCAACCTGCTCCGAATCTCTCTGAGCTGGTTTGTACTGCATCTGAACACGTTGGCTGGTACTTCCCTCACGTTGGCTGTTCCACCCCACGTAGAGTTTATCGAAAGATAAACCCCTTCACGAACGCTTTTCCTATTCCTGACGTTGGCCCTGCACCTTAGACAACTGAATAGCATTACCCACAAGGAGAATCAGATGGCTGTTACAGATACCCTTTTCATTGACCTGGCTCCAGATGGCAGCCTGGTTGTCTCGGAAGAAGACTGTCTGGTTCTCGAAACGCGCTGCCCCGAGTGCGGGACAAGCTTGCGGATGGGAACACCGGATCTGCGGACAACCGGCGGCTACTTTGTCCCGGTGCTCTATTGCGAGAACCGTTGCGACCTGCACCTCTACACCAGTCAGGAAGGCTGAGATGGACATCTTTCAGATCGTCTTCCGCGCCACGATCCAATCCATCGTGATTGGGGTCTGGAGCCTGGTGCTCCTGCTGCTGCTGGTTGGCATCGTTGGCAGGCTGATCGGTTTTGCCTGGCGCTGCTTTCACCCGGCCAGGGCGCTTGTCCCGATCATGAGCGACGATGAAGTCATCGATGCAGAGTGGGTGCGCGAAGTGTAATCCGTGTCACCCGGCACATTCGAATAACAGGGCGAGATGCAAGTCTCTCCCTGTTTTCTTTTCCATTCCACGAGGAGACATAGCATGAGCAAGAAATTGTACCTGGTCCGTATCACCCGCTTGGTTCTGGCGGCTACCGAAGCCGAAGCGCAGCAGCTGGCCTGCAACGCGGCCAATCATGGCGATGTGGAGTGTGTCAAGGTCATCGAAGGTCTCTACGATCTTCCGGTGGGTTGGGAGTACGCCGTGCCATACGGGCCCACCCAGGCCTCGGCCTACCAGATCCTGGTTGCCCAGCTTGCCAGCGACCTGCGCTTCGAGGCCTTTGAAGTGCATGGCTGTCTGACAGTCGGTCAAGATGAGCAGGGTGTTGCCATCCTGGAGCAGTGCGATGACAATGACGCCTCGCTCTGGTCGGTCTACGGCCACCTGGTGACCGGCGGGCTGGAATGCCTGGGCGACTTCAACAGCCGGGCCAAAGCCGGGATTTTCCTGGCCGACCTCCAAAAGGCAGCCATGGCTGCCGAACTTCAGCAGCCGGAAACAGCTGAAGACGCGCACCTGGAAAGCCTGTACGAAGAGCGCGTCTCCGGCGGCAGCTACGAGGAGTTTTGAGCCATGCGTGACACCACCCCGCTCAAACCGTCCTACTCGTCCGAACACCGGCGGATGCGGCCAGTTCTGGAAGCCGCCCGCAAACTGGATATCGCCACCAACCCAGACACGGAGGCCATCTTCGAAGCCGGTTCCGCCGGTTTCCAGATCTGGTGCACACCGACTGAACACCCGGAAGGCTGGGAAGCAGTGGCCCCGACCATGTTCCCGGGCGCTTTTGCCAAAGCCTGCGAATATGTCGCTTCCGTCCACTGGCACTGGGACGCGGAAGCGATCGTCGGCCTGAACCTGTCGACCGCGGCCTACGCCCTCGCAGACCAGCTGCCGGAGCGCTACACCAACTCCGAAACCCGGAAAGCGCTGCACGGGAAGGAGAGCATCTTCAACCGCCCCGCAGACATCGCCTGGGCCAGGAAGCAGATCCACCGGCTGTTCAAGCTGGCAAAAGTGCCCACTCCGCCGATCTTCACCAACCAGGAATAAGCCCTCAGGCTCCGCATTGCCTGCCCACAAGTTTCCGATTTGTGAGCAGGTCAGGCTGACCCTGATCCCGTTTCCAAGGAGCGCCCATGCAACCCAAGCAAGCCATCCAGATCGCCATCGCAGCCATGCAACATGAGTACCAGTCGCTGGCTGTCCACGCCAATCTCTGTACAAAATACGGCGCGGATTATCCGGCGGCGCTTGCCGCGGTTGAACGCCGGAAGGAACTTCAGGCAGCCATTCAAGTGCTGCGGAATGGTTTCCAGCCAGCTCTCTTCAAGTAAGACCAACCTCAAGAAGGAGTGTTTGATGAAGCAGAAAAGCCTCCCCGTTGTTGTCACGCAGGATAGCCCGGCCCGGCGTTCGTATCGGATTGAAGCGCCGGATCAATATGCCGCCAAATATCTCGCCCTGTTTCTGATGGATCGGGGGATTTATTTTTTCTTTCTCGGGTTTTACTCGAGCGCCTGCCAGCCTGAAATCTGTTTCAGCATCCCGAAAGATGAAGTTTCTGAGATCGAAAGCTTCCTGGACTCCCTACCCACGGCGCGCCCGTCCTCGACCGAACTCCTGGCACCGCATCTCTATGCCGACGCAGACGCCGGTCGCCTGGATTTGGCTCACTCCCAGCAGGCCATTGCCCAGGTCACCGGTTACGGGAATACGGAGTACCTGGCTGACCTCTGGAACGCCTTCATGCCAGGCAGCCAGGCGGAGGCGGTTGCCCCGACTCCTGCGCCCATTCCTGTTCTTTTCACCCCAGTTTCCCAGCCCGCATGATCAAGACCGTCCAGGAACTGATCCCAAAATGGCTGCACCCGGCAAACACCGCGATTCTTGCGCCGGATGATCTGAGTGTCCATGCCGGGAATGTCGTTTTCGATGGCGACCGCCTGGACTATCTCTGGTTCCAGGTCACCGAACGCGAAGCCGGGCAGGAGTGGAGCGGCTACCGGGTCGTCCGGCTGCTGCACGTCAAGTTCATCCCGGTCGAAGCCCGCTCGGACGCCGGTCTGCTCCAGAAGATGCGCTCCGTGCTGCGCGGGGTGAATGGCGCGAACGTCAACCTGGTCTACGTGGCTGCCGGGATCTTCGACGAACCGGCGGTCGGGATCGTCCAGTGCTACGGCGTCGCCGCCTTCGCGGCGGACAGGGACGAAGCTGTCCGGCAGTCTGGCCGCGACCTGGCTGTCCTGGAAGCCGGTCTGAAGGGCGCCTATCGCCAACTGCGCCTCGAACCGCTCAGCACCCGCATCGCCCAATGGCTGTACGGCGCCCTGGAACAGTTCCCGCACGCGATCGTCACGGTTGGACATCCTGACCCGCGCGAGAACGTGCGCGAAGGTAATAAAAACAGCCGCAACCCGCTGATTGAAGCCGATACAGCGGCGCAGAATATGTCGCTCCAGCAGAACGAAATCCTCTATCGGGGCATGTCCGGCCTGGGCGAAGAATTCCTGCTGATGGCCCTGGCCTACAGCATTCCGGTCAGGGCGATTGCCTCGCTGCTGGCCGGGCTGGCCGAAGAATCGTCGATCTGGGCCAGCCAGCAGAGCGGGGTGCGCTCGGCCAGTTTTGGCGTCAGCCTGCCTGCCATGCTCTCCGGGGCGCTGGCCGAATCGGCTTCGCGCAATTACGGGCAGAGCACCGGCACAGCCGAGTCGACCGGGCAGGCGCACACGGATGGCCAGGCCGAATCTGAAGGCACCGCGCACACGGTCGGGCACGCCAGTTCCCAGGGTTGGTCGCATTCTGTTTCCAAAGGCAGCTCGGTTTCAACCGGTTCGGCGGTTTCAGACGGGACCGGTACGTCGGAAGGCACTTCCCATTCGGACAGCGTCAGCCACACCGAAGGCAGTTTCAGCAGCAAGAGCCACGGTACCTCGGTCGGCGGCGGCAAATCGCATTCGACTTCCGAAGGCTGGAGCGCCGGGGCCAGCGCGGATGGCAAAGATCTCCCGATCATCAGTGGGATCGCCAAGGCCCTGGGCCTGGGCGGCGTCAAGCTCAATGCCGGATATAACCAGGGCTCCTCCGAGGGCAGTATGAGCAATTGGGGGGAATCCTGGGGAACCACCAGCGGCTCATCCAGTTCTGACACCACCGGCACCACCGATACTGTCAGTCGCGGCACCTCCACCAGTCACGGCGTCTCGAACAGTGTCGGAGCCACGCAGTCTGAATCGGAATCCTGGGGCGAGTCGGGCTCTGAGACCAACTCCACGGCGGACACGACCAGCTCGAGCAGCACCCAATCCAGCGCCGACACCGCCAGCCAGTCCAGCACCAAATCCGCGGGCGAAGCGACCGGTCTGGGGATTGGGCGCTCGGCCAGTTCCGGGCTGATGGTGGGGATCGCGCCTTCCTTTTCGATCGGGGAATCGGCCCAGTGGCAGAACGACCCGGCCATGCTGATCACGCAGATCATGCGCACCCACCAGAAGCTCCTGAACATCGCCAGCATCGAAGGCGCGTTCTACACGGATGTCTATGCCCTGGCGCGCAGCGAGCGCGGGGCGCAGGCGTTGATGGGATTGATCCCGGAAGCCTTCCAGGGCGCCGAAGACGTGGTTGCCGGGGTGCAGTGCCGCGCCCTGGCCGAAGCAGAGCAGGCTTACATCCGCAAACACGCGGCGGTTTTCACGCCCTCGACCCGCGCCGAGCGCATCCCGGGGGTGCTCTCCGGTTACCTGGACTCGACCCTCCTGACCATGCTCCAGACCGCGGCCTATGTTGCGCCGGGTGTCTTTGAACAGGGCGCGGCCCTGACGACCCAGGAGGAGACGCCCGCTTTTGCCTTTTACCCGGATATGCCAGGTGAGCTGCTCCTGGGCCGCCAGTTCTCGGTGGAGACCGGGCAGCTGACCAACGCCGCCCTGAAACTGGATGCCGGGCGTCACTTTCACTCCGCTTTCGTGGGGGATACCGGCTTCGGGAAATCGGTGGCCGCCGAGCGCCTGGCCTTCGAGCTGCTCACGAAACTCCATCACCGGATCATCATCCTGGATTTCGGCCAGGGTTGGCGCCGGGCGCTGAACTGGCCGGGTGCACAGGGTCGGGTCGATGTGCGCCAATTGTTCCCCGGCGCGAAACGCCCGCTGCGCTGGAACTTCCTGCAAATCCCGAAGCGGGTCGAGGCCTCGCGCTACCGGACGATGATCTGTGAACTCTTTGCCAATGCTGGACGGATGGGGCCGCGCCAGTTGGGCTTTATGCGCCGCGCGCTGACCGAGGTCTACACTTCCGCGGGGGTTTTGTTCAATGGGTTGGAAAGTTTCCTGACGAAAGCCGAAGCCGATGCCCTGGGCTCACAACCGGGGCTGAGTGTCCACAACTTACCCCCCGAGCAGCAGCAGACCCTGGCTGTTTTACGCAGTAAGAATGTCAGTATCGTCGATTGGATGTGGGTCTTGCGCAAGTACTACGCCGCGCTCGGAAAAGGCGACCAGGCCAGCCGGACTTCACTCGAAGGAGTGCTCTTGCGCCTGGAGCAGTTCGAGGAAGGACAGATGTTGCAGCAGTACGGTCCGGGCGCGGACAGCCTGGCGATCGAAGACCTCGGATTGCTGGGAACCCAGGATGACGCCTGGGGTATTGCGGTCATCGAGGGTGGCGCGGAGATGGATGAGTTCGTGAAAGCGGCGCTCTTCAGCCTGCTGGCGACCGTTTTGTATTACGATGCGGTTGTCCGCCGCCGGGAGAGCCTGGCGGGAGGCCGGTTCCCGGTCATGGATATCTTCTTTGAAGAAGCCAATAAGGTCTTGTCTGGCGTTTCAAGCGGGGCGGCCTCGGATACCGATAACAACAGCGGCGGCGGCTCGGTGGCAGCCATCTGGGAGAGCATGTGGCGGGATGGGCGCAAGTATGGGGTCTTCCTGCACCTGTTGGCGCAAACCGTTTCCAAAATCCCCCAGGGCATCTTTTCGTCCTGCGCCAACCTGTTCGCCTTCCAAACCAAGGATGCCAAGGATCGCGACATGATCCTGCCGCACCTGGGCAAGTCTGAGAAGGGCATGGTGAACACGGAATACAAACGCTACCTGGCGCGCATCCCGAAGACCTACGCCATTGTGAAGCTGGGTTATAGTGCGGAGGTCTATGACATCGAGCCGGTGCTGATCCAGCCAGCCTTCATCCAGTGCGTGGAGCCTGCGGATGAGGATATTTTGAGGGTGTTGAGGGTGGGGGAGGTGGGGTAGTTTTGTTAGACGCAAGCTCATGTGTAGAAATTCTCTGCGCCTTCGCCATTTCATGGATTCAACCGTAGTATTGAGTACAGACCTGCTTGAGCCGGTGTCGCAGGTTCATCAATGCAATCAAGTTCTCGCAGAACTTGGTTGCATTGATTTTAGGAGGACGGTTTTTCAAGCATATTCTGTAATTTCTCCAGTACTTCAAGCGTATCTTTGGCAAGATTCGCTCGCAGCAATGGATTTCTCAAGCTCTCGTCCAGGACGCCCGAGAAGGATAAAAGCAATGGCTCGATAAAGCGTTCCTTATCGCCCTCGTTTTCATCCCTGTTGATATTCTTTTCAAGACCATCGGCAATCGCCAGGATGAGATCGCGTTGGGCGTCAGCCCGGGCTTTTTGCTGGGTGCGGATGCTGAGGGCCTTGGCTTTGCCCTCGACGATGGTGGCAATGCTTTGTCTTTCAGCCTTCCAGCGATCTTTCTGGCGGTCTTCCACCTCTTTCGGGATTTCAATTTTTAAAATCTGGAAATCTGTAATGAAAACTCCAAAGCCGTTGGTGGCTTGATTGAGCTTTTCGAAGATTTCCTTGATGGCCTCAGGCGACAGGATCTGCCCCCGCATCCGATCTGCGATGAACAAATCATCCAACATGCGGCTGCCAACGTAACTTGGGACAATGCCGGTCACCTGCCCCCAGGCAGCATCGACCCAGGTAAATTCGCTAGGTTCCCCATCTATGCGATTCGGCCAACGGAGCGAATAACGCTCAATGGCTTTCTTGACCGCCTGCGGGTCGTATGGATACATCAAGCTGGAGGCGGGGTCGTGTTTGGCAGGATCCCCAATACGGCATTCGATTTTGATACTAAATTTGACCTTGATCCCATCCTTGGTCCAGACATCAAAACCAGCCTCCTTCACCTTGGGACGCAAGTCAACGACATACTTGATCGTCTCAAACCATTCCAAAAAAGGGACCTGGTGACCGGGGCCGACAACGCGCGAGAAACGGTTCCCGCGTTCAAGGTAAAGGGCGCAGCCATCAAATACATTCAGCATGGCGGGACCACCCAAATTGCAGACTGACCAGGCGAGCCATTGATCACTTTGGTCAATCTCGCCATCACTAGCAATGATGTGTTTAATTTTCGAAAAATTTAACAATGTCGGAAATTCAGATGCCCCAAAAAGGCGATGATTAATTACTTTAGTCAGATTTATGTTGTTTGGAGGATGGTAAAACTCGATAAGGAATCTTGCTGCAAAACCATAGGAAGGCATGATCACGAAAAACAACAAGTACAAGGAAACAACTACTACGGTAAATAATTTTTGCAGAAGAAAATAATAGGTTCCAAGGAATGGCGATGGCATCGAGTGGAAAAAGGCAAGAGTTCCCCGTAAAAAGGGAAAATATGTTTCTAAAAACGCGAATAATGCTGTGTGAGAAATTGCATATGCTAGTATAAGTAAAAACAATACGAAGATCGACAAATTTAAACCACTTCGATATCTGTTCACATCATGAAAAGTTTGTTTACGCATGTAAGCCTTTTGCCTGCTGTCTGGTTTCTCAGGAGAGGAAAAATTCATGATTTTTTCTCCTTACCCGAGTTTGGAAAAAGCTGCCCTTCTAACTTCGTATTATAAGCTCGGATATCATCTGTATCTTTCTCGACTGACTGCGCTTGATTGTATTCTTGCAAGGCGCTCAAGAAACGCATTGCGATGATGTAACGAGGCAGGTCCGGGTGCATTTTCTGGGCTTTTTGCAAGCCCTGCGCAATGGCATCCAACAACATCGATTGGCCATAGGCGCGCGCTTCTTGCTGCGCATATTCTGACTCGGCCTGCGCTTCAGATAAAATCTTCGAGCTTTTTCCGTCCCATTCAGAACCCCAGGTTGCGATTTGCTGTTTTGAGATATCGTCGACCTGGCCTGGTTCGCCCGGAAAATTAAAGTTTACAACGCGGGCGGCGAAGACCAGAACTCCCGCGCTGCGCAAGACAGGGAACGCTTCTTCTTTGATTTCCTTTGCAATTCCATCCAGCGCGTTGGCGTACTTTTCATCCCTGGCCGGGCGCCATAATTCATCCAGGTTCTTCTGTGAAAGGACTTTGCGCGCCGTTTTCTCGACAATATTCACCGCCCATTGGTCCCAGTAAATCAGCTGATCTCCCAAGGCTGCCTTGGTGCTGGTAACGCCCAGTGTGGCCTGGATGCGTTGGTGAGAAAAAGGAAAACTTCCCAAAGTGTGGGTCGGCTTATCCGCGCCGCGCAAAATGGGATTCGTCCGGCGCATTTTTTCATAGGTTTCTTTGTCCCAGGCCTCCGGATCCAACCGGAAGGCTGTAAAAACACGCGCTTTGAAGCTGATCCCATCCTTGCTGACTACGTCGATCTCGTTGGTTCGAAGCTGCAGGCGCAGATCGAATACCTGGAAAGGCCGCTCCATTTTGCCGGTAAAAACCACACCCGGGCCGTCCAAACGTTTAAATTTCATGCCGCTTGTGATCGCCACAACCTGATGCGACCGCGTCCAAATCAGGCCCGGCACGGGTAAATCTCTGGTGAAATTGCCTGGAATACGCGCCTTAAGTTTTTTCCAGGCATGCCCGTCAACAACATACATTGGGAATTGAATACCCCAGGTATACGTCACAAAAATAAGATACCGCTTCCATCTTTCGGTGCGGTCATCTGGATTAGAAGTAGGCACTAAAACGGCCGCCAGCCTGTAAAGATAAAAGTAATAAATTATCAATATGGGCGGTGCAATAAGTAGTATCCCCATCCATTGATCAATAACCCAGCCAAAGAAAAGGATTGCTATATGAACAGCACAAGAAACTAACATCCGATTTATACTACTACTAGCTTTTCGTTCCTTCTTCGCTCCCTGTGTCTCGGGAGCGGTTTCATGAACTATTCGACTATCATTGTCGATTGGAGTTGTAACACTAGATGTTTTAGGTATTTTTAAGGATTTTTTAATAGCGACTTGGCTGCTATCCTGCTTTAGGATAGGCGATTCTTGCTGATCCTTGAATAAATTCTGGATATTCTCTTTGCGGATATTTTCCTTTCCTACCCTTTTTTCTTGGTCATCCTTATATTTTCTAACCCTTTCTTCTGCTTCACGAATATTCTTCTCTTCATTATCCCTATTAATTAATTTTTCATCTATCAAATTGTTTTCTTCGAGGGGTGAGAGCGCGCCAATTTGTTCAGCCCGTGCGATCAGGGAGAGCAGTAATTTTTCATAGCCACCTTCCTCATAAAAGTTCACCCATTGGTAACTACTTAACAAACGCGGAACATCGCAATCTTCAAACCGGGCCGGGATGAGAAAAATGCGGCCTTTCGGCATATTGAGGGCTTTATCTAACGCAAATTTAATTTCTTTCTGGATGTAGCCTTCTTTATCCACCGAGTTTTTAGAAAGACAGATAATAATGACATCTGAAGTTTCCAGCGCCTTGGGGATTTCCGACTCCCACTCCTGGCCGGGAATCAAGTCTTCAGCGGCCAGCCAGGGTTGGATAGGATGCTTTTTCAGGTAGCGGTAAAGTTCACGAGCTCTCGCTATGTCCTCATACGTATGGCAAACGAAAACGCGCAACTTTTTGGTCTTGGGCATATGGCTCCCCACCAGAATGAGTTAATTGAATTATACAGCCAAAAACAAAAAGAATTCCGGGAAGGTGGCCCTTTGGGAATCTCTGTGAAAATGCCATTGATGGCGTTCAAGCAAAGAGCCTGTAGCCTTCAAGATCGAGATAAATACGTTAAAAAAGATGTGTCTTATAACTGGCAACCCAAAAAAGCAGGCATCGCTAGTATTGCCAGTCACCCAGCAGGCCCAGAACAAATCTCGTCGTCCCAAAGGGACTGTTGGGCGCCGGGTAGCCGGGGGGCATTGCTGCCCCCAAGCCCTCTAAGAACCGGACTTGATAGTTTCCCATCATCCGGCTCAAGCCTTTCAAACGCCCCTTGCGGGACGCGGTTTCACAACTTTTAACCTTTTGGCGTGAATTTGCCAGTGACAGGCGGGATGCAGCATTTGCAGGTTGCTCAATTGGTCGCCCCCACCTTTGGAGCGCCAGATTACATGATGCGTGTGCCAGCCATCTTCGAACGTGATAATTTGCTGGCAGGCTGCGCATTTGCCTTCCTGTGATTGCCATATAGCAAACAGTTTGGGGTGTAGTTTGTCTCTCATCCGGATTTGTATGCGTTTTTCAAGGTATATTTCCCATTCAGGGTCGAATGGGTTGGCATATCCTTGAATTTTAACATGTCTGCGGATGTGGGTGTTGGTTGCGTTCAGCAAGTGTGCACGCAAATGTTGTCAGAAAAGTGAGACTTGGGTAGGATAAGAGTTTGCGAAGACCAAATCCACCC
>DHVZ01000092.1 GCA_002412925.1 Anaerolineales bacterium UBA5195 | reverse complement strand
AAATATCGCCTGGAAAGCGAATGGCATCTCGCAAGCCCACCAACGTTTGGAGAAACGGCGAAAGGATGAGAATCGGTATGGTCAAGACCAGCGAAATCCAGAACCGTTTCTGGAATTCCGCTGCCATATGCGCATGGTGGTCCGATCCATTGTGCGACTTCCCCTTCATGCCTTTCATGCTCGCATCACCTTGCGCCGGTTCCGGCTCGGGAGCCTTGGGTTGGTCGGTATGATGTTTCATATCGTGTTCCGTCATTATTTCTCCTTGTTCTGGTAAGCGACGGATTTCTGCTTTGCAAAGAAGGGTTCACTAACCACCCCCCGCTGAAACCCGCTCGCTGCAAGCCACTGACGATATACGGGCAGTTTCGCATCAATTGCCACAATAAACCGCTACGATATTTTTTTATCATCAAAATGGATGCGCGTCGAGTTGAGCCAAGACCTCGATGGCAACTTCCCCTTCCTGCGCGTGCAGCAACGAATAGATGGGCGGCAAGTGTGCATCGAAATGTATACCAACAACACTGCAACACACCGTAACCACTGTGCCTTGTTTTTTTTCATTCATTACTTTTTAAACTTTTTGCAGTCAGGTATCTTTCAGTGAACTTTATGACATTATTCATCATGTCAACTGTCTCAACAGGATATTTCCCTACGGCGGTTTCAGCTGAAAGCATGACAAAGTTAGTGCCGTCTATGATGGCATTGGCCACATCACTGACCTCTGCGCGGGTCGGAATGCGGTTTTTGGTCATGCTTTCCAACATCTGTGTTGCGGTAATAACCGGTTTGCCGGCACGGTTACACTTCTCGATGATCATCTTCTGAATAATGGGGATTTCATAAATTGGCAATGACACCCCCATGTCTCCGCGCGCAATCATGATGCCGTCCGAAACGTTGATGATCTCGTCAATATTCTTTATGCCTTCTCTATTCTCTATTTTGGCAATGACCTGGCACTGCGAGTCTTCTCCAAGCGCCTTTTTTACATCCAGGATATCCTTTTCAGTGCATACGAATGACTGTGCGATATATTCAAAATTGTGCTTTTTGCAAAACAATATATCCTGTATATCCTGCTGGCTTATACCGTCAAATACCAGCTGCGCTTCTGGAATATTGATACCCTTATGTCCTTTAAGCAAGCCGCCGAATACCACTTTGACCTTTAGTCTGTTTTTAAGCCGTCCGATCACTTCCAAAGCGATATTTCCATCATCAATGAATATTTGATGTCCGTTCTTGATGTCGCGTAGCGGGCCTTGATAATCAAAAGGTATATTTTCATTTGAGCCTTGTATATTTTGCTGGGTAAGCCAGGCGATCTGGTCTTTTTCAAGCAAAACCGGATTATTAAGATCGCCCACCCTAATGCGATGGCCTCGTAGATCGCCGAGAAGTTTTATTTGCTCGCGATATTTCGTGTTCAAAAGTCGAATGAGTCCGATTGTGTGAAGTGATTCTTTCGATGTGCTGTGGGAAAAATTCAGGCGTCCGACATCCATACCGGCAAGCATCATCTTTTCCAGTGTCTTTTCATTTGAGGTTGCTGGCCCAAGTGTGCAGATTATCTTCGTCTTAACCATAAATTATTTCTCCATATTCGCGCCATCAGCCGCGAAACGTTGTGCTGCCTCCTGCGCAGACAGACCGTCTGCCGAGGAGCTAATCTGTGTCAACACATCCTCGGCAGATTGATTGTGCCAGGTTTTGCTTTTTAGTTGCGCGTCATCGGTGGTTGCTGAGGTCATGCGTGGCTTCTTTCTTGCATCGGGGCTGGAATTCTTTCTGCATTACGACTGATGATGATTGCGATCTGAAAGCATTCCCGCAAACAACCGCTCGGCATCTTCTCTCCGGCACAGCTCTGTGCCCGGAGTCATGACTGCTGCAGCGCCAGCCGCAATTCCGAAAAGTACTGCATTGCGTAATGTCTGTTCCCGCGCCAGGCTCAGGACGATACCGGCTACCATGCTGTCACCAGCTCCCACCTTGCTAATAATCGGTACAAGCGGCGGCCGGATGTGTTCGACAACATCTTCTGATACCAGCAGTGCTCCTGCCGATCCCAGCGAAATAACCAGACACTCGCATCGGCCGCTTCTTATTAATCGGAGCGCCTCCGCCTTGATCTGCGACTCTTCTTGCATATCCTGCCCCACCAACTCCTGAAATTCACGATAGTTGGGCTTGATTAGATACACACCTTCCTTCAGTGCCTGGCGAAGGGCTTCGCCTGATGTGTCAACAATGACTTTGACGCCATCCTCTTTCATTACATACGCCACCCTTGCATAAAAATCAAGGGGCACACTGGGAGGAAGGCTGCCGCTGACGACCAGGTAATCGGGTTTAGGGCAGATATTGGACACATCCAGGAGGCATTGCTCCCATTCATCATTGCTCAGATCCGGCCCTGGCATCCCGAAACGGAATTGTTTGCCGGTGGATTCTTCCAACACAACGAGGCTCTCGCGGGTCGTTCCTACGATAGGAACTGGCCGATGGCATATCTCCTCATCTTCCAGGAGATCCTTAAGCCGGTTTCCTGTATAGCCTCCCGTAGGATAAATAAGCACCGACTCCCCTCCCAGTTTTTTGATCGCCCGCGAAACATTTACCCCGCCTCCACCAGGCTCAAAGCGTGGAGGTTTGCAGTTGAGTTTCCGTTCGGCAATTACATTTTCAATACTTGAACTCTTATCAATTCCCGGGTTCATCGCAAGCGTAAGAATGTTTTTCATTCTTTTCTACTCCTGTGCAGATGACCTATGTTTTTGCTTGTTTTTACCGCTGCCATAGAGCACCAACGTGTCCAGTCCGTCCAACACCGTAGAGAATGCGCCGATCTATTTCTTGACCAGATAACAAAACAGCGCCGCCATTTCAGTCTCCCATTCGTCCTGCGTTTCGCGGTCAGGCAAGTTACTCAGGCAAGAAAACCATTTCTCTGTTTGCTTTAACGAGACTGCCCCTCATTGGCAGGTTCATCGGCCCAGTATCCCTGGCGATTGTAGTGGCGATACAGTCCGGTCTCATAATCGCGAGTTAGCAGAGAATCTTCCGTATATTCCGGTGACTGCTTGATGGTCTCGCGGAGAAGGTTGACGAAGACTTTTGCATCGTCCCAGCTAACGCGTTCGATCCATAGCGGTGAAAGCAGAACCTTTTTTCCAGGCCACCAGTTCTGTGTATCAACGACTAGATAGCGAACCGCCCAGGTCTCGTCATCGATGATGAAATCCTCGACATGACCAATCTCGCCGTCCGTGGCTTGGATGTGATGACCGCTCACATCGTGTGTGCTGCGCAAATGGGGATCCCACGACGCTTTCTCATTATCGGCAGGTTCTTTCCACATTTTGCGGTCGCGCAACATGTAGGGATAGGCTCCCCACATGTATGAGCCGTTCCAATACATCGGCATTCCATAATATTTGTAGTAGGACTCCTCGAATTGCCGCGAGACGGGCTTGTCGCTACTCAAGGACGGACTGTCCTCAATTTGCTTTTTGGTCAAATCGACGGCGATGTGTTGCTCTTCTTTATTTGCGGCGCTCAACG
Source organism: Anaerolineales bacterium UBA5195 (assembly GCA_002412925.1). Lineage (GTDB taxonomy): Bacteria > Chloroflexota > Anaerolineae > Anaerolineales > Villigracilaceae > UBA5195. Next base: position 24,550 of record DHVZ01000092.1, on the reverse strand, counting down.
CATACGGGGTGATCAACACCTGCCTGCCCGTGAGCCAGTTGCTTGTATTGGCGACCAGATAGCGAATCGCCCAGTGCTTATCATCGAAGTAGAATTCTTTGACCTTTCCAATTTCTCCGTCAAGACTGTCCAGGTTGTAACCTTTTAGTGTTTTAGCTGTGATTAACATAATATTTATCCTTTCGTTCCTTGAGTTTCGTTTTTGTTTACTGCCTTCGTCCGGATGCCAGCGTTCTGTTGTATTGATTTCAACGCGCTCTGCACAAGTGTCAGCATTTATATTTCAGCGCCGGACTGGCCGGTTTTCCGGCCAGAGGGTTGACTTCCTTCCTTTCCTCCCATCTTATAACAAACCATCTCCGCTCACATCCATCAACCGGGCAGGCTTCGTCTCCGCCACTTGGGGGAGATGGAATTTGGCATTAACAGGTGAATTACTCCCTTTGCCGCAAGCTATCTTTCATTTTTATTATGCCGGCGTATGCTCGTTCATCAGAAGCCGTGCCGCTGCCTGTCCCAGCGAAATCCTACTGGAATAATTTCTGAAACGGTTTGGGTTATCGGGTACCTTTGCCGGGCATATTGGCGTGCCTGTTCAGCGAGTTAATGAGATTGTGTGTGGTAAGTGGGGAATTACACCCGGGGGCTGTCCAAAAAGGGTATTTTAATAGCCCGTTACCGCCACATATACGGATTGAGAAAGCGAGCGACCACCATGTCTGGCGGTCGCTCGCTCCTTTTGGGGACTTTTTGGACAGCCTCGCGGAGGCATTTTGGTATAAGCCCTGAGTTTTGGCTGAACCTTCAGACGAATTATGACCTAATACGTTATCGCCCCAAGAGACAGGTGGCTCGGATTGCGGTTGCTGTTTAAAAGTTCGGCCGTTTTGTTGTGAAATTACTTATTATGATGTAAAATGCAAGAGACAGAATTGAATGTCCGTTGAGGTTCTTTTACAACAACAAACCAATTCCAGGGTAATCCTGTCCCCCCAAATTTACTTGGAGTAGTGCCCCACCCCCGTCGGGGCCGCCAATGGTAAAAAATTGGCGGTTTGTCTTAGCAGAGATGCTGAGGCACAAAAAACACTCTGAGCAAGAGTTATCGTAAGGTGCAAAAACGTACAATGAGATCGCTCCTGGTGACGCAGGGGCGATTTCGTTTAATTTACTCTGATTTGGAGTAGGGGTCAAGCAAATGACGCGCAAAATCGCTAAAACACAGGGCAAAATCCAGGCGATGACTTTTTATTGAGATTGAAACTCGACCCATTCCGTCTGCCCAATGCGCTGTCTGCCGATGACAAAATCCACCAACTTTTCATGTTCTCGCAGCAAAGCATTCAGGCAGTGTCCCGGCAGCCTGCTTAGGCACAGGCAAATCTCCCCTCCTCTCACGAGTACAGTACAATCTTCAAAGCGGCATCTCCTTACAGGTTTGGTTTGTTTCCACATCCAATTTACCTGTAGTTGGTGTTGCTTTTTGTCTTTCTTTAAAGTTGCCCGCTCTTATTTTTTGAGTTGCTTCCTAAGCCCCTGACTTGTTGCGCTATCCCAAAGGTAATCGCTAAAACTACTTATGACTCGTAAGCTTGAGATAGAATATTGACACTGCAATTCTATAAGCTTATATTATCTATCCCACATTCCGCACCCTTGCATCGAATTTTTGGATAATTTTGCCAATTTGACCCTTTCGGTAGGCGTTTGCAGGGAGCGTGGTCTTGAATACGGCAAAACAAGACAAGTTTGGATGCCCAGCCTGTCCATTTACCAAGTATTTGGCCTTTGGATATGATGTCGAAATCGTTCAAGGCAATGAAAATTAGGCCTTTTTTCACTATATGAGCAACTGGCAACCTTTGAAAGTCTCAAATCTGGGCCCGAAAAGCACGTTTTTGGCCTATGACCCGCCCAAAAAATTGTCAAAAACACGGGTGGAGGGGTGCGGAATGTGGGATCTATAGCTCTCAAAAAAATTATTGCATAGATAGCTTACAGACACCACAATTCTGTGAGCATCAAAAGGTGCAATGCGGGGTTTAGGTATTTAGGTTTATCTCAATGGCCAAACCGAATCCTTGGCTGATTACCGCGATAAGGTGGTGCTGGTCAATAACTGGGCCACTTGGCGCCCGCCCTGTAAGGCTGAAATTCCCACCCTGGTGGCGTACTACGATGACCATTCCAAAGACGGCCTGATGATTATCGCCATCGAGGCGGGCACCCCCAGGGAAAAGGTACAGCCTTTTGTTGAACAGTTCCAAATGCCTTTTGTCGTCTGGCTTTACCCCAATGGGAAGGCCCTGAATGCCTTTACAAATGGCAACCCGCCAAACTCTTATGTGATTGATCGTACTGGAATTGTGCGTTTGGCATGGACCGGGGAAATCAACCGCGGGACGCTGGAGAAGTATTTTAACCCGCTGTTGGCGGGGAACTGAAATTCGAAAGCGAAACCGGGGCGCTGGCAACACCCCGGTTTGGATTCCTTTGAACAGCCAGATACAAAACGAATTACCCGGGTTGTACTTTTTTTAGCCCAGCATACCCCATTGCGATAAGCGTAAAAGCGATTGCCAGGAGGGTGGTGATTCCAATCAGGATCCGCCAATCGAGCGGATTCGGGGCCGGGGCTGGGTTCTGCGCCCAGGCAGGGCCTTGCCCATCGATGCCTGCTTGACCGGTCCCAGTGGTAGTTCCATTGGCTAACGGTTGGTTCGTTCTGCCTGTGGCCGTAGTACCGTTTGTTGTCGTTGTCCGCGCCCAGGGCGGACCGCCCCCGCCCCGCACCGGGCTGGCTACTTCGGGGGCTGTGGCTTCCCACTGGCGGATGAAGCCGACGATGGCCTGGATATCAACGTCGGTCATGCGTGCGCCCCAGGCAGGCATGGCAGTGCCAGGCACCCCGTTGGTAATGATTTGCTGCAAAGCCTGGTCGCTGGTATTTGTCAGGACGGATTTGACATTCAGCGAAGGCGCGCGCTGGGTTCCCTGCCCTTCTGGCCCGTGACAGCGGGAACAGTTGGCGGCGTACAGGTCACTGCCTAAAGCGATGGATTCGGCCGTGGTGGAAATCGGCACGATCGGCGCGGGGATGGTTCCTGTGGGAATTTCGTCCCAACGTTGAACAAGGGTTACCATTGCGGCAATTTCATCAGGGGCGAGAGCGTTGTTCCAGCCTGCCATCAATGTTCCAGCCGAACCAAAGGTGAGGGTACGGGTCAGTTCATCGGCGGTTTTCTCGCGCACGAGCGGGTCATTTAGCGCGGGGGCGATTTTCGTCCCCAATCCATCGGCCCCATGACAGGAAACGCATTGGGCGGAGAAAATCTTGATCGCGGTTTGCAGGGTGGCGCCATCGGGCAGAGCCCCGACTTGTTCCAGCAAAACAGAGTCTGGGTCAGTGGTGAAGGGCACGAGTGGAGCCAGTCCCAGGTTGACAACCCGGTCTTTGGTGGCGTTCCAATCCCCAGCGACGATCAAATTTACCAGTTCGTCAATTTGATAATCGCTGAGCGGGCCGTCGTCCTCCTGGCTCCAGGCGGGCATGGAGGTATTGAAGCGTCCGCGCGCAATGATTTTGAAGAGGTCAGCGGTGTCCATGGTTTGGAGGGTGAGGTTGTTGAGCGCAGGGATGGAGCCGAGGCCTTCACCCTGCAGGCCGTGACAAAGGGAGCAGTTTTCAGCGTACAGGCTCATGGCGTCATCGAGTTGGATGGCGAGGGTCTCGTTCTGTGCGGTTACGATGCGCGTGGGTTCGAGCAGGATATAAAGGGCCAGGGCCAGCACAATCAGGCCGGTGGCGAGGGTGCCAATCAGGATTTCGAGACGTTGGGTGCGGGTTTCGTTCATGGATACACCGTGCCCGATTTTGGGTACACCACCTGGGCGGTTTCGTAAGTTTGGCGTTGGATAGGCGTGTTGGTATCGACCTGAACGTTGCCATCGACAATGGAGACAGCGAACAAATCGAGCGGGCGCGGGGCGGGCGGGTTCTTGACGGCGCCTGGCATGTCGAACTCGGAACTGTGGCAGGGGCAGATGAATTTACCCTGGTTTGCATCCCAGGGCACGGTGCAGCCGAGATGGGTGCAGCGATGGTAAACCGCCAGGAAGCCGCCATCGCCGAGGCGGACAATGTAGAAACGCCCGTTGGTGAGGTGCGTGACGGAATTGGGTGGGAAATCATCCACGGCTCCAGCGTTGATGATGGAACCAAACTCGCCTTCGGCCAGTTGAGGCTGCAGATAGGCGATGGCAATTCCGGCGATTTCGAGGGTGGCGATGCCGCCAAAGAAGGCCCAGGTCAGTTTCAGGAAGTCGCGGCGGGAGGTGGTGGGAGGGGTAGTTTCGGACATGATGAACTCCGTTTTTTAGTAATCAGTGTTGCGTGTTTCGTGACTGATTACTGTTCACTATTGAATTGGCATATTCCACGGTAAATACAGCGCCATGCCGGGGCCTCGGAAAAAGATGCCTACACCGGTGAGAACCACAAAAGCGACGAACAGGAAAGTCGCCAGGAACAAGACCCGTTCCTCGGTATCGGCCTGGAAGGACTTTTTGACCCAATCATCGAGCAGGATCAGAGGCAGGGCCAGAACAGCCAGGGGGATCAGGCCATTGGAGATGACACTCGGCCAGGTGGAGAGCCAACCGGTCCAATCAAGCAGGTATTCGTCGAGCAGTACCCAGGCGGGAGTGGCGAGCAGGGCCAGGCCAGTGGCGAGCAGCGTCAGGGCGCGTCCGCGGCGGGAGCGGAAATAAACCCCCACGCTTTTGGGGTTAAGATCAAAGAATGGCAGCAGGAAAATCCCGGTAACGGCCAGGCCGGGGATGACAATTGCACCAACCAGTGGGTGGAAGTGCAGGAGCATTTCTTGCAAGCCCATGAAATACCAGGGTGCTTTGGCTGGGTTGGGTGAAAGGTCAGGGTTGGCGATGCCTTCGAGCGGGGCCGGAACCAGCATGGCAAAAATCAAAATCGCGGCAATCCAGGCTACGGCGTAGATGAGTTCCTTCTGCACCAGGTTGGGGATGGTGGTCAGGCGTTCCAGCTTCGGTTCCACGCCTGTTTCTAATTCGTCCAGGCTTTTGGGAATGCTCAGGCCGCCATCTTTGCGCACCCGCCAGAAGTGATACATCATCAGCCCGAAAATCAGCAGCGGAATGAGCGCAATGTGCATGGAATAGAAGTTCAACAGGGTGTTCGGACCAACTTCCGGGCCGCCGAGGATCAGGCGGGTCAGCCAATTCCCAACCAACGGGATGTAACTGATGATACTTGTACCGACCGTGATGGCCCAATAGGCCAATTGATCCCAGGGCAGCAGGTAGCCAGTAAAGTTCGCGCCAATCACCAGGAGGAGCATGGCCACGCCGATCAGCCAGTTCAGTTCGCGCGGCGGGCGGTATGCGCCGGTGACAAAAACACGGATCAGGTGAAGCACTGCCACCACAATCAGCAGGTTGGCGCTCCAGTGGTGCAGGTTGCGGATCAGTTCGCCAAACCAGACGTTGCTGTTGAGCTCAAGAATATTGAGATAGGCCTGCGGGGCGGCGGGGGTGTAGTTGTTTAGCAGAACAACGCCGGTCAGGGCCAGGATTGTCATCAATACGGTAGCCAGCCCTCCCAATCCCCAGGTGTACGTCCAACGCAGGGTGCGGTCGGGGACTTTGGCGGGGTGCAGGTGCAGGATCAGGCTGTCCAGCACCATTTTCATACGACCACGGTCATCGCTGGGGGGTTCGCCTGGGCCAAGGCGGCTGCGCATCCGTTCAAAAATGGATGGTTCGGGGATTTGGTCTGTCATGGTTACTCCAGGGAAATAAAAAAGTTGAGTTCAGTGTTTATAACAACTCAACTTGTACATTGTGAAAAGAAAATGTGAAGGTTTGGTAAACATTCAGCGACCAAAACTTCGCACATTCTTTTTCGAAAGTTTAATTTCTCTTTACACTTGGTTGCTAGGATAGGTTCAAGGTTGCAAACCAGCAACTTCCAAATTCAAAAACAAACTTTCTAGGAGAAAACCATGTTAAAGAACATTTTGATCGGGATATTCACAGCCATTCTGGTGGTGGCAATCGGAACCGCGGCCTACAACGTTATCGGAGTGAATGCGGCGGGTGGAATTGCCGCCCCGGCGGCTGGCAATAATAATGGGAACTTCGGCAATGGTCAGGGCGGCGCTGGCGCGACCGGCACCGGGAATGGAACCGGCACAAACGTACTTGACCTTCCCGCTTCCGATTTGAACGCTGACGAAGCCGCCGCGTTGTTGTTCATGCGCGAAGAGGAAAAACTCGCTCGCGACGTGTATACCAAACTGTATGAGGTTTGGGGCGTGACTACCTTCCAGAACATCGCTGCCAGCGAGCAGATGCACATGGATGAAATCGCCTTGCTGCTGACCCGCTACAACCTGACCGACCCGGCGCAAGCTCCCGGTGTCTTTACCGATGCTAAACTGCAAGACCTGTACACCACCCTTGTGGCACAGGGCAGCCAGTCAGTAGCCGAGGCGCTCAAGGTTGGCGGCGCAATTGAGGAGATCGACATCCTTGACCTGCAAACCCGCCTGGCTGAGACCGACAATGCCGACATCCAACAGGTTTACAACAACCTGCTGAGTGGTTCGTACAACCACCTGAAAGCCTTCGCTGGCGCCTATTCCAACCAAGTTGGTACGGCTTACACCGCCCAGTATTTGACCACAGAGATGCTGAACAGCATTCTGAGCGGGGCAACTGGTAACGGCAATGGCGGCCAGGGTAATGCTCAGGGCAGCAACGGCCAGGGCAATGGCAAGCGCGGCGGACAGAACAGCGCAGGCAATGCAAATGGATTTGGCGTGCCACAGATGCAGGCGCAAGCGAATCTGAGTGGGGCGAGCACTTTCCACGGTACAGTCAGTGCCTTCGATTACGGCACGTTGACCATCCAAACGGCTGATGGGCAGGTGCTGGGCGTGCAACTTGGCAACCAGAACTTCGCATCTGGCCTGGGTTTTGCCCCGCAGGTTGGTGAAGGTGTAACGGTCTACGGTTTCCCCGGTGAACAGGGTTTGTTGAGCGCCATCACAGTCACGCTCGACGGCACCGGCCAGGTCTACACTTTCCGCGATGCCAGCGGACGCCCGGCCTGGGCGGGCGGGAACGGCAAAGGCGGCGGAAATCATTAAGCGCAGCACTCCAAACGACTGGTGAATTACAGGGTAACTGTCGGCGAGTTGAGCAGTTACCCTGACTACACTAAAAGGATATTTGATGAAACTACCAAGAGTACAGTTTTTTCGTAAGCGCAGTATCTGGCCACGTAAAATGCTGCAAATCCTGTTTCTTGCCTTGATTGCGCTGATCAGCATTAACCATACTCTTATCAAGAACGGCAGTGGTCTGCCCTTCTTGGAGAACGTCTCGCTGCACGCCATCTGCCCCTTTGGCGGGGTGGAAACCCTGGCCCAACTGCTCATGACTGGTGAACTGATTCAAAAAATACGGGTTTCGGCGGTGTTTTTGCTGGGTTTGGTAATGATCCTATCTGTACTTTTTGGACCGGTTTTCTGTGGTTGGATCTGCCCGCTGGGAACAATACAAGAGTGGCTTGGCAAATTGGGACGACAATGGTTGGGCGCCAAGCGTTATAACCATTTCGTCCCGGCCAGCCTGGATGCGCTTTTGCGCTATACCCGTTACATCGTCCTGGCCTGGGTTTTATACGCCACCATCATGAGCGCGAGGCTTGTTTTTCAAGAGTACGATCCCTATTTTGCTTTATTCCACTTTTGGACTGGCGAAGCTGCGGCTCCAGCCCTGCTGATCCTGGAAGCGACACTACTTCTGAGCTTTTTTGTGGAACGGCCGTGGTGTAAATATGCCTGCCCGTTTGGGGCTTTGCTCGGCCTATCCAACCTGATTCGGATTTTTACTATTCGCCGCCATGAGGATACCTGCAGGCATCGCGGCGATGCCTGTTCGACCCTTTGCCCAATGAACATTGATATTAGTCAAAAAACGGTTATCCGTGACCATCAGTGCATCACCTGTCTGGAATGCACCTCCGAGGGCTGCTGCCCGGTTAAAGAAACGGTATTTTTAGGGACTGGAGGCCGTCCATGAAGCTGAATTCTAAAATGGTTGGGGCCAGTATCCTGGTGGTCATTTTTGGCGGCATTCTGACTCTCACTGCCCTAGGCTGGTGGCAAACTGGCGGAGGGGGGCAGGGCAAAGGCAAGCATGGCGAGACGGCAAGCAGCGAATCAATTCTCGTGACAAACTTGTATGGCAAAGTCAGCGCTTACGATCAGGTGGGCTTGACTATCATCACGGCTGAGGGTCAGACCATTTCCGTTCAACTTGGAAATTCGCGCTACAACCAATCTGTTGGTTTTGCGCCGCAAGTTGGCGAAAACGTCACAATCGTTGGTTTCCTTAACGATCTGGGCCTTTTCAGTGCCGTCACAGTAACGCTGGATAGTGGTCAGGTTTACACCTTCCGGGATGCCGCGACTGGCCGTCCAGCCTGGGCGGGTGGAAATGGCAAGGGCGGTGGAAATCACTAATTAACCAAGCTGATCTTTATTGAAGCAGTCCTGGTCTAATGCCAGGGCTGCTTTTTATGTCCATAAGTACACCCTTAAATGGCGTCTTTTCTTGACAGCTTCTTTCGCTATTCTTTACATTCTCTTCATATGCGGTTGGTATCCTTCAATAAATTGATCAATAGATATGTTCCAAAGGAGAAAGCCATGTTCAAGTTTAAAAATAATCGTTGGGTGATGGTTGGTATCGTCATAGTCTTAATGCTGGCAGTGGCCGGCGCCTATTATGTTTGGAGCACTCCTGCGGCGTCTGCGGAAGCCGCGCCTTTGCAAACTGCCAAAGCTCGCACTGGCGATTTGTCGATTGTAATCAGCGGCGCTGGGAACCTGGTAGCCGCCAGCCGTGTGGAACTTGGTTTTCGAACGAGCGGGACCGTCCTGACAGTTGATACCCAAGTCGGCCAGACAGTGACCGAGGGGCAGGTACTGGCGCGGCTGGATGACAGCGCCGCCCGCCTGCAACTGGCGACCAAGGAACTGGCCCTGCAAGCTTTGATCTCCCCGGATGCGTTGAATGCGGCTGAAATTGCCAGACTGACTGCACAAGATAACCTGAAAACGGCCATTACCACCCTGCAATACCTGATCAGCCCCACGGTCTATACCAGTGAGCTGGCCCTCTCCAAAGCGCAGGCTGTGCTGGATGAAAAGAAAGCCGCCAATGCCCCGGCTGCTGAAATCACCTCTGCCGAAGCGCAGGTCAAACGCGCGCAAAGCAGCCTGAATGCGGCCCTCTACACCTATCGCGCTGATTATGTTCCGGTAATCTTCCTGTACACCTATAAAGATACAGTTACAAATGAAACGCTTGAGACAGTCAATCCTCCCACCGCAGACGATATCAGCCTGGCGCGCGCGAAAGTCCGCACAGCGGAACTGGCGCTGGAAGATGCCAATGTCTACTTCGAACGCCTGAGCAGCCAAGATACCTGTGCCGACCTGACTGCCGTGGGTACCTTGACCTCCAAACTAACTCAGGCCTGCCTGGATGTGAAATCGGCCCAACTGACGCTGGAGGGTGCGAACCTGGCGGCTCCGAATGCCGGACTGGTGACAGAAGTTAGCGCGGCGGTCGGCCAATCAGTGAGCACCTCACCCGTTGTGACAATTTCAACCGATGCGATGTACCTGCACTTTTATGTTGAAGAAACTGACCTGGGACAGATGAAAGCCGGTCTGCCGGTGCGCGTCACCTTTGATGCCTACCCTGACCAGGTTTTTGAAGGCGTCATCGAGCGGATTGACCCCGAACTGGCTTCTGTGGATGGTTCCCCCGCGGTCAGTGCCTGGGCGACGTTGGACACCACTCAGGGTGGGGAACTGTTCCTGAGCGGGATGACGGCCGAGGTGGAAGTTGTCGCGGGCGAGGCCAAGGGTACAGTCCTGGTTCCTGCCCAGGCTCTCCGCGAACTCTCCGCAGGGTCATACGCTGTGTTCATCGTCCAGCCAGATGGCAGTCTGAAACTGACCCCCGTCACGACCGGTTTGCGCGACCTAGCCAATGTCCAGATTTTGAGCGGCTTGAAAGCTGGCGACGTGGTCAGCACCGGCGTTGTCGAAACCAAATAAGGTGGCTGTGATGAATGAAGCACTAATTGACGTCCAAAACCTGAGCAAGGTTTATGGCGAAGAGCAAGAGGCCATGGTGTATGCCCTGAATGGGCTGAATGCCAGTGTCCAACGTGGCGAATTTGTCGCCGTCATGGGGCCTTCCGGCTCTGGAAAATCAACCTTGATGAACATCCTGGGCTGCCTCGACCGCCCAACCTCCGGCGCGTATTTTCTGGACGGGCGGGATGTCAGCGGGTTGAATAAAAATGAACTGGCCGATGTGCGCAACCAAAAAATTGGCTTCGTTTTCCAATCCTTTAATCTGCTCCCGCGTCTTTCGGCGCTCGATAATGTGATGATGCCCATGCTATACGATACAAACAATGATTTGAGCGTGGAGCAACAGCGTGCGCGGGCGACTGAAGCGTTGGCATCGGTGGGTCTGGAGAAACGGATTCACCATCACCCCAACCAGCTCTCCGGTGGGCAGCAGCAGCGCGTGGCGATTGCGCGGGCCTTGATCAACCAGCCTCCGCTGATTTTGGCGGACGAGCCTACTGGCAACCTGGACTCAAAAGCCAGTGTGGAAATCATGGATTTGTTGCACCAACTTCACCAGCAGGGTGTGACGGTGGTGATGGTCACGCACGAACAGGATATCGCCAGTCATGCCGGGCGTACCATTTGTGTGCGCGATGGCAAAACCGTTGCCGATGGACATTGCTCGGACAAAACCTTATGAAACCCACCAAAATCCTTCGCGTGGCCTGGGAAGGCCTGATGCTCAACAAAGTGCGCTCTTTTCTTACCACTCTGGGCGTCATTATCGGTGTCGCTTCCGTGATCGTCATGATGGCGGTCAGCTCCGGGGCCGAGGCGGCCGTGGCTGAACAGATCAACGCGCTCGGTGCGAACCTGTTGATTGTTGCGCCGATGCGGGGCGTGCCAGGTGCAGGCCGGACGCTTATGTATGAAGATGCGCTGGCGATTGGTGAGCAGGTGGTCGGGATTACCGGTGTCTCCGCCGAGCAATCGCCTGCACCGCAGACCGTTAAAGCTAATGGCGTGACCCTCGATTCGATTGCCGTGGTGGGAACCAGTGCTGATTTTCCATCAGTCCGCGATTATCCTTTGGCCGAGGGGGTTTATTTCACCGCTGCCGAGGATGACCGCAAACTAAAGGTCGCGGTGCTTGGTTCCGGTTTGGCGAAAGACCTGTTCGGCGCTGAAAGCCCGCTCGGGCAGACGATTACGGTGGGTTCAACCAAACTGACTGTCATTGGAGTGATGGCCTCGAAAGGTGTTGTCGCTGATATCGACTACGATGGACGCGTTTACCTGCCAATCAATGTCGTTTTTCAGAAATACATGACCAGTTCGTTGATGCGGGGAGATGCGGTCCGCACGATCTATGTCAAGGTTATCGGCCAAGACAAGATTGAAAGCGTCACGACGCAGATCACCAGTCTGTTAGCGAAACGTCACGATGTGGAGGCTGATAAACCCGACTTCAGTATCCAGACCCAACAGGACATCATTGCCACCCAGCAGGCCACCACCGCGGCTTTCCGCGATCTGCTCGCCTGGGTTGCCGGGGTTTCGCTCCTCGTTGGGGGGATCGGGATCATGAACATCATGCTGGTCTCGGTCACCGAACGAACCCGCGAAATCGGCCTGCGGATGGCCCTCGGCGCACATCCAACCGATGTGCAAACCCAATTCCTGCTCGAAGCGGTCATTCTCAGCCTGGCCGGTGGGTTGGTCGGCGTCCTGATCGGCGTGGGCGGCTCACTGCTCTTTGGCGCACTCGGTGAAATGCGGACGCAAATCGTCCCGCTCTCCGTTCCGCTGGCTTTTGGCGCGGCCGCCGTGATCGGCATTTTCTTCGGCTACTACCCGGCCACCCAGGCCGCCAAACTCGATCCAATCGTTGCCTTGCGCCACGAATAAAACCCTTCAATTTTTGACAAAGGAAAAGCTCATGTCCCGTTTCTCTGTTCTGACCCTCTTCATGCTTCTGGCTCTGGCCCTTTCCGCTTGCGGAACCGCCGCCCCCGCCGCTTCTCTCCCGTCTGCGGAAACGTATACCAGCCCGAACCTCGACACCACCTACACCAACGCCCTTCCGGCGCGGATGCAGCTCTCACTTGGTACGCTCAAACTGGCCGAAACCAGCACCCCGGTCACCCCGGAGCAGGCTGCCAAACTTCTGCCGCTCTGGCAGGCCCTGCAGGGCATGACCGCTTCTGGTAACAGCGCCAGCGCCGAGGTCATTGCCCTGCTCGGGCAGATCGAGTCCATTTTCACTGCCGAACAACTGGCTGCGATCAAAACCATGAAACTGACCTCCATGGAGATGACCACCTGGGCCAACGCCAATGGCGTGACCCTCGGCAGCGGTTCCGGGCAGCCCGGTCAGGGTCAGGGCATGTCTCCTGAAGCGAAAGCCACCCGCCAGGCGGAGAATGGCAAAACCGGCGGTGGCCCGGCCAACGGCGCTTCGACAGCCCTCACCGGCGCAACGATCAAATATCTGGAAACGCTCAAATAAAACCAGGTTTGCGATGACTGATCCAACTCTGCTCCTGCTTTTTACCCTGGCTGCCCTGACGAACGCCGCTCTCAGGCAATTTGAAACCTACAAAACCAATTGGAGATAACCATGAAATCTTCCACCATCTTTCTCGTCCTAACTCTGACCGTCCTGACTCTGTCTGCCTGCGCTCCGGTTGCCCCGGCAGCGAATGTGGCAACTGCGCCTGCGCCTGCGGCTGGCGCTTTGGATCTTACATTTCCGGATGCCGCGAATCTACGCAGCCAGCTGGCTTACGGGATTATCAAGCTGGATGGCACCTCCAATGCCATTACCCCTGAGCAGGCCAAGACCCTGACTCCGCTCTGGCAGGCCTTCCTGGCCCTCAGCGGCGATGAAACGACCGCCACCGAGGAACTGACCGCGGTTCAGAACCAAATTGCCCAAACCTTGACCCCGGCCCAAATCCAGGCGATTACGGCCCTGAAAATTACCAACACCGAACTGAACACTTACTACGCCCAGTTCGGCGTTTCCCTGCCGACCCCGGTGCCCGGCGTGACCAAAGTCCCCGGCTCGAAGCAAAACATGTCTGAAGACGATAAACTCGCCACCCGCACCGCTGCCGAAGCCTCCGGGCTGCCCACCGGCGGCGGACAGGCGGCCAAGACCCTGCTCTTTGAGAAAGTGCTTGAATATCTGACGCCCCTCGCCCAATAAAGCTGCCCAGTTCTCCAGGCCAAGCGCGCTTCCATCGCTCAGATGGAAGCGCGCTTTGTCATCTTTGGTGGGTTAAAAACCCGAAAGCGTTACAAAACTTTGTTCAAAAAGAGACCTTCTCTTTACAAAGGCTCGCTAAAATGAATTCAAGGTTGCAATTCAGCAACTCCAAATTCAAAAATAACTTTCACATAATCCCCGGGTCAGCCCGGGAAGGAGAAAACTAATGTTTTCATAAATTAACTCCATGCCCCTCCCCCAAATTCCGTGCTCTCCGGCATTTGGGGCTTTTTCGCCCCCGTGCTTTCCGGGGGAGGCCGGGAGGGGGCTTATTTGAACGCCTCACTCAACAGACTCTCAAACAACCCCTCGATGCTTCGACAGGCTCAGCACAACGCCTGCCTCCCCGCCTCGGACATGCGCCCGCGCCCCGCCAAGAACGCGGGACAGGCAGACCCTCGACACTTCGACAGGCTCAGTGCACCGCCCGCGCCACCACGCCCGCAAATGCTTCAAATACCATATGCTTCCATCCCGGCTTTCATTGCGCCAGTGACCGTGCCATCAACATATTGATCGCCGGGGAAAAACCATTCTTCAGGATCATAGCGATTGTCAGAATACTTGTAAATGGCAAAATCCCAATTGTCCATTTTGCCGTTCCAGGTGAGACGGCAAATCGGCGATGGTTCTCCCATGTCGTCACGGTCGAGATAGAGATATTTGCCTTTGAAGCGCGCCGAGTAGCCAGTAATGCCCAATTCCTTGCACTCCTCATCGTTGAAGTTTTCCCGGTTGAATTCATCGATCAGTTTCTGGACTTCGGCTTGAACTTCGGGTGGAATGGGTGGTTTGGCTACCATATCTATTCTCCAAATAATTGAGCTAACAATGTCTCAAAAAGATTCTCAACTTGTCTTTCACTTTCCCCCATGCGCCCGCGCAGACTCTCGACCCGCGCCACTACGCCCGCAAACTCGGCTTGCAGGCTCAGCGGAGGATAGATCATCTTTATGCGTGATAACCCCGAACTATTGATTGTAAATTGACCGGCCGTTGTTGAAATATTTCCTAAAGCCTGTTTGCGTCCATAAGGCGAATTTAGCAAATAGACAACAAAAGTTGTATTCAATCTACTCTTGTCCATTTTTATTCGAATAACATGGTCACTAAAAACAATCGGCTCATTTTGGGCAGTGAACTCTGACGCTATACCAACAAAATTTGGATTCCCGTTTACTCGGACAACAATCAAGTCTTTTGATTCAAGTGCATATTTAGCCAACTCTTTTTCTGAAATAATCATTCGTCTGGGGTCAGATAAATCAACTTTCCCAGAACTAATATCACGAATTCGTAAAACGATTGTTCCATTTGGGTTGAAGTCTTCTCTAGGAGAATAACCGTTTTGAGTACTTAAAATGGCCTTCTCAAAATCATCAGCATCCCAACCCTTTGGGTTTGTCTCAGGATCCCCAAACATCTCCAAAAACACGGATTGAAGCAGTTCATCGCCAAGATCGCGCGCGGCCCGGCGCACGAAGCGCAGGCGGTCGGCGCGCGCCAGCAGGGATGCAATCCGCTTTTGCTCGGTCAGCGGGGGTAAGGGAACTTTGATTGTTTCAAGGTCTTCGCGTGAAATGGCCGAAAATGTTGAACCTGTGCCTGCTTTGGCTAACTCAGGTTCGTAAAAGCGTAAAAAATAAAGCAGGAAGTCACGGTCAAGTTTTTCGCCAATGCGAATCGCAGAGATGCCACGCCCAATACAAGAACGCTCACGACTTACATTGGTTGGGCCGACTGGTGCGCGAACAGAAATCAAAATATCGCCATTCTCGGCAATTCGACTTGGCTCAGTGCAATAAACTCTTGGAGTTGGGTACATGTCGCCAAAATCGGTTTTACCTTGATAAAACGGCAGACCTTCGCCAGCCGTGTTATAAGCTGATGAAGGCGGACTTTGTCCCATGATGATTTTCGCAACATCGGCAAGCAATTCGTAATTCATAAAGTCATCCAAAACTGTCCCGAAGGGCTTGTCCTGAGCCTGCCGAAGGGTTTCTGCCAGGCGCGAGAGTCATCATTCCAACCTTCGGGACGCTGTCTGCATGAAAGCAGTATAATACGATTAGCCAGTCAGATTACTGGCCAGGAGAACGAAATGTTACAACAAATAACCATTCAAACCAGCGATGCCAAGCGGCTCAAACCACTCATCAAAAGCGCCATCCAGAACCAATTGGATGATCTTGAACATGGCATTCAACTGACTCGCGCCCGCCTGGAAGCCTTCGAGAAGCAATACAACATGAGCACCGCCGAGTTCCTGCGCCGCTTCAAGCCCGGCGACCTGGAAGAAACGCTCGATTTCATTGATTGGCAGGGCGAGACCAAAATGCTGGCCCTGCTCGAAGAGAAAAAGTCCGCTTTCAAGGAAGCACAAGTCAAATGAAAGTGCGCGGTGGGATTGCGGGGTATTTTCGGTATATCAGCGACATTCTCGCGCTTTCCCGCATGGTCAGATCGCAGGATGTCCACACCGAGAAACGCACACCTACCGAAGGTTTTCTGCGCGGGGACTTGCTTTTCAAAGACGGCTCGCGCTTGCATTTCAGGGAACTGGTTTCCACTGATCCGAAAGTTGAGTTGGTCAGTTATACCTACCAGTACATGCAAGCCGATGGAACAATGCTTTTCCGTTACGATGACGCCGACCATTTCCTCGATCTGCCCACAGCACCCCATCACAAACACGTTGGAGAAACTGAAGTCGTTGCAGCAAACGCTCCCGATTTGGAATCTGTTTTGAAGGAAATCGAAGGGCTGATAAAAACGTAGACAGGTACACATGGAACCCGAATCCTTGTGTACCTGTTTTCTTGTCTACCTGTTTACCAATTTCCCAAGTTCCCGAATTTCATCCATCATCACCTGCTCCAAACGCGACAGGCGCTCCAGCGTCACCGAGGGCTGTTCGTGATAGACCGCGTCCGCGTCCGCCTGGCGGTAGCGGCTGGCCGAGAGATCATACTTGTTGGCCTTGACCTGCTCCTTCGTCACCCAGAACTGGCGGGTGAGACGATCCAATTCAGATTGGGGATTTACGATTTTCGATTGTAGAACGGCGAGTTTTTGTTGAGCCTCGGCCAGAGCATTTTTAAACACAAAGGACTCAAAGGACACGAAGTCCACCAAGTTTTCTTTTGGGTTTTCCTTCGTGACCTTCGTGTCCTTCGTGTTTAAAGGGTTTTCCAAAGCCGTTTCAAAAGTCAACCGGTTGATCTCCGCCTGCAACGTGCGCCGTTCCTCTTTCAACGGCCCAAGCAGCGCCCGCAGTTCCCCAATCCGCGCCTCCCGACTCCCGCTGAATGCCGGGTCAAATCTCCGCTTCCAACCATTGACCACATCCGGGATGTCATTCCGCGAAGCGTCGAGCGCCACGCGCTTATCGTCCAACGAAAAGCCATCGTGCGCCATATCGTAGAACCAGATCTCTTTGGTCTGTGCGCCGCGCGTAAAAAACAGGGCCGCCGTGCTGACGCCCGCATACGGCCTGAAAACCCCCGAGGGCATCGAAACGACCCCGTCCAGGCGGTTCTCCTCGATCAGCCGCTTGCGCAGCTCCACGTGCGCGCGGCTCGACCCGAACAGCACGCCATCCGGGACGATCACCGCCGCGCGCCCGCCCATCTCCAACGCCCGCAGGATCAGGTGCAGGAAGAGCAGTTCGCTCTTCGTCGTCTCCGACGGCAGGCTGGGATGGACGTCGCCCTTGTCCACGGCGCCCTTGAAGGGCGGGTTCATCAGGATCACATCGTACTCGCGCTCATCGGTGAAGGATTTCGAGAGTGTATCCCGGTAAAAGAACTGCGGCGACTCAATCCCGTGCAGCATCAGGTTCATGGATCCGATCCGGAGCATGGTCATCCCCGAATCGTTATCGAAGGCCCGCAGATATTTCTTGCCCGACATGAAAACCCGGTCATCCTTGGACAACTGGTCGCCGATTAGATGGTGCGGCAGCCCCTCGGCATCGTACTCCAAAATCCCCGCCGAGGTATGCTGCTCCAAAATATGCAGGTGCGCGTTGACGGGGAACCCGCAGGTTCCGCCCGCCAGGTCGCCGATCCGTTCGCGCGGCTTTGGGTCGATCATCTGCACCATCATGCGGATAATATGCCGCGGAGTGCGGAACTGTCCATTACGCCCGGCGGCGCTCAGTTTGTTGAGCAGGTACTCGTACAGGTCGCCCTGCACATCCTGGTTCTGCTGGCTGATCTGCATCTGGTCGATCAGGTTGCAGGCCTCGATCAACAGGCTGGCCTTATTGATCTTGCACTCCACTCCTTTCATATACTCGCCGAACGACGATTTCTCATCGGCCAGATCCACGAGGCTGGGGAAAACGACCGTTTTCAGGTGTTTGAGCGCGTCTTCAGCCTTCATCTGCGTCCAAAACCCCCAGCGCAGCTCCTTCGGTACCCTGGGCTGATATTCGACGCCCTTGCGTTTCGCCTGCCGTTCCGAAGCATTCTCCCGGTCATCCAGCCGCTTCAGGAACAACAAATACGAAAACTGCTCGATCGCATCCAGCGGGTTGGCCAGCCCGCCCGTCCAGAACTTATCCCAGAGGGCATCTACTTGCGCGCGGAGTTTAGGGTCGGTTAACAAATCTCACCGTCCCGAAGGTTGAACATCACACCGTCCCGAAGGTTCGTTTCACAGAACTTTGTCGCCTGATAAAAACCTTCGGGACGGTTAATCAAACAAATACCTACTGATCTTCTCATAACTTCTCTTCTCATCCTCGACATCCTTCACAAACCTGGCATACTCTTCCGCGCTCGAAAAATGCTCCTGCACGAAAACCCGATCCACCAACGCGCCATCCCTCACCCCAATCCACTCCCGGTAATTGGAATACGCCCAATCTTCGGGTCCTGCCACCAACTTGGCCTTGACCGGATTGAGATGGATATACCGGCAAAGTGCCATCAGGTATTCCCAATTATCCACGCACTTGTTCTTGAAACGCCCCTCGAACAACGTGCCCGTGCGTCCCTGCTGCAAGTTCAAGGCCTGCACATAAGCATTAAACAACACCTGCATAAACTTTGACAAGAGAATTTCGCTCTCCTGCCTGAGCAAAAAGTGATAATGGTTCGGCATCAGGCAGTAGGCAATCACCGCCACGCCATATTTTGGGGCATATCCCTTCACCAAATGAAGGAGATACAGGTAATTCCCTTCATTCGCGAAAATTTGCCCCTTCCCCGCCCCGCGATTGTAGAGATGGTAATACTGTCCTTGCGTAAAAGCCTCACCGCGATATGGCATGGTTACCTGCTAAAACGTCCCGAAGGCGCTATCGCCCCAAAGGTTTCTCCCACGAAACACCATCTTTCGCCCAACCTTCGGGGCGTTTGGCAAAGCCTTCGGGACGGTCATTACTGAGGGCATCTACTTGCGCGCGGAGTTTAGGGTCGGTGAGCATGTCAACTTATTCTCAGTTATCAAGGCTTGCAGACAATAAATTTCTAATCTCAACAACACTGGGATCATTTGGAGTGATCAAATATGTTGTATTTAATCCATGAACAGCATATAGTCTGATGGACTTTTTCTGATTGCTTTCTAAAATCTCTGTATACAAGGATTTTGACCTTTCATAATCACCTTTCATCAAATAATACATGGCTAAATCCATGTATTTTTCCTGGTAGGTTAGATCCGAAGACATTTTTTTTCGATCAGCTTCAAGTAAAGTTATGGCCTTATCTAAATAATTTAACGCCAAGTTACGATCAGCTTGTGCATAAAATAAATAATATTGGTAATACGGCCAATAATAATTTTTTTCTTTTTTGATCGCACGTTCGAGATAATTTACTGCCTCCTGATCTCGATTCATCCTTAATAACACTTCCCCTATATTTGAATTTAACCAGGCGTTATCATACCCCAACTCAAAAGCAGTCATAAAATCGGAGTAGGCCTTGTCATCCTGGCCGATCAGAGCGTAAAGATAACCTCGTTGGCTAATATTCCAAGTATTTTGGGGATCCAGTTTGATGGCTTGCGAGATATTCAAGAGAGATTTGTTAATATCCCCTTCAAAATAATAAATCTCGGACAGCAATGAATACGCCCAGAGACTATCAGGCTTGGCGCTGATCACCTCATTCAAACTCAAAATTGAATTTTCCAGATCACCCTTATCATAATAAACTCGCGCAACTTCAGCCATGGCATCGGTATGATCTGGTTCGATCTCCAAAACCTTGTGAAAATCGGCCAAGGCTTCTGCGTAAAGCTTTAAATCTTTATTTAGCAAACCTTGTTGAAAGACTGCATTGATGTTCATTGGATGGTTGTCGATAAATTCATCAAGAAATAAAAGTGCTTCATCAGGCTTATTTTGCTGACGATATACTTTTACTGTTTCCCGGATTGCCCACGTATTCTCTGGATCCGCCTCCAAGATTTTGGCAAAATCGGCCAAGGCTTCAGCGTAGCGTTCCATCTGTCGGTAAGTCATTCCACGGACGTTATAAGTCCATAAATAATCGGGGGATATTTCAATGGCCTTGTTTAAATCATCCAAGGCTTGAGTAAACAAATTCATTTCGCGATAGGTTCCCCCTCTCAAAGCCAGCGCCCAAACATTCTCCGGGTCTTGCGCTAAGACCTGGTCAAAAGCTTGGATGGCTTGCTCACGCATTGACAACTCGAGATATGCAACCGCTATTCGTTTGTGAGCAATGCTTTTATCGAAAGAACCTTCGGTATTAACGGGAGCCACCTTCACTGAACTTTGAAAAAACAAGAGTGCCTCTTCAAATTTTCGATTTTCATACATGTTTTGTCCAATGATGAATAACACTAAATAAGTAATTTGTTCGGGTGCAGCTTCGGTGATTTGGAACTCTAAATTCGATGGCTCTGAAATACTTAATCGCACGTTATCGTCGATAATCCCGTATTCCGTGTTAAGATTTACGCGCTCAAGCCTCGGATTAATGGTTAATGCATCATACCATCCCCATAGTACCAGCGTGGCGTTGTAGGTTTCGCCGACCGTATCAACCGAATTTTCATCCAGGGTTTGATGAAGCCGCTCAACACGAATGGCGAGTTTTTCCTTTTTCACCTCCGCGATCAATTGCTCATAAATGTACTGAGCCGGATCAACCCCGGAATATTTTTCAGAACTGCGATCATCAAAATCAGCCACAATAATCAACGAATCGCTGCCACTGGCAGCGGGAAATGATAAAGGTGTTGGGGCAATAGTTGGCGTTTGGGCTGTTGGTGTTACCTGGATGGAATATTTTTCTACGGTTGAGGTTGGCTCAGGGTTGAAAATAATCGGTGATTTGATCCCAGTATAACTAAGCACGCCAGTAATGTCTGCAATAAACCCCAATATACCTACCAGTAATACTCCTATTGCAGAAATAGAAGTGATGGCGCGAAAAAATCTTTCTCTGCGATGGACATGACAATATTTTTTTCCATCGCGAACACGAATTTGACATGGGTTACCTTGTTTGTTCTTGTCGTTACATAGTGTCATAAGGACTCCGCCACAATTCAAACTTCAAGTTGTCTGGCAAAGATAACAATCTCTTCCACTTCATTTCTTGTAAACCACCTCTCCACCGCATCCGCGCCAAATAAATCCAGCGGCGGCTCGTACAGGCGTTGTGTTGAGCCTGTCGAAACATCGGTGGTTTCGAGATTATTGCTGAACTTCTAAACGGTTTGCAAAGGTAATAATCTCATTGACTTCATTTTCTGTAAACCAGCGTTCGACCGCATCTTGACCAAATCCAACTATAGCGGGCGCATCGTACAGGTCAGCGGTTTCGAGATGGCGCTTCTGCAAAAAGACGCTTTGCACGGCGCGCAGGAAACGGATCTGGTCGGCGTTGAATTTATGGCTTGTAGTGTAAATGTCAAACTGCCGCGCCACCAGATCTTTGTAATCGGGCAGGTACTGCATATCCAGCACCTGGCGCACCAGGCCGAGGAAACTATCGGCAGTGTGGGCAAAGACCTTTTTCAGGTTTTCGGGGGTCACTTCCAAATCGCCCGCGCCGAGTTCGCGGGTCAGCGTGCGCTCCAGTTCGAGCAGTTGCCAGTCATCGATTTTTTCCCCGCGTTGAATTGCCAGTATCGTTGGATGGTTATCCACCAGTTCCAGGATGCGCTGCTCCACCAGGCGGCGGTATTCCGCCACGTACATTTTCTCCCCGCTTTTGGTCAGCAAAATGTAGCCGCTGATCGCAATGGAATCGACCAGGTCGAGTTCCAGGAAGGTGTCCAGCCGCCGCTTGTACTTCATCTGCGGGGCAAGCGCCTCGCGCACCTGGGTCAAATCGCCCAGGCTGGCATTCGTCAATTCTTCGGGGAGGCACTTTTGCACCTGCGGCCTGCACTTGGGGTCATTGACCACGAAATCCGGCAGGACCGCGGCATCCTCGGCGATGGATTGGATCGCCTGGGCTGTCTCCTTGCCTGTGCGCTTGAGCAGCTTCAAGCGCTCCACTTTGCTGATGAAGGTTGCGGCGGCCACATCCACGCCCGGAACGAGCCGCAGGTGCGGGGCAACCTTCAATTTTAGGAATTCAATCTTGCTCGGAACCAGGTAATTCCAGAAACCCTCCCGCCAGGCTTCCTGAATCTCCGGCAGATGCTTGCGGATGGTGAAAGAGTCGGTTGGGATTTGCTGGATCTGCTCGCGCAGGTCGGCGATCACCTGCTGGCAGTCGGCGTCGCGCTGCTCTTTGAGATACGTTTCCAGCAAGTGCAGGCGCGTGTTAAAAATCGTCACCAATACCGGTGTGGAGACATCCACCACTTCCTTGGCGTCCCGGCTGAAATTGTTCTCCCAGAAATCGACGATCAGGAAATCCTTTTTCTCGAAATTGGGCAGCCGCTCCAGGAAATGACAGGCCGCCTGGACGCGTGTCCCACGCCCGATCATCTGCTGGAGCTTGATCGGCGACTGCACCGGCTTCATGAAAACCAGGTTGACGGCTTCAGGCACATCGATGCCGGTATCGAGCATATCCACCGAAATGGCAATCCGCGGCATATCTTTTTTCTTGAAGGAGTCCACGAGCGTGCCGCGATATTCGGATTTGTGCGTGATCACCTTCGTCAGATTCGGGAACTGCGGATACATCTCATCGAACGCGGCTTGCAGGCGCAACGCGTGGGGTTGGGTCATCGCAAAGATGATCGTCTTCCCTGGTAACTGCCCCGCTGAATCTTTCTGGCAGACTTCCCAGATTTCTTCCCACTGCTTGCGCAAGGTGTCGCGGTTGCTGACTTCCCTTTCCAGTTCCGTGCCCTCGTAGTTGATATCGTCCGGGTCGAGGCCTTTTTCGATCAGGGCGTTGCGCTCTTCCTCGGTCAAGTCGACACTGTGGATGCCCTGCCGCTGGAACTTGGTCCGCGCCGAATAAAGGTTGTAATCGACCAGGAATTTATCAGCGATGGCTTGTTCGTAAGTGTAGAGATAAGTCGGCTTGCCATCTGTGCAATCAAAAGCCAGGAAGGTGTCGCGGTTGAGGTAATTGGCGGGTGTGGCGGTCAATCCCACCTGGCGCGCGTCGAAATAATCCAGCACTTCATTAAACTTGTTGTAAATCGAGCGATGAACTTCATCGAAAATGATCAGGTCAAAGAAGGCAGGCGAAAACTGCTTGAAAATATTGCTCAGGGTTTGGAGCGTGACCGCGTATAGGCGTTTGGTGGTGTCGAGGTCATACGTCCGCAGGCGGGTGCAGGGTTCATGCGGAATGAACTTTTCGAAACCGTCTTCCTTGGCCTGATCGACGAGCGCATCGCGGTCGGCCACGAACAAAATCCGCCGCGCCTGGTTGGAGCGCATGAAGACATCGATCAGTCCCATCGTCGTGCGCGTCTTGCCCGTTCCGGTTGCCATGACGATCAGGGCTTTATGCTTGCCGTTCGTAAATGCTTCCCCCACGCGCCGGATGGCTTCGTGCTGGTAGGCGCGGTCCACGATTTCATTGTTTATTTCGATGGAACCAAGCGGTTTTGCATTCTGGCGCAGGTAAAGCAGGTTTTCCAGGTCTTCACGCGTAAAAAAGCCGAAGACTTCCCGCTTGTGCGCCAGCCCCACCTCCACAAAATGGATTTCCAGCCCATTTGCCAGGAACCCGAACGGCCTGAAAGATTGGTGCTTTTCGATTTCAGTGACGTAATAGGTAAGCTGCGCTTCGGCCAGGCGCACATCCGTTGAAGTCCGCTTGGCTTCGACCACTGCCAATACTTCCCCGTTTTCGCGATAGAGACAGTAATCCGTGACTCCGTTCCAGGGTTCGGCATCATACCCATCGACCGGGATTTCGATCTTGACCTTGGCATGGTCGCGCAAATACCAACCCGCCTTTTCAAGCTGTGGGTCGATCATTTCCTTGCGAGTCTGGTCTTCGGAGATTCGTCGAGGCATGCCGGCTCCCCCCTGAGATAGAGGATATTAACAGTATAGAATAATTAATGAATTGTCATAGTGTCAGATGTCCTTATTTTATACGACTTCTTTTTTCTGTGTTAGCGATCCCCAAAATGCGATTTTTACGCCAGTATTTGGCTTTTGACATCGCATAAGAGGGGTTACATTAAGCCATTTTCTCAACGAATTTCTCTCAAAATGTTGACAAGTTAGAATTTATATTCTAAGATCTGCGCACAACTGAATAAGAGGCTACACCGAAATAGAGTTGGGTGTTGTTGGGGGCAACTTTTATTCTCGGTGGTCTTCATTACCTTGGCTTATATTTTGAACGTCGGATCCAACCAACCTGGTTGGACGCTCATCGTTGGCTGATCAGCAAGTGCTGACCAGATTATTTAAACGAGCGCTCCCCGGCGTTTTTTGATTCTCGGGGAAAGCGAAGCTGATGCAGAAAATCAAATCAATCCAAATTTGAGTTTTCCCTGTTCATCAAAGTGGACATGGGTGGTCTGTAATCCCAAGGCCAGCTTGTGGAGACATTTATGGCGCAGTCAGGGCGTTTGGGCGCTGAGGATGAGTTTGTTTTGAGGCCGTTTCTGGGGTCCCAGAAAGCCCCAGGAACGGGCTGCTTATGTTAAAATCAATGCC
>DHVZ01000012.1 GCA_002412925.1 Anaerolineales bacterium UBA5195 | reverse complement strand
GGCCGATTTGCACAAGATTATGCAATTCCCAACTGCCGTTCCGCAAGAAGAGCCGTATACCCGCCATCAGGCGGGAGATTTCGAGATATTTTCCCATTCTCCAGATTACATCGAAGCCTTGCTCCAACAATCCGCGCTGACCCGGCTGAAACTACAAAAATGTTTTGTTGGCGAGGATGTTTTCATCATCTGGGTCGTGCAGAAATCAGGATAAACCTCCCGAGCCTGACCTGTCCACCTGGCCAGTCCCCAACTCCCCACTCGGCCGGGGAGTTGCTGTTTAACCAAGGGTATCATCAGCGCTGGAAAATCATCAAGATGCCCGCGTTACATTCTGAAAGGAAATTCACCATGAACCCAAAACTCAAACGTCTTTTTGCCGGAATCGGGATTGCTCTGGTTGTCCTGAGCGTGGGATACATCGCGCTGCGTCCGTTCCACCTGCGCTGGGGCGCCAGCGATGCAGATTTACAGCGTCCCATGCCGGGCGACCTGAGCGGCTCCCGCTGGACGCGCGCCATTCTCATTGAAGCCACGCCCGAACAAATCTGGCCCTGGCTGGTGCAGTTTGGGCAGGGGCGCGGCGGTTGGTACAGTTACGATTGGCTGGAAAACCTGCTCGGTTTCGACATCCATACCGCCGACCACATCTTGCCCGAATACCAGGATACCCAGGTCGGCACACCGATTTGCATGTCGGGCAGCTTTTGCCCCAGCCAAGTGCATGTGATCGAACCCTACCAGTGGTTTGGCTGGCAGGCCACCGACGAGACTGGTCAACCAGTTTGGACTTTTGTGTTCGGCTTGTTCCCTGAAGGCGCAAACCGCACCCGACTGGTGGTGCGCGAGAGTTTTGACCCGGCTTTTATGCCTCCGGCGGCAGTAGTTGCCCTGGAAATCCCGGATGTAGTCATGGAATTGAAAATGCTGGAGTCGCTCAAAGCCCGCGCCGAAGGCCGCCCGGCTTCCGGGCTGGTCACGGTCTCTGAAATCGGCCTGTGGCTGGCTGCCCTGGTTGCCAGCTTGTTGGCAGGTTGGCAGTTTCTCGCCCGTCCCGCGTGGCAGCGACCTCTGGCTGTTTTCGTGGTTGGATTGGTTGTACTCCTGCTGATCACCTTCCTGTTCCTGCCCTTATGGCTGCGCGGCGCACTGGTCGTCGGCCTGTTTGCTGGGCTGGTCTGGAAACAGAAATAAAAAATCCTGTGTAACTATGAAAACAACCCATCGAAATTACGCTGAAGAAATTGGCGATTTCAATCGCCTCGCCCGGTTTTTTGCGCCCCCGTCCCTCGCCAGACGGACTCATACTACCTGGTGTCTGGGGAGGCTGGTAGATTGGAAATACTCCCTGTTTGAACACAAACGCGCTTACGCGGCATTTTGTAACGAAAATGCGCACCTGTGGTTCGATGCCTTTGGAGAATTGGCCGGGTTTGCCATTTCAGAAGGGGGTGACGCTGGTTTCCAAATTCTGACCCTGCCGGGCTATCGTTTCCTGTTCGAAGAAATGCTGCAATGGGTCTTGGAAACCTGGCAGGCGCGACCGGCAAAGTTTGGCTCCAGTTTTTCAACCGAGATAACCACATACCAGGCTTTGGAAGCGAAAGGATTGGAACGCTATGGGTTTTATGTCGAATCTGAATTTTTCACCCGCCGCTTCGACCTGACCGGCGAACTGGCTCCCCGCTTCCCGCTCGAACCGGGGTTTGTGATCGTGGACATGCAATCCCGGCCCGATTACCGCGCCCAGGGACTTCTGCGCGCCAATGCTTTCCAGAAAAAGAACACGCTCACGGCAGAAGAGATGGAAAACCGCCTCTGGTTTTACAACCACAGCCACGCAGGCCCCAGCTATCATCCACAAACGGACCTGTGTGTCATGGCGGAAGATGGGCGCTTTGTCGCCGGTTGCGAGGCCCTGATCAATGCGCACGGCCTGGAGGCAGAGATCGAACGGGTCTGTACGCACAGCGATTTCCGCCAGCGTGGTTTCGCCCGCGCTGTGATCCAGGAATGCCTGTGCAGGCTGAAAGACCTCGGGCTTGCAAATGCTTACATCACCGGTTACAGCCAGGCAGCCATGGCGCTCTATGGTTCTTTAGGCGCTGTGGATGAGGTCAAATCGTTCGTTTACGAGATGAAACAGGAACACTCGTAAACCTGTCCACCTGACCAGTTCAAGACTCCCCCCTCGGCGGGGGAGTCTTTCTTTTGGTCTGTCTATACTATGCAGAGTGATTTCTCTCCTCCTTTGCGCCGGGGACTGGCTCCGGGCAAGTCAGCCCTCCGGCAAAGCACTTATTTTTTATCCGCCGAATAATTTGCCTATGTTTGCGATGATCTTTTTTATCCGAGTGCGCCCGTGACCGCGCAGGAGAATTATGAACAAAAAACTGCTTTTCGTTGGTGGTCTGTTCAATGGCTTTTTCACCATATTCCACCTTTTCATCGGCTGGCAAATCCAGCGATTGACCAGTCTCCCGCCCACCCAGCAGGCCCTGATGCAAGAGCTAAACATCGGCAGCCTGTTGATGTTGGCGCTTTTCACCTGCGCTTCGCTAATCTGCGCGAACGACCTGCTGGAAACCCGGCTCGGTAAAACCACGCTGGTTTTCACCGCCCTTTTCTATGCCGCTCGTGCTGTTTCAGAAATCCTGCTCACCCCCAAGGTTTCGCCCCTGATTCTTGGCGCTTGCTTGCTGGTGACGCTGCTTTACCTGCCCGGAATCTTTGCCAGGCGCAAAACAAACCTGGCCTGAAACTTCAATAAGGAAGGAGCAACCATGAAAACACTCTCTCTCGCCGCCGCGCAAATTACCTGTCAGGATGGCAAAGTGCAGGAAAATCTGGCCCGTGCCACGACAATGGCCGAACAGGCCCAAGCCCAGGGCGCGCAACTGGTTTTGTTCCCCGAATTCATGCCCCAGGGCTATCTGCTGACTTCCGCCCTATGGGATTCCGCCGAACCGTTCAACGGCCCCACCACCCGCTGGCTCTCGGAAACCGCCCGCAGGCTGGGAATTTACCTCGGCACGAGTTTCCTCGAAGCCAGGAATGGACATTTTCTCAACACCTTTGCCCTGGCCGAGCCTTCCGGCAAAATCGTCGGGGCAGTGCGCAAGCGCAACCCCTCGATGTGGGAAGCCTATTTTTTCAAGGGTGAACGCGGCAATCCCTACCTCGATACCGACCTGGGCCGCATCGGCGTGGGCATCTGCTTCGATAATCACACCCACGAACTCGCCAGCACCATGATGCAGAGCAAGATTGACCTGATGCTAATGCCGCACTCCTACTGCACCCCCACCCAACCGACCAAACTGACCTCCCAGGAGGACATTGACCGCCTGAACAGCCGTCCGGGGTTGGTCGCCCGCCTGTACAACGAATGGTTTGGCGTCCCGGTGCTGATGTGCAACAAAAGTGGCGCGTGGGATTCGCCTGTACCCGATACCACGCTCGGCATCCCAAAGGACTTCCGCTTCTCTGGCCGCTCCGTGCTGCTGAATGCCGATGGCACCCTGCGCGGCGAACTCGGCGATGAGGAATCCGTGCTGGTCGGAACGGTTTCGCTCGACCCAGCCCTCAAAAAACAGACCCAGCCTCCAAAATACAGCCGCTACATTTATCCCGGCTCACCCGGACGCGAAATTATCCGCCTGATGGAGTGGCGCGGCAGTCTGTCATATACCTTCAGCAAACTACGCAAAGAGAAAGCCTCAGCATTCGTGAAATAAGGAGCACTACCATGAAAAAATTCCTAAAAATTCTCGCTGTTCTCGTTGGGTTGGCCGTGATTTTCGTGATCGCTGTCAGCCTGCTCACTCCGTGGATGGATCGCTGGGGTGCAACCGAGACCGAAATCCAGGCCGCTTTCGCCGGCGACGAACTCGTCCCGGCCCCGGCCTGGTTTGTCAACCGCGCAGTCACCATCCAGGCCAACCCCGAACAAATCTATCCCTGGCTGGTGCAGCTGGGTGCGGATAAAGGCGGCATGTACAGCTACACCGCCCTGGAAACCATGATTGCCTGTCCCCAGGTCAACGCTGACCGGATTCACGAGGAATGGCAGGCTTTGCAGGTGGGCGATCCGATGCGGATGTGCCCTGAAGGCTCCGGGCCGCCGCCCTATGAAGTGGCCCTTCTCGTTCCCAACCAGGCGGTTGTGCTCGGACATAAAGAAAACAACCAATGGGTGGACTTATGGCAGTTGGTGATTGTGCCGCAGCCCGATGGTTCCTCCCGCCTGATTCAACGCACCCGCACCATGATGGTCGGTGGTCTCTGGGATATTATCCACCCTGGCGTCTTCATCATGGAACGCGGAATGCTGCTTGGGATCAAAGACCGCGCCGAAAAATTGGCGCAAGGAGAATAAGACATGGCAATGAACAAAACTACTCTACCCTGGCTGATGTTGATCTCTCGCTCGGTTTTATTTATCGTCGTCCAGGGACTCATCGCCTTCTTCCTGGCCCTGATCGGAACCAATGCCGCCTGGGAAGAATCTGCCCGCTGGTGGATTTTCTTTCCGATTTTGGCTAACCTGGCCTCGATTGCCCTGCTGGTGCGGGCTTTTCGCGCCGAAGGCAAACACTACCTGGATATCTTGCGCTTCTCACGTACAACCGTCAAAACCGACCTGCTCTGGTTCTTCGGCTCAAGCGTGATTGGCCTTCCGATTGCTGCCGCGCCGATGAATATCTTGGGTACAGCCATCTTTGGCGACCCGCTGATTCCCGTCAATCTGCTTTTTCGCCCCATTCCCACCTGGGCGCTGATGGTCGGAATTCTCTTTCCGCTGACCATTGGCCTGGCAGAACTGCCCACTTACTTTGGTTACGCTATGCCGCGCCTGTTCAACGGTAAATCTGGTTGGCTGGCCTATTTGGTCGCCGCGCTTTTTCTCGGTTTACAGCACTGCTTCCTGCCTTTCATCGTCGATGGTGGCTACCTGCTCTGGCGCGGATTGATGTACCTGCCCTTTGCCCTCTACGCTGGCCTGATGATCAAACTCCGCCCCAGCCTGCTCCCGTACTTTGCAGTGGTGCATACTCTGATGGATTTTTCTGCCCTGAGTGTTTATTTCATGCTGTAGCCGGCTCCAACCTGTCCACTTGACCAGTCTCAAACTCCCCCCTCGGCGGGGGAGTTTTTGGTTCGAAGGGGCTATGATGTTGATAAGTTCACTTCCAAAAATATTCTTCAACACGAGGTATGACCATGTTACGCACCAGCCTGCTGATTTCACTGATTGCCCTGTCACTGCTCGGCTTGTTTTCCCCGGCGGTCGCCCCCAAAACCGGGCTGATCGTCATCGGCGGGGAATACACCATCCAGCCCGGCGAAACCCGCTCCGGCGATGTGCTGCTCATTTTCGCCACAGTCAACCTGGCCCAGGGCGGGGTGGTCACAGGTAATCTACACCTGTTTGGCAGCCGACTGGAGGTCACTGGACAGGTCGAGGGTCAAATCGAAGCTTATGGCAGCAATGTCAGCCTTTTGCCCTCGGCGCAGGTACAGGGCACGGTTAATACCCTTTTTTCACTGCGCGAACTACCGCTTTTACCAGCCATTCTATTGGCGATTTCGTAGGAAACAAAGCGATGAAACTAACCCTGAGAAAATACCAGCACGAAAACGATTATTGGAAAATCCGCCAGTTCCTGCGCGAAGTGTTCCTCCTGAACGAGCACCGCGAAATTGGCTGGCCGGTTTATCGTTGGGATTACTGGCGCTGGCACGTCAATGAGAATATTTTCCATTTCGACCTCTCCGCTGCGATTTTCCTATGGGAGACTGCCGATGGCTGCCTGGCAGCTGTGCTGCACCCCGACGGGGCGGGCGAAGCCTTTTTGCAGGTTCATCCGGATTTTCAGAGCAAAGAACTCGAGGTGGAAATGCTCTCAGCGGCAGAAATGCAATTTGCCACCACGCAGGCCGGGGGGAGTCAACGTCTCACTGTTTGGGCGCCCGAAACCGACTTTCTCAGGCGGGATTTGCTCCAACGGCGCGGCTACGTCAAAGGCAATCATCCCGAATACCAGCGCCGCCGCGAGATGGGCCAGCCTGTTACAGACGTTCCCACGCCTGAAGGCTATACCCTGCGCGCCCTCGGCGATCTGGATGAACACCCGGCGCGCAGCTGGGTCTCCTGGAAAGCCTTCCACCCCGATGAACCCGATGAAAAATACCAGGGGTGGACCTGGTACCGGAACGTCCAGCGCGCACCGCTTTACCGCCGCGACCTGGACCTGGTGGCCGTAGCCCCCAATGGCAACTTGGCCGCTTTTTGCACACTCTGGTTTGACGATGTCACCCGGACTGCCGCCTTCGAACCGGTCGGGACACACCCTGACCACCAGCGCAAGGGCGTCGGTAAGGCGCTCATGGCCGAGGGACTGCGCCGTATTCGTGACCTGGGCGCGACGCTCTGCACGGTTGGTTCTTATTCCGAGGCGGCGGGTGCGCTCTATGCCTCGCTCGGTTTCACCGAATACGATTTAAGCGAACCCTGGACGAAAGAATGGTAGAAGGAAAAATACGATGACGATCAAAACCCGCTCCACCTGGACGTTTTTCATCTTGCTCGCCATCCTGGCGCTGGCGGCGGGGCTGAATGCCTTCCTGCCGCAAGGTGAACGGGGAACACTGATGCCTGAATCGCAGATTCCCAAGTGGCAATTGGCCTTGGGAGCGGCTGGCATCACCACTGCGCTCTACGGTTTTCTCGGAATGCTCGGCCTGGCTCTCTGGCGCAACCTGGATTTTCCTGAAATCTGGGCTAAAAATGTGAGCGCCCGCCAGCGTTTTCTGATCCCGGCGCTGGCGGGCGGCGCGCTGGGGCTGGTCTTGATCGTGGCTGATCTGGTTTTCAGCCGCATCAACGGCCTCGGGCGGTTGATGCACCCACCCTTCCCAACTTCCCTCGTGGCCTCCGTCTCGGCGGGGATTGGCGAGGAGCTGCTCTTTCGATTGTTCTTTGTCTCGTTTTGGACCTGGCTGGTCGGCAAGGTACTCCTGCGCGGGCGCAGCCTGACCGTTGTCTACTGGGTGGCATCCACCTTCTCTGCGCTCGCCTTTGGAGCCAGTCACCTGCCGACCCTGATGATACTGACGGGCATCACTGACCCAGCCTTGTTTTCACCGGTCTTGTTGCTTCAGATTTTCCTGCTCAATGGCCTGATCTCGTTGGTTGCGGCCTACTATTTCAAGAAATACGGCTTCCTGGCCCCGGTGGGCGTTCATTTTTGGACGGATATCGTCTGGCACATGCTTTGGGGTCTGTTTTAAGAACCTGGCCACCTGACCAGTCCGAGACTCTCCCAATGGCGGGGGAGTCTGTCTTTATCCCGCGCTATGCTTGGAATAGTCAACTCAAATCGTTTTTCTTTTCAAGGAGCAAGCCATGAAAAATAATTTTGGTTTCAAATCTGGCCTCGGGATCTTTTTCCAGGGATTGGGCGCTGCGCTGGCTTTCATGCTCAGTCTTATCCTTGGCAACCTGATTTCCCCGCTCTCCCCGGCCATTATGGAGGCCGGGAAAAGCGCCAGCGGGTTTTTCTCCACGCCCCTGGCGTTCCTGTTCAACGCTCTTGCCAACTCAGTCATCCTCGTCTGGGCAGCGCGGCGCTCCAGTTTCAAGGGACTGGCGCTGGCCGGGCAGTTGTTCGTCCTCTCCTTCGGAGCGCAGGTTTTTATGACCCAGATTGAAACCGGCTATTTCCTCAACGCCTTCCCGTTGCTGACGAACAATTTCCAACTCTACAACCTGATGTTGCGCGGTTTCCTGACCTCGCTTTTTTTCTCCCTGCTGGTCACGCTCATCGTCGGCGGCTTTTCCAAGAATCCCCGCCCGCAAACTAATTTCACCGTGACGACCGACAACGCCGTGAAGCAGGGTTCCTGGCTGGCAGTGGTTTACATTATCCTGTACGTGCTCTTTGGCTACTTTGTGGCTTGGCAAGTCAAAGAACTGCGCTTGTTCTACGGCGGCCCGGCGGAACTGAATGGCTTTTTCGAGCAGTGGAGTATCACACTCATGCAGAAGCCCGAAATCCCGGTTTTCCAGTACTTTCGCGGCGTTTTGTGGATGTTGTGTCTGGTTCCGCTGTTCAAGGGTTTTACCGGCAAACGCCTTGAACTGGTGCTGCTCTCCGGGCTGGCCTTCGCCCTGCTCCCCACCGCCCAACTGGCCTTTGCCAACCCGCTCATGCCGGCGGGCGTCAGCCTGGGTCACTTCTGGGAAGTCTCAATCTCCACCGGCATTTTCGGCGCTTTATGCGCCTGGTTCATCCCGAAAGCCATCCAAACTGGTTCATAGCCATTCCAACCTGTCCACTTGACCAGGTTCAACCCTCTCCCAACGACGGGGGAGGGTTGTTGTCTTGGGTTGTATGATCTTCAAACGGATCAGTGACGATTATCCATCCAGCTGGTGACACCTGCGAATAGAATAATTTACTCCACTTTGCTACAATTCTGACATCTGGAGAAACGATGCTGCCCAAATTGACCCGCCTGATGCTCTTGTTCTCCCTTTTAGCGGCCACTGCCTGCCAGACCTCACCCGCTCCCACGCCCGAAATCACACGGCTAACTTTCACCTACTGGGGCTCCGAGATGGAAAAAGCAGCTATCGAAGGTATGGTGGCCCAGTTTGAGGCCCAAAACCCCGGGATTGAGGTGGAGGCCATCCAGATTCCTTACGAGGAGTACCTGGCGCGGATCACCGTCATGATGAAAGAAGGAAAGACGCCCGATCTGGGCTACTTCCCCGGACTGCAAGCCCCAATTTGGGCGCAGGAGGGCAAACTGCTCGACCTGACTGAACTCGTCCAGACCGATCCGATGTTTTCCACCACACTCCTGGCAACGCGTTACTACTACGGCGGCGGGAAAATCGTCGGGCTGAATACAGCCGTCGAGGCCTCGCTGTTGTTCTATAACCAGGATTTGTTCGACCAGGCCGGGATTCCCTACCCACCCTCCGACCCGGCCCAGGCCTGGACCTGGGAAGAATTCGTCGCCGCGGCACAAAAACTAACGGTGGATGTGAATGGAAAACATCCCGGCGAAAATGGTTTCGACCCCGAGAAAATTGCCACCTACGGCGCAGCCTTCGACAAAACCTACGAAGGCTGGACATTCTACCCCTTCATCTTTAGCAACGGCGGACAGGTGGTCAACGAGGATGGCACGCAGCTCCTGCTCGATTCGCCCGCAGCCGCCGAAGCCATGCAAGCCCTGGCCGACTTAATGTGGGTTGAGCATGTCACGCCCACACCCTTGCAAGACGCCAACCTGCCCGGTTACGTGACCATGCTCCAGACCGGCAACCTGGCGATGCACATCTCCGGCCACTGGAGCCTGCTCGACTACGCCGCGACCCAAGACTTGCGCTTTGGCGTGGCCGTTCTGCCCAAATTCAAAACCCCGGTGACGGTGGTGCTCGGTTCCCCAACCGTCATTTTTGCCGATACCCAACATCAGGAAGCCGCCATTCGCTTCTACAAATTTCACAACAACCCCGAAGCGGTCGATTTGTTCGCGCGCGGGCTGTGGATGCCGCTTCAGAAGGCCTATTACACCGAGCCGGACAAGATGAAATTCTGGCTGGATAATCCCGCCCATCCAGTGGAGATGCGCCCGGCTTTTACCGATTACATCGTCAATTATTCCACGCCGCTGCCTTCGTACTATCTGCGCAACTATGCCGAAGTGCTCGATCAGGCGCTGCGCCCGGCCATCCAGCGGATTTGGAACAACGAGGCAAGCGCCGCCGAGGCCCTGCGCCAGGCCACGCAGGCCGCCAGGCCGCTGATGCAAGGTCGTTGGGATAAATAAATTGGAGACCAGCCCGGCCCTTTTTCCCTTCGGTTTCCTGAAAACCGCCCGCACCCGGTTGTTTGTGCTCGTCAGCCTGGTGGTGCTGCCGGCGCTGGTGGTGCTGGTTTACGGCGCCTGGAGCGACCTCCAGCAAAACCTGGACGAGCGCCGCGCTGTCAGCACGCATGCCGCCGAACAGGCGCAAGCGGAATTTGCAGGACTCTTGGATGAAACGCGCGCTGTCTTCACCGATCTGGTGCGTGTTCCGCAGATGCTCGCCCCCGATAATTGCACCCAGGTTTTCACCTCCCTGCGTTTTGCCTACGAGCGCCTGGCGCCTAATGTAACCAACCTGGGCCTGGTCGAGGCGGATGGCGAGATCTACTGCGCGATCAACCCGGTGCAGGGTGGAAAGAATCTTGCCAAGCAGGTCCATTTTATAGCGGCCCTCGAAAGCCTGGATCTGTCGCTGGGACTTTACGCCCCCAACCCGGTGGCTGGGTCGCCGTTGGTCAGTCTTTCCTACCCGATTCTGTCCTTCGATGGGAAAGTGCAGACCGTGATCTTTGCCACCTTCGACACCCGCTGGCTGGAATCTTGGCAGGGCAAAGCCGCCCTGCCCGAAGGCACGGCGCTGACCCTATTCACACCAGATGGCCGCGCCCTATGGCGCACTGTCAGTGGGAGACAGGTGCCCATTAGCGGATTCCAAACCACTGGTCAGAAGGGGTTACCCGTTTTCGAAGCGGAACAAACCGCCAGTGAGGGCCCCGATCTGGATGGGGTCATCCGCCTGAATACCTTTATCCCCTTAAACCTGGGTCAACAACCGACCGCCAGCCTGCACTTGGGTTACCCGGTGACGGAACTTTACACCCAGGCCTATGGAGAACTCTACTGGAAGTTGGGGCTGCTCGGGCTGGTTTTTTCGGTGGCCATGCTTGTGGCCTGGTGGGGCAGCGAGACAATGTTCCTGCGCCCACTGCAAAATCTGATGCGGGCGGTCGAGCAGGTGCAGGCCGGTGATTTGAGCGCCCGCGCCGGAAGGGTGGGCGGGTTGGGCGAACTGGCTGCGCTGGCGCAGTCGTTCGACACGATGACCGATGCCTTGCAACAGCGTGAAATCGAACGTCGTCAAATGGAAGACCGCTTCCGGGCCGCCTTCGAGAGTTCGGCCATCGGCATGGGCTTGATGACGATTGAGGGAAAGATCCTGGCGGTCAATGCGGCGGTCTGCGAAATGTCTGGTTATACCGAAGCCGAGTTGACGCAACGTAACGACCGGGAGAATGTTTACCCGCCCGATGAGCAGGTTGGGATGGATTTGTTCGCCGAAATGCTGGCGGGAAAACGCGCCAATTACAGCGTGGAACGGCGCCATGTGCGCAAAAACGGTGAGAACTTTTGGGTGCGCCTGACACTGGCGCTGGTGCGCGATGCCGCAGGGCAGCCGTCATACTTGGTAGGACAAATCGAGGATATCGATGAGCAAAAGCGCAAAAGCGCGGCGCTGGTCGAATCGGAGGCGCGCTTCCGGGCGATGTTCGAAAATGCGGCGGTGGGCATCAGCCTGGTCACGCCGGATGGCAAAACCCTCGCCGTCAATCCCTTGCTGGCGCAGTTATCAGGGTATTCCGAGGCCGAATTGCTGGAACTGGGCGGGCAGGGCGTCACCTATCCCCAAGACCGGCCGCTGGGCATGGCAGAATTCCATGAAATCCTGGACGGGAAACGCAACAGCTTCCAGGTGGAAAAGCGCTATGTCCACCGCGATGGCCGGACGCACTGGATGCGACAGAGCGTTTCGGCGGTGCGGGATACCGCTGGCGCAGTCCAATACATGATTGTGATTGCCGAGGACATCGAGGAGCGCAAACGCGCCCTGGCTGAATTGCAGGACTCCGAGGCGCGCTTCCGCACCATGTTTGAAACCTCGGCGATCGGGATCGGGATCATGGGGCTGGATCGGAGAGTCATCAACGCCAACCCGGCCCTCTGTCAGATGTACGGTTATTCCCTTGAAGAATTTATTGGGCAGACCAATAAACTGGTGGTTCACCCGGATGATTATCCTCTGGCAGGAGAGCATTTACAGGAGTTACTGACAGGCAAGGTCGAGCAGTTTTCTGCCGAACGCCGTTACATTCGCAAAAATGGGGAAGTGTTCTGGGCGCGTGTGGCGATGAGCATGGTGCATGATGCGCATGGCACACCCTTGTATATTGTTGGCATGATCGCCGACATCAACGAAGAGCGCCTGGCGCTGGCGAAATTACAGGAATCCGAGGCGCGCTTCCGCTCGATGTTTGATAATGCGGCGGTGGGCGTGGCGGTGATGTCGCTTGACCGTCGCATCACCCAGATCAACCAGATCGCCAGCCGCCTGACGGGGTACTCAGCCGCAGAAATCGTCGAGATCGATCCATCCATGCTGGCGGTTGAAGCCGACCGCTACATTGACCGGGAGTTGTTTGCCGAACTTGTTGAAGGCCAGCGCGATCAATATACCGTCGAAAAACGCTATATCCGCAAGGATGGCAGCATTTTCTGGGGCCGGGTGAACTTCTCAGCCGTGCGCGGAAAAGACGGGAAACCACTCTATACCATCGGGATGATTGAAGACATTACTGAGGAAAAAGAAGCGGCCAAGACGTTGGCCGAATCAGAAGCGCGCTTCCGCACACTCTACAACTCGGCTGAAATGGGCATCGTGCTGGTGGATCTTGGCGTGGATGGCAATTTGCCACTGGACGAGTCCCGCTTCAATCAATTGGTGGCAAACCAACAGCTTAACCCGGCCATGCAGCGCATGTTTGGTTACTCAGCCGAAGAACTGCAGAATACTCCCATCGCCAATCTGATTTATCCCGAGGATCTTGGAATCGATGCCCGGGAATTCCGCCAACTTCTGACTGGTGAAATCGACTCCTTCCGCAGCGATAAGCGCTTTGTCCGTAAAGATGGCAGCGTTTTCTGGGGACGGTTATCTGATTCGTTGGCCCGCGCGGCCGATGGCGCGCCGCGCATGGTGATTGGCATCATCGAGGACATCACCGAGGAAAAACGCGCCGCCGAAAAATTGGCCGCCCAGGAAGCCGAATATCGCACCCTGTTGGAACAGCGCATCGCCGAGCGCACCGCTGAACTGAACCTGGCCAACGAGCGCCTGCGCGAAAAAGCCGCCCAGGACGCCGTCACCGCTGAACGCACCCGCCTGGCGCGCGACCTGCACGATGCCGTCACCCAGACGCTGTTCTCCACCACCCTGATTGCGGATGTGCTCCCCGATATTTGGGAGATGAACCAAAACGAAGGGAAACGCCGCCTGGAAGAAGTGCGCCAGCTGACGCGCGGCGCGCTGGCCGAAATGCGCACCCTACTGGTGGAACTGCGCCCGAATGCCCTGGTGGAAATTCCGTTACCCACGCTGTTACGCCAACTGACCGAAGCCCTGATTGGCCGCTCACGGATCAGTATCGAACTTAGCGCAGAGGGTGAGCGCAAGCTGCCCGCCGATGTGCAGGTGGGCCTGTATCGGATTGCCCAGGAAGCCTTGAACAATGTCGTCAAACACGCCAAAGCCAGCCAGGCAGTTGTCACCCTGCGCTGCGGAGAATCCATCCGCCTGACAGTGGCCGACAATGGCGCCGGCTTCGACCCATCCACGGTGACAGCCGACCATCTCGGGTTAAAAATCATGCGCGAACGCGCCGAGGCGATTGGCGCGAAACTCAGTCTTGACAGCGAACCCGGCGAGGGAACGCAAATTTCTGTTATTTGGTGATTTTTTTATTGAGTGATTGGGTGAATGGGCGATTGGAAACCACAAAATCACCCAATCACTCAATCGCCAAATCGAAAGGGTTTCTTATGTCCGACAAAATCCGCATCATGCTCGTCGATGACCATGCCGTGGTTCGCTCTGGCCTGGGCGCATTCCTGAGCGTCAACCCTGAATTCGAACTGGTCGGCGAGGCCGAAAACGGCGAACAGGCCGTCGCCAGGGCCAACATTCTTAAGCCAGATGTGATTCTGATGGACTTGATGATGCCGGTCATGGATGGCGTCGCCGCCACCGCGGCCATCAAAAAGCAGAATCCGGGGATTCAGATTGTGGCGCTGACCAGCTTCCAGGAAGACGAACTGGTGCAGAATGCCCTTAAGGCTGGGGCGGTCGGCTACCTGATGAAAAACGTCACCGCCCGCGAGTTGGCGGCCGCCATTAAAGCCGCCAAGGATGGCAAAATAACCCTCTCTCCTGAGGCAGCCCAGGCCTTGGTCCGCGCCAGCCAGCAGGCTCAGGAAACCGAAGTTCTGACCGAGCGTGAGCGTGAAGTGCTGAAATTGATGGTCGAAGGCCTAAACAATGCCGAAATCGCCGAACGGCTGGTGGTGAGTTTATCCACTGTCAAATATCATATCAGCAATATCCTGATGAAGCTCGGCGTGGATAATCGTGTGGCGGCGGTAACGACGGCGATCCAGAAAAAATTAGTTTGACAGTGAACAGTTATCAATAATCAGTGGTTAGTAATCAGAAAGCGGGCTGCCGTCATGGGCAACCCGCTTTTTTTTATCAATCTGTTCACTGATGACTAGAAACTATCCACTCGGCCAGTCTCGGCCTCCCCTCCCGGTCGGGGCGCGAAGAACGGGAGAAGCGTAAACTATTCTCAGAAAGAGAGACAAAATGAACCGCATCCTGCTTGCCGACCCCAACCCCATCCTGCGCTCCGCTCTGGCGCTCCTGCTGGAGACTCGTCTCGACGCGCAAATCGTCGGGCAGGTTAGCAGCATGGAAAGCCTGCTCTGCGAGGCCGCCGCCACCCAGCCAGACCTGATCATCATCGGATTGGCGCTCCCCGGTGAACCTGCCCAAGAACGGATCGCTGCCTTACGCCAAAAGGCCCCGCGCGCCAACCTGCTCATTTCCAGCGCTCGCCCTGAAAGCGCCAGACTGTCCGAAAGTTCAGCCGCCTTTTTATGTCAGGTCGACCCACCCGAAACCATCCTGCGCACCATCCGGGCGTCGATTTCCAGCTATCTTCAAGAAGGAGAATGCCATGTTTGACCTGCGTTCCAACCTCTACGAAAGCGGCGACTTCGGTCGTCCAGCTCACGCCAGCCATGCCTTCCTGCTCAACCGGGCCATCAGCCAATTCAACCAGGCTCGTTGGGATGGCCTCCTCGAAAAAATCTGGTGTACCCTGTTGCGCCGCACAGACGCCCTGTTCGATCTCGAAAACCTCGCCACGAATAAGGTCCGCGCCCAGCGCTACGGCGGACTCCAACCCGTCAGCCTCGAGCTCATCTGCGGCACCCTGGGCCGCACCGGCGATTTCGACAGCCGCTTCCATCCGCTCGCAGACCGTCTCCGTGACCGTTGGGTCAGCATCGCCATCGCCCGCAGCCAGAACACCCCGCTCGAACCGGTTGCGCTGATCCAGGTTGGCGACTGCTACTTCATCAACGACGGCCATCACCGGATCTCGGTCGCCCGCGCACGCGGCGAAGCTGCCATCGATGCCGAAATCACCATCTGGGAGTTTGCCGGTTCGTTACCCTGGGAAAAACAAACTTCCCCCAGCTTTCTTACGCAAACTGCCTGAGCCAGATTCCAAAAGGAGAACGCCATGCTCGCTGCCAAACTACTCATCAGCCTCTTACTCCTGGCCGCGCTCCCGCTCATCCGTGAATATAAACGCGAAATCGTGATCGAAGACGCGCCTCTCAACCCACATGAATTTCAGAAATGGAGCCTCCGTGAATAAAAACCTTTCCTATCTTTTTTGGGGATTGATCCTGATCGCTGGCGGCGCAACCGCGCTGGCTCAGACTCAGGGCTATCTCACTGATCTCCAGCCCGCCATCTGGGTGACGGTTTTCACTGTCATCAACCTCGTTTCGCTGGCACTCTACTTTCTTAGCGGCCTCCAGAACTGGGGCATGTTGTTCCCGGTTGGCATCTTTGGCGCGCTACCTTTCCTGGTCGATCGGGCCGCCAACCATGCAGATAACCCATCCATGGCTGCGCCGCTGTTTGTCGGGATTGGCCTGCCCTTTGTCGCTGCCTACCTGCTCGACCGGGATAGAAACTGGTGGGCGGTCATCCCGGCGGGGATCATGGCCTTCCTGACCTTTGTGCTTTCATCAGTCGAAAACCCGGGCGGCGAAGTCATCGGCTCGGCCTTGTTCTTCATCCTGGCTGGGACCTTTGGTTTCATCTTTTTCACCCGCCGCTCGCTTTGGGCTGCGATTGTCGCCTATGTGATGTTCGTCATGAGCTTTATGCCACTCATCGCGATGAGCCCTCGCCCAGAATTGGCTGGAATCGTCATGCTCTTTGCAATCTCCCTGTCGTTTTTGATGCTCTACTTGCGCGGACCCGCTGATAAATGGTGGGCGCTGATCCCCGCGGGGGTTTTGGGAACGGTTGGCCGCTAACCGCGTTCATCCTGCTCCCTGGCAACCCTGGCCCCGGTTTCGACAACCACCTTCCGAACACGTTTATGTACATGGGCATTGCCGCCACTTTCGCCGTCCTCTGGCGGCGTCACAACCAACGCTGGGCCATCTTGTTCACCATCCTGGCCACCTACATGGCGATCGCCAATCTTTTCCTGCAAAATTTCCAGCAATATTGGCCGCTCCTGGTGGTCCTGACAGGTTTTTCCCTGTTCTACAATGCCCTGAGCGCCAAAACCGCCTGACCGTTCACCTGACCAATTCCGAACTCCCCCACTTGATGGGGGAGTTCGGAATTGGCATCGCGCCATCATTTGCTTGCCCCCACAAGCCAAATCATAGCAAATTAAACGAAATCGCCCCTGCTGTCACAGGAGCGATTTCGTGGAAGACTTTTGCGCCTGACAATAACTCTTGATCAGAGTGTTTTTTGTGCCTCAGCCTCTCTGGGAAGACAAACCGCCTATTTTTTACCCTTGGCGGCCCCGACGGGGGTGGAGACCTCGATTATTCACCCAATAGTAAATTCGGTCAAATTGCTAGAATTGAGCAAAATTTATACAAGAGAAGCATCGTTGTCAATTATTAGTGTTTAGACTATTTTTCGATATAGCAAATGAAAGGGCGACCTGTTAGGACAAGCCGCCCAGTGGCAAAATTGGGGTATGTCTAGCAAACACAACCCAACAGCCACAGAGCACTTTAACAAATTGGTCCAATTTCATCAAGTTGCATACCAGAGTTTGGGTATGGCCAAGGACACGTTGTTTGAACTGAGCGATGCCGTCATTGACACTCCTGCGGCAAACTCATTCGCAGAGCTTTCCTGCTCAAAGCAATTTCGGAGACGTTGGCCGAGTGTGTATGAAGCGCTTCAGGATGGGCGACCCAACCGGAAGAGTTTGATGCAACTCTATTGCCGCAACGTGAATACAGAAAAGCGTCCGATCTTGGCCGGTGATCATACTG
Organism: Anaerolineales bacterium UBA5195; assembly: GCA_002412925.1. Taxonomy (GTDB): domain Bacteria; phylum Chloroflexota; class Anaerolineae; order Anaerolineales; family Villigracilaceae; genus UBA5195. The sequence continues at coordinate 111,700 of DHVZ01000012.1, read as the reverse complement.
CCTGGCCGCGCCCATCGGCCTATACGTTGCGAGACAGGGCAGTCGAGCATCAGCCTACTCCGGTTCCCGGCAATCGCCCGATCACACTTGGGCATGGTTACAGCACGTTGGTTTGGGTGCCTGAAAACAAAGGGAGTTGGGCACTGCCTTTCCTGCATGAGCGAATCTCAAGCCAGGAAACACCCTTCAGCGTAGCAAGTCAGCAGTTGCGGAGTGTGCAAAATCAGTTGCCAGCACGGGTCATCTCGTTGTGGGATGCTGAATACGGCTGTGCGACCTTCTTGTTAGCCACGGCGGACATCCCAGCAGACAAAGTCATTCGACTACGCCCTAATTTGAGCCTAGCAGGAGCGCCTGGGCCTTACAAAGGACGTGGCAGGTATCCAGTGCATGGAGCCAAATTCAAATTCAAAGATCCATCGACTTGGCACGAGCCGGAGCATTGTTTTGAGGCGGAAGACCCAGATCTTGGCAAAATTCAGGTCAAGATTTGGAAAGACTTGCACCTGCGCAAAGCCGCAAAATGCCCGACGCAGGTGGCGCGTCTGGAGCGTTTGGAACACAAAGGCACGCGCCGTTTCCCCAAAGTCATCTGGGTCGCGTGGGTCGGTGAAGAACCGCCTGAACCCAAACACTGGTGGCAGTATTATCTGCGTCGCTATCCCGTGGAGCACTGGTATCGCTTTGCCAAGCAACGTCTGTATTGGACTTTGCCCATGCTCAGTTCACCAGAACAAGGCGAGCGTTGGAGCGACTTGATGCCGTTCATCACCTGGGAGCTTTGGTTGGCACGCCCAATTGGCGTCGATAAACCTTTGCCCTGGCAGAAAAAACAAACCGAACTGACACCTGGAAGAGTTTGCCAAGGCATGGACGACATTTTCGTTCGGATTGGTACACCGGCTCAAGCGCCAAAACCACGCGGAAATGCTCCCGGATGGACAAAAGGACGCCAAAGAGTGCGTCGAGCACGCTTTGATATCGTCAAAAAAGGTAAACAGGCCGTCTCTGCGGCTTGAAATTGGATTTTTAAGGTTCTGCTCACAGCCTCGGCTTGGCCGAGGAAACTTCACATAGTCTAAACTCTAATAATTAGAACATATATTCTATATAGACATTTTGGGTACCAAAAACCCCCAGATGTGGGGGTCATGGACTTCGAAACCGCTATATTTGGTGGGCCCGGCTGGAGTCGAACCAGCGACCAAGAGATTATGAGTCCCCTGCGCTAACCACTGCGCCACGGGCCCGGCTTTATACTAATCAGTGTTCAGTAATCAGTTGCCAGTGACAGCGTGCTGAACACTGATGACTGTTTACTGAACACTGATCGTCAGAGCGGGCAACGGGAATCGAACCCGTCTAAGTAGCTTGGAAGGCTACCGCACTACCACTATGCTATGCCCGCAATAGAACGAGAGTAGACTCTCCGTCTGGCAACTCCCGCGTGCGGCATTTATTCTACTCTGAGGGGCGGCGCTGGTCAAGCCAGCACACAAAACAAAAAAGACGAACCCTGCCAAACCCGGACAACCTGTCCAATTGACAGCCACGGGCAAAACAGATTACAACCACATATATCGGAAACTCTAATCAATTTCATATGTGGATTCGACCTCCTTCTTTGGTAGAATCAAAATCGACCGTTCTGGTCTGATTGCAACGTCAGGACAATTCGCCCTGGCAAATACCGCAGCTTTCTAAAAATGCAGGTGATCGATCTCATTTCGATGGAAAATTTTTCAAAATAACCCTGCAATTTTAAGGTTGTTGCGGCATAAGGAGATTTTTATGGCTGGCATGGAACGCTTTACACAGCGTGCGAGAAGAGTATTGAGCCTGGCTCACCAGGAAGCTGAGCGCGCACACCATAGTCTGATTGGGACTGAGCATTTGTTGGTTGGGCTAATCGAGGAAGAAGGCGGCGTGGCGGGGCGGGTCTTGCGCGAAATGGGGCTCGAAACTGAGCGCGTCCGCGAGATGGTCATGCGCCTGACCGGCGAAGGAAAAAACCCGCCCGGCGAGAAAATTGAATTATCCAACGATACCCAGCAAGTGCTGGAATTTGCTGTCGATGAGGCTCGTCGATTGGGGCATCATTATATTGGCACCGAGCACCTTTTACTGGCGTTGGTGCGCACTGAAGGTACGGCGATGGAAGCCATGCGCCGCTTGGGGATTACGCCGGATGAAGTCCGCCGCCAGACTCGCCGCATTTTGCAAGAATCCTCGTCGAATAACCCACCTGCGGCTCCGGTTGGCGCGCAGAACCGGGGGGAGCAGCAAAAAGGTGAAAAGGGCGCCAAAACGCCGATGGTTGACCAGCTTGCCACCGATTTGACCACCAAGGCCGAACAGGGCAAACTTGACCCGGTGATTGGCCGCCAGATGGAAATCGAGCGCGTCATCCAGATTTTGGCGCGCCGCACCAAGAACAATCCCGCGTTGATTGGCGAGCCGGGCGTTGGCAAAACCGCCATCGTCGAAGGGCTGGCCCAGCGCATCACCGAAGGCGACGTGCCTGCGCCGCTGATGAACAAGCGCGTTTTGCAGTTGGATGTCGGTTCGCTGGTGGCCGGGACGATGTACCGCGGCCAGTTCGAGGAACGCCTGAAACGCGTCATCGATGAGTTAAAGCAATCCGGCTCGATCCTGTTCATCGATGAAGTCCACATGCTGGTGGGGGCTGGGGCGGCGGGTTCCTCCGTCGACGCGGCCAACATCCTGAAACCGGCACTCTCGCGCGGCGAGCTGCAGGTCATCGGTGCGACGACGCTCGATGAATACCGCAAGCACATCGAATCGGATGCGGCCCTCGAGCGGCGCTTCCAACCGGTGCAGGTGGATGAACCGTCAGAAGAAGAAACGATTGCGATCCTGAAAGGGATTCGCGGGGCGTACGAGGAGCACCACAAACTTGTCATCTCGGATGAAGCTCTCGAAGCCGCCACCCATCTCTCGGCGCGCTACGTCTCCGAACGTTTCCTGCCCGACAAGGCTATCGACTTGATCGACGAATCCTCGTCGCGGGTGCGCATGTACAAATCCCCGGCGGCGAAGCAGGCCAAAGACCTGTTTACGCAGCTGCGCGAAGTGCGCCAGAGCCGTTCGCTGGCCCAGGAAGAAGGCAACGCCGAAGAAGTCAAGTCCTGGCAGGAACAGGAATTGGGCATTGAGAACCAGCTCGAACGCATGCGCACCGCCTGGGATCGGGCCAACAGCCCGGTGGTGACCGCCGAAGACATCGCTGAAGTCATTTCGATGTGGACCGGCGTGCCGCTGATGCAGATTGCCCAGGAAGAATCCGAGCGCCTGCTGCACATGGAGGACGAACTCCAGGCGCACATCATCGGCCAGGATGAAGCCATTACCGCCATCTCCCGCGCTGTGCGCCGCGCCCGCGCCGGTCTGAAAGACCCGCGCCGCCCAATTGGCTCGTTCATTTTCCTCGGCCCAACCGGCGTCGGCAAGACCGAGTTGACCAAGACGCTGGCGAAGTTCATGTTTGGCAGCGAGGACGCCGCCATTCAGTTGGATATGTCCGAGTTCATGGAGCGGCACACTGCGGCGCGTCTCGTTGGGGCGCCTCCCGGCTATGTCGGCTATGAAGATGCCGGTCAGTTGACCGAAGCCCTGCGCCGCCGCCCGTACTCGATCATTGTCTTCGACGAAATCGAAAAGGCGCATCCTGAAGTTCATAATATGTTGCTGCAAATTATGGAAGAAGGCCATCTCTCGGATGCGCGCGGGCGCAAGGTCGATTTCCGCAACGCGATCATTGTCATGACCTCCAATATTGGCGCAGACCTGATCAAGAAACAGGCCTCGCTCGGATTCGCGCTCAAACGCGATGAAGTTGCTGAAGAGCGAGGGTCTTACGAAGAGATGCGCAAGAAGCTGACCGAGACGCTCAAACGCGCCTTCCGGCCTGAGTTCATCAACCGCGTCGATAGCGTGATTGTCTTCCGTTCGCTGAACAAGGATGATATTCAGAAAATTGTCTTGTTGGAAATCAACAAGGTTGCCGAACGCCTGGTGGACCATAACATCGTCCTGACGGCCACCCCGGCTGCGCTGACTTCGCTCGGCGACGAAGGTTACGACCCGGATATGGGTGCCCGCCCCCTGCGCCGCGTGATCCAGCTCAAGGTGGAAGACCAGCTTTCCGACAGCCTGCTTTCCGGCGCTTTCGTGGACGGTGACCAGATCGAGGTGGATGTCAATGCCGAGGGCGAAGTCATCCTGACAAGAGCGGCTGCGCCTGAAGCGGCCCCTGAGCCAAGTTTGTAAAGGTTTTTATGTAGGGGCGCAGCAGTGCTGCGCCCCTACTGTTATCTGGAGGCTTTTATGGGCAAAACCGAATTAGCAACGTTGGCAGGCGGCTGTTTCTGGTGTCTGGAAGCCGTTTTTGACGATCTGAGCGGCGTTCTCTCGGTCGAATCGGGCTATTCTGGCGGGCATGTTCCCAATCCGACCTACCGCCAGGTGTGCAGTGAAGTGACCGGCCATGCCGAAGCAGTCCAGTTGACTTTTGACCCAGCCGTGATCTCATATAAGGACATTTTGAATGTCTTTTTTGCTATTCATGACCCCACTACGCTTAACCGCCAGGGGAATGATGTGGGCACTTCTTACCGCTCGGCGGTTTTTTACCATTCGGATGAGCAAAAAGCCATTGCGCAGGAAATTATCCGCAAGCTGACGATCCAGAAACTCTGGCCGAACCCGATTGTGACCGAAGTGACCAAGTTCGATAAGTTCTACATCGCGGAAGACTATCACCAGGAATACTTCGCCAACAACGCCGACCAGCCCTACTGCCGCGTGGTGGTTGCGCCCAAGGTGGCCAAGTTCCGCAAGCAATATTTCGACCGGCTAAAGAAGTAGTGAATTTTCCTGGCGGAGGGTTGAGCCTGCCGAAACCCGCAGCCGAAGGGCAGTTTTAGTCAATTAGCGCTTCGATATTTGCATTAAACCGTCATGCTTTCTGAACAACTTTCTAGCACCGCTAAACCAGCCACTCTCCCGACCTTCTGGGTGCGGGATCTTCCCGTTTATGGTGATGTCATCCTGGCTCCGATGGATGGTTTTTCGGATTGGCCTTTCCGTTCCCTGTGCCGCTCGCTCGGCTCGGCGATGAGCTACACCGAGTTTGTGCGGGCACAGCACATTGTTCAGGCTTACGAGCACATGGCGCTCCGCCTCACGTATGAGGAAGCCGAACGCCCGATGGTTTTCCAGCTTTATGGCGATGACCCCGATGAATTGCTGGAAGCCGCCCTGCGCGTGCAAGATAAGAATCCAAACATCATTGACATCAACATGGGCTGCCCCGCACGGAAAGTTATTTACACTGGAGCAGGTGTGGGATTGATGCGCAGCCCATTAAAAATTGCGCGCATTTTTCGTAAACTGAGCAATGCGCTGGAAATTCCCATCACAGGCAAGATTCGCCTGGGTTGGGGCGGCTGTAAAAACTACAAACTGATCGCCCAAATTATCGAGGAAAACGGTGGGCAGGCTATTGCTGTCCATGGGCGAACCAAGGAACAGGCTTATGGCGGGCAGGCGGATTGGGATGCCATCGCCGAGGTCAAAACCTCGGTTAAGATTCCCGTCATTGGCAACGGTGACGTGAAAGTCCCTGCCGATATTGACCGGTTGAAAGCCCACACGGGCTGCGAGGCCGTCATGATTGGCCGCGCCGCTGTCGGCAACCCGTGGATTTTTTCCCGTCTCGAGCGGGATTCAGTCTCTCCTGAGGCCGTCCGCCAACTCCTCCACCAACACCTGGAACGTCACCTGGCCTTTTACGGTGCGTATAAGGGGATGGTCTTGTTTCGCAAGCATGCCATGCAATATTTGAAACTCCAGCGCTTTTCGCGCCGGGTGCGTACCGAAATCATCACCCAGAATGATCCTGAAATTTTCCTCAAGCTGGTCGATGAAGCCTATGCCGGGCTGGGACAGGCGGATTAACTTCCCGCTTGCCGCGCGGGTTAAATCGCTGTATAGTAGGGTCAGTTAGAAAGATCCTGCCGTTTTCAGCGAGGTACCATACCCCCAACCCCCGGCTTCCTTGAACAACGCGCCCTGATTAGCGCCGTCCAGCTTGGTTTTGCCTTATCCATTTTTGTCACGCTGATGCAAATCGGCGATAAGCGCAAAATTGTCGGCGTTGCCATGTCTGCCTATCTGGTGGCTGCCCTGCTGTTATTTCTCGACACGTACATCCATGTCCGGCTCTTGCAGGAAACCTTGGAGCGCATCAGCCGGGCCTATGCGGCCTTTCACCTGGTTGGTACCTGAGGTCTGGTGGTGCTGGACCGTCTGGATGGGGATTCTTTCCACGCTGGGAGCGATCATTTCCATTGTGATCATCTTCCGCTTTATCGGGATTTTGATCGGCAGCCCCCTTCTTGGGGGATGATTATCAGTCCAAGATAGCCATTAGATTCTTCGATGATCTCCGCGGCAAGCGTCCTAAAGCGGCACTCTTCACGGAAAAGCCTGGAGACCAGGTAATCACCCTGAAACCAGAACATAAATTCTGTTATACTCATGGATGATGAGTAAATCCCTGCGCACCCTAATTTTTATCTGGATCGGCTGGGTCATGATCCTGCCCGCTTTTCAAACCTGGGCGCTGATGCGTTTTGCCCCTGAACGCCCGGATCATGCTCTGGGTTGGACAGCAAAACAAACCGTGCCAGGTGCGCAGAGTGATAGAATCTATCTAAACGACCCTTTCATGAACCAGCAGGTCTCATGGGATTCGGAATATTACCTGTCGATTGCCACGGTGGGATATCAAGACCCGGCTGTCTACGGATGCACGGTCAACAATTGGGAACTTTCCCAAAACAATGCTTTCATGCCGTTGTATCCATATCTAATCTGGCTGCTTTCTTTTCCCTTGAAGGTTTTTCGGCTGACCCCCATCGCAACCGCGACGCTCGCCGGCGTGATCATTTCGACATTGGGCGCACTGGGGGGGGCGCTGGCGCTCTATTCCCTGGCACGGGATAAATTGGGAGAGCAGGGTGCGCTGCGGTCAGCGTTTTATTTGCTTATTTTCCCGACCGGCATGTTCCTGGCCCAGGTTTACACGGAGGGCCTGTTCGTTGGGCTGGCTTTTGGCTCACTGGCCTGCCTGGCGCGCAAAAAAGTCCTCCCTGCTGCCATCCTGGCCATGCTGGCCACGTTGACGCGCGCTGTGGGTGTGGCGCTGGCTCTGCCGATCGCGTTGTTTGCCATCCAAAGTCTGATCCAGAATAGGCGGCTAACGCGCCGTGTTCTGCTGAATTTTTTCCTGGCTTTTGCCTGTATCGCCGTTTATGGTCTCTGGTATTACTCTGAATTGGGACAGGCCTTCAAACTCGTTCAGGAAGCTTGTTTCAACCGCTACTCGTTCAATCTCGATAAATCCATCGAAGGCTGGCGCTATGCCTGGCGCGATATGTTCCGCAAATACCTGCAAATGCGCGCCTATTACAAGCTCGAATTCGGCGGGCTTGTCATCGGGATGCTTGCTTGCCTGTTTATGCTGCGCAGTTATCCTTATGAGACATTGTTCAGTCTGGTTGTAATTCTCATCTCGGTGACAAGTGGCGTGCCGCGCGGCATGCACCGCTATGTGCTGACCGCCCCGGTCGTTTTCCTCTTTCTGGGGAAACTCGGCAAAAACGAGGCCTTCGACCGCATCTGGACCATTCTCAGCATTCTGCTGTTGGGTGTGTTGTCCATCCTTTTTGCCGCCGATTTCTGGGTTGGCTGAACCCTAGGATATTACCATGCCAAAATCTTACTCCCGTTATGTTTGCCAGCAGTGTGGACGCGTTTCCGCCTCTTATATGGGCAAATGCCCGCAGTGCGGCTCCTTCAGCAGCATGATCGAGGAAATTGTCCAGGAAGAGGCCCCAGCCAAATCGCCCAATGCCTCGCGCGGGTTGACCGGGCGCACAGCACCTCGGCGCATTGGCGAGGTCGTCACGGATGCCGAGCCGCGTATCAAAGTTCCGATCAGCGAATTTTCGCGCGTCCTGGGCGGCGGCATCGTCCCCGGCTCGATTGTGTTGGTTGGCGGCGACCCTGGAATCGGCAAATCCACGCTGATGCTGCAAATGGCACTCGACATGGCCAAAACCCAGCGCGTGCTCTACGTTTCGGGTGAGGAATCCGAGCGCCAGATCAAGATGCGCGCCGACCGCCTGCTGGATGCGGGAGCAAAACTCCCTGAACATCTTTACCTGGTGACTGAGACCAACCTTTCCACCATCCTGGACCATAACCGCGAAGTTCAACCGACGCTTTTGATCGTCGACTCGATCCAGACCGTTTACCTGCCCGAACTGGATTCGTCCGCCGGGTCGGTTTCGCAAGTGCGCGAGTGTTCGTCGCAGTTGCGTGAGCTGGCAAAATCCAGCGGTGTGGCGGTTTTTGTCATCGGGCATGTCACCAAGGAAGGCGTTATCGCCGGACCGCGCGTACTCGAACATATCGTTGATACCGTCCTCTATCTTGAAGGCGACCGTTTCCAGGCTTACCGGCTGCTGCGTTCCGTTAAAAACAGGTTTGGCGCCACTGCCGAAGTGGGCGTCTTCGAAATGCGCGAACGCGGACTGGTGGAAATCACCAACCCCTCCGAGGCTTTCCTCGCCGAACGGATGATTAACGCCCCCGGCTCGGCGATTGCCGTGACGATGGAGGGTACTCGTCCGCTGCTGGTGGAAGTGCAGGGATTGACCTCCCCGGCGCAGTTTGGCAACGCCCGCCGCACCCCCAACGGTGTGGACTACAACCGCCTGTTGATGATTGCTGCCGTGCTGACACGCCGCGTGGGTGTCAAGCTGGGCGAGCAGGATATTTTCGTCAACGTTGTCGGTGGCATGAAAATTGACGAACCCGCTGCCGACCTGGCCGTCGCCGCCGCGGTAACCTCTTCGATGAGGGATATCTCCATCCGCGCTGATGCAGTCCTGATTGGCGAGATTGGTCTGGCCGGTGAACTGCGTTTGCCAGGCCAAATGCCCGTCCGCCTGCGCGAGGCCCAGAAACTCGGTTTCAAAATGGCCATCGTCCCCAAGCGTTTGCGCAAAGCCGAACCCTGGCCCGAAAATCTCCAGATCATCGAAGCCCGTTCAATCTACCAAGCGCTCGAAGCAGCCTTTAACGTCGAGCGCAAGGAACTCCCCAAAGGCAGGGAAGTCGCATGAAATCTGCAGGGTACGGCGGAGAATTTGAGCACAACGCATCCGCTCATTCCCCGCAGTGCCCTTACCAATAAACGCGAATCAAAAAGGACGGCAGAAGCCGTCCTTTTTGATTCTACTTGTTTGCCAGTTTACTGCCTTGCCTGTGCTACCACAGCGGCAAACGCCTGCGGGTCGCGCACAGCCAGGTCAGCCAGCATCTTGCGGTTGAGCGTAATATTGGCCTTTTTCATGGCAGACACCAGGCGGCTGTAGCTGATGCCGTTCAGCCGGGCGGCCGCGTTGATACGGGCGATCCACAGCTTGCGCAGATCGCGCTTGCGCACACGGCGGTCACGGGTCGCGTACCACATGCTCTTCAGCATCGCTTCGCTGGCGCGCTTGAAAAGGAAATGCCTCGTGCCTCGTTGGCCCTTGGTATACTTCAGAACTTTCTTATGGCGCAGATGTCCTTGCGGACCACCTTTTACACGCATGTTTTAGAACCTCCTGCAAACCTCCGGACGTCGGTGGAGGATCTTCCGTCGAGAAGTACCCTGCCAGCCAGTTGCGTACACCCGGTAGCCGCAAATTTAAAATCGGATAAGATTGCCTACTTTAGATTCGGCACAAGACGACGAACACGCTTGATGATACCTCGTCCATTGACGGGTACCATTTCGACAAATTGCGCTTTGGTACGCTTCGAAGTGTTGCGGCGCAGGTGGCTCTTGCCACCCTTCGTGCGAACCAGCAACCCAGACGCAGTCAGGCGGAAACGCTTCGACGTTGCCTTATGGGTCTTGAGCTTAAACTTCCCAGATCTCGGTTTTTGGGGCACAGCGACTTACTCCTTTCGGACAAATTAACCGCGGGATTTAATTTCTCCCGCGGGATTTCACTTCAGCATGGAGACGGGTTTTATTCCCCGGCAGGTGTGTCCTGCTTATCGGGTTTAATCTCTTTCGGGGCTTTCGCCTTCGATGGGCCAAGTACCACCAGCATTGTGCGGCCTTCCATCATCGGCGACTGTTCGATCACGCTTACGTCGGCCAGCGACTGGGCGATCTCTCTCAGGTCTTCGAGCGCGATTTCAGGATAATCCATTTCGCGCCCACGGAACTTGACGGTCACGCGCACTTTGTGGCCCTGGTTCAGCCAGCGGCGCGCATCGTCAACCTTGAAGCCGCGATGAGCTTCGTTGGTCTTCGGGCGCAGACGGATTTCCTTGACCTCGATCTTGACCTGGGCTTTTTTCGCTTCGCGCTCCTTCTTTTCGCGCTCATACAGGAACTTGCCAAAGTCCAGTACGCGGCAGACAGGGGGAGCGGCGTTGGGTGAAACCTCCACCAGGTCCATTTCGGCATCTCGGGCGATTTGAAGCGCCTGGCGAGTAGGCACAACGCCCACGTTATCGCCGGTCGGACCAATCAGGCGCACTTCCGAAACTCGGATGGCCTCATTAACTCGGAACTCTACCTCAGCTATATGCGTCTCCTTGAATCAAACAGCACGTAACCAACCACCTTTGGCTGGCTTTTGAGCGGGTGGATGATACCACAGACTCATCCATTGGACAAGCGGTAATTCAATATGGGACTTTGAGAAAACCAGACTAGGGTTTCCCGTCTGCATCGATGAGCGCTTGCCCTGATGGGTTTACAGGGTATGGGGTGAAGAGTGCTGTATTTTGGAGTGTGACCACGAAGATTCCCAAAGAGCCGAAAAAAATGTGGTGTGCTATGAGGCGCCCCTCATCCCAGTTCCCAATCAAATGCAGTCTCAATCCATTTCTGGAGCGTGATATACTCGCCAAACCTGAAACTTCTCTCTCCTGGCAGGGTTTTAAGATTTAGGCCTGCCAGGCATTTCTACTCTGAGGTAATTATGGGAATCAGCGACGAAGATATTCTGGCGCGCGCGTCGCAAGGCGATAGGGAAGCCTTCGGGATGCTTTATGAACGCTATCTCGATCGGATTTTTAACTATGTTTATTACCGCACCGGTAATGTCAGCGATGCTGAAGACCTGACGGCGCGCGTCTTCCAGCGGGCGATGAACCATATTGTCAATTACACTGATCGGGGTGTGCCGTTTTCGGCCTGGTTGTATCGCATCGCCCACAACCTGGTGGCCAATTGGCACCGCGACCGCAGCCGTAAGCAGGAAATCCCGCTCTCAGACGCCCCGCTGGTTGCCAAGGGCGACGCGCCGGAAGCGACCCTGGTGCATACCGAGCAGCAGGAAACCCTGCTCAAGCTGATTCGCTCCCTACCCGCGGAACGCCAGACGTTGCTGATTTTGAAATTTGTGGATCATGCCTCGAATGCCGAAATCGGGGAAATCATGGGCCGCAGCGAAGGCGCGGTCAAAAGCCTGTATCATCGCACCTTGCTGGCTCTGCGTGATGAAATCGGCGATATCGATGAGTATAACGACTGAACTACCCGGTTTGCCACGTAGCACTCGTTCCCTTCAGGATGAAATTGGTAGATGCACCCGCCAACGTTTGTTTATCGGTTTCTGAACAAGGAGATGCTGTGATGTTGAAAATTGTAACGGATGGCGCAGCAGATTTACCGCCGGCCTGGCAAAAAGAATATGAAATTGACATCGTTCCAATCAATATCCAATTTGGCGAGAAAACCTATCTCCAGGGAATAGATCTTGATAACGAGGGTTTCTACAAATTGGTGGATGAAACCAAAAGAGTTCCCAAGACCTCCCAGCCCAGCCCGCACCAATTCGACGAGTTTTACAAAAAAATTGCCCGGGAGGGTGATACCATCTTGTCGGTTCACGTTACCAGTAAACTATCTGGTACTTATGCCTCGGCAGTTGCTGCCGGGCGGGAATTGGTCGGCCGGTTCCATGTCATCCCGTTCGATTCTGGCACCGGCTCAGCCGCGATTGGGATGATGTGCCGTTCTGCCCGCCAACTGGAACGAATTGGGAAAAGCCTCGACGAGATTGTCAGGCATCTCGAAGTGATGCGCGAAAAGGGACGCATTGTCCTGGCGCTCAATACACTCGAATATGCCCGTTTGAGCGGGCGCATAGGCACACTCCAAGCTGCCCTGGCTTCAGTCCTGAATGTCAAGCCGATTGTGGTGCTCAAAGATGGCATGTTGAACATGACTGAAAAAATCCGCACGCGTAAAGCCTCGCTTGACCGCTTGCTGGAAATTGTAAGAGGAGAAATGGGTGACCAACCCTTGATGATGTCTGTGGTTCATGCGCGCGACCCGTTGGCCGGGAAAGATTTAATGGAACGAGCGCGTAAAATGTTCAATACCACTGACTTGTTTTTGACGGATCTCTCGATTTCCGTGGCTGCCAACCTCGGCCCGGGAACGGTGGGCATTGTTGCGTTTCCTGCGGAGTAAACCATGGCAGCTAAAAAAGTAATCGACTTCAACCCAGTGGAAGCGGAACTCGAAGCCGCCTTTCACCCTATTCATCCATCTACAAAATTCGTTCAGATCGTGCGAAATCGCGTCAATTTCAAGCCCTCGGTGGAAGTGGCTGGACGCCTGGCAGATCCGCCATCCCTGTTGCTGATCCTGGGCGGGGTCTTGTCTGTCAGTCTGCTGATGATCACCGCGGTCAGGGCCATTTTTTACCTGACAAGTCGTTCAAAAATCTAATAAAGACACGAGTCACGAGGGCGAACCACTCGTGACTCGTGTCTTTTTACCTATTTTTTAGTACTTTCGAAAGTTGAAAGAATTTCCGATTTTGGATTTCTCCAAGATGTTTCGTGAACGACTGATTTTAGCTTTTACCGATTTTCCACCATCTGCTCACGCTCCGGGCCAACACTGGCCATGCGCACCGGCGCGCCCGCCAGCCTGGCGATGGCATCCAAATAGCCTTTGGCTGCCGGAGGCAGGTCTGCCCATTTGCGGATGGCGCTGACATCTTCCGCCCAGCCGGGGAATTCTTCGTAGACAGGTTCGTAACCTTCCAGGTTTGACGGGCCAAAATGCAGGTCGGTGAAGGTTTTGTCGCCCTGGCGGTAGCCGACGCATAGTTTGAGTTTCTCAAAGCCGGAGAGGATATCCAGCTTGGTGATGACCAGTTCCGTCAGGCCGTTGATGCGCACGGCGTAGCGCAGCAGCACGCCATCCAGCCAGCCGACGCGGCGGGCGCGTCCGGTGGTTGTACCATACTCGTCCCACGGGTTTTCGCCCGTTCCGCGCAGGCGCAGGGCCAGGTCATCGAAAATTTCGGTTGGGAATGGGCCGGAACCGACGCGCGTCTGGAAGGATTTACAGACACCGGTCACTTCTGCGCCATTTGCGGCGGGAATGCCAATCCCCAGCCCGGTAAAAACACCTGCAGCCACTGTCGATGAGGATGTCACGAAGGGATAAGTGCCGTGGTCGATATCGAGCAGCGTTCCCTGCGCGCCTTCAGCCAGGATGCGCTGGCCCGCGCCGATGGCGGCGCACAATTCCATTGACGTATCGGCAATATGGGGCAGCATGACTTCACGATAAAACTGGAATTCGTTCAGCAGATTGACCGGGTCGATCAGGGGCGCTCCCAGGATGCTCAATTGCTCGTTTGTTTCCTCGGTGTGATTGCCCAGCCTCTCAATGAAATCAGATGAAAGCATGTCTGCCACACGTAATCCACGCCGGGTGGCTTTATCGGTATAGGCCGGACCAATCCCGCGCCCGGTTGTGCCGATGTTGCCTTTTCCACGCGCTGTTTCCTGGGCTTTATCCAGCGCCTGATGCCCGGAGGTAATCAGGTGCGCGGCATGCGAAATGCGCAATCTTTGCGGGCTGACGTCGATCCCGGCTTTTTTGAGCATGTCCATTTCAGCGAGCAGGGATTTGGGGTTGATGACCATCCCGTTGCCCAGCACCGCCACCGGTTTTGGGTGGATGATGCCTGAGGGAATGAGATGCAGCTTGAATAACTTCGGGCCAACGGTGACGGAGTGACCGGCGTTATCCCCGCCGTTATAGCGGGCAACTACATCTGAATTGGCGGCAAACCAATCCACAAAACGGCCCTTGCCTTCATCTCCCCACTGTGCGCCAACGATAATTTGAAGTGGCATAATTTTCTCCATGCAAAAGTAAAATGAAAGGCCCTTTGGGAATCTCCGCGGCAAGACCCCAAAATCCTGGAGACCCAAATGAACGCTACGGATTATAAAGTAAAATTTGGGTTCGTTACGTAATTGTTGGTCCTTTGGGAAATCCTGTGGACCCAGTTGCCGAGCATCTGAATGGATTTACAGCCTGTTGTATAATGGGAACATCATGAAACGATTGCTTTATATCACCACAATTACACTTACCCTGTTCCTGCTGGCTAGCGTTTCGCTGACCGCGCAGGCCTCCGGAGGTTACCAGCAATTCGCCACCCCCACTCCCGGCGCAGATGGCACCATCATCTATGTCGTGCAGGAAGGCGAAAATTGTACGCGCATCTCGTTATTGACCGGGGTGCCCGTAGACCAATTAAAGGCGCTGAACCGTCTGGATGAGAACTGTACCCTGAGTGTTGGACAACAGCTCAGGATTGGCGTGGGCGGTCCTTCGGGCGGCGCCACACCCACTGCAGATGCGGAAGCCACGGCCACACCAGCCCAGCCCAGCCCGACGCCTTCCCTTGGCGAGGCCATCGTCTGCGTCTTGCTGTACGAAGATCTCAACGGAGATGCCTTACGCCAGGATACAGAAGGGGTCATTCCCAATGGCGCTCTCAGTGTCATCGGAACTTCAGGGCAATATTCAAAAACAATTAATACCTCAACCGGGGTTGACCCGCTCTGTGAGAATGCCACACTGTTCGAAAAAGTGATCCAGGGCACATATAATATTTCGGCTGCCGCGCCGGAGGGCTACAACCCCACCACCCAGCTTAACTATACGCTCGAGATTAAACCCGGCGAACAAATTTTTGTCGATTTCGGCGCGCAAAAAGGAGGGGAGGCCACACCCCAGAATCCCGTTGACCAGACTGATTCGAACAACTGGCTTGCCATTGTTGGAGGCATTCTTTTACTATTGGGCGCGATCCTTGGGATTTACGCCTGGCGGGTCTATGGCCGCAGGCCTTCCTATATGCTGCGCAGACCTTAGCTGTCACAGCCTCAAACCTGCACGGGAACGCTCACGGGCGTTCCCGTTTTGATTTAAGCCTGATAAATTACACCCTTCAAAATCACAAATTGCGCTTTTGGCCCTTTGGAAATCTTCGTGGAAGCCCTCCAAATCTGGCATTCTTTGCCCTGTACCCTGTAAACCCATCAGGGCAAGCACCCATCAAGGCAGGCAGGAAATCCTGGAGACCGGGCTTTTTCTATGCGGGAGAACGCAATTTGTAAGCGGGGGTATTATATAATCAACATATGAACATAACCACAGCCCACCAGTTGGTGGAACTCAACCGCCAATTCTATGCTGCTTTCGGCAAGAACTTCTCGGCCACACGCCAGCGCATTCAGCCAGGGGTGCGAAAAATCCTGTCCAGCCTGGAAGGGATGGAGCGCATCCTGGATTTGGGCTGCGGAAATGGCGAACTGGCGCGCAGCCTGGCCCAGACCGGCTTCCACGGGACATATCTTGGCCTAGATTTCAGCCTGCCGCTCCTTGCTGAGGCTGAAACCCAGCCTGAAGGTTTTTCTGTTTCATTTCGCGCTGCTGATTTGGCGGCAGATGATTGGGCCAGTTCACTCAGCGCCAGTCACTATTCGTTGATTACGGCCTTTGCTGTTCTTCACCATATCCCGGGCCTCGAAATGCGCCGGGGAATTTTGCAAAAAGTTCGCAGCTTGCTCGAACCCGAAGGGAAATTCATCCACTCCAACTGGCAGTTTTTAAGCAGCGAAAAGCTCAGGGCGCGCATCCAGGCGTGGAGTGCGGCGGAGTTCTCAGCGGCGGAGGTGGACGAAGGTGACTTCCTGCTCGATTGGCGCGGCGGTGGAACAGGGCTGCGCTACGTGCATCACTTTTCAGCGCAGGAATTAAGCCGGTTGGCCGCAGAAACAGGCTTCCGGGTGGTGGATCTGTTTTACTCCGATGGCGAAGGTGGACGCCTGGGTTTGTACCAGGCCTGGGAGGCGGTATGAAGACCAAGGATGAAATTGTCCAAAACTGGCTGCCGCGCTACACCGGCAGGGGCTTGGGTGAGTTTGGCCAGTATATTTTGCTGACCAATTTCAATAACTACGTGCAGACTTTTGCTGAATGGAACAATGTTGCCGTGCGTGGGCTGGATAAACCGATGCCCAACGCCAACGCCGGGCGCATCACCATCATCAACTTTGGGATGGGCAGCACCAATGCCGCGACCATCATGGATTTATTGAGCGCGATCCAGCCCAGGGCGGTCTTGTTCCTGGGGAAATGCGGTGGTTTGAAGGAAAAAAGCCAGCTTGGCGACCTGATCCTGCCGATTGCGGCTATTCGCGGCGAGGGCACCTCGAACGATTATTTCCCGCCTGAAGTGCCCTCGCTGCCAGCCTTCAGTCTGCAAAAAGCGGTTTCGACCACCATCCGCAATCACGGACGTGATTATTGGACCGGGACGGTTTACACCACCAACCGGCGAGTCTGGGAGCACGATGACGATTTCAAGGCTTACCTGCGCCGCATTCGCGCCATGGCGGTTGACATGGAGACTGCCACCATCTTCAGCACGGGTTTTTATAACGAAATTCCCACCGGTGCGCTGCTGCTCGTCTCCGATCAGCCCATGACCCCTGAGGGAGTCAAAACAGCCGAAAGTGACGCGCAGGTTACACAGGCGTTCGTCAATGAGCATCTGCAGATCGGGATTGATTCCCTGCGCGAATTGATCGACAATGGCTTGACCGTGAAGCACCTCCGTTTTGAATTCGAATAAGGCCGGAGATGGAAAAAATCAAGATCTTCTTCGAACGTTGGTGGGCCGTCCTGGCGCTTGCGGCGCTTTTGCCTGTCTATTATGGGATCGCTGTCAACAACGAACGCAACGTGGATTATGTCAATAACGGTTTCTTCACGTTCTGGCTCTCCGGGCGGATGGCGTGGACTGGCGAGCATCCCTATTCGACAACTGACTGGGTGGGCGGCCACCACGCGAATGGCGCAATTTGGATACCCAATAAGATTTTCCCTTATCCACTGCCCCTGGCTTTGGTGACAGCCCCGCTGGGATTTTTCCCAATAGAAAAAGCCTACCTTCTTTGGGATCTGCTGGCGCAGGTCTTGATTGCACTCTGCATCCTATGGCTGGCCACGCGCTGGGAGGGGTTGAATCGGCAGGCTTATGCCATTTTTGTGCTGGTGGCTACCATTTTGAATGGGAATGTCTTCCTCGGCTTGATGACCGGCACGATCGCGGCGCTTTTCCTGGTTTTCCTAACGCTGGCGCTGTTTTTCATGGAAACGCGCCATCCTTGGCTGGCGGGGCTCGCGCTTGCCGGACTGGCGCTCAAACCCCCGCTTTTGACAGTGGTGGCGCTGATTGGCCTTTGGCTGCTCTTCCGGCGCAACTGGCGGGTCCTGGGCGGGCTTGCCCTGGGCGGGGTGGGGCTGCTTCTCATTGGCCTGATTCAGGATCCGCTCTGGGTGCAAAAGTTCCTGGGAGCGGGAGAAAACCTGCTTGGCATGCGCCTGGGGCACCAACCGACCCTCCTGAGCTATACCCGGCTGGCCTGTAGCGGGGATTCACCCTGCGCCTTTGCCTTATATGGTTTCATAGCGCTGGCGCTGGTAGCCTTTTTTGCCTTCCTGGTCTGGAAAAAGCAGGAGACTCTCTCCCCGTTGATGGCGTTTAGCGCGGCGATTGCGTTGGGGGTGCTGCTGCCGCCTTACCTCTGGTCTTATGATTATGTTTTGCTCATCATCCCCATCTGTTACATCGCCTTTGATTTGATCCGGCGCCGCGAGACATATGTGCATGCCACCCTGTTCCTGCTCGCCTTCGACGTGTTATCGATGATCGGGCTGGTGCTGTTCTGGATGAACCCCGATAGCGAGGCGCTCACCATTCAGCGCGATATGTGGAGCATCTGGGTGGCCGTATTGGTGCTTTTCATTACCTGGTGGATGGTCTTCCGCGCCCCGGCGGAATTGCCCCCGGCCGTGCCTGCGGAGAAATCCTAATACCAGATGGCTCGTTGAAAAAGGGAAGTCCCCGCAATTGCGGGGACTTCCCTTTTTATTTATTCGTTGCCTGCCGAGGTTGGCTCGGGTTTCATTTCTGCTGCCGTGGAGGCAGGCCCGTGCAGGCGGTCTTCTTCGATTTTTCGAATCCCATTGCGAACCTGTGTCAGCAGGCGGGTGACTTCTTCTTCCATATTTTGCAGGCTGTCGATAACGTAATCATCCGCGTCGCGGCGGGTGATGTTCGCATCCTCGCGCGCCTGGTTGACAATCTGACTGGCGCGGGTTTGGGCACTTTTGACGATGGCCTCACGTTCGACAATTTGTTCAGCCTTTTCCTTGGCGAGGGTCACAATCCGGCTGGCTTCTTCCTGGGCCTGAGCCAGGATGCGGTCTTTCTGCGCCAGCAATTGCTGGGCTTTTTTCACTTCCTCGGGGATGGTGACTCGCATCTGGTCGATAATATCCAGCATTTTATCTTCATCCACAACCACATTGCGGGTGAAGGGCAGGGCGCGGCTTTCGTTGAAAAGTTCTTCGAGGCGGTCTACAAGGTGCAGGATGTCCATAAGGTCCTCCGCTTTGGCGGACAGGCGTTTCGATGATCGTAGCAAAAATGATTTTGCTGACGTGCCACCGCTTCTAGTGATTTACGCGGTACTCTGTAATTATATAACAAACTCAGGCTGTGATGACTTGGGTTCATTGGGAATATTCGAAATAGAACCCTGCATTTTAGGGTGTGAGCGTGCGTACGCACGCTCACACCCTAAAATGCAGTATTTTTAAAAGAAAATCTTCAAGCAAAAAAATCTCCCTAATCCCGCAGCGCATTCGCCGGGAGCTGACTGTCACTCATTTCGGCCACTTTGCGCTTTAATGCAGCCTCCACATGCGGCGGCACCATGCTCGAAATGTCGCCGTTGAGCATGGCAATCTCGCGCACGGTGGTGGATGAGATAAAGGTGTGCTCTTCATTGGTGATAAACGCCACGGTTTCCACATCCCTGGATAGGCGGTGGTTCGCCAGCGCCATGCGGAACTCGAACTCGAAATCTGAAAAGACACGCAAGCCGCGCACAATTACCTGGGCATCGATTTCATGCGCCTTGTTGACTGTCAGCCCACTGTAGCCCACAACGCGGATTTTGGGGTGGTCTTTGAAAGATTGCTTAACCAGGTCAATTCGTTCTTCAGGTGAAAATAACAGGGATTTCAGCGGTTTATCGTAAACGGCAATGACTATCTCGTCAAACAGCCGGGCAGCGCGCTCGGCGATATCCATATGGCCGTAGTGGATCGGGTCGAATGTGGCGGGGAAAATGGCTCTTACCATAAAAGATGACTCCAGGAAAACGAAATAGGCCTCACTCAACGATGGACGACAAACGGCAAACCACGGTCCATCGTCCATCGTCACGAACCTAACTGACATCACCCTTCGTGCCCCAGAAGCGGTTGAGCGCTTCGGCCAGCAGGGCGTGTTCGGGGGCTTTCAACTCGGCGTCGATTTCGAACATCTTTTGCGCGTGCAGACGGGCTTTTTCGATCAAGGTCACATCGGTCAGCGAGGCCATTTTCAGGGTCGTGGCATAGCCCGATTGGCGCGTGCCCAGGAATTCGCCGGGGCCGCGCTGCTGCAGGTCGAGTTCGGCCAGTTTGAAGCCATCATTCGTCTCGGCCATGGCTTGCAGGCGCTCGTTCTCGGTGGCATTTGCCTCGGCAGGGATCAGCAGGCAGAAGGACTCGCCACCGCCGCGTCCAACGCGCCCGCGCAGTTGGTGCAGCTGCGCCAGCCCGAAGCGGTCCGCGCCTTCGATCAGCATGACAGTCGCATTCGGCACATCCACACCAACTTCGATGACGGTCGTCGAAACCAGGATGTCATATTTCTGATCGCGGAAATCGGCCATGACGCGGTCTTTTTCATCCGGCTTCATCTTGCCGTGCAGCAGGCCCAGTTTCAAATCGGGGAAAATCTCTTTCGACAGGCGTTCGTGGTCGTCCACGGCGGCTTTGAGTGTCTCCAGCTTTTCGCTTTCCTCGATCAACGGGTAAACGACAAAAGCCTGGCGCCCGGCTTCGATCTGGCTGCGGATCAGGCTGTAGCCGCGTTCGCGTTCCTGCGGGGTCAGGACATGCGTCGAAACGGGTTCGCGCCCGGCTGGCATTTCGTCCATCACCGAAAGATCCAAATCGCCATAGAGCGTCAGCGCCAGCGAGCGCGGAATCGGCGTGGCCGTCATCACCAGCAGGTGCGGATTGGCGCCTTTGCTGCGCAGCGCGGCGCGTTGTTCCACGCCAAAACGGTGTTGCTCATCGATGACGGTCAATTGCAAATCTTTGAAGGCCACTGGTTCCTCGATCAGCGCGTGTGTGCCGATCAGGACTTTGACCTCGCCCGAAGCGAGACCTTCCTGAATTGATTCTCGCTCCCCGTTGCTGGTGTCGCCGGTCAGCAGGCGGACCTGACCCTCGGCCAGGGCTCCATCTGCTATCATCAGCCCGGAAAAACTCTTGTAGTGTTGTTCGGCCAGGATCGAGGTGGGGGCCATGATCGCCACCTGCGCCCCGGAATGCGTGATCATCATCGCCGCCAGGGCTGCCACGACCGTTTTCCCGGAACCCACGTCGCCCTGGATCAGGCGGTTCATCGGGCGGCCGGAGCCAACATCCACCAGGATGTCATCCACGGCGCGTTTCTGCGCCCCGGTCAGGGTGTAGGGCAGGGCCGCGAGGCGTTCGTTCAGCCATTCGTCCGGCACATCGAAAATCCGCCCGACCACGGCCTGCCAGTCGCGTTTCTGGCGCAGGACGCCCATTTGCAGGTAGAAAATTTCGTCGAAGGCGAGCCGCTCGCGGGAGGCTTTGAGCGACTCCTGGGTATCGGGGAAGTGCGCCTGGTGGATGGCTTCGCCGAGACCGACCAACCCAGCAGCTGTTTTGACCGTTTCGGGGAGCGGGTCCGAGACCCGCGGCGCCCAGAACTTGATCACCTGGTCCATCAACTGGCGCAGCCACTTCTGGGTGATGGTGGCGGTCAGCGGATAGATCGGCACGATCCGGTTGGTGTGCAAGTGCTCGGTCTCGACCAGTTCCCAATCGGGGCTATTCAGCACCAGGCGGCCGAGGTACTGCTCGATCTTGCCCGCCACGGCGATATTCATCCCCTCGCTGAGACGGTTCAGCAGCCAGGGCTGGTTGAACCAGCTGATGCGCAGCGCACCGGTGCCGTCGCTGATCACGGCTTCGACAATTTGCATTTTGCCGCTGCGCACCGGACGGTTGACAACGCTCTGGATCTGCCCGATGACCGTCACCACTTCGCCGTAGAACAGCGAGCGGATTGGTTTGAGCTGGCTGTAATCATCGTAACGGCGCGGGAAGTAATAGAGCATATCCCCTAGGGTAAACATGCCCAGTTTTTCAAGGGACGAGGCATTCTTGGGGCCGACACCCTGCAAGACCGTCAGGGCGGCATTCAGTGCCACCGGCGTTTGCGAGGTCTGCGCGCCGGGATAAGTCGAGGCGCGCGAGGAAGCCGGTTTTCGTTGAGATTCGGCGCGGGGTTCAGGTCGCTGCTGCGGGTGTGCTTGCAGCCTCGAGGCAGGGCGCTCTTCGATTGGAGCAGGCTGCTCCGGGGAAGTCTGCTTTGGCGGAGTCCCTGCCTCCGCGTAGATCGGAGTCGGGATCTCACCATCGGGAATCTGGCCCTGGATGCGCTTCCAGACGCCCTTGAGCGTATCGGCGCGGGAGGTAGGGGTCAGGCGGTGGTAGTCGCGCAGGCGCAGGGCCACCAGTTGGATCAGTTCTTCGGGCACGCTTTCGTTGCGGGCTTCGGCTTCCCAGAAATCCAAAATTTTTGCCAACCCGCCAATCACGGCGGTGTTGGCATATTTATTTTCGGCTTCGAGACGGAAAAATTTACGCAGTTTTTCGAGAGAAGATTGCATGGAGAGTATTTTACCCTATGTGAAACCTAAAACGGTAGTCGGTCGTGACAGACCCTGATTTTTGCTCGAAAAACGGATCGTGGTCTCAATGATTTGCATGTTGCTGGTAGCCTGCGATCTTGTGTGAGACAGAAGCTAGCTTCTGTTTTGACAGGAAAAGTCTTTTGATTCATAGATAGTAGTTCGAGTTTGCCCAGGGAGCTAATTCATCGGCTCGATGACCAAATCCTTGAAGTAGAAAATTCCCATCAGCATATCCAGCGCTTCCTGGCTCGAAGCGCCAAACAAGGCGACTGCTCCACCCGAAAAACTCTCCCCCGCATCGTAAACCGGGAAGGTCTCCCCCAGGCCGTTGATTTCCAGCCCTACGGAGTAGGAGAAACAACTCACACCCACCTCCACAAATCCATCCGGGCCAACCTGGCTGATGAACTGGCTGGTCTGCCAGTAGGGTTCAGTCAGCGGCGTAAAGACCCCGTTTTGCATTTTTCCGATCCCATACGAACTTTTCCAGATTTCAGCCACGTAATAGTTATTCTCATCCTGGAAGTTGCAGATGACCCCATAGGGTCCCGCGCTGGCGAAATCGCCGGGTTTTACTTTGACGCGAATATTTACACTGGCGGGATAATATGCCGATGGATCAGCTGGGATGACCATGACGATGCTTTCCGGTTTCTTCAGGCCAATGATCCAGGAATGATCCTGGTTGATATCGGTGATGAAAACATCGTTTTCGCCCAATTCCCATTGGAGCGAATAATCCAATGGCCAGCGGGAGAACGTCTCCTGGGGAGAACCAATCCCGCCGATGGGTTGAACCTGTTTCGTAGGGGAGACCTGTGTTCCTGTTGGGGGGAGCGCCGTTGGAATTACCGGCGTTCGCTGAGGCGGGTTCTCCGCCGTTTTCGCAGGATTCAGAACCATCTCTGGCTGGTTCTGGAAGTAGAGATACCCCCCAATGAGCAGTACCCCCACACAGATCAGCCCCAAGCATGCCGCCCCGAAGATAGCGATCAGCAGGGATGGGAAAGACTTTTTCCCGGCAGCCACTGGATAGTAGGGAGCGGGTGGGTAGACCTGTTGTTGCGAGACTTGAGAGGGTGGCCTGGCGGGTGGGGCCGTCCGCTCCCTGACTGGCACGGCTGTGCCGCATTGTTCGCAGAAGCCTGCATCAACGGGTAAAACCGCACCGCATTTGGAGCAATATTGATGGGCTGTTTTCATTGTTACCATCCTGTTGGGGGCTGACCGCTTTTTTCCATCACTCGTTGGCGATGGGGGCCCCGCACCTGGGGCAGAAACGGGCGTTGGGAGAAAACGCGCTGCCACATTGACGGCAGGCGAGCGCGGCCTGCGGTTTGGCCGACTGGATGAGAGTAGTGGTATGGTTGGCGGGTTCGCCCCCGCCATTTTCGAGGTAATAACGCACCTGGTCTAAAAACGCAACCGGGCTGAGACTGGTCCACAGGAGTTCCGCGCCCTGGAATTCGATTTGGAGGAAGTCGTTGACCCCGGCTTGCAGGGCGGTCAGGCTGATCACCTCGGCGCGGTTGTCGCTGCCCATCCGGGCGGCATCCAGCGAGTACATGGAGTCGATCAGCACCAGGCGGTCGGCCAGGGGCAGGGTGGTTTCGGCGAGCAGGAAGCCGCCGCTGGTTGGCTTGCAGAAGCCCTGTTCTGCAAGATGGCTCAGATCTGCCTGAACCTGGGCGTTGTCTGGCGCGCCGGAATCGGTTTGGCGCACCAGGGCGGTCAGCCACTGCGGGTTCGCAGGACATTCAGCCAGCCAATGAGCAGCTTCCGTAGCGGTGACGGGTTGCGGTTCGGTCACCATCAGGTTAGCAAAAGCGCGGGCCACCTCCCGGCGGCGCAGATCGGCCAGGGCGGCCAGCACCAGGCTTTGTCCGTTGGGCAGGCTGGCCTGGAAGTCGAAACTCGCCACCAGGCTGTTGCCGGTGTACTGCATCAATCCACCTAAAATGGATTCCACCTCAGCGGGATATTCGAGCAGCAGGCCATCGTCTGAATTCATCAACAAAATGGCTGCCTGGCCCGGTTTGGCGTCGTACAGGCTGAACTGGAAAACCTGATCGCCCGCCGAAAAGCGCAGGTCTACCAGGTTGGCGGGCTGCGCCAGACGCTCCAAAACGGGTTGGAATTCGGGCTTGGGCCGTCCGTTGGCGGTCAGCAGACCGGTCGCTTCGAGTTCGCCGGGGAAGGGTTGACGCTCAATGGGCAGCAGGAAGGGCGAAAGTAAGTTCTTTTCAGCCGAAACCAGATTGCCCAGCGCAGGGAGCAGGGCGCTTGCCAGGCGGGTTTGTGGAAGTGGGTTCATCCGGGTTTCCTTTCTATTTGCCAAGCTTTTCTTTGAGCATCTCTTTGCCAACCATGATGGGGTTAATCTGGTTTTTGAGCTTGGTGCAGGCGGTATTGAAAATGGCGCGCTGGAGGGCCGCGCTCCTGCCGGTCTGTTCCAGGAAGGTGCTGATCCGCACCGGGTCGGTGTTCACTTTGACTCCTCTAAAAAAAGGGTGTGTGCGTACGGGTGAAGGCAGTCCCTTAATCGCGCCAGACTTGAGCTTGTCTGCGCCAACATCCAACACACCCCTGGCCGCGCCCTTGAGAACATGCGTGCCCCAGTTTTTGGGGTCTGCCAGGGCCTCGCCCACCCCGCCAGCCGTCCCGGCGGCCAGCTTATAAGCGGATTTGATCATTTTCCCGATCATGGGATTGAGATTTGCGCCAACGTCAATGGCGAAATCGGCTCCCGCTTTGATGTATTCCAGCCCCGTCTGGGCGAGTTGGTGTCCAGCGGCAAACGATTGGTACATGCGGGATTCGGCTTCGTTGACCTTCATCCGGCTTTCGATCAAGTCCCGCTCACGCTGGAGCCGGGCCTGCTTCTGTTCCAATTGGCGTTGTTCCTGCTTTTGCTGGTTTTGCCGGACGGCTTGATCCATCTGACGGTCGAAGCCGCCCTGGCGTTGGGCCTGGCGCTGGCTTTCCTGCTGGATGAAACCGGATTCTGCCTCCCGATGACGCCGGTAGGCTTGCTGTTGGCGCTCTTCGCGCTGGAATTCGCGCTCGCTGGCTTCGATTTCGCCGGCTTTCTGACGCGCCTCCGCCGCCCGCTGGCGCTGGTGTTGGATGTAATCGCGGTATTGTTTTTCCAGGGCCTGGTAACCGGGGTCGTTTGGGTCGCCGGTCTGCCGCGCCTTTTCCCATTGCTGGATGTAGTTCTCGGCCTCGCGTTCAGCCTGTTTCGCCGCCCGCTGCCAAGCGCGGATGGCGCTGGCGGCATCCCCGGGGGTGGGCGGGCGTGTTCGCGGGGCGAGCGCCTTGATGACCAGGATGCCACCCGTTGCGGTCACCACCAGCACCGCGCCGCCAACCAGGATCACTGCCGCGATGAGGGGCAGGTTCGGGTTGGCGGTCTTGGTTGTGGCTGGGGGATTCTCCGGGGAGGTGCCGGGCTGAGGCCCGGAAACCGGCGGCTGGGTGGGCGCGGTGGATGGTTGGAAGGCCTGCGGGTTTTCGACCGCCAATCCGCAGCGCACGGTTTCTTTGAAGTCATCCTCGCCAAAATTTTTCCAGTAAATGCGCTGTTCCACTTTTACACCGTCAACGAATTGCCACCATTCCTTGATCGTGTTGCCGGAATCGGAGTTCTGGTATTGCAGGTATTCATCGAGCGTGTTGAACTTGCCCTGGTAAGCGCTTTCAAAAATATAGCCGTTTTCACCCCCGGAGAAGGTAAATCCCATTTTTCTTTTACCGTTGATAATGACTTCCTCGTATTGTTCGCCGCCCGCGGCCCCCACATTCCAAACTTCCAGCTTAATTTCTTCGCCGTTCAGGCACGGCGCGCCTGGCTGTGTGGAGGCATACACCTTTTGCGGCTCCAGCCCTGCCGGCTGGGGAAATTCCCGCCTCGCCTGACCGGTCTCGGCAAAGGAGAGACTCCACCACAGTGCGCCAGCCAGCACAAGAATTCGCAGGGGAAACCAATTGAGTTTTCTCATTTGAATACTCCGGCACTGCAAAAGAACAGCTTTGCCGACCAACCTTATTCAAGCAGACGATTTTCACCTGGGGCTGCCAGAACTGGCAAAATTTCCTGCACCCGTTCGAGCCATTGAAGTGGAACCGGGATATTCCACTGCTCTTCGTCTGGCATACGGATTCTGGGCGGGAAAACAAGCTGCAATTCCAGGATGTGGTTTTCGCCAGGCTGTAGTTTGGCTTCCCGGATGTAACTAACCCTGCCGTCCCCACGGAAGTAATCAGCGCTGGCATAAATTTCATTCACTCCCAGGGCGATCAGCCCTGGTTCGGGATTGCGGTACGCCTGGTGGGCGCTCCACTGGTTGCTGCCTGCCACCAGGATTCCAAATACGCCGCCGATTAACCCGCCCAGCATCAGCCCCACCAGCCCGCGCGCAATGACAGCCAGGAAGCCATCCTCCCAGCCAAGCAGGATGCCGGTTAGCAAACCTGCCAGGGCCAGCAAAAAGGTCAGGCAGCCAAGTTGCACTTTCCAGTCATTCTTTTCCTCCTGCCAGCGGGTTTCTTTCAATCTCTGCCATTCTGGCGTGGAATAGGTCCAACCTACCAGAACGCGCTCACTATCCAGAAAAGCTTGCGCGCAGCGCATCTGGTTGGCCCCCATGATCCAGATAATCAAAAACATCAGACTGAAAAAAGCCAGGAAAATCAGACCAATCCAAACCATTGAGGCTTCAACAAAGCCCGCAATCGATAATCCCCAGGTTGTCAGCGTTACCAGCAGAGACAAACCCACAAGGCCTGCCAGATTCAACAACGCCGGTTGGTGCGGATGCTTCAAACGGGATTTCATGGAATGCCTCGCAACCCTGATTACTCAAAAGTGCATCATCTACAATTTATTATAGGCTTAATTTTGCAGAAAATCTCCACTATTGAAAAAATTCACAAGCTATCCGGACCTTTTCTTTTTGCCAGCCTTTTCCCATCAGGGTTCCCTGAAAAAGGCGCATTACCACTGGAGATGGCTGATGGCCCGCTTTGTCTGGCATAGATACCGTGAAAGGATTATATTATTTTTGATGGTTATCCATTCCTTCGGCGAACCCGCTATTGCAGATTTGTATCATAACAGAATTGCGTCGCATGCCAGGCATTTTCCACAGAGTATCAATCAGTGTAGCGCTTTGCAAAATGGAGGCACTCAACGCCGCTTACGAATTGGATAACTGATGGACAATTTGAATAAATATCGTAACTGCTCAGGCATAGCAAGCCTGAATTGAGTGGAAATTGGGATTGTCAAGAACATAAAAGCCGGGCAAAATATAGGTCATGGAACCACTCCGTCTACCAAGCGATGAAGAAATTGGCGCTACGTACGATGTTGGCAAAGAAGCCGTCATCAAGCTTTTCCACCAAATGCTTGGGAAGTTGGCCGAGCGTATTCAGCGGCTGGAAGATCAGGTAGCCAAGAACAGCGGTAATAGCAGTAAACCGCCATCGAGCGATGGGCTGAAAAAGACGTCCAAGAGCCTGAGGCAGAAAAGTGACAAGAATAGCGGTGGTCAACCTGGACATCCTGGTAAAACGCTCAAGGCAGTTGCGAACCCAGATCATGTGGAAGTACACCGTGTGAAGCGTTGCGATCACTGTCTGGCAGACTTGGAGAGAGTGGAAGCGCAAAGTTACGAGAAGCGCACCACCATTTATCCGATGTTTATTTGATTTGCCCATAAGGTGCCAGTTCAGAATCCAATATACCCCATTCTTTCTTACCTTTCCACCACATTCCGAGCATTCCCGATTTTCTTTGGCAGGTGTCGGTGCGACAGTTGGGGGTTCTACTGGCTTGAAACCTGGTGCCTGATTTGTCAGTATTTGGGGTAACGCCATCTCCAATTTACCCAAATCATAACGCAGTGTGCTGCTGGCTACGCCTGCTTTGCGGGCTGCTGCTTTCACATTGATTTGTTCAAGCGCTACTTTCACTGACTTGACTTTTTCGTCTACTTGCCGTATTCTGTTTGCCGTGGGTTGTCTCCTGGTAAGGTTTTGGTTCTGCATCCAAGTTTTACCAGTGACAGCCCACCTTTGTCAAAATTCATGGCGCAAATATCTTTTCTATTTCACAACCCAGGGAACCATCCCGGAAATTGGCTTTCCTAAGCCTCCTGCTTCTTGTATAAATCGATAAACTTTCCTGTATAGAAAAGCACCCGGATAACAGATGATTTTGTTTCAATTATTCGCACAGTACCCTGCTCACTTGATCAGCTTCGTAAACCCGCCTGGTTTGCCATTCGCGTTATTGGGAAAGAATAAAAATAGCATTAAAGATGTACAATGGAATTCGATCCTGTGGCAAAAAATGATATTTTCGGGATCCAGATTTTGTCTCAGACGAGGTTCAGGATGTCTCCAAGAAAGAAACTCGCAGCGCAGTCCGAAATCCCAGAAACTAAGAAGAAACTGCAGAGCCTGTCTGGTGAAGTTATCCCTAAAATAGGGAGGGGTACTCTGCCTGAAATCACTTTCCCCATTGTCGGCATTGGCGCTTCGGCGGGCGGGCTGGAGGCGCTGGAAATTTTCCTCGCCAATGTGCCAGCCGAGAGCGGCATGGCGTTCGTCATCGTCCAACACCTTGACCCCACTTACAAAGGCATGCTGGTGGAACTGCTCCAGCGGGGGACACCCATGCCGGTTTTTCAGGCCAAGGATCGGATGCGGGTCAAAGCGAACTGTGTTTACGTGATTCCACCCAACAAAGATCTCTCGATCCTGCACGGCGTTTTGCATCTGCTGGTTCCATTGGCCCCGCGCGGACTGCGCCTGCCGATCGATTTCTTCCTGCGCGCGCTGGCAGAAGACCAGCAGGAACACAGTCTGGGCGTGATCCTTTCGGGGATGGGCTCAGACGGTACGCTCGGCCTGCGCGCCATCAAAGAAAAGGGCGGCAGTGTCTTTGTGCAGTCACCCGAAACGGCCAAATTTGACGGGATGCCCAGTAGCGCGATTGACGCCGGGCTGGCGGATGTGATCGCGCCCGTGGACGAACTGCCTGCCAGTATCCGCGACTTTATTCACCACGCGCCGCTCTTCACCCAACCGGGTTTACTAGATGAAGACCAGGCGAAGAATTCGATCGAAAAAGCGCTGCTGCTCCTGCGCGCGCAAACCGGACACGATTTTTCGCTCTACAAAAAAACCACGGTTCATCGGCGCATTGAGCGGCGCATCGGCTTGCACCACATGAAGAATATCGCCGCGTATCTGCCCTACCTGCGCGAAAATCCACAGGAAGTGGAAATCCTGTTCAACGAGTTGTTGATTGGGGTGACAAGCTTTTTCCGTGACCCGGCCGCCTGGGAAGCGTTGAAAACCATGGCCCTGCCCGCCCTGCTGGCGGAGCGCGCCCCCGAGCAAACTTTGCGCGCCTGGGTGACGGGCTGTTCGAGCGGCGAGGAAGCCTATTCGCTGGCGATGCTTTTCAAAGAGGCGCTGGATTCGATCAAGCCGCAGAAATTAGCGAAAACCTTTAGCTTGCAAATCTTCGCCACTGACCTGGATGCGAAAACCATCGAAAAAGCGCGCGAGGGCCTCTACCCGGTTAATATCACTGCCGAGGTTTCGCCCGACCGCCTGGAGCGTTTCTTCGTCAAGACTGAGCGCGGCTATCGGGTGAACAAAGAGATCCGCGAGATGGTCATCTTTGCCCAACAGAACCTGATCATGGATCCGCCCTTTACCAAACTCGACCTTTTGTGCTGCCGCAACCTGTTGATCTACCTGACGCCTGAATTGCAGAAGAAACTTCTGCCGCTCTTTCATTACAGTCTGAGCCCGGGCGGGATTTTGTTTTTGGGCAATTCTGAAACCATCGGCGGATTTACCGATCTGTTCGCCACGCTGGATGCCAAAACGCGCCTCTACCGACGGCGGGAAGCGGTTCTGGCGGAGCGGACGATTGATTTTCCGATCCTGTTTACTGCGGCCCGAACGGGCAAAGCCGAGCAGGCGCAAAAACCAACCGCCAATCTACAGATTCTGGCCGACAGCCTGATCTTGCAGACCTATGCCCCCGCGGCAGTCTTGACCAACGAGACAGGTGATATTCTTTACATTAATGGGCGCACGGGAAAATATCTGGAGCCAGCGGCTGGAAAAGCCAATTGGAATATCTTTGCGATGGCGCGCGAAGGCTTGCGCTACGAACTGACAGGCGCTTTCCAAAAAGCGCTGCGCGAACAAAAAACGGTCGCGCTCAAGAATCTGGTTGTTGGCACCAATGGCGGTACGCATACCATCGAGGTGACCATCCAACCCATCCACGAAAAGAATGCCCTGGAGGGGATGGTGCTGATTGTCTTTCGGGACGTGGAGCTGATTTCCAAGGCAAGCGGCAAGCCGCGCCGGGGCTCAACGCAAAGCGCGCGCCTGGATGAACTGGAGCGCGAACTCAACCAGGCGCGTCAGGAAGTGCAATCCATCCGTGAAGAGATGCAGACCTCGCAGGAGGAACTCAAATCAGCCAACGAGGAGTTGCAATCGACCAACGAAGAACTGCAATCGACCAACGAAGAATTGACCACCTCCAAAGAAGAGATGCAATCGATGAACGAGGAGTTGCAAACGGTCAATAACGAATTGCAAGCTAACGTGAATGAACTTTCTCACACGAACAACGATCTGAAGAACCTGCTCGACAGTACCGACATCGCCACTTTGTTTTTGGATAATCAGCTGCGCGTGCGGCGTTTCACCAGCCAGACGAGCCAGATCACCCGCTTGATCCCCAGCGATGTGGGCCGCCCGATCACCGATATCGCCTCGGCACTGCTCTACCCGCAGCTGGCCGAGGATGCGCGTGAAGTCCTGCGGACGCTGGTCAAAGTGGACAAACAGATCGCCACCCCCGAAGGTTCCTGGTTCACGGTGCGCATCCTGCCCTACCGCACGCTGGAGAATATGATTGACGGCGTGGTGATCACGTTTAGCGATATTACCGAGGTCAAGAAGTTGGAAGGCAAAGATAAACTGGTCGCCGAGTTGGTCATCGCCAACCAGGAACTCGCCTTCCAAAACGCAGAAAAGGAAAAACGCGCCGCTGAGTTGGTAATCGCCAATGCCTATCTTGAGAAGCTGACCGCTGAGTTGAAGAAGTGATTAGTGAAATGTCATTGCGAGTGAGTGTACACGCGAGCGAAGCAATCCCCTCGCAACCTGAGATTGCTTCAGTCGCGGAGAGCACGCTCCTTTGCAATGACATAAAGGAAACGCCATGAAAAAAACAGATCTGCGCCAGCAAGCCGAAGCGAAGTTGAGCCAGCGCAAGAAATCTCCTGCCACAGAGACCAACACCCTGCGCCTGATCCACGAGTTGGAAGTGCACCAGATTGAGTTGGAGATGCAGAACGAGGAACTGTTACAAGCCAAGGCGGAGCTGGAAGCGACCCTCAGTCAGTATGCTGAACTGTACGCCTTTGCTTCGCTGGGTTACTTTACACTCACGCGGGATGGGACGATCCGCCGCGCTAATATAACTGGCGCAAAAATGATGGGCGTTGGGCTCAGCGAACTGATCAACCGACGTTTCGCTTTGTTTATTTCTCCAGAAGCGCGCCTAACTTTCAGCACCTTCCTTGATAAAGTCTTTACAAGCGGAAGCAAACAAATCTGCGAAGTCGCCGTTCAGCAGGCCGGATCTGCTCCGCTCTGGGTGCAGATCGAAGCCATCGTTGACTATTCGAACGGACAGGATGAACTGTGCTATGCCATGGTGGATGATATTACCAGCCGTAAAGCCCGGGAGTAGGGGTCAGTGAGCAGTGAACTGTCATCAGTAATCAGTGAGAAGTGACGGATAACTGATGACTGCTGACTGGTCGCTAAAAAAGGAACGTGCCATAAAAAAACCGACTTGCGCCAGCAGGCCGAAGCAGAGTTGCAGGCGAGCGAAGAACGTTTCCGCATGCTGTTCGACCAGGCTCCCCTTGGGTATCAATCTCTGGATGAAGACGGAAACTTTATCGATGTCAACCGGGCCTGGCTGGATCTACTTGGATACAAACGTGAGGAAGTGCTTGGGCGCTGGTTCGGCGATCTCCTGACGCCAGCTTTTGTTGAAGGCTTCCGAAAGCGTTTCCTGCTCTTCAAAACCGCCGGGCAAATCTACAGCGAATTTGAAATGCTCCACAAAAACGGCAACCGGCTTTTTATCGCCTTCGAAGGCCGCATCGGTCATAAAATCAACGGGGAGTTCAAACAGACCCACTGCATTTTACAAGACATCGCCGAACGCAAACGCGCGGAACAAGAACTGCTTGAAAAAGAGATTCAATACCGCAACCTGGCAGACTCTGGGTTGGCGCTTATCTGGACCTCCGGAACAGACAAGTTATGTAATTACTTTAACGAACCCTGGTTGAAGTTTACCGGAAGAACCTTACAGCAGGAAATGGGCAATGGCTGGACTGAAGGCGTTCATCCGGATGATTTCGACCGCTGTCTTGAAACGTATATCACCGCATTCGATAAACATGAACCCTTTGATATGGAATACAGGCTGCGCCATGCAAGCGGCGAATACCGCTGGCTGCAAGATTTGGGCACGCCCAATTACAACAGCGCCGGAGAATTTATTGGCTACATCGGGCATTGTTTCGACATCACCGAGCGCAAACAGGCAGAAGATGATTTGCGTAGAAGCGAAGAAAATTTAACCATCACACTCAATTACATTACCAAACCGGTCAGCACACCGATTGTGCGCGCCCGGGTGAAAACGCATCTGGCGCTTCATGACCAGAACAGGCTCCTGGAAGAGAGAGTCCGCGAACGAACCGAGGAGCTGGCGCACGCCCAGGCTGTTGCCTATATCGGCTATGCAGCCCTGGCCGAATTTCGGGATCGCGAAACCGGCACACACATCCTCCGCACCCAGCAGTATGTGCGCATCCTGGCTCATTACCTGTTGATTCACCCACGCTTTCAGGGTTATTTGGGCACCGAGGAGATTGACCTTTTGCGGAGATCTGCGCCACTG
Source organism: Anaerolineales bacterium UBA5195 (assembly GCA_002412925.1). GTDB lineage: Bacteria > Chloroflexota > Anaerolineae > Anaerolineales > Villigracilaceae > UBA5195. Next base: position 78,390 of record DHVZ01000012.1, on the reverse strand, counting down.
CACGATTGGCAAAATCGCTGTTCCAGACCGTATCCTGCTGAAACTGTACATTTTCAACGATTTGTATAAACAATTTTACGGCTCTCCAGAAAATTCCGTGAAGAAGGCTGCATTTTGGGGTATGAGCGNNGCACGCTCATACCCCAAAATGCAGGAGCTTACCACGGGAATTCCCAGAGAGCCAATTTTACTTTGCGGGTACTTGCAAGCAGATGGCCCTGCACCCATGATGCTCATCCTCCGGGCAGGCTGTCTGCCAGTGCGGCGGTCATGCCCAGCCCAATGTAGATGAGACTCACAACGTAACGTTCTGCCTGCCACACCCGGCGGCGGGTCTTCAGCCATTGCCCTGCTGAACTGGCTAACAAGGCGTACATCCCGTCAGTGACAACCGCCAGGGTAACAAACAGGCAGCCCAAGATCAGCAATTGCAGGCCAACCTGTCCACGGGAGCGGTCTACAAATTGCGGCAGGAAGGCCAGGAAAAACAGCGCAGTCTTGGGGTTAAGAATGGCTACTGTCACGCCTTGCGAAAAAATCCGTGGCAGGCTCTGGGGTTCGGCTTGTGTTTCCTGTAAATTTACGCCACCCGAGAAAAGTTTGCGCAGACCCAGGTAAACCAGATAGGCCGCACCCAGGTATTTCACCAAATTAAACGCCGTTTCAGAAGAGAATAACAGCGCCGAAAGGCCGAGAGCAGCAGCAATGGCGTGAAAGAAATTGCCCACTTCGATACTTAACACAGAAATGAGACCGGCCACGCGCCCCTGGTCAACACTGCGGGCGATAATATAGAGCACGGCCGGGCCGGGCGTCAGTAGCAGCACGATAGAGGCAAAGATGAATAAAGGGAGTCTGTCAAGATTGAGCACGCGCAGGCCTTTGGAGAATTACAACTGTCGGAGACAAATCTACTGGTCCTGCCGCATCCACCTCTTGACAGCATCTGTAGGATGCTGGTGCTTCCCCATGCAAGCCAGCAGTTCTTGCGGAGATGCGGCCAAGCACAGCATTTTGCGATGTTCAGGGAAGACGAAGCCTTCTTTTTCGGCGTGCATGATCATTGCCATCAGCGGCTCAAAGTAATTGCGCACATTCAGCAGGCCGATCGGCTTTTCATGCACGCCAATCTGCCCCCAGGTGAGAGTTTCGAACAACTCGTCGAAGGTGCCAAACCCGCCGGGCAGAGTGATGTAGCCCTCAGCCAGTGCGTACATACGTGCTTTGCGCTCATGAATGGTGGCGGTTACTTCCAAGCGTGTCAGCCCCATGTGCGCTAGCGCCGGGGTATTCATCGATTCGACGATCACGCCGGTCACCTGGCCGCCCGCTTCCAGCGCCCCATCGGCGACAGCGCCCATGATACCGGTCTTGCCGCCGCCATAGATTAAAAGGATTCCGTTCTCGGCCAGGGCTTGCCCCATTTGACGGCCAGCCTGCCTGAAATCCGGATGAATTTCGTCCGCAGAACCACAGTAAACACAGATTGATTTCATTTATGCTGATCTTCCTGAATTATGATATACCCATATTCTACCGCGTGATGAGCGCAGCTTCGATTCGTTTGTTCGGCTGTTGAATTGCTCGGCAAACGCCAAATCCAAAAATCAGGTTAGAGTTGCGTTAGATAACTCCTGCCTGGCTTGACTCACAGCTCTTAAAAGTCATAGAATAAAAAGTAATATGGATTATAAGGACTATTACGAAACCTTGGGTGTATCCCGCTCTGCAAGCGCCGACGAAATCCGTGCGGCGTATCGTAAATTGGCGTTAAAGTACCACCCTGACCGCAATCCTGGGAACAAACAGGCCGAGGATAAGTTCAAGGAGATGAACGAAGCCTACCAGGTCTTGTCTGACCCGCAAAAACGCGCCCGCTATGACCAGCTCGGCAGCGCCTACTCGAACTATCAGCGCAGCGGCGGACGACCCGATGGGTTCGATTGGGGCCAGTGGTACACCACAGGCGCTGGCTCCGCTGGCGGACAGCAAGTCAATTTCGATGATTTGTTCGGCGGAGCGGGCGGTGGTGGATTTTCCGACTTTTTCAGCGCGATTTTCGGCGGGATGGGCGGGATGTCAGGAGCGGATATCCGCACACGGCGTGCGCCCACCTACGAACAACCCGTCTCCATTTCCCTGCAGGAAGCCTATCAGGGTGCCACCCGGCTGTTCGAAAGCGGAGGGCGGCGGATTCAGGTCAAAATTCCGGCCGGCGCCAAAACAGGGACGAAAGTCCGCCTGGCAGGCGGCGCGCCGGATGGCTCTGACCTGTACCTGAAAGTAGCTGTACAAGACGACCCGCGCTTCGAGCGTGACGGCGCTGACCTGTACGCCCCCGTCCATGTGGATGTCTTCACTGCCATCCTGGGCGGCGAAGTGGAAGTGCCCACGATGAGCGGGCGGGTGAAACTCACCATCCCGGCCGGGACCCAACCGGAGCAGAAAATTCGCATTGCCGGGCGCGGGATGCCGCAGTTGAAAAACCCCCAGGTGAAAGGCGATTTGTTCGTGCAAGTCAAAGTGCGTGTGCCCAAAAACCTGGGCGAGGAACAAAAATCGCTCTTGCAAAAGGCCCGCGAACTCGAAAAATAACAATCTTCTTTTAGCAAAAATCGAGACCTAAAATCGGAAGTTATTCCAACTTTCGTGAAGGATTGAAAATACTTGAGACTGTACAAGGAGTGAACATGAAAGTGAAAACCCATTTATTGGTAGCTGTTTCTGTTTTGGTATTTGCTTCCCTGGCCTGCCAGACCTTCCAACCCGGCGCTGCGCCTGCCTTACCAGTCGACCCAACCGTTGTCGCGCCGACTGCGCCAATTGCGCCAACACTCGCGCCAATTGTTGTTTCTGCGCAAGGTTTAAGCCAGCAGGATACGCTCACCACGCTTTATCAAAACGTTTCGCCGGGGATCGTCTCCATCCGTGTTTTGAACGCACAGGGCGGCAGCCTGGGTTCCGGCTTTGTGTTCGATGACCAGGGTCATGTTGTCACCAATTTCCATGTTGTCGAAGGCCAGAAAAAGATCGAGGTGGATTTCACCTCGGGGTTCAAGGCCTACGGCAACCTGGTGGGCACCGACCTCGATTCTGACCTGGCCGTCATCAAAGTCGATGCGCCGGCTTCCGAGTTTCACCCGCTGAAACTGGGCGATTCCAGCCAGCTTAAGGTGGGGCAATCGGTAGTTGCGATTGGCAACCCATTTGGCTTGAACGGTACCATGACCCTCGGCATCGTTTCGGCTCTTGGCCGCACCCTGCCATCGGCGCACGAATCTCCCGGCGGAAGTTTCTTCAGTGCCGGTGACTTGATCCAGACCGACGCATCCATCAACCCCGGCAACTCTGGCGGCCCACTGCTCAACCTGTCTGGGGAAGTCGTGGGGGTCAACCGCGCCATCCGCACCGATGCAAGCAACAATACCGGTGAGCCGGTCAATTCGGGCATTGGCTTTTCGATTGCGGTTAACATCGTCAAGCGGGTTGTGCCAGAGATTATCAAAACCGGCAAGTATGATTACCCCTATATGGGACTGGGCTCGGTCTCTGATTTGAGCCTCGATGAGATTAATGCCCTGGGTTTGAGCAACCATTCCGGCGCATACGTCACCAATGTCACGCCGGGCGGGCCGGGCGACAAAGCCGGCCTGATTGCCGGAAAGAAGGACTTGGGTCTCCAGCGCGGATTGCTGGGCGGCGGCGACCTGATCATCGCCATGGACGGCCAACCGATCAAGAGTTTTGATGAACTGATTCGTTACCTGATCAATAATAAAGCCCCCGGCGATTCCATCGTGTTAACGGTCATCCGTGACGGCAAGCAAGTGGACTTGACGATGGTACTGACGAAACGACCGTAATTTTCGAGAGAACAATCAAAAAAGAGAAGCTGGCCCCCCAACTTCTCTTTTTGTTACCTCACACTTCAAACCTCTCTGGATGATTGACTGACAAAAGCAATAAATCCACCACGAAGTCACAGAGTCACGAAGGAATTCAAGGTTTTTCGCTTCATAACTCGGTGCTTTCGTGCCTTTGTGGTGAGAAACATAACATTTGTCGGTCAACCAGCCTCTCTGTATAAAATTTAGGGATTATCCAAAGCGTTCTTCTTTCCAGACATCGGCCCGGTTATGATACCCGGCTTGTTCCCAGAAACCACGCCGGTCGGCGGGCATGAACTCCAACCCGCGCAGCCATTTGGCCCCTTTCCAAAAATAGGGCGTCTCCAGGCCGGGTTCGCTGGGGATGTGTCCCACGACTCCTCGCAGGGGATAACCATGGTCGGCGTCGATCGGTTGGCCGTCGAAATGCGTGGCCAGTAGGAAATTGTCCTGTAAAACCACTTCCAGCGGCAGGTTGACCGTGAAACCGTATTCGGCGTGCTGCATAACGTATTTTGCAGATGGCTTGAGCTTGATCAAACCCCGCTCAACCAGCGTCTTGACCGAAACGCCCTCCCAGAGGGTGTCAAACTTGCTCCATTTCGTCACACAATGAATATCCATCACCATTTTCGTGCGCGGGAGTTGGTTGAATTCATCCCAAGTCCAGCGCTTTTCCTGGTTCACTTCGCCCCAAACGCGCAAATCCCAGGTGGCCGGGTTGAAAGACGGCACCGGCCCGTAGTGCAGGACGGGAAATTTCAACGTCAGCGCTTGCCCCGGCGGCAGGCGGCCTTCATGGCGGATACGCTCTTCTTCTTTCCGGCGGTCAGGGCCTTCGAATAAAAACATACTGGACTCCTTCTGTCGGAATTGATTATACCAATTTTGGCGGATTATATAGCGGATCCGAGTTGGATAGTCTCCCTTATGGTGTTGAGATGGTGGTGTAAACTTAAGCTAACTCAATCCGAGGGAGAACGATGGAACGCTTTGCAAAACCAGGTGATTTCTGTCCAAATCCTGCATGTGCAGAATATGGCAAACGGCAGGATGGAGAAAAACAAACGAACATTCGAAAGTTTGGCAAAACCCGGCGCGGAGTTCAGCGCTATCAATGTCGAACTTGTCAACAAACCTTCACAGAGACGACCGGCACCTTTTTTTATGGTAAACAGGATTGCGGATCAGCTTTAAATCCCAAAGACTTGCACAACATGGCCTCGGGCGTGCGGCTTAGTTCAAGTGGATTGCTGCGGCGGCGCAGAAATCCACTCTTTTGACTTTCATCCTTCCCGCCGCAGCAATCCTTAATTCGTTAGCGTAAGTTTTGTGCAAATAACTGGCGAGGTGCAAGATTCTGCGAAAAAACTGAACTTTTCGAATTGCCAAAGATCAGATAATCTCATGGACTTCATCATCACAGGAAATATCCATGAGCGAAAAGATCCAAGCCGTTACCCAGGAAACCGATCATGCCATGTTGGTCGTTTGGGGCCAATTGGCGCATTGCCTGGGATTACCTCAAGCCTTTGCTGAGGTGCCCATGTCTCAAAAAACGGTAATCCACACACCGCAGAGCAAAGTGCTGGAATTTCTGGTAGCGAATTTGGCTGGACTACCGTACGCCAAAGATATAAGCAAGGCAAACCAACCCTTGGACCAGGATCAGGCAGTTGCCAAAGCCTGGGGTGTGGATGGCTGGGCGGAATGTAGTGGTGTCAGCCGCACGCTGCATACCTTAACAGAAACTCAAGGCGAGCAATATGCAACCATTGTGGATCGAGCCCTGCAACTCTGGATCGACCAGGAAGTGCAACTGGCTTTGAACCAGGGACCGCTTGAGTTGGATGGAGATCTCTCACCACGCCCGGTCTCGAACGGCAGCAAAACTTATCCGGGAGCGGAGTATGGATACATGAACACTGGCTTGCAATTGGGTTATCAGGCTGCGCTGGTTTCGACTTATGGACGCCTTGGGTTGTCAGTCACGCGCCATTCAGGCAATACCCCAAGGTTGCATTAAAGAAGAGAGCCTACCTTACCGGTAGGCTCTTATATCCCTATATATAGCGATGTGGGGGCAAAAGGCCCCCACATCTAGGTGATCGACCAGGGACTTGAACCCTGAACCCACTGATTAAGAGTGAGGCAGGTATTCGTCCACACCGTACATATAGTGCTAATAAATCCATCTAGCGCCATATATAGGGGTATTTTAATCTATTTGGTGCAAAAACACTGCTTGGAAAAGCTGTGTTGCACCGATTTGCACCGTTTTCAAATTCAGAAAATGACCACCCCCATTATTTTTATAGATGAGAGTCTTGCAACAGCTCGTCTTTGCGTCTCCAGTACAACCTGGATTTGTTGCTGAAGGTGTGCTTGAGCTTCGATTGTCAATTGGCTGAACCGATCTTTGATTTCATCGGCCTGATTGCCGAGACCCTCAGTATTCTCAATCCCTGCTTTTTGTAAAATTTCAATTACGGGCAAATTAATAGCCTTCGCAATCCACGGCAAAAACTTATCCCGTTGGCTCAAACTGCTTGCCCCCTATACTCAAAACAAGGAGTTTTCCATGAACGACAATTTTTTCTATCTCGGCGAAGATCTTGGCATGGGCGCGAACAAACTGTTCGGCGCACCGGGTGGCCAGCAGGTGCTTTCACAAGTTGCCACCAACGGCACACGGCACCTGATGAATACCGTTGGCCTGCGCCAACGCCAGCGCCCGCTGGAAATCAAAACGGAGCATGGCTCATTTTATGTCGGCGAGGGTGCGCATGACTATGGCCGCCCGGTCGAGAATCTGGACTTCGACCGCTTGATCGGCGCGCCAGAAATGAAGGCCTTGCTCTATGGTTCCCTGACCCGCTACCAGCAGCAATACGGCGCGATTGCCCAACCAATTGTGATGATGGTGGGCCTGCCCCTGCAAATGATGTCTGGCGAAACGGCCAAGGAATTTGCCAACCAGGTGCGCGCCTGGCTCAAAGGCACGCATGCCTGGAAAGCAGACGGTCAGGAACAGCAGGTGGAAATTGCCGAGGTCAAGCTGACGCCTCAACCGGTAGGAGCTTTGTTCGATTATGTGCTCAATGAGGATGGCAAGTTCATCCCGGAACGCGCCAGTTTGCTCAAACAAGAAGTTGGTATTCTTTCGGTGGGCTTCAATACCCTGGAGCTGCTGGTCGTGCGCGACCGCGCGCCAGTGGAACGCTTCACGGTTGGCCAGACAGTTGGGGTGCGCCGCCTGCTGGAACTGGTCAACCCCACCGGGGCCTACTCCCTGGGTGAACTGGACACCCAACTGCGCGCCGGTCACCTGGATGTCTCTGCCGCCCTGCCGGTCTGGGCGCGCGAGGTCAACGGTGAAATCGAAAAGCGCTGGGGGGCGGCCTTCAAACGCTTCGCGCGGGTGATCGTGGTTGGGGGAGGCGCGCTCCTGCTAAAGGGCGATTTGACCCGCCAATTCATCGGGAAAGCGATCCTGCCGGATGAACCCGTCTTATCCATCTCGCGTGGGCTGCATAAGCTCCTGCTGCTGAAAAAATGAGCCCGCGCGGACGTCCTCGCCAGCTCCAGCGTTCAGTACGGGTCACGCTTTCGGGCTGGCTGCACCCGGATCATGATGCGGATATCCTGGCCTGGCTGGAAGCCATCCCCAAGGGACAACGCATGAACGCGCTGAAGACAGCCCTGCGTAGCGGCGGCCTGGGGTTGGGAATGGCAGTCGAAAATGGTGAGCCTGATGAAGTCCAGGCGGCAGCGGATGACATCCTGGGTCACTGGGAGTTCTGAATTTCTGGCGGGCAGAAATTCAGCTACGATTTTCTGCCCGCCAAAAAATCGAAAGGAAAAACCATGAAACAACCATTCTTATCTCTCACCAATGCCGACCTGGGACTGGATTCCTGGCACATCTGTGGGGTAGTTTATAGCCCTGGGTTGGTTTGCACGCGCTGTCTGCATCCTGCCAATCTGGCGGTGGTGGTTCCCAGCCCAAACCGGCTTGACCTGTTGGGCGAGAGCTGCGCAGAATCCTATCAGCCCAAATCCTGGCTGGCCGCGATGGCCACCAGGAAGTTTTTCATCGAGAAAGGGGATTTCTCCGTCGATGAAAGCCTGCCACCCAAGATGCGCAAGCACTTCCGGGCGGTAGCCCTTTACCACCAGGTTTTTCCGGAACACACCTATATGCTGGAAATGTTGGTGCGTTTCCGCACTCGCGAAACCCTCACCGAGCAGTTTCGCAGCGATATTGAATGGTTCATTGAATCGCTGGGCGATTACAAGGATTGGCTGGCGCGCCGGGACCAATTGAGTCGCCTGCGGATGTTACTCCGCCTGGGGGATGGCCTGGGGAAGAATGAGAAGCTGATCAAAGGATTAATTGACCTGGTTCAGGACAAGGGGTTGACCAGCAAACAGAATGCGATGGTCTGGGCGATTCAAAACGATCATGGCGAGGCCTTGCTGCCCTTTTCCTACCAGTTCCTGTCCCATTGGCCGCCAGAGAATGGCGTGATCAGCCTGGATTAAGGGGGAGAAATGGATTTTCTCCACGCTTTTGAAGCCGATTTGCACGAGCAGGACTGCGCGGCTACCTGGCCGACCTGGAACATTTTTTGGTCTGGTTCGCCCAGACCAATGGGTAGTCGCTCACCCTGGAACGCCTGACCCCACCGATGTCAAAGCCAACAAACATCAAGTCTGTGAAAAAAGAATGCAGATTATTGCCGGAAACCTGGCGCGCCTTTCGCCTGGGCGATAAGTTTTACCGAAAATCAAGTCTGGACGCGCTGGATTGGCTTGGTGCTACAATGCCAAAGTCTTTTGGCAAGTTCAGACTTGTCAGATTTGCACCACCTAAACGTTGGATGGCTTCACAATAACGTTGGCTGTTTTTTGAACGTTGGTCATCCCCTCAAGGACGACCGAAGCATTCTGGCGGTTTTTGTTTTAACTGCGCAAGCCGGGCAGAAAAACAATCTCGGCCACCCATGACCAACTCACGCCTCGTTCTCGGCGGGGTCATGTGGAAATGTCCGTTGGCAGCCTGGAACGGGCTTGCGGGAGCCACTGCCAGCGATACTCAATACCCGTTGTACGTTCCCCGAATCGGCAGTGACGGCATATGCGCCCGAGACGAAGCCGAGGGGAAGCGAATGGCTCAACACTTATAAAAAAGCTTCACCCTTAAATACAAACAGAACCTGAGCGGCTTAACTGCCGATGGGAAAGGAGTATCTACGCAATGGGAACCCCCTCTATTTTCAACCAGGTCAAATCGGCCCTGGAAACCATCGTGATGAGCGAAGCGGAACAGAAGGCTTATAAAGCTGAGCATGGCGTCGACTCGGTCAAGAAGGCCCTGCGCTTCAAGGGTAAGCCGAACCACCGCCTGCCGGCCATCCTGGGCAAGCGCACGCTCTCGGGCTACCTGGAAACCTGCGCCAAGTTCTTTGAGCGCGCCCGCGATCTGACTGGCAAAAAGCTCCTGGCCGACCTGTTTACTCCGGAGATCGTGCTTGAAACCCTGGATACCTACTACACTGACATGTCCCCGGCCACCCTGCGGACCCTGCTTTCGGCGCTCTCGATGCTGCATTACGCCTGCCGCCGCAAGCGCTGGGTCAAGGGCTGGAGCCCGATCAGCGGAATGCTGCGCCGGCATGTCCATGAATACCGCGAGGATGGGGCCGTGCGCGCGCCGCGCTTTGGTTACCTGCCTGAGGATGCCCCGCGCCTAATCGAATTGCTGAAAACGCAGAAATCGGTATTCACACTGCCGGCGGAATTGTTGCTGCGCTGCGGCCTGCGCCGCTCGGAAGTGGCCGGGCTGAAAGGCAGCGACGTGAACAAGACCGCGCTGATGCTGCGCATCAAGGGCAAGGGTGGGAAAGTCCGCTATGTGGAACTGCCGGCTGACCTGGCTGACCAGTTGAACGAGTCCAAGGAATTCCTGTTCACCCCCAACCAATCCTGGAAAAGCAAGCTCTACCAGGTGGTGCGCCAGGCCGCCCGCGCTCTGGGGATTAAAGTCAGCGGGCTGCACCGCCTGCGCTCGAACTACGCCCAGGAGAAATACCTGGATCTGCGCAAGAAGGGCAAGACTGATCGTGAGGCGCGCTTGGAAGTCTCGCACAACCTGGGGCACAACCGGATTGATGTGGTCAAGGGGTATATTCCCCTGCCATAATACTGGAAGCATAAACAGGCTGGGTGGCTCATCCAGCCTGTTTATAAATAATTTCTTGTGCTCCCATCCTTACCAGTACGCGCGCTTGGGAGCACAGTCAGCGGGCTGCACAGGCTGCGGGCAAACTTTGCACAAAATGAAATACAATGTCCTGATGGAACAGGGATCGAGCGATCATGCAGCCTGGGCTCCGGTTTCCCAACTGCTCGTGCACAACCGGATGAGTGTGACCAGGAGTTATATTCTGTGATCTTGATTATTCCTATGGTTGAAGCCCAGTTATAGAAATGTATATTTGTGATAAAATCAATCACAAAGGAACATGTTTGTAACCATGTCGACTCGCTCTCTTTCTTCCTTGGAAGCCAAGCTGATCCTGCATCTCGAGTGGGAAAAGCAACCTGTGGTCAGCATTGAAGACACCATGAAGTTTCTGGGGGTCTCCTACGCTCATGCCCGTCAGCTCCTACATGACCTGGCGCGGGACCGTTGGTTGGTAAGAATCCAGCCTGGTAAATACGAATTCATTCCAGCTGAACGGGGCGAATACGCCTTCCCGGATACCAATCCCCTTTTCCTGGGAAGTATGTTGATCAAGCCTTACTATTATTCCTATGCTACGGCTGCGTTTTTCCACGGCCTATCCACACAGTCATCGCAGGTTGTTTTCATCGCCATATCGCAGGATTTACCACGTCGCCGACTGGTGCGGGAGAAGGAATACCGGTTCGTGTTCCAACCCGAGCATAAATTCTTCGGGTGGTTGGAGATCGATGCTTATGGAAGTCGAGTCAACATGGCGGAACCTGAAAAAGCCATCCTGGACTGCCTCGATCACCCGGCGTATGCTGGCGACATTCCAGAACTTGCTGCCATGCTCTGGCGGGGAAGAAACAGCCTGGATTGGCAAAAGGTGATTGAATATGCCATGCGTTTCCGATCACGTGCGCTCCTGCAGCGGCTGGGATACTTATTGGAAACGGTAAAAATTCAGCTGGATGCCAAAGTCCGCAAAGCACTCCTGGAAGCCATAGATGATGGAAAGTGCTATCTTGGTCAGCCTGGGCGCTGGGGAACTGGTGGTGAATATAGTTCCACCTGGCGTGTTGTGGACAATATTCCCCGCACAGAGTTATTTGCAGAACTCGAGGTGAAATGATGATTGAAAAGCGACTGGCACAATGGTATGCAGCCGATGCCGGTGTAGATCTTGATATTGCTGAACGCGAAATCGCCTTGACCTATGTTCTTCGCATCCTGGCAGATCACGGGCTGCTCGCGCGGATGGCTTTCAAAGGCGGGACCGCCATTCGCAAGATCTACCTGGGTAACCAGGGGCGCTTCAGCCTGGATCTGGATTTCACTGCCACAGAAGACACCGACCCGGAAGCTTTAATCCTGGATGTAGCTGGCCTTTTCCATAATCAGGTTCATCATGGACTGGCGTTTACCATTCCCACTGGGGATTACTACGCCAATCCAGAATCTTGTGGGGCGGAAATCAGCTACCAACACGAGTGGTCGACTTCTGGAAAATTCGGGCTTCAAATCAGTTTCCGCGGTAAACCCTTGCTTCCAGTCCTGCCGGCCACCCTGCGCCAGGAGAGGTACTTTGAGTGGCTGGGGATTGAACCGCCTTTAGTTCCATCTTTGGATCTGCACGAGATCGTTGGTGAAAAAATCCGAGCTGCTTCCCAGCGTAGCCGGGTACGCGACCTATATGATCTTTACCAGCTTGCAGACCAACGGTTTGATCGCGCTCGTGTGCGCCGGATCGCCGTGCTCAAGTGTTGGGAAACCAACTTCATTTTCGATCCTGTCGCTTTCCTGAAAAAGATTGAGACAGGACAGTATGACTGGTCCGACCTGCGCCGGTTGCTACAGAAAGGTCGGGAAATCCGGCCCGTCGTCATCATACGCGGTGTACAGAATCATTATGCTTTTTTGAGCGAGTTAAGTGCGGATGAAATACTGCTTGCCGGGGATCCGTACCAACGACAGCGGAAAGCCTATCAGGCTGTCCTTGCCGAAATTAATAAACCAAAATAACCCATGTGGCAATTTCAGATAGCGAACAAAATACTCCACATTTACTACCAGCAAGGCCTGTTTTCAGAGAAATATCCTTTTGTGCGATGGTAATTTTGGGGGTTAGCCTGGCAAAATCCCAACCATTAGCAGCGTTTTTTGGGTTTTGTGTGCGCACAAGAAGGGTTGAACTAAGCGCTTCGCGCCGTGAAATAATTGACATAGATCCCCGATAAACCCATCAATTTATTCTGGTCAAGGCTATATTTCCCGTGTTGGACCCATTTCAATACGAGGAGATATGGCTATGACTGCATTAAGAGAAAGAATGATCGAGGACTTGTAGTTGCACGGCTTGTCGGAAAGTACCCAGGCCCTGTATGTGCAAACGGTGCGGAAACTGGCGGAGCCATCAAGTCATCATCATTCCGCGCGGTATCCTGGGCGATGATGACCTGGATCACCGGATTGTTTCCAGTGAGGTTTGATAAATGGAATTAACTTGAGCACGTTTTCCATATAGGGGGTGATGATCTCAAGAAAGTTCCTGAACTTCCGGGAATTTCAGGAGTATCAATTGTGAAAGGCTCAGAGAGCAGAGGGCAAAAATTGTTATTGCAAACCCCAATCCCAGGTTTTCACCCAGGAAACCAATCAGAAGATATCCAAACGGAGCAAAACCAAAAGATGTCAACATGTAAAGCGCCATCACCCGACCACGAAAACCGTCCTCCACGTGAGTTTGCAGGAGTGTATTCAGAGAAGTGAATTGCAGCATGAAACCGATGCCCAGGCCAAAGGCCAGTACCAGGGATAGGGGAAAGTAGGATGTAAAGGAAAAAGCAATCAATAGAAGAGGGAAGGCAAAATTGAGCAGCACTAGCAGTTGACCTCGGCGACCATTCGTAAACTGACCGGCCACCAGGATTGCCCCGCTGACAGCCCCCATCCCGCTGGCAGCAGTCACCCACCCATAAGCTTGTGCTCCTTGATGGAGCACCTTCTCCACAAACGCCGGCAGCAACGTGGGATAAGAAAACCCGAAGACATTGAAAACCAGCGCGAGCAAAATCAGCGCGGACATCTCGCGGCTGTGGGTTGTATATTTTATCCCGCTGACCAGTTGCTGCCAGGGCGAGGCGGGGTTAGGCTCCGCCTGGTGCGGCGGCAGTTTCATCAACCATAAACCCAGGATGACGGCCAGAAAGGAGATCCCGTTCAAGGTAAAACACCACCCAGCGCCAACGATAACCAGTAAAAAACCGGCCAGTGCAGGCCCAAGAACGCGCGCACCGTTGAACATCATCGCGTTCAAGGCAATCGCATTGGGCAGGTCGCCTTTCCCTACCATCTCAGGGATTAAAGCCTGCCGCGCCGGGGCGTCGAAAGCGTTAACGATGCCCAGCATAGCCGCCAGGATGATGATGTGCCACTCCTTGACAAGGCCGGTAAAAGTCAAGGCAGCCAGGATTAAGGCTAACAGCATTGCGCCAATTTGCGTCAAGATCAGCAGGGTCCGCCGGGAAACCCGGTCCACCACCACTCCAGCCCACGGGGTGATTGCCAGAGTGGGAATGGCCGAAGCAAAAGCCACCAGCCCCAGGGTTATTTCAGAATGACCGATTTGGTAAACCAGCCAACTCTGGGCAATGGTTTGCATCCAGGTGCCAGCATTGGAAATCAGTTGTCCGCCAAAATACAACTGGTAATTGCGATGGCGAAAAGCGGCAAAGGTCTCATTGGAAGGTGAGCGAGGCAGCGCAATGGGTTTGACAGTTTGTTCTACCACGTCGGGTTCTTCCATATTTCAAGTATGCTCCGTAAACTAATCTTTTAACATCGACTATCTGCCTGTCAGCACAAAAAGTGGAGGCATGGCTTTCGTTATCCTGCAAACAGCCTCCAGCTATCGACTGACGGGTTGAAAGGTTAGAACTCCGGCCCGGCGCATTTCTGCCCAAATGAACAGGAATCGCGCCGGTAGTTATCCGCCACCTGCTGCGGGTCACGTTCTATCGAAAAAGGGCGCTTGCGCACCCTTTTTCATCCTTGTTCCCCTTATCAACTTTGCTCAAAAAGCCAAAGTCGAGGCTAGCGGCAATGTTCTCGAACTTATTGCAGTTATCACATCCAACGCCAAGGGAATTGTCATTTTTTCGGTGCGACATCCTTTCCAAGGAACCTGCCTCTGTTTCAAAGATTATGGTCGGCTCGATAATGGTTTCCAACTTTGCTGAATTTGCCACTAGGTTTATCCACGCTTAAAAAAGGTTCCTGCCTTTTCAACCTCTTGAGCAATATTATTTGCAGTAGACACTAGATCAGGTCCAATTTCGAGCATACGCTCCAAAGTGAGGCGGTATGCAGGGCCAGCAATCGAGATCGAGGCGATGGGGGGATTGCAGATTGGCGCGGCAACGGCGTTGATCCCCTCCTCAAATTCCTGATCGGAAATTGCAAATCCCTGTTCGCGGATTTGACGAACATCGTTGAAAAAAGCTTCCTGGGTGACAATTGTTGTTGGAGTACGATTTGGCATGCCGCCCTCAAGGATGCTTTTCACAGCGTATTCTGGTAAAAGTGCGAGAATGGCCTTTCCCGATGCGGTACAGAAGGCAGGAAGCCGTTCTCCTGGAGCAGCCGCCAATTTAACCCGTTGGGGGCTTTCAATGGCATCCAGGTAGATAACATCGGTGTCATCCAGAACGGCGAGATTGACATTTTCACGGTGTTGGTCGCACAGGGTGTGAAGAAAAGGCGATGCTAGGCGGCGCAGGTCATTATGTTCCATCGTCAGGAATGCCATCTGGAGCAAACGCAGGCCAGGTCTGTAAATGCCTGTCACCGGATCCCGATCAACAAAGCGTTTCGTTTCAAGCGTGGCTAGCAAGCGATGGACTGTACTTTTATTTATCCCCACCTGTTCTGAAATTTGGGTCATGGTTAACGTGGGAGTCTGGCTTGAAAAGCATAAGAGCACGTCCAGGGCACGTTCAACTGCGCGAATTGATTCACTCATAAATGGATTCCTCTCATCATACCTTGATCTCTTGCAGCTAACGATTTATTTTACTCGCTTCGACAAGAATAGGTAAAAAAGTGCCATTTGCGTAGTGATTTGTTCCAAAAACTTACTCTGAAACTCGCTTTCCATAATAAAACTCGCCGAATTTCCGTCCATCGAAATCCAATACGCACAGCAGGTGTCCCCATTGTTGGAATCTGAGTCTTTCAACGAGCTATTGGTTGGGTTGTTGCAGTCGATGATCAAGGCAACGAGATTATTAAGCCATGCGGTTGAATATGCGCGCAAGGGTGTTCCGATTCTACTAAACATTGATCATGCTATTCATCCAGCAGGCGAGGGCGAATACCATGCATACCAACATGTACTATTCGTGTTTCGTTCAGGTTATTCACGCACGTACGGAACATAATCCGCGCGTGCCAATCCCTGCTCGATGGCTTTGCAGGCAACCGCATGGGCCACAGCCTTGTGAAGTTTCTTGTCCAGTGGGCTGGGGACAAGTGCATCTTCAGGAGTCGTATCGGCGATGGCAAAGGCGGCTGCTTCCAGCATTTCAGGCGTAATGCGCGGCGACCAGGTATCCATGGCGCCGCGGAAGATACCTGGGAAGCCCAATACATTATTGACGGATTTCCCATCGGAGGCGTAGATGGCACCAGCTTTGCGGGCCACTTCGGGTTCGATCTCTGGTCGCGGGTTGGACAGGGCCAGGATGATCTGTCCTTTCCTGACCATTTCGGGTTTGATCAGGCCCGAAACACCGGTAGTGGCTACCACGATATCGCAGTTCGCCATAATTTGTTCCAGTGTGGAACCTTTGCCGCCATTGCTTTCGTGGCGTTTGATGGCATCCTTGTTCAGGTCGGTGCCATAAACCGGATTGCCAGTGTTACGCATGAGCATCCTAGCGATGGCGTTCCCAGCCGCGCCCAGACCAATCTGACCGATGACAGCCTTACTCAAATCGCGCTTGGTTTTACGAGCGGCAATGGTCAGCGCGGCAGTGGCAACGACAGCTGTCCCATGCTGGTCATCGTGCATGACGGGGATGTCTAACTGCTTTTGGAGTTCTTCCTCGATCCGGAAGCAGCGCGGAGCCGAAATGTCTTCCAACTGGATGGCGCCAAAGGAGGGGGCAATCGCCGCTACGATTTTGATGATTTCATCGGGGTCCTTGGTGTTAAGCAGGATCGGCACACCAGAAAGACCAACGAGGGCATCCATCAGCATGGCCTTGCCTTCTATAACGGGCATACCGGCAACAGGTCCGATATCGCCGAGCCCGAGGATAGCAGTTCCATCGGTGACGATGGCCACCATATGGCTGACGGATGTATACATGCGTGCCAGTTTCGGATCTCGGTTGATTTTCATACAGATTTCCGCCACACCGGGGGTGTAGACCTGCCGCAAGGTGGCGATGGAGTCGATCGGGTAGCGCGAGTGCATGGCTATCTTGCCCTTCAGGTGCAGGGCCATCACCTCATCGCGCACATCTAGCAGTTTCGTGCCGCGGTTGCGACGGATAGCTTCGATAACCAGTTCCAGATGTTTTTCATCGTCCACAAAAATTGTGATGTCACGCACCACCTGAGTGGAGCTTTCATTGAGCAACTCAATATTGCCCACATGTCCCCCGATGGAGGTAATGGCACTCAGTAGGCGGCCAAATGTTCCTATCTCCTGAGCGTTAACCACCCGAACAATACGTAAAATCTTGTCTTCCCAGCTCATAATCACCTCAAGATGATGTTTTAGTACGGTTACGCCTGCACGTCTCCGTATGGATGCCAGCTTTCAATTTCGTTCATGGTTAGCATATCCATTATCTGTCTCTTTCGAAGGGGATTCTTCTACTTTAATGTAATAGCGTTCACAAACTTATTGACAAGTGACTTTTACTATGTCATAATACTATTGTATCATAAAATAAAACTATGTTTCGTACAGCGATACAAAATCGGCTTTTTCCTAAATATGAGGAGGTAGGATGTCAGAAACTTATTCTTTGATCGATGCAACGATGAAGGTGATTCAGGATCGTCGTAGCATCCGTGAGTTTACAGACGAACCGGTCTCTGACCAGGACATGGATATGATCCTGGAGGCGGGGCGACAGGCGCCTTCGGGAGAGAATGCCCAGCCGTGGCGCTTTATCATCATCAAAGATGAAGGGATGCGCAAGAAAATGGGTGCCATTGCCGGTGGGGGCAGCGGACGCCGCTTCACAGCTGAATTTGTTACCAAGAAAATGCAGGAACGTTTTGCCAATCTACAAGACGAGGTAAAGAGGCAGGCAGCCTTCCATAAACTCACCTCCGGCCAGGTTTCCACCTTTATGGCCGATGCCCCGGTCAACCTGGTGGTGTGCGGTAAAAAAGATGTCTGGGATACCCCCTACGACACTTCTGCCGCAATTGAAAATATCCTTCTAATGGTCACGGCGCTCGGCCTAGGGGCCTGCTGGGTCATTGCACCCTGCATTGATATCCGCGACGAAGAACGTATCAAGGCACTGCTGGGTATGCCCGAAGGCTACAAGGCGATCAGCATTCTCTCGATTGGACATCCTACCCGACCGCACCGCCAGCGCCCGCGTCTGCCCATCAAGGAACTGGTTTTTTCAGAAAAATGGGGCGACCCCTACTACAAGGAGCAAGCATGAGCAAGCAAACTGTTCCCCTCGATTATGCCAACAGCCTCATGTACGAACTGGAAAAAGCCTTCTGGGACGAGCGCGGCAAGGGTGCGCGCTTCCGCATGACGAAGGTCGGGTATCAATATTTTGAAGAGAAGGTCAGACCGTTGCTCCAGAGCGCAGAAGTCGAGGATATCCTGGGAAAAATCCAGGGTGTGCTCAAAAGCGAAGGAATTGTCGCAGAGGTTTCATATAGCCGGGAAGAGCGGCTACTGAGGGTCAGCGTCAAAGGCTGCATCCACCGGGCGGTCGAAGAAAAGATGCTTGCCAAAGAGGTCGAGCCATTCACCTGTGTTCCGGCGAACCTGATTGTTCTCGCAATCGAAGAAAAGTTGGACATCCCGGTCGAACTGGCCGAAATCAAAATGGAAGCCGGCGCATGCAACCTCCTGCTGGTCCTGTTTGAAAAGCGGCCCTCACTCGATTAGGAGCACCCCATGACCAAGGTCGCGACTCTGACTGAAGCGGTGGCATCCATCCCGAACGGCTCTCATGTGGCGCTTTCGGGGTTTGCAACCGCGCGTTGTTCAATGGCCTTTGCCCATGAAGTGATTCGCCAAAAGCTTAAAAACCTGACGGTTTCGCAGTGCGTTGGGGCGATGGATGCCGATATGTTGGTCGGGGCGGGCGCGGTTGAGCGCATCGTCTATGGCGGCGGTTCACGTGGACGTTCGGGCCAGCACCAGTGTATCTGCCGGGCCATCGAAACCGGGACGTTACAGCGGGAGGAATTCAGCAGCCTTTCGATGACCTTCCGTTACCTGGCCGGTTCCCTGGGCCTGCCTTTTATCCCGATCCGCTCCCTAAACGGTTCTGATATTCTCAAGGAGTTGCAGGCTGCCCCCGATCCGCTGGTCGGCACGTTGAAAGACCCCTTTACCGGCGAGGATTGGCTGGTACTCAAGCCGCTCGTGCCAGATGTGGCCATCGCGCAGGTACAGGTGGCGGACGAGGAAGGCAATGCCTGGATTTTGGGTCCGCGTTGGGATAACGAGGAACAAGTCAAAGCGAGCAAACGCACCATCGTCATCGCCGAGAAGTTGGTTTCCACCGAAACCATTCGCCGCGACCCCGATCGGACGTTAATTCCGGGCTTCAGGGTTTCGCACGTGGTTCACCAACCCTTTGCGGCGCACCCTTGCTCGGTTTATCAGGTTTACGATTACGACCGGGAACACATCAAACTCTATGCGGAAGCCTCCCGCACGCCGGAGGGCTTCCAGCAATACCTGGCGAAGTATGTTTACGGCGTTCAAGACCACTGGGGCTATCTGGAACTGGTAGGTGGCATGAAGCGCCTGAATGACCTGCTGGCCGACCCGATTTTGGGGTATTAGGAGATGAGCATGACAGCCGACCTTGAATATACCTCCTTCGAATTGATGGCAGCCGCTGGCGCACGCGAACTGAAAGATGGCGAAATTGTAGGTGTAGGGCTGGGACTGCCGGTAGTATCATCCTTCCTGGCCAAACGCACCCACGCCCCGAACATGACCATACTACTGGAACTGGGTGTGGTTGATCCGGAGCCGATTGACGTGGGCGTGGATGGCCTTTCCGATCCACGTATCTGGTACCGAGCCAAAATCCACACTAGTTTTGCCGATATGCTCGGTTCCGTTCTACACAAGGGTTTGGTGGATGTAGGCTTCCTGGGCGGTCTGGAAATTGACGCCTACGGGAATTTGAATACCACCCTGCTCGGCGACCCAAAAGGGAAGTTCCGGCGGTTTACAGGCAGCGGCGGCGGGAATGATATTGCCTCCTGTGCCCGACGGACGGTCGTTACCATCCGCCACGAGGCGCGCAAACTCAACGAGGCAGTATCCTTTATCACCAGCCCGGGCTATCTGCGCGGCGGCGATGAACGCCAAAAATTGGGCTTATGCGGCGGCCCCAGCCGGTTGATCACCGACAAGGCGGTTTTTGGTTACGATCCGGAAAGCAAACGGATGAGATTAGAGTCCATTCATCCCAATATCACCCTTGAGGATGTCCTGGTAAATATGAGCTTCCAGCCCATTGTGCCGGAACACTTGCCCTATACCGAACCACCCACCCCAGAGCAAATCCGACTGATCCGCGAGGAAATCGACCCGCATAAAGCTTACGCTGGGGGTTAGCCTTTTTATCCATATCACTTTACCGGGAGATCAGCCATGCCTTATGTTGTAACCGATGCTTGTATTTTATGTGGGGCCTGTGTGGTTGGCTGCGAAAGCAATGCCATCACAGAAGGGGAGACCCAGGCCCATATTGATATTGATATTTGTGTCGAATGCGGCACCTGCGAACGCAACTGTCCTTCGGATGCGATTATTTTTGTTGAAGAGAACAATTCAGAAGCCAGCCAATCTGTTGAAACCAAACAAATTCCTTTGCGTTGAATTGTGCTATCTGTAAGCAAGAAACACAAATCTACAAAAAACAAGGAGATCAATATGCGTAACAAAGTTTCAGCTCTGATGCTCGTTGTTTTGTTTGTAGGCAGTGTTCTGCTGGCAGCTTGCCAGCCGTCTACGCCCGCATCGGCGCCAACAACTGCCACGCCGGTGCCAATTGCCACGCTACAGCCGACCCCGGGCGGAGAGATCATTGTATATACTGCCTATCAGGAGGATTCGCCGCCCAGATATTTCGAGGAGAATGGGCAGGCCAAAGGCCTCTGTGTTGATATTATTGAGGCCCTCAATCAACAATTGCACGACAAACATATCCGAATTGAGAGCACAGGGTGGTACCCGATCGCCCGGTTGCTCCTAATGTTGGAATCAAACGAGTTGCAAATCCTCGTTGGGTTTGGGAGCACCCCCGAACGGCAGGAGAAATTGTTCATTGGCCAGACGCCAGTGTTTACACAACGGATGTTGTTCGCCAAATTGGCTACAGACCCATTTGAATATACCGGCATCGAATCAGTACAGGGGAAAACGATTGGAACGCTGGGCGGCTCACAACCCTCTGCGTTGGCCCACGCAATGCCGGGTGTCACTATCGAGGATGTTCGGAATATAGAAATGAATCTGAAAAAGTTAGAGCTCGGGCGGATTGACCTGGTGTTTTATAACCAACTAGGTTTGACCTGGGAAATCAAACGGGCCGGCTTAACTGACAAGATTGTGCTGACCAAGAATACCTACAAAGAAGATCCAAATTACGTTCTGTTTTCAAAAAATATCTCTCCGCAAGTGATGACCGAAATTGAAAACGCCCTGAGCACTCTGGATAACAATGGAACGTTAAAAAAGCTCTTGGCGCTGTATGTCAGTGAATAATCCCTAAAAATAAGAATGGAATGTTCCCTTTTTCGCAACTAAGGTTTACCTTTTTAATAAAGAAATCAAGGAAGGTTCACCAGGCTTAGAACGAAAAAAGGGGAAGTGAAGTCGGCATAGTTCTAAAATCTAGTTAGCTAGCTCACTTTATTTGCCCCAAACATCCGCGGCATGAATACAATTCATCCAGCAGTTGGACGAGCACTGCTGGACGAATTGTATTCATGCCCCTCTTACAAATTCGATGTCTGATTAATCTGTCCACCCATACGGAGGCAATCATGCAGCCAGACTTAACCGAAAAAATCTTGGAATTGATCCGCCGCACCTCTACTGACCTGCCCTCAGATGTGGAAGAACGCCTGAAGGCAGCCGTGGAGAAAGAAGCGCCTGGCACGGCGGCGCGCGGCGCGCTCGAAACGGTGATGAAAAACATCGAGCTTTCGCGCGCCCAGTCCACGCCGATTTGCCAGGATACCGGGACGCCGATTTTCTACGTTTACCATCCCGAAGGCTGGAGCACGCGCAAGCTGAAGGAACAAATCCGCAATGCGATGGTGCAGGCCACCAAGAAAAGTTACATGCGGCCGAACGCCGTAGATGCCGTCTATGACAAGAACAGCGGCAACAACCTGGGCGGAGACGATTTCCCGTCCATTCACTTCGAAGAAGTCGAAGGCGAGGCACTGACCATCGAGCTGATGCTCAAAGGCGGCGGGTGTGAAAACGTCGGGGCGCAGTATTCCCTGCCCGATAGCCGCCTGGGCGCGGGCCGCGATCTGGCCGGGGTGCGCAAAGTCGTCCTGGATGCGGTCCAAAGGGCGCAGGGTCAGGGCTGCGCGCCGGGCATCCTGGGCGTGGCAATCGGCGGCGACCGCGGCTCATCTTATTACAAATCCAAGGAAGTTTTGTTCGATAAACTGGGTGTGCGCAATGCCGACCCGCAACTGGCCGCGCTCGAAGAACGCCTGACGAGCGAATCCAACACGATGGGCATCGGCCCGATGGGCTTTGGCGGCCAGACGACCGTGATCGACACCAAGATCACCGGGATGCACCGCCTGCCCGCCTCGTTTTTCGTCTCGGTCTCTTACATGTGCTGGGCCTATCGCCGCCGGAAGATGGTGGTGAAGGGCGAGGAAGTCGTTTACGATTAGACCGTGGACCATTGACGGTGGACCGTGGTTGATGGTCCGTCGTCCGTGGTTCCCGAAGGAGAAACCATGCGCGAAATAACCATTCCCATCAGCGATGAAACCATCCGCAGCCTGAAGGTCGGCGAACCGGTGCTGCTGACCGGCATCATGGTCACTGGGCGCGATACGGCCCACAAATGGATGATCGATACCTTTATCAAGAAAACCCGTGCGCCGCAGGGCGATGACCTGGAAGCCTACGCAGCGCTCAAGAAGCTGCTGGACGGCGGCGTGATCTATCACTGCGGGCCGGTCGTCTCGGGGCTGGATACGAAAGACTACAAATTCGTGGCCGCCGGGCCGACCACCTCCATCCGTGAGGAACCCTACCAGGCGGACGTGATGAAACATTTCAACCTCAAGGGGGTGATCGGCAAGGGCGGCATGGGCGCGAAAACGCTCAAAGGCTGCCAGGAAGCTCCCGGCGTGTATTTCCATGCCATCGGCGGCGCGGCTTCATACATTGCGCAGTCGGTCAAGAAGGTTTTGGGCGTCTACAAAATGGAATTTGGCGTCCCGGAGGCTTTTTGGGTCATCGAAGTCAAGGATTTCCCCGCCGTGGTGACGATGGACGCTCACGGCCAGTCCCAACACGCCGTGGTGGATGACTCGTCCAAAAAAGTGCTGGACGAACTACTGGCCAGCCCGTACTAGTTAAGACTGATGAGAGGTTGTTCCCAAGTTCCTTTTTTGACCGTTTCGTTAAAACACCATTTATCCGATGTTTATTTGATTTTCCCATCAGAACAATATCAATTCGTGGGCTTGTGGGTGTCTTATTTCAAGATTTCTATTTTGTCTCGACATATAAAACTTAGTCTCAATATCATAAATCCAATTTATAATAGGCGTATCTCAATATTGTTTCAGGAGGAACTGAATGGCTAATCAAATTACAGTGCCAGAAGGTGGAGCAAAGATTTCCATCAAAGATGGAGAATTACAGGTTCCAGATAACCCGATTATTCCATTTGTAGAAGGAGACGGTACAGGGCGAGATATTTGGCGGGCATCAATTCGAGTTTTTGATTCCGCAGTCGAAAAAGCCTATAAAGGTAAACGCAAGGTACATTGGATGGAGGTATATGCAGGCGAAAAATCCTTTAAATTGTTCAACACCTGGCTTCCAGATGAAACCGTAGATGCTTTCAAGAAATTTTTAGTCGGTATCAAAGGCCCGCTGACAACACCAATCGGTGGGGGTATACGTTCGCTGAACGTAGCATTACGTCAATTGCTTGATCTGTATGTTTGCATGAGGCCAGTTCGCTATTACAACGGTGTTCCCTCTCCCATGAAACGTCCCCAAGATGTAGACGTTGTTGTTTTTCGTGAAAATACCGAAGATATTTATACAGGCATTGAATTCAAATTTGGCACGGAAGAAAACAAAAAATTGAAAGAATTGCTCAAAGAAGCCTTTGCTGACGAGTATAGCAAGATGCGCTTTCCTGAGACTACGGCGCTAGGCGTATCGCCGATTTCGGTTGAGGGCACTGAACGTCTTGTGCGAGCGGCGATAAAGTGGGCGCTCAAAAACAAGCGAAAGAGTGTATCTTTTGTTCATAAAGGCGAGATTATGAAATACACCGAAGGGGCTTTCAGAGGATGGGCCTATGCTCTGACCAAACGTGAGTTCCGCAATCAAATTGTTACTGAGTTTGAAGCGTGGGTATTGGCTAACCGGGAAACAAATTCTAAAATATCAGTTGATGAAAACGCCAAAATGATTTATCCGGGGATTGAGATGATGCCCGCTGAGCAACAAAATGAAATCAAAGAAGAAGTGGATCATGCTTTGAAATTGTGGAAAACGCATGGCGATGGGAAATGGAAGAAAATGCTGCTTGTCAAAGACTCCATCACAGACGATACCATGCAGAACGTTCTTATTCATCCACGGGAATATGATGTGATTGCCACCATGAATTTAAATGGTGACTATATTTCAGATGGAATTGCGGCCCAAGTGGGTGGCATTGGAATTGCCCCGGGGGCAAACATCAATTATGAAACCGGACATGCTATTTTCGAAGCCACGCACGGCACGGCACCCAAATACGCTGATTTGGACAAGGTCAATCCCGGCTCCGTCATTCTCTCAGGGGAAATGATGTTCCGGTACATGGGGTGGACCGAAGCCGCCGATCTGATTGTTAAGGGTATGGAAGGTGCAGTCGCGGCTCAAACTGTGACCTATGACTTTGCTCGCTTGATGGATAACGCGGTTGAGGTCAAGTGTTCAGAGTTTGGAGATGCAATCATCCAACATATGAATGACTAGCGCAAAGGCAGCTGGTTTTTCCCGATAGGACTTCCTCTATTCTTAACAGGTAGAGGAAGTCTTTTTTTGCCCATTCTATTTCTATTAACCAAGTGAAAGACTGGTCTGCCCAAAAATCTTATTGCGGTCACCCAGCGCCCCGCTGCCACGAACCATGTGCCTGTTTATTCTTGACACTTCAAAACCATAATGCCGCAACAGGGCTAAGGCCCGCTGATTGAGCTCAGGCACAAGAACTGAAACAGAGCCAACCTCGCAGGTGGACAAAGCTGCCAGGAGCAACGCTTCAGTTCCATCCGGTTCCAGCATAACCCACGGGCCAACCCGATGTTTTTGGAGAAAAAGATAACCGGTTATTTTCCCCAGAGCATTCCTTAGAAGAAAAGAACGCCCTGGATAAGTCTCCAACAGCACTGAAAATATTTTTCCGCGCTCAGCCCCAAAAATTCTGGCGTCAATCTCAACCAACTCGGCCAGGTCAGATGGTCGGACAGGCCCAGGCACTTGAGAGAATCTAGCCACCGGGAAACTATGCTTCCACTCAAGCGCGAATACCTGTTCCTGGGCTTCAAAACCCAATTTTTCATACATGGGTTGGCCAGCAGGGCTCGCATCCAATTGAACCATAGTAACGTTTTTCTCTGCCAGCCAATTCAAGAGGGATTGCATCAAGGCCAATCCTATCCCTCGCCTTTGGAATTGCTGGTGAACACCCATCATTCCAATGTAGGCAAAGGTCGAGTAGATTGTGGCGCCAACCATCCCGACAAGCACTCCATCCTTGTATGCCCCAAAATAACCGTCAGGTTGTAACCCATGATAAAAACGCAGATCGCTGCCCCAATCGCCGGTGCGTTGGAAGGCAGATGTCAAGATCACGGCAGCCGCATCCAGGTCGGTCTCTGCCAGGGGACGAATTGAAACGGGCATGGTGAGTGGCAACTCCTAGGTGAATAGATTTTCCAAATTTAGGGAGATTGTATCCGATTGCTATTTCAAATGCCTGTCCAGAAACGCAAACACCTTGCTCATGTTCTCGTCCGTTTCGAACAGCGGATCGCCGTGACCGGCTCCTTCTAAAATGTCAAACTCAAATCGGTCAGGGCTGACATATTTTTTTAGTTTCTCCACGAACATCATCGACTGCTGAATCGGCACCAGCGTGTCGAGCCGCCCGTGCTGGATCATAAGGGGCGGCATGTGCTCGTGAATATAGGTCATCGGGTTGGCAATCACAACCTTTAGCGGCACATCGGCCAGTTTCGCACCCAAATACTTTGATTCAGGGGAATCCGCTTGGCTGTGGTCACCGGGGCCGAAACCATTTTCATCCAGTTGTTCATCCATTTTCAGAAAATCCGTTGGCCCGAACATATCCACCGCCGCCTGGACGTGACAGGGATACTCCGCATTGCCCAGGCGCGGGTCGTCGAATTCGGCCACGCTGGCGGTCAAGCAGACCATGGCGGCATAATTCCCGCCCGCCGAGCCGCCGCAGGCCGCCATCCGCTCGCCATTAAGGTGATAGGTCTGGGCATTCGCCCGCAGCCAGCGGATGGCGGCTTTTATGTCCTGCAAGCCCGCCGGGAAAATCGCTTCGCCACTCAAGCGGTAGTTGACGCTGACGACCGCATAGCCGCGCGCCAGGCCCTTGAGATAAGGCAGGATGTGAATGTCTTGTTTGTCGCCGATTTCAAAGCCGCCCCCATGGATATGGATAAGCACAGGGAAAGGCCCTTCGCCTTCATCTGGCAGGTAAATATCCAATTTTTGGGCCGGGGAAAGGCTGGCGTAGGGTGAATCCAGCCATTTGCGCTGAATGTGGGACACATCCGCCATGGGGATTTGGAAACCCGGTGGCGGGCCAAACTTTTTTTTCGGTTCCATATCAAATTCCTGTTCTGCGCGCTGCCCGCTAGGCTGGTTTTTTCTCTGGGTTGGCAGGTTCGCTATTCACTTTGCTGCGTTTCGTGTCCCGGGCGGTCTTTTGATATTCATCGAAGGTGACCGCGCCGAGCAGGATCAGCCCTTTAACAATGTACTGGGCATAGGTGCCCCAGCCGGCCAACTGCATCCCGTTCCCCAGCACAGCTAGAATAAAAACGCCGGTGACGAGGCCGAGCATATTGCCTTCGCCGCCCATAAAACTGATCCCGCCGACGATGGCGGCCGTCAAAGCGGTAAACTCTGTCCCCGGCCCGAACATGGAGTTGGTGGTATTAGATTTTGAAATCATCACCATTGTCGCAATGGCGACAAAAAAGCCGCAAATCGTATATACCGAAACTTTCATCGCCTTGGTTTTGATGCCTGCCAGCCGGGAGGCTTCCTCGTTCCCGCCCAGTGCCAACACATTCCAGCCGAAGGAAGTCTTGTAATAAACGAAACTTGCAAACAGCACGACCAATAGGGTTAGCCAGACATCGAAAGCGATGCCCAGGAAAGCTCCCTTTGTCAGCATCAGGAATTCATCCGGGTAGCCGCGAAAGGTGGCCGCTTTGGAAATGATGTACGACAGGCCCTGGAACACGGTGCTGGTGGCGATGGTAACAATCAGCGGAAAAACCTTGACGTTGGTTACGATCATACCATTTACAAATCCCAGGAAAGTCCCCAACAGGATGCCGATCAGCACCGAGAGCCAAACCGGCTGGTGATAAACGACCATGCTCATGGCAGTGACTACCCCCACCAGCGACATCTGGTAACCAACTGACAGGTCGATCCCGCCTCCGATCATCACAAATGACAGACCAATGGCAACAATGATGAAGTAGGTGTTCTGGGTGACGATGTTAGTCAGGTTACGCAGCGTCAAAAAGTAGGGGCTCGAAAACGAAAAAAGCACCATCAGGGCGAGCAGGATAAACATGACGGTATATTTGCGAAGCCCGCTCAGGTTGATTTTCGGCATTTTGTTCCTCTGCATAATTTAATGATGGCCGGAGGCCAGTTCGATGATATGGCGCTGGTCGAATTGTTCTTTGGGCACTTCGCCCATGAACTTTCCTTCACACAACACAATCAACCGGTCAGACATGCCCAGCAGTTCCTCCATGTCGGAGGAGATCATGATGATGGCCTTGCCCTGGTTGACCAGATCGATCATCAGGTTGTAGATTTCCTGCTTCGAGCCAACATCGATGCCGCGCGTCGGTTCATCAAAGATCAGGATGTTGGTGTTGGCAGCCAGCGTTTTGGCCAGGATGATCTTTTGCTGGTTCCCACCAGAGAGATTCCTGACGCGCTGCTCCATGCTGGGGGTCTTGATGTTAAATTTGTCGATGTAAAAACGCGCTGTTTCCTTTTGGGCTTTCGAATCAGCGATGAAAAAGCGGGCCTTTTTGTTGAACGTCGAAAGCGAAATATTGAAACGCAGGCTGGCATTGAGAATGCAGCCGTGATTCTTGCGATCCTCCGGGATCAACCCCATCCCGTACTCGAGGGCTTGATCGGGGGAATGGATTTCCCGTTTCTTGCCCTCGATCCAGGTCTCGCCGCTCTCTTTGGACACCGCGCCATACAGGATACTGGCCAGTTCCGTCCGGCCGGAGCCAACCAGACCGGCCACGCCTAGAATCTCCCCCCGCTGCACACTAAAGGAGATATTTTCATCGCCAAACCCGGAGAGTCTTTTCACTTCCAGGATGACTTCGCCGGGCAGCTGGGTTCGCCTGGGAAAATACTCTTTCAATTCCCGGCCCACCATCAGGTTGATGAGTTCCTTGCGGTTGGTCTGCTGGGTGACGAGCGTGTCAATATAAGCCCCATCCCGCATGACGCTGACCCGATCCGAGATGCGGAACAGTTCCTCGATGCGATGCGAGATGTAGACAATGGTCACTCCCCGTGCTTTCATCTTGCCAATGATCTCGAACATCGTCTCCACTTCGGAGGCCGAGAGCGGGGCGCTGGGTTCGTCCATGATCAGGATTTTGGCGTTGCGGGAGATGGCTTTGGCGATTTCAACCAACTGTTTCTTGGCCGGGCTTAATTTTCGCACCTGGGCCGCCGGGTCGATCTGCACATTCATCTCGGCAAAAATCTGCCGCGCCCTTTTTTGCAGCGCCGCATGGTCAACCAGCCAGCCCTGGGTCTCGCCGAGAAAGACGTTCTGCGCCACAGTCAAGGCTTCGACCAGGCTGAATTCCTGGTAAATCACCTCGATCCCGTTTTCCTTGGCCAAATGGGGTGAAATTTTGGCGAATTCCCGGCCGTCAATGCTGACGCTGCCGTTATCCGGTTCGATAGCCCCGGAGATGACCTTGATCAGGGTGGATTTCCCGGCGCCATTCTCCCCCAGCAGCGCGTGGATTTCTCCTTTTTCGAACGTCATGGTGACATTGTTCAGGGCCACGACGCCCGGATAGGTTTTGGTGATGTGCTTGACAGTCAGAATCGGTTCCGGCATGAAAACTCCATCGTAATCGGTGTTGGAGCAGGGCTGGGGCCCCCTCTCCCCAGCCACTGGTTTGCACCCCCTTGAACACTTCAAGTACTTGAGTAGCGGATTTTATCCTGGGGGCGGGCCGAGTTTGATTTCCACCGGCTGGCCGGTTGGAACGAGGAAATATTCGCTCTGCTCAACGGGGAGCCCCATCAGTTTACCATCGACGACGGTGACAATATCCAGCGGGTCGTAGATGATGCCAGGGACCTCGCCATTCAGCATTTTCCCGGCCCATTCCATCGTCCGGCCGACCAGGTCGCCGCCAAAGCGGATCGTGCCGCGGAAAACGGTCTTGTTCGTGGCTGAATCGAGCACCGCTGCCCCTTCAGGTCCGATCATGCCAACGCCAAAGACCGCGACCTTGTTGATGTCTTCGATGGCGCTGACGCCCGCCCCCTTCGCAAATTCATCCATGATAGCCTGGGAGGCACCCATGCCGCCATCGCCAGCATAGGCTAGAACGAGTTTCACCTTGGGATTGGTGGTCAGGGCGTTCTGCATGGCAGTCTGACCGGCCTGGAACATCTCTGCCTGCACGGTCTGGACGACTTTCACCTTCGAGGAATAGGCGGGGTTGGCGATTTTGTCGGCTTCAGCGACCACTTTGCCGGCTGCATCCACGTATTCGCCCTTGACGTTTTTCAGGTAGGGTTCAACGAGCATTTTCATGCCGGTCGAGCGGGCAGCCGCATCAGTATTGAGGGTTGACTCAAAGATGACTGTTTCGACCGAGCCGTCAGCAGCGTCGGGATAGGTCTTGTCGACCCACTGTTTCGCCATCCAGGCCTCAAATGAGCCGGCCAGGAATTGGTTCATCATCATCACGCCGTCATAGGCTTCGGCATTGCCGGGATCGCCACCAGCGACCAGGACTTTGACACCGGCTTGGCGGGCCGCAATCAGTTTGGGCACCAGGCTGGTCGATTCAACCGGCATAACAAACATAAACTTGGCTTTCATCGCGGTGAAGTTTTCAACCTGTGTCGCCTGGCTGTTTGGGTTGCCGTCTGCACTGGCCACCTGAACATCATAATCAGCGCCAAAGGTGCCCTTGAAGGCATCCTGGAACCCAAGCATCAGGGGGTTATCCAGGGCTGGCAGGCAGACTGCAATAACCGGTTTCGCTGCAGGGGCAGCGGGCTGCTCGGGGACCTTTGACGGCTCCGGGGCGGTAGTCGCCTGTGGCGCGGCGGGTTCCGCAGGCGCATCTGTTTCTGCGGGGGCGGCAGTGCAGGCAGATAACAGGGCCAGCACCACGACCAACATAAGGGTGATCGATTTTTTCATTGCTTTCTCCTTTTCTTTTCCTGCGTGTTTTGGGTGACAAATTGCACTTGTTATCACTATCAGCATACATCTAATAAAATGAAACATCAATTCATTTATGATACAATCTATTCTAAAATTGCATAGTTTAAAGGAGAATTTATGAAAATTCGCCAAATCCAGTATTTCCTTTCCATTGTGGAAACAGGCAGTTTTTCAGCCGCAGCCGATAACCACTATGTCTCCCAATCATCGCTTTCAAAAATAATTATTGCGTTAGAAGAGGAATTGGGATTTCTCCTTTTCGATCGCAGCAAACGCAATGTATTCCTGACAGAGGCTGGAAAGGCATTTTTGCCTCACGCACGCAAACTCAACGCCGACTATAAGGCCATGGTGGTTGAACTTGATGGATACAAATCCACTATGGATTCGATCTCAATCGCTGCCATTCCAGTATTAACTCAATACGGAATCACAGCTTTACTTTCTCAATTCAGGGACTTGAACCCAAACATCCGTTTAAGTTTGGAAGAAATCGATGGCTTAAATATCTTGCCTGCATTGGATGAGCACCGCTTTGACCTGGCTTATACTCGTCACAATTACCTGAACCATGACCAATATACGAGTTTGGAAATCTGCAAGGATAAATTGCTGGTTGTGGTCTCTAAAAATAATCATCATGCAAACAGGTCTTCCATCTCGCTCAAAGAACTTTCCAATGACAATTTCATCGTGTTCGACAAAGTTACAGATTTGTATAAATTGATCATGGATGAGTGCGGGAAGGCCGGGTTTGAGCCCACGATTTTCTATTCGAGTCACCGTAAGGTAAGTGTTTTTGGCCTGGTGGGAACAAACATTGGGCTGGCTTTAACGCCCGTTAAAATCTACGAATACCACCAACATCCGGATGTTCTCGCAATTCCCCTGGAAGAACACATCGAATGCAATATTGTGCTTGCCTACCTGAAGAATAAAAAACTTCCCAAAGCTGCCAGCACCCTCATCGATTTTATGGAGAAAATGGTGGCAGATAACCAAAGTTAAGGCCTGTAGGCAAAATGATAAAAAATGCTGTCCCCATTTTCGATGGGACAGCGTTTTCGTAATTCCAGGCTACTTCAGATATTTATCCAGGAAGCCAATCACCAGCTTCAGGTTTTCAGCAGTTTCGAACTGCGCCCCACCGTGCCCCGCCCCTTCGAGCGAAACGTAGGTCACCTTCTCGGCGCCAATCACCTGGCTCAGGGCCTCGGCCAGGTTTTTGTTCTGGACGGGCGGGATGTTGCAATCAGCCGTGCCATTTTGAATGAAGAAGGGCGCATCGTCGGCAGTGATGTAGTTCATCGGGTTGGCCAGGGCGACCTTTTCGGGAATGGTCTGGATGGCGGCACCCATCAACTTGGATTCAGGTGAATTGGCAGAGTCGGTAGTTGACGAGCAGCTGGTTCCGGCGAACTGTGCCTGCATTTTCAGGAAGTCAATCGGCCCAAACCAATCCACCACCGCCTGGACACAGCTCGACTGGTCAGCATTGCCAAGTTCCGCCCCTTCGAGTTCGGCCACGCCGCAGGTGGTTCCGAGCAGGGAAACAAGGCTGCCGCCCGCCGAAGCGCCCCAGGCGCCGAATTTATCGGAATTCAGGTTGTACTTAGCCGCATTGGCGCGCAGGAAGCGGACGGAAGCCTTGGCATCGTTAATTTGGGCCGGATACTGGGCTTCGGCGCTCAGGCGGTAGTTGATGCTGGCCACAGCATAACCCGTCGCAAGCAACTGGTCAACACCGGTCAGGCCAGTGCCATCCGACTTGTCCCCGAACATGAAACCGCCGCCGTGGATCATGATCACGACCGGGAACGGGCCGCTACCCGTGGTGGGAACGTACAGGTCGAGCTTTTGGGCCGAGGATTGGGTGGCATAAGCCAGGTCTTTGTAATTCGGCGCAACCGAGGCAAACTTGGCCGTCCCGCCTGGCATGACCGAGGCCACACTTCCACAACCTGTGGCACTCAACGCCAGCAGCAGAGCCATAACCAACCAGACGATTTTCGAAACATTTTTGGCAAACATAATCTTTCTCCTTTTTGAATTTTGCTTTTTGCTTTTTTCTTGCGTTGTTCCGATTATCACAAACACTTCTCAAGAAAATCTGAAGCTGACCTGTAAATCTTCTACAGGTTTCTCAGTTGTTCTTGAGGATTCCTTTACAATCGTGTGCTAACATACGTAGAAATCTGCTGCTCAGCGAAGCAAGCTCCCCTGAAACCGGAGAGAAGGAAGCGCATGCCCCCTCGAATTCTCGTCGTTGACGACGACAAAGCGATTGTCAAAGTTCTGACCGCCTATCTGGAACAATCTGGTTACCAGGTTTTTCCCGCCTATGATGGTGAACAAGCCCTCCACGCCCTGCGCCGCGAACGCCCCGACCTGGTCATTCTCGACCTGATGATGCCCGGCCGCGATGGTTGGGAAGTCACCAGCCTCGTCCGTGCCGACCAGAGCCTGGCCGCCACCCCGATCATCCTGCTAACGGCCCGCGTTGAGGAAACGGATAAAATCGTCGGCCTGGAGTTGGGCGCCGACGATTACATCACCAAACCTTTCAACGGACGCGAGGTGGTCGCGCGCGTCAAAGCCCTGCTCCGCCGGGTGCGCCTCGACCAGGCTCCCAATGCCGCACCGCATATCCTGGCCTGCGGCGGCTTGAAGCTGGATTTGGATCAGCACACGCTGACGGTTGATTCCGCGCCGGTCGAACTGACCCGGACGGAATTCAACCTGCTCGAGGCGCTTTTATCCAACCCCGGCTACACCCTGACCCGCGACGAACTGCTTGAAAAAGCCGTCGGCTACGCCTACGAAGGGCTGGGCCGCACCCTGGATACTCACATTCGCAACCTGCGCCGCAAAATCGAACCCGATCCCGACAACCCAACCTACATCCAGACGGTCTATGGGGTGGGCTACCGTTTAACGGGTTCGTAACCCTGGAGAGAAAAGATGAATCGTCTTTGGGTTCGCTTAAGTCTGATGATTAGCGGGGTGCTGTTCCTGATGTTCTTCCTGCAATTCCTGAACATCACCCTCGAACAGGCCGGCCACAAACCCGACCTGGATGGTCCGCCCGAGGCCCCGCCGGCCGAAATTCAAAGCCGGCTCTTCGGCTTTATGCTCTTCTCGGTGGTGGTCGGCACCGCAGGCGGGATTGTGATTGGCCGGGTGACCAGCGCGCCGATCACCCGGATTGCCAAAGCTGCCCACCGGCTCGGCCAGGGTGAGTTGGAGGTGCGGGTGCCGCCCGGCGGCAGCCAGGAAATCCGCGAGCTGGCCGAAACTTTCAATAAAATGGCCTCCGCTTTACAGCAGGCCGAAGAACGGCGCACCAATCTGATGGCGGATGTCTCACATGAGCTGCGCACCCCGCTGACCGTGCTGGAAGGCAGCCTGCGCGCTGTGCTCGACCGGGTGGTACCGCTCGACGAGGCGGAAATCGCCAATTTGTACAACCAGACCCGCCACCTGACCCGCCTGGTGAACGATCTGCGCGAACTTTCCCTGGCAGAATCCGGCCAACTACCGCTGGAAAAATTTCCGACCAACCTGAATATTCTCGTGGCTGAAACACTTCAGGCGCTGGAGCCGCTGGCCGTTGAAAAAGACGTGACCCTGGCGGATGAAGTTCTCCCGCTCTCCGAAGTGAGCGTCGACCCGCTTCGCATCCGGCAGGTGTTGTTCAACCTGCTCTCGAACGCCCTGCGGCACACGCCCGAGGGTGGGAAAATCACCGTAAACAGCGAAACTGGCTCCGGCGTGGTCACGCTTTCCGTTCAAGATAACGGTGAGGGCCTGGAGCCGGAACAACTCACAGCGGTGTTCGACCGGTTCTATCGCGCCGACAAATCCAGAAGCCGTGAAACCGGCGGCACTGGCCTGGGGCTGGCGATCGTCAAAGCGATTGTTGAATCGCACGGTGGACAGGTAGAGGCGCACAGCGCGGGGAAGGACAAAGGCAGCACGTTCCGGATTATTCTCCCAAGTATTGACTTACGCTAGCGTAAGTAGTAGAATTCATTCAGTGATTTACGCTAGCGTAAGGAGGTGTAGTGGAATCGAATGAGTGGATCACCACCCAAGAAGCAGCCGATCGTCTTAGCGTGACCACCGCCCGCATCCGGCAAATGGTGGCCGAAAACCAGATCAGCGCCCGGAAAATGGGCAGTAAATATCGCGGGCAATGGCAAGTTAAAGCAAGCGAAGTAGAAAAACGTCTTCATGAAAAAGGAGTAACCCAAACCATGCACGTCAAAAATCGAATGACCCCTAACCCGATTGTAGCAAATCTTGAAACCAACTATAACGAAGCTTTACGCCTGATGAAGAAAAACAATATCAATCATTTACCCATTGTGGATGATAAAGGTAAACCAATTGGTATTGTTACTACCGGTGGTATGCTGCGTGCTACGCCATCCCCTGTGACGACGCTCAGTGTTTTTGAGATTGCCTCATTGCTAGATAACGTCACGATGGGAAGTATCATGGTCAGCCCTGTTCTCGCCGTGGATGAATCTTGCAGCACCACCAACGCGGCCAACTTCATGCTGCAAAATAAAATCGACTCACTACTGATTATGCGTGATGGAGCATTGGTTGGCATCATTACCGCAGCCGATATTTTCAGAACCTTTGTTGAAATAAATGGCGGAGGCGAACCAGGCACACGCATTGAAGCCAAGTTGCCCAATCAAAAGGGTCATCTCGCCCCATTTATCCAGGCCTTATCAAACGCCGGCAGCTTTATTGTATCTCTAGCGATCTCCAACGAAAGCCCCGATTACGGTTATATAGATGTGAAAGAGCGCGGTGGCAACGAAGATGAAATCCGCAAGGAAATCGAAAAGTTAGGTTATGTTGAAATTGTCAATTTTCGCAAAAGTGACAGCGACAAGCTTCTAACTTTTAGCAAAGGATAAATACACCTGCTAGAAAAAAACAGCTTCTAAAACAGGCTGCTCCTTTGATTTCCGCGAAAGTCCTTAAAGTATTCGAGAGCCGGGGTTTCTTCCGGCTCTCGAATACTTTAATACAGAAGTGGATTTTAAACAGAAGCTGCTTTGACAACGTCTTCGAGCATTTTCGTTGACAAGGATTTGGGACGTTCGAGCGGCTGCCCGAGCGCACGCGCCCAGACGTAGTTGGACGTGACGCCCAGAGCACGGCCAACACCGAACAACACGGTGTAAAAGTCGAAATCGCGCACACCGTAATAGTACTGGAGCGTGCCTGAAATGGCATCCACGTTCGGAGCCGGGTTCTTCGCCTTGCCCTGTTCCTTCAAAACAGCGGGAACCACGTCAAAGACCAGATCAGCCAGGCGGACCAGTTCATCCTGTGGGAAGCGCACCTTGGCAAATTCCATCTGCGCGGTGAACCGCGGATCGGGAACACGCAAAACGGCGTGCCCGTAACCGGGAATGACTTTCCCGCTGCTGAGCGTATCCCAGGCAAACTTATACAGGTCTTCGCGCGAAGGAACGCCGCCAAACTTATTGTGGACATCGAGCAGCCAACCGAGGCATTCCTGGTTGGCCAGGCCATGTAGGGGGCCAGCCAGGCCATTCAAGGAAGCGGAGAAGGAAAGATACGGGTCGGAGAGCGCGGAACCGACCAGGTGCATGGCGTGCGCCGAGACATTGCCAGATTCATGGTCGCTGTGCAGGAGGAAATACAGACGCGCCAGTTCGGCGTAGCCCTCCTGGTCAGCGACACCTAGCATTTTGGCGAAGTTCGCGCCGTAATCGAGCCGGACGCTGTATTTTGGCTTTTTCGTTTCGCCAAAATACTTCATGCGATAGATAAAGGCTGCAACAACGGGCAGCTTGGCGGTCAAGTCCAGGGCGTCTTCGAGCGCCGGTTCCCAATAAGCATCCTTTTTCATACCATCATGATACTTCTTCGCAAAAGCTGAGCCGTTTTGGAGAGCCAGGACCGCCTGTGAAAGCAGGGTCATCGGGTGCGTCTCTTTAGGCATCGACTTAAGCATCTTGTAGACGTAGTCCGGCACTTCGGCGCGTGTGGCCCACTCGGCTTCCACTTCCAGGGCCTGTTCGCGGGCGGGCACTTCGCCAACCATCAGCAAGTAATACAATCCGCCCACATATGGCATTTTCGCGCCGCGCGGCTTGGGCAGGGCTTTCAACACTTCTGGGATGGACAATCCGCGGAAACGGATGCCTTCAGCCGGGTCGACATACGAAATATCCGTTACCAGCGACTTGATATCGCGCATCCCGCCGACGATCTGGCCAACCGTGACCTTGTCCACCACCACTTCGGCATAGTCTTTGGCCAGCAGTTTATAGCGCTCGCGCCACGCGGGAAGCTGTTCAGCGATCTTCTCGTGCAAAATCATAGCGATCTCCTCTTTAGCATAAATACAAGGCGAACGGCGATTCGCCTCTGCAATTTTTTACAATTTCACCAGGTTGTTGAGGGCGTCGATAGTCTCTTTCACCGATGCGGCTGACTTTTTGAAGGCGGCCTTTTCATCAGGATCCAGTTTGTATTCCACGATGCGCTCAATGCCCTGGCGTCCCAGCTGCACCGGCACGCCAAAGAACATATCCTGCAAGCCGTACTCGCCCTGCATGTAAGCCGCGCACGGTACGATCAGATGCTTGTCTTTCAGGATGGCCTCGACCATTTGAGCGATAGCCGCAGCCGGTGCATAGTAGGCTGAACCGGTCTTGAGCAGGTTGACAATTTCACCGCCGCCTTTGCGGGTACGGTTGACGATGGCTTCCAACTTATCGGTGGGGAGGTACTCACGGAGCGGGATACCGGCGATGTTGGAGTGGCGAGTGAGCGGAACCATTTCGTCGCCATGGCCGCCCAGTACGTAGCAATCGATATTCTCCACGCTAACGCCGGTTTCCAGTGCCACAAAGGCGCGCATGCGGGCCGAATCGAGGACCCCAGCCTGGCCGATCACACGATGAGCAGGGATGTTGCCAACTTTCATCGTCAGGTAAGCCATCGTGTCAAGCGGGTTGGTCAGCACAACATAAATGGCATCCGGCGAGTATTTCAAGGTTTCAGTGGTTGCCTTGCCGACGATGGCCGCATTGGCAGTCAGCAGGTCATCACGGCTCATGCCAGGTTTGCGCGCCAGCCCAGCTGTGATCACGATGATATCTGAATCTTTGGTGGCCTCGTAATCGTTCGAGCCAACGATTTCCACATCCTTCCCGATGATGGGCAGCGCTTCGAGCAGGTCCAGGGCTTTGCCTTGCGGCATGCCTTCAAGCACATCAATCAGGACAATATCAGCCAATTCACGCTCCGCCAGCCAATGGGCGGTGGTGGCGCCAGTCATGCCAGCGCCGATAATAGATACTTTTGTCATTTTTCCTCTAAAAATAGGTGAATGTTCTCGGCCTGCCGGGAACAAAGATTGGGTTGCTTTCGTACCGGTTAAATCTACGAATACCACACTTGTAAAATTCCAGCCTATTTCAGATATCTATGCAGGAATCCAATAACCTTATGCAGATTCTCCTCCGTTTCGAACTGGCTGCCACCGTGACCGGCTCCATCCAGCGAGATGTAGGTTACTTTTTCAGCACCGATAACTGCGCTGAGTGCATCGGCAAAATCCTTATTCTGGACAGGCGGGATGTTGCAATCGGCGGTACCGTTTTGGATAAAGAAAGGCTCGTCATCGGCTGTGATGTAGTTCATCGGGTTGGTGAGCTTAACCTTGTCCGGCACAGTCTGGATGGCCGCGCCGATCAGTTTGGATTCGGGAGAACTGGCGTCATTATGATTCTGGGCGCAACTCGTGCCAGCAAACTGCTCGTCCATTTTCAAAAAATCAATCGGCCCAAACCAATCCACCACTGCCTGGACGCAACTCGACTGATCAGCATTGCCAAGTTCCACACCTTCAAGTTCAGCCACGTTACAGGTAGTGCCGAGTAATGCAACGAGGTTCCCCCCCGCCGAAGCGCCCCACGCGCCGAATTCATCAGGGTTAAGATTATATTTCAAGGCGTTGGCGCGCAGGAAGCGAACAGATGCTTTGGCATCATTAATCTGGGCCGGAAAATGGGCTTCGGCGCTCAAGCGGTAATTGATGCTTGCTACGGCAAAACCGGCAGCCAACAATTGATCCACCCCG
Source organism: Anaerolineales bacterium UBA5195 (assembly GCA_002412925.1). GTDB lineage: Bacteria > Chloroflexota > Anaerolineae > Anaerolineales > Villigracilaceae > UBA5195. Next base: position 39,888 of record DHVZ01000012.1, on the reverse strand, counting down.
GCCAGCCCAGTACCATCGGCTTTGTCGCCCATCATAAACCCGCCACCGTGAATCATGAACACAACCGGGAACGGGCCAGAGCCGCTGGTCGGGATGTACAAATCCAGTTTCTGAGCGGAGGACAGGGTAGCGTATGCCAAGTTTTTGTGGGTTGGCGCGACAGAGGCAAAATTCGACGAACCGCAGCCGGCGGCGCTTAGCCAGATTAACAAAGCCAGCGAAAGAACAAAAAGTTTTGTTATCAATCTTTTCATATTTATTTTCCTCCGTTTTCAGTTAGCTTGGCCTTCTCTTCGAAGTACAGTTTGTCGATCGCCAAGCCGCGCAAGCCAGGCATATCGATTTTGACGGTGAAGCCGTGCTTGGTTTGTAAATAGGCCAGGGGCTGGCCATCGTCAAAGCGATTGAAACCCACGGCGGGCAAAGGGTAGAGTGGTTGTTTCAAGGGCATCCGGCCCCATCAAATTATTATGATTGGCCTTCCAGCTCAATTTCAGGAATAGTCAGGATGAGCAGGAAGGATACTAACATCGTAACAGCACCGATAATAAATACCCCTCTCAAGCCAGCCTCCAGAGAAGATCGGATGGTTTGAACCACCTGCTCGAAAAAAGCTGGTCCCTGATCTCCCATTTTGGAAAAATTATTTCGAAGTTCTGCAAAAGCACTTGTTGATAAAAGCACTCGGGGGTTGCTGATTGAAGCAAGAGTTGCCAGATCCAAGGATTCTCCCAGTACATGTGGCAGGCGTGTGGCCAATTCTCTGGCATATGTTGCATTCATAAATGAGCCCAACAAGGCAGGTGCGATGGCTTTTCCCATCGTCACGAAAAAATACAAACCGCCAACAGCCACGCCAAGCAACCGTTTCGGAGCCGCATACTGCACAACCAGGGCATTGATCGTTGGAATAGTGCCCAGCCCAATTCCAGCCATGGCTGATAGTACGAATCCCCATGCAAGCGCTGTCGTAGCGGTCAAGCTGACAGCCCCCCACATCACCAGGACGAGAATGGCATACCCTGTAACATACATCCACTTATAGCGTCTTGTTCTGGAAATAAGGAGACCAGCTGGAATGCCCATGAAAGCTGTAAATACGCTAAACGGCGTGATGATCTTTCCGCTCAAGGTGGCGCTGGCATTCTGCACTCCCTGAAAGAAAAGGGGATAATACGCCACCACAGCTGTGAAACCGAATATGGAGAGCAGGGCAGCCGCTGAAGCGGTCAGAAAGGTGCGGTTGGTCAACACTTGCGGATCTAGCATGGGTTCAACGGCACCGGACTCGGTCCGCAGGAAAAGCATCCAGAAGAGCAGCGAAACACTCAACAGTCCCAGGATCTGGAACGACAGCCAGGGGTAAGTACTTCCGGCCCAGGATAATCCCAGGATCAAGGTGGTGGAAGCCAGCGCCAGATAGATGGAACCAAGGAAATCGATCTGGTGCGTTTTCCCGTGAGCGCGTTTAGGCAGGCCAAACAAGACAATTCCAGCGGAGAGCAAAATAAGCGGTATGTCCAGCCAGAAAATATAGCGCCAGCTCAGATTATCAACGAACCAGCCCCCTAACGTTGGCCCGATGAAAGCCGTGATCCCGGAAGAAATATTAAGTAGCCCGGCCCATTGGCTGCGCTCGGCAGGTGCAAACATGTCTCCCAGCACCGAAAAGCACAAGGGTTGGATGGCTCCCATTCCGAGCCCCAAAATACTCAGTGCGCCAACCAGCAGCACGAATGTCTGACTGACGGCGCTCAGGACAACTCCAACCAGCATGAAACCCATCGAAACCAACAGGATGATCCGACGGCCATACATATCAGAGAGTTTGCCAAAGATAAGCGTGGCAAAAGCTGAAACAAGGGCCGGGATGGCAATAGCCCAGGAATAGTATTGCATGCCATTCAACTCAGCCGCGATTCTCGGCATGGCATTATTCACAGTGTTCATGGCAAAGAAGGATGTGAAGTAAGCACTAAAAACAGCGATCAGCCCAAGCGCCTGAGGGTATTTCTGAACCATCGTTTTCATTGTATATCGGCAACCAGGGCCTTCATGGATTTTTACCCTTTTCGGGAATGTTGTGCAGCGTTTGCGCAATCCCTTCGCGCATTTCCTTGATATCAACCGAGAGCGAGAGATAGCCGCTCTCGAAGCGCTGCCCAAAAGTGGCTTTGAGCACTTCCAGCACCCGCCGGGCGGCCTCCTGCTGGATTTCGACCGGACGGCCCTCGCGGATAAGCAGGCCAACGTGAACAAAGGCATAAGCCGGGTCGCCATCCGCAATCCGGTAATCGGTATGGCGGATGGCGCGGCTTTTGAGGCCCTTCAGGTTGACCGCGCCGGTGGCGACCAGTTCCTCGTGCAGGCGCGCCAGTAGCGGCTGGACCTCAAACTCCAGGTTGGCAGTGTATTCGAGGGTCAGGTGCGGCATGGCGGCTACTTCTTTTTCACCCACGGTGTGCCGTGAGTATGGAATGTTTCGATGGTTGGCAAGCCCCAGGCCTGGCCTTTTTCCCGCTCGGCCTGGCTCCAGACGACCGGTTTCCAATCAGGGGCCAGCACCAGACGCGCGCCGGGGCTGGCAATCTCGAAGCGGTTGCCGCCCGGTTCGTAGACGTACAGGAAAAACGTCTGCTGGATGGCGTGTTTGGATGGGCCGGTTTCGATGAACACGCCACTTTCGAGGCAAATATCCGCCGCGCGCAGCACATCCTCGCGGCAGTCCACGGCGTAGGTGATGTGGTGCAGGCGGCCCTGGGTGTCGGACCAATCCTCGGAAATCGCGATTTCGTAGGTTTTGTTGCAGAAGGTCACCCAGGAGGCCTTTTCGGAGCCGTCGTCGAAAATAATCTGCTCGGTCATTTTTGCGCCCAGGGCTTGCTCCAGGAAAACCCGGGTGGCGCGCACATCCACGGCGAGCAGGTTGACGTGGTCGAGCCGCCGCAGGGCAATCCCGCGATTAGGTAGTCGCGAAGCCTGGTTTTTGAGCGCCGGGCGCAGTTCCTCGGGCGGCTGGTACCACTCGGTTTCGTAGTAAATTTCCATTTTATGGTTATCGGGGTCGGTGAAACAATACGCGGGGCCGTGCCCGACATTTTTCTCATTCCAACCGAGGCCCAGGCCGGTTTTCTCCAACGCCGCCACCCGCCGCTGGAGCGCCTGCGGGCTGACGGCGCGAACGGCGTAGTGACCGATACCCGGTTGGGGAGAAGCGGTCAGTTGCAGCGAATGATGTTCGTAATCATCCCAACCGCGCAGGTAGACCGAATCGCCCTGGCGGTCGCTTACAATCATCCCCATCACATCTACAAAAAATCGGGTGCTCTCATCTAGTTTGGGGGTCAGCATTTCGACATGTGCCAGGTGGGCGACATCCAAAACAGGTTCAGGATTCATATATTCCTCCGTTTGGTTTCGACAAATTCCCGCAGCCCGTGCAAGTCGTAAGATCTTTCCCCGACGGCGAGTTTTTCGCGCAGGCGCGCTTCCTTCTCGAAACGAGCCCCGGCAGCTTTTAGGACCTCCGCCGCCCGCGCCTGCCGAACGCAGACTCCCCCATCGGCATCCAAAATTACAATGTCAGAGGGGGAGATTTTCGCCCCGCCAACTGTAACCGTAACATTCAGTTCACCGACCTGGATCTTGGTCGCGCCTTTCACCCGGATGAAGCGCGCCCAGACCGGCAAACCGAGTTTGACCAACTCCTCGACATCCCGCACCGCGGCATCGACCAGGATAGCCGCCGCGCCCCGCACCTTGATCTGGGTCGCCAGCAACTCGCCGACCAGCGCCACTGGGGCGGGTTCCGGCATGGTCAGGATGACCACATCTCCAGGCTGGATGTGCTCGATGGCGGCATGCACCATCAGGTTGTCATCCTGGCCGCAGAGCACGGTGCGGGCAGGGCCAGCGGCCCGGCTGCCAGAGATGAGTTGCATCAGCGGGATATCCATCAGCCCCTCGCGGCCCGAGGCTTCGTAAACGGTCGCCACGCCGAGTTCATTCAAACGCTGGAGCTGGTCGCTGTTCATAGGCTTTTCACCACCCAGGGCAGGGTGCGCTGCAACGCCTCGGCGAACTTGACTTCCTCCTGGCCGGAGATGCGCCGGGCATGGTTGCCGCGCCGCGAACCGAGTTCGGCGTAATAGGTTTGCAGGTAACTCTGGGCCTGCATACAACCCATCGCCTTGCGTTTGAGTTCCATGACGGAGGTGATGTCGATAAAGGTATTGGGCATGAATTCGCACAATTCCGGCTGGTGCGGCTCGAAAAAGTACAGATCGGGCGGGGTGATGTTCTTGAAGGCGCTGGCCACGCCCGCGCCGGAGGCCAGCAAACGGGCTTTCTGTACGGTCTGGCAGGCGACCGGGTGGTCGGGGTTGAACGGGTCGATGGGGGTGTGGGTCAGGACAATGTGCGGCTCCATCTCGCGGAACAGGTCAGCCAGCCGCGCCATGACCTCGTCCGTGATGGTGAGCGGATAATCGCCCAGGTCGAAGCAGAGGAATTCGGCCCCGAGAATCTCTGCCGCAGCGCTGGCCTGTTCGTGGCGAATACGTTTGACGTTTTCGATGGTTTGGCCAGGTTCTTTCCACAATTCGCCGGATTCGCCCCTTTCCCCATATGAGAGCGCAATCACGATCGCGCTGCCGCCCTGCGAAGTGGTCAGCGCAATCGTCCCGCCCGCCCGCCAGACAAAATCGGCGGAGTGGGCGCCGATGACGAGCAGTTTTTTACCCATAAAAATTCTCCTTAATAACTTGGCATCGAATTACCCGAATTTTTCTAATTTTTGTCAAATTCGCGTAATTCGATGCAGGGGAAAAAGCCCATTTCTAAAAAGGCTTATTTCGTAAATTTCAAATGCTTATCCAGGAAATCCAGCACCCGTGATACGTTTTCGGGTGTCTCGAAACGGACATCGGCATGTTCAGCGCCTTCGAGCAGTTCCAACTTGACCTTGTCCGGCCCCCAGGCTTGCTCCAGTTTGGCGGCCATTTCGATGGAGTGCTGGACTGGCACAACTGCGTCCTTCGTCCCATGCTGGAGCAGGAAAGGCGGCCCATCGGAGCGAATAAACGTTTCGGGGTTGGCCGCTTTCACTTTCTCAGGGATTTCGGTGATGATTTGGCCCAACAACAAAGATTCGGGAGAATCGACTTCGTTATGGCGGAATCCGGGCGGAGGCAGCAGCCCGCTCTCGGTCAGGTATTCATCCATCTTGAGAAAATTTGTCGGCGCGTACCAAGCCACCACCGCTTGGACATGACAGGGTTGTTCGGGATTTCCTAGGCCTAGGTCTTCCAGGTCACGGTTTCCGGCAGAGACGCCCAGCATAGTGACAAGATAACCGCCCGCCGAGCCGCCCCAGGCGGCTATTCTTTGCAGGTCGAATTTATAACGTTTGGAGTTCGCCCGCACCCAGCGGACAGCAGCCTTGGCATCATGCACCAGGGCCGGGAATTGGGCCTCGCCGCTCATACGATAATTAATGGAAACCACCGCATAGCCACGCTTGAGACCTTCCAGCATCGGCAGAACCTGCATATCGGCCTTGTCACAGCCCATAAAAGCCCCGCCATGGATAGCAATGATGACCGGGAATGGGCCAACGCCCTCGTCGGGCAGGTAAATATCGAGTTTTTGCGCCGGGGAAAGCGGGGCGTAGGAAATATCCAGGAATTTCCTTATAATGTGCGATGTATCGGCAGGCGGAGGCGCCTCAACAACGGCGTAATGCGGTTTCGGTGTTTGTTCGTTCAAGATATTATTCCTCTTATTTTTCCAGCTCAGAAAATTGGTTACTTCCCAATACAACTAATCCGGAAGGCTAACGCACCTCAATCTCGTAGGCGATCGAATCTTTGCTGGCATAATGGCGAACTGGAGTAGAGGCGACAAAATAAATCGTATACTCGCCAGGTTCGATTTTCCAGGTAGTGGATGGGTTTGGGTGGGGCTTATTACCAGTGCTCACCAGGGGGTTTTCGCCACGTTTGGTTGCCCATTTAACCCAATCTTTGCCATCATAAGCTGCAGGCCATAATTCGATCCAACATACAGGAATGTTTTTGGAATCGACAGTTATCTTGAGTTCTTTGCCTCGTTCTTCCTCCGTGAAGTTAAGCAAATGATATGCGCCATAGTAAGAGATACCATCGCGGAAAGAAAATAATTGTGGCCCGCTGTCCATGCTGGCTATAAAAATATCTTTCATATTGTTACACTCCCTTCTGGTCGATTGCGCCAAATCGCGAACCGATTATTTCAAATATTTATCGAAAAAATCCAGCACCCGCCCTAGATTTTCTGGAGTTTCAAAAAGCGGGTCAGCATGATCTGCCTCTGGCAGGATTTCAAGGATCGCTTTTTCTGGACCGGCAACTCTTCTCAGTTTGGCGGCAAAATGGATAGCCTGCTCAACCGGGACAGTGCCATCCTTTTGACCATGCTGGATAAGAAAGGGTGGCGCACAAGACTTAATATAGGTTATTGGGCTGGCAAATGTAACCAGGGCCGGGATTTCGGTGATTTTCCGACCCAACAGGCGTGATTCAGGGGAGCTCGTCTCGGAATGGTTGGGGGCGCCCAGACCGCTTTTTGCCAACTGTTCATCCATTTTGAGAAAGTTTTCGTTTGGACCATACCAGACAACGACCGCGTGAACCTTGGGTAAAATGTGAGTATGGGAATTCTTGACGAATAGATCTTCAAGACTTCTTACTCTTTGACTTGTACCAAGCAATGCTGCCAGGTGTCCACCCGCTGATGCGCCCCACGCCCCAACATGATTTTTATCGAGTTTGTATTTGGCGGCATTCCCCCGCAAAAAACGGATGGCCGCCTTGCAATCATAAATCTGGCTGGGGAACTGCACCTCGCCGCTTAAACGGTAGTTAACGCAGGCTACGGCATAGCCGCGCTTCAGGCCTTCCAGAAAAGGCTGGCACATGGAGTGGCCTTTATCACCGAACATCCAGGCTCCGCCATGGAAAGCGGCAATCACCGGGAATGGCCCATCACCTTCATCAGGCAAGTAAAGGTCTAATTTTTGGGTCGGGGATTGAGCAGCATAGAGCAGATCAAGCCACTTGCGTTGGATATGCCTTGTATCCAGCGGCGCTGGGACAAAATGACGAAACATCATTTACTCCGCTCTAAGCGGCTACTTTCGCAACCGTCTCTTTGGCCTTGCGGTTTTTCTGGTAAACATCGAAGGCTACTGCAATTAATAGAACCGCGCCTTTAACAACAGTCTGGGAAAAATCAGGGAAGGTGGCCAATTGCATGGCATTGTTCAACACACCGATGATCAGAATGCCGGTAATTAATCCGAAAACTGTACCTTCGCCACCTTTGAAGCTTACGCCGCCCAAAAGTGCAGCGGTGAGGCAGTCAAATTCAATACCCTGACCGGTAATTGTCTGGCCAGCAAATACTCTTGACAGCAGCAGGACAGTGGTAATCGATGAGATAAAACCGCAGATCATGAACAAGGTTACTTTCATTCTATTAATACTGACACCTGCAAGGCGGGCGGCTTCTTCATTACCGCCCAAGGCAAATATCTGTCGGCCAAAGTATGTCTTGGTCAGGATGAAAGATCCGATCAATGCCACAATAATCATCACGATAACCGGTACGGGGATTCCCCATACATATCCCTGGCCAAACCAGCGGAAGGAATCCGGGAATCCCATGATATTCCTGGATTGATTAATAATGTACCCCATGCCCTTAAATATTGCGGAGGTACCCAAAGTAATAATAAGCGGATGGATCTTTAGTTTAATGCAGAGGAACCCATTGATCGCACCCAACCCGGTTCCGACAAGCAGAATCAGGGGAATTGCGACTGCAGGTGGCAGATTCCAATCGACCATCATGATCGCCAAAAGGACATTACAAAACACGATCTGGGAGCCGATGGAGAGATCAATACCACCGCTGATCATCACGAACATCAAGCCGACGGCGCTAATCCCTGCAAATGATACTTGGCGAATCAAGGTACGAAGATTACCAAATGTCATGAAGTTCGGTGCAATGAACGAGAATAGGATCACCAAAAAGACCAGGATCAGAAAAGGCACGTTCTTCTTCAGGATCGATCCTATCCGAATACCAAAATTATTAAAAATCACTGATTGATTACTCATTACTTACTCCTTAAAAAGTTAATGGGTTCCCGATGCGAGGTCGAGAATATAATGTTGATTGAAATTCTCTTTTTGGACTTCTCCAGCCATTTCGCCTTCGCATAAGACAATGATCCGGTCTGACATACCCAAAAGTTCTTCCATATCAGAAGAGATCATCAAAATCGCAATTCCATTCTCAGCCAATTCAGTCATCAGATGATAAATTTCCTGTTTGGCGCCAACGTCAATCCCACGGGTTGGTTCATCAAAGATCAAAATATCCGACTCGGCTGCTAGAGATTTGGCGAGCACCACTTTTTGTTGATTACCGCCGCTCAGATTGATCACCTGCTGTAATAAGCTGGGAGTTTTAATATTGATACGTTCTTTGTATTTCTGCGCGATCTCATCTTCTTTTTTCGTATTAACCACACCATAATTTGAGATGCGTCCAAGGATCGGGAAACTGATGTTCCACTTGACAGCCATCTCAAGGAACAGCCCCTGGCCCTTGCGGTCTTCTGTCAACAATCCAATTTTATGCTGGATTGCATCCAATGGAGAATGGATCTTGACAGGACTTCCGTTGATCAAGATCTCGCCGCTTTCCATTGGAGCGGCACCAAAGAGAACCTGGGCCAATTCTGTTCGACCGGCGCCCACCAATCCGGAAATTCCTAATATTTCACCCTTGCGTACTGAAAATGAGATATTTCGATCACCATTCCCGGTGAGGTTTTTTACTTCCAAAGCAACTTCACCAGGTGACTTTTTCCGTTGAGGATAACTTTCCTTTAATTCACGTCCAACCATCAGCGTGATCAATTCCTGTCGGTTGGTCTCTTTCGTGTTTTTGGTGGTGACGTAGCGCCCGTCACGCATAACACTCACGCGATCAGAGATGCGGAAGACTTCTTCCAAACGATGTGAAATATAAATGATCGTCACACCTTTTTGTTTTAACTGGTTAATGATCGTGAACATTAACTCTACTTCCGAAACGCTTAATGGAGCAGATGGTTCATCCATGATCAGAATTTTTACGTTTTTCGAGACTGCTTTGGCAATTTCGACGATCTGTTGTTCGGCAATCGAAAGTTCTTGCACCACTGTGCGTGGATCAATTTTTACACCAAACTGGTCCAGAACCTCAACGGCTTTTTTTTCAATTATTTTGGCATTAAATAACACTGAATTTTCATTTCTTTCACACAAATAAATGTTCTCGGCAACTGACAATGCGGGAACCAGATTAAATTCCTGATAAATCACTTCAACACCAAGGCTCTTGGAAAGAGAAGGAGTCATCTTGGAATATTCATGTCCAAAAATTTTTATAATTCCTGAATCGATATCGATGGCTCCGGCCACCGCTTTGATTAACGTCGATTTGCCTGCGCCGTTCTCGCCCAACAAGGCGTGTACCTCACCTTTTTGAAAACTGATCGAGACATTGTCCAGAGCCAGAACGCCGGGATATCTTTTGGTGATGTTTTTCAGGGATAATACAATCTTGGCATCCATTCTTTTTCACCTCAATATTTTGGTGAAGGGTCCCCCTAACCCTTCACCTTATTTATTTACAAAACGCTTCTTATTTCGGTGCGATTGTGGTGAAATCGCAGTTGATCGGTTCCAATTGATCATTGATGATATTGGGATATTCGACACCCTGCAGCATCTTCTTGACCTGTTCGTAGGTTGCCTGATCAAGTGAGGTACCACCGATGGCGACAAAACCCTTGTAAGGATCTTCGCAGCTGGTGACAACCGGGATCATGGAAGGATCCATATCGCCAGCGAAAACACCGTATTCATCAACGTTCACACCTGGCAGCGCCTTGATGGCGTTGGCAATACCCTGAGCATGGGCGGTAGATTGGCCAAGGAAAACTTTGACGTTTGGATTAGCCGTCAGGACATTCTCAGCAGCAGACTGACCGACAGGAATACTGTCACCAGTGATATCCAGGTGTGCAACAAGTTTAACCTTGGGGCAGGTGTCGGTGATGGTGGAATAACCGCGATCGCGCTCGAACATGCCAACACCAGAGCTTGCGGCACCAACGATAGCAGTTTCAACACTGCCATCAGCAGCATCCGGGTACATGGCTTCAATGAAATCGCAAGCCATCTTGGCAACTTTTGTACCGTCTTCGTATTGGCTGGTGTGCATAATGGAATCAAAGGGTGCCAATTTGGCGGGAGGAACACCCATGACCATGATGCCAGCAGCTTTGACTTCATCGATAGCGGGAAGTAATTGGTCGACCTCTCCGGCTGCCATAAGGTACATGAAATCAACTTTCATGGAAATACAGTTCTCGATCTGATCAAACTGTTGGTTCAAACCACCTTCGTCAGCGCCGTAGACATTCACAGTCACGCCATCTGCCTTGAATTTTTCTGTAACGGAAGTGGCAACACCATTCAAGAAAGGATTCGCAAGTGAGGGGATGATGTAGCAGATCGTTTTGCCCTTGATATCAAAAGGCGAACCGGGTTTTGCGGGGATCATAGTAACAATGGTGTCCTCAGTTGGGGCGGTTGCAGCCGGAGCTTCAGTGGCAGCCGCAGGCGCTTCAGTGGTAGCACCCGGGGCTTCAGTGGCAGCGGGGGCAGCCGGAGCGGCGGGTGCCTGGGTGGCAGCCGGAGTTCCGCAGGCCGTCAGCAAAATGCTGGCGATGGCAACGAGCGCCAACAGGGTTGAAAGGTTTTTTTTCATCTCTTATCTCCTATTTGTATTTTAGGTTCCGCAGGTTTCTGGAGAAACCCGGGTGATACTACAGATATTGTGGCATGAAAAGAGCCAGGATAGTAGTTATTGTCTTTTTTTGTCTGAAGGGACTCCTTTCTACTAGAGGCGGTAGGAGAACATCATATTGGTTGACTGAAGGTGGCTATACTGAGCCTACTCTTAGTATATGTTTTGAAAGGTGAAACATCAATTCATTTATTCTACAATCTATTCCAAAACAGAATGGCTCAGAGGTCCGCGTTCGAAATTATGGTAAATTAACTTTTGCACGAAGTTGATTATTTATTCAACCTATGCCCGGAATGCAAACCCTCCGGCAGATGCACGAACATCCTCACCTTTTCATTCTTTATGGTTGAATGTTGCCTTATTCCTGCAGCCTGATAACATCGTCAGCATATTCCATGTCAAACCACCATTTTTCTTCTGGAAAAGTCATGTCTGCACCGAGGAATCTGGCAGCCCGGATGGCAATCCGTTGCGTAAAGGGGAGGTTCGATACGAGTTCACGCACCAGGTTGTGCGGCCAGGTCGATGGGTTGCTCCAGGGGCAGCTTTTGACACAGGCATTGCACATCGTGCCGTTTTTGTTGGTGAAGTTGAAACTGGCGCAGCGCTGGGTATCCAGCTTCCAGGTTTCGTAGCCGTTGTATAGCACCTTGTCGCCTGTAGGGATGGCTTTGCTGGGGCAGTTTTCGGCGCAAATCTTGCAATCCTGGCAAAAGGGCTGCAGGCCAAAATCGACCGGCTGATCCGGGACTAGCGGCATGTCGGTCAGTACGGCAGCAGCTTTAAAAGCCAAACCCAGGTACGGGTTCAGGATGATCCCTGCCCGGCTGACCTCCCCAAGGCCGGCTGCTAGTAGAAGAGGCGGTAGTAACACCGCATAGCGGTTGACAAGGGATGGTCCATATTGGGGGGCTGCCTCCCAACCCAGGCGGCGGATGTAATTTGCCATGGTTTCTGCAACCAGCCCCAAGTGTTGGTAGGCCTGGAAGCTGATCGGATCGCCCATCCAATCGTGCCCGCTGGAAGCCCGGATGGCCTTCAACTCTTTGCGCATCACGATCACGATTGCGTTCGGATAACGGGCCTCGATTGGATTGCCCTGTTTGCCGTGACTGTAATATCCTGAAGGCGGTACCTGGCAGGTTCCCACGATGTCCGCTTTCAGGAAGTAGCCAACTTCCTTGATGTGATGTGTCAGAATAATTGGATCTTGGGGAATGGGAGCCTTCTCCGCAGCAACCGGGTTGGGGGTGAGCAGTGCAAGGTGATCGATGACATCCTTTTGCGCTGCAGAGAGTGGATATTTACCCGGCAAGCTCTTTTGCACACTTTTCTGAACGTTTGGCCCATATTCGCCGCGCGTTGCCAGACCATAAGCCGTATTACGCATGTCAATTCGTTGGATGGCATCCGTAATCAAGGTGGTTGGCTTTTCCGCATTTTTGAAAACATCCATGGGAAAAAGCCGGGTTTGTTTTTGAGTGTGTAGCAAGCTTTCTTCTGGCGGGTATTCCATCCGATACATGAGATCATCCTGATTATTCTTTTAGGCAGAACTGTGGCGGTGTGGCATCTTCCCCACCGCCACAGTTTTAAGGCTGTGTTTTGGCAACCGTCTACGCCGATCTAGCGCTCGTTAAACGGCGGAGCTGGGTAGATTAATTTTGCGGTGGCCTGATCGAGCGGCCAAACCAATTCCATCTTCCCGTTCTGCCATTGAACAAGCGGGTTTAAAACATTGCCCGTGCCATCTTTATTGAAGGTGACAGGTCCGATGACGGTCATCATATCGGTTTCTGAAAGAGCCTCGCGAATTGCCTCGCGGTCCAGCTTACCGGCTTTTTCAATCGCGCTTGCTAAGATTTGCACGCAGGCATACGCCGGCCCAACCAGAATGTCGGCGGGTCTACTTAATTCAGCCTGATGCTTGGCGTTGATTTCGGCTACGCCAGGGAACTTCTCCCCAAAATGCCAGCCAGCAAACATCGTCACATCATCACCAGCTTTGCCAAGGTTTTTGCCCCAGGTTGCAGCATCAGGCGCTCTGACCAGCATGGTGAACTTGGGAGTCCAGCCCAGCTCGCTCATTTGTTTGATGATTGCCATGCCATCCGGGGTACTCGGCATGCCGAGGAGAATCTCTGCCCCCGATGCCTGGGCTTTCTGGATCAAGGTCGAGAAATCGGTTGTACCGGGGGCATACTCAGCATAGTAGACAACGTCGTACCCAGCAGGTTTGGCATCCGCATTGAACAGACCACCGAGCTCGTTCCCCCAATCCGATTTCTCCTGGAAGACAGCAACCTTGGTCGGTCTCTGATCGGCAGGTATCAATTCATTAAGTGCCTTGAACACATCCCTGGCCTGATCAGGCGACTTGGGGAAGGGCGAGAACAGATACTTGTAACCGCGCTGGTGAATATTCCACCAGGCAAAAGACACACCCAGGTACGGAACCTTGTTCTTTTCAGCAATGGCTGTCGTGGCAGCATGCATCCCACTCGCTGCGCCGCCCAAGTAGGCCACAACCTTCTGATCGGAAAAGACTTTTTCCAGATTGCCGACTGCTTTTGTCGGATCAGATTCATCGTCATAAGAAGTGAGCCGCAGCGGAATTTTCTTTCCGTACTCCGCCACAAACACGCCGCCGGCCGCATTGATATCTGCAATGGCGTATTCATAACCGACTTTTACCTGGCCGCCCAAGGAGCCGAATTTTCCGGTTAGTGGGATCGAAGCGCCAACCTCAATAAACTCTGGCGCAGGCGGGAAAGCTTGCGTTGGAGTAGCCTCCGGTGCCTTCGGAGCTTCAGGAGCCTTGGTCGGCTCGGGAGCCTGGGTGGGAGGAACCGGTGTTGCTGCTGGTGCGCAACTGGTTAGCATTAAGCAGATCAAGAGCACTGCTGATACGAATGGCATTCTGGCTTTCATGGTTCTTTCTCCTTATCCTTGTTATATCTGAATAAAAATTAGAGAAGCGAAGGTTTTTTGTATGGAGTGTCTTTTTCGATAGAAAGCTCCTTTCTTTGGTTGAGGCAATTAACTCAGTTTTCGTTAGTCTTAATGGGCGCCTGAATTTTTCTGGCCCTAATTCGGGAGATTAGCTTTTGGATTTTTTTCCACAAATCAACCAGCCCACCAGGAAGAAAGAGTACGATCAAAATAAACAGTACTCCAAAGATGATCAAATGATATTCGCCTACATTCCAGACCAGGAGCTGCTTAAGGAGCACAAAAAACACCGACCCAATGATCGGCCCGATAATGGTGCCCGTCCCGCCGATATAGGCCATCATCATGGGGTCGAATGTCCATTCAGGACTGAAGGGCATACTGAGGTAGTAGCTAACGTGGTAATAGGCAAAGGCGCTGCCAGCCAAACCGGCAAAGAAGGCGCTAACCGATAGCGCTAGTAATTTGTGTTTCAAAGCGCTAATCCCGAGGGACTCAGCCGCATCTTCACCTTCTCGAACAGCCATCATGCCCAATCCCCACCTGGAATTGACCAGGAAGTAGGCCGAGCCAATTGTGATAATGGTCAAACCCAGGAATAGATAGTATCGAGGCGCAAGTTGATAATCTGAAAGGGCCGGGTTGTAGGACATCTCCGGGAGGATGTTCCCCACGGTGAGATTTAGGATTTGTGCCAGGGCCAATGTGCCGATGGCAAAATACACCCCTTTGAGTTTGAAGGCCGGAACTCCGATCAGGAAAGCGAGAGCCACAGCTACAACTCCTCCAGCCAGGAAGCAGAGAAAGAATGGGAAACCTTCAATCCACAGTAAACGAGTGGTCAGGGATCCAACGCCAAAGAAAGCAGCGTGTCCGAGGTTGGTTTGCCCGGTATAACCGCCCAGGATATTCCAACTGGAGGCAATGGTCATATAAAGAAGCACCAGGATCACCAAATTGATGGTGCTGTCATCCTTGATCATCAAAGGAACGAGCGCCAATCCAAGGATGGTGATGATGAGCAGGGCAATGGAGATAATTTGTTTTCTATTCATTAGTTAGCTCTCTTTGACCCCAAATAAACCTTGTGGCCTGAAGATCAACACCAGGATGAAAAGGATCATGCCAGCCACTTCGCGGTAATTGCTGCTGATAAAAAAGGAGGTGAGTGACTCGGTTACCCCTAAAATAAGACCACCAACAATGGTCCCAGGGATACTTCCCAAGCCTCCCAACACCATGACGATCAGAGCTTTCATCGTCCATCCCAACCCCATAACCGGTTGGATCGAATAATTTACAACCACCAGGGTTCCCGCTACTCCAGCCAGAGCTGAGCCGATGGCAAACGATAAGAGAAATACTTTTTGGACATCAATCCCCATCAAAGAGGCAGCCTCCCAATTTTGCACGGTTGCGCGGATGGCCTTGCCGGTGTAGGTTTTCCAGAGGAAGAGTTGTAGGCCAACCAGAAAGATGAGAGCCACAGCCAAACTGGCCAGGCGTATCAAGGGAAATTTCGTGTCGAGGATTGTCAGCGAAGCGCCATAGTAAGCGGTGGTAACGCCCCGTTCGTCGGCAGTCCAAAAGCGGAGGGCCAAATTTTGCAGAATGACGGACAACCCAAAAGCAACGAGGAGCGAATTTTTTATCTTGGCTTCCTCTGGTAATTTCACCGTTCGTGAAAACACCAGCGCATAGAGGATCGCCCCGATGATGAAAAGAAAAAAAATAGTAATTGGGATCGTCAGAAACGGATCCAATCCCAAAAGGGAAA
Organism: Anaerolineales bacterium UBA5195; assembly: GCA_002412925.1. GTDB lineage: Bacteria > Chloroflexota > Anaerolineae > Anaerolineales > Villigracilaceae > UBA5195. Next base: position 24,248 of record DHVZ01000012.1, on the reverse strand, counting down.
ACGCCCAAAAAGTTGCATAGCCTCCAAACATGAGCAGTTCACCGTGGGCGACATTGAGAAACTTGGTAACCCCAAAGATCAGGGAAAGCCCCAATGCGGCCAGTCCATACAAAGCACCCACGAGAATTCCAAAAACTAGATTTTGACCAAGTCCTTCAAACATTGAAACCTCGCTTCTCTTTCAAGTTTTATCTAGCCCAAGTAAGAACTACGCACTGATTCGAAGGATAAGAGGTCTGTGCCTTTACCCTCCCCGACAATTCGCCCGTTTTCGAGCAAATAAGCTCTGTGAGCTAATTCCAGGGAGGCCTGAACGTTTTGCTCCACCAAGAGGATGGTGACTCCCTGTTTGTTGATCATTTCTATGGTCTGAAACATATGTTCGACCAGGATCGGCGCCAGGCCAAATGAGGGTTCGTCCAGCATCAAGAGCTTGGGCTTGGACATCAAAGCCCTGCCAATCGCCAGCATTTGTCGTTCTCCTCCACTCAACGTTCCAGCTTGTTGGTTTTTCCTTTCTGCAAGGAGGGGGAAAGTTTCGTACACTCTTTCCAAACTTTGCGCTCTATCCTGCCTGGCCCTTGAAACAAACGCGCCCAATTCCAGGTTTTCCAAAACGCTCATAGCCGTGAATATTTTTCCGCTCTCAGGCACTTGAGATAAACCGAATTCAACAATTTTGTGGGACGGTTCCTTAGTTACATCATGACCAAGAAAACGGATCCCCCCTGACGCCGGTTTGAGCAGCCCACTTATGCCTCGTAAAATGGTGGTCTTTCCAGCCCCGTTGGGTCCGATGAGCGCAACAATTTCCCCTTCGTTTACATTCATTGTCGCGTCCCAAATAGCCTGAAGCTCATTATAAAAAATATCGATTTTTTCGAGATTAAGCATGGGATTTTCCTAGATAAACTTCAATTACCTGGGGATCATGGATGATTGCTTCTGGCGAGCCTTCCGCAATCTTGTTGCCCATGTTTAGGACGATGATGCGATCAGAAACAGCGGTAACAACCTTGACAATGTGCTCAACGATGATGATGGTTATCTTCGAATCCCGTATATGCGAGATCAACTTGCAGGCATCATCAGATTCTTTCGGATTTAAGCCAGCCATCAGCTCATCCAGAAGAAGCAAGACCGGTTTGGTAGCCAGAGCCCTGGCCAGTTCCAGCCTTTTTCGTTCCATGACTGTCAGGTCTTTGACCAATATTTTGGCTTTATTTGCCAGACCAACTGTAGCCAAAATTTCCATCGATTCTTCGGCGGCAACTTTCAAGTTCTGGCTGGGTTCCTGTCCATAGATCCTTCCTACCACTACATTTTGCAGGACTGTAAAATCCATGAAGGGCTTGCACAATTGGAACGTTCTGGCAATACCTTTCTGGTTGACCCGATAGCGCGGAAAACCACCGATCTCTTCTCCTCGAAAATTTATCTTTCCGCTGGTTGGTTTCAAAAAGCCGGTCAGCAGGTTCATTGTGGTTGTTTTCCCAGAACCATTAGGACCGATCAACCCAATAATTTCGCCCTCTTTCACCTCAAAATCCAGATTATTGACGGCTTTCAAGCCTCCAAAGGATTTACTCAGGCCATCGACTTTCAAGAAGCTCATTCTTCTCCTCCGCAGAACGGAATAGTACCCTTCAAGGGCTTCAAAACTCAGCGCGAGACGAGCATTTTACCCACCAGACATGGGCGGGAAAAAGCATAGGCGGGAATCGGGTGGCACCGGATCATCCAGCTCGCTTTGGACTCTGTTGATCGTGATCAATCCGATTTCTTTTGGATTCAGGCCCAGCCAGGCCGCCACTTCCTGAACATTCATTGGATGCTCCATTGCCAGGGTTTGCTTGCGCTGCTTGCCAGGCAGGAGTTGCCCGAATAATTCGATTTCAACAGTCACATACCACCTATAGGGTATCGAAGACGGAATCCAGCTCAGAATCGGGCACATCGAAGATGGCATTGTGGGGCGCCAGAGGTTCTTCGCGCATGTATTCGGGGATGCGGTAGTCTTCTTTTGTAATACCCGCGCGCCGGTTGAATTCCAGTTCAGTGCGCAAAACATCGCGGTTGGCGCGGTCATAATCATCTTTGGTCCAGCCCCAACCGTAAATGCCGTTGAGCATATCCACCATCAGTTGCGGGTTGGCAATGATCGGCGGACGGGCGAACAGGCATAGGCCGGTGCTGTCGAGCATGGCCGCAATGATTTGCAGTTTGAGCGAAAGTTCCTTCTGGCCCTGAATGCCGAGTGGATTGACTTCATTGCGCGCTCCGAAAGCATTACCAGCGGTGTGATCGGCTCCCTGTGGTGACGTAGCATAGGTGACGCCATTTCCTTTCAGACTGCGCGGGTCGTAAGCGGGCATGGCCTGGCCCAAAGCTGCTGGAACTCGCCGGATGCCCATCACTTGTCCAGTAGTGACCACGCCATTGCCGAGCATCCGCCCAAGGATGGTGCCCTCGCTGACCTGGTTCAGTAACGCAATAATGCTTTCGACATTCCCGAACTCTGCCAGTCCCGCTTCAATGGCCACACCCAGCGCTGCACCGGTTTCGATGGTATCCAGCCCGAAGTCGTTACACATGAAGTTGAGCCTGGCCACGTCATCCAGGTTGCCAAGCCCCAAGTTGGAACCGACCAAGCCAATCGTCTCATATTGCAGCGTGCCGACGATGGGCATACCGGACTCGTCTACATACTGGTTGCGGCAGGCAATCACACAACCGGGCATACAGCGGGTACCGATATTCCCTTCGCGGGCCAATATGGCTTCTCTTAAGTGCTCACCACGTAAAGTAGCAGCTTGTTCAAAGCTTCCACTGCTAAAATTTCGAGTGGGCAGCGAACCCATTTCATTGACTGCTCCCACGATGGAGGATGTTCCGTATAAGTGCTGCCCCCCCTGGGCACCCAGCTTCGGGTCAGCGATCAGTTTTTGTGCAAAAGCACGCGAGGCATTCCGGAAAAGTTCAACATCGGCAAAGGAGACTGATTTTCCAACCGGCTTCTCAATAACGACAGCCTTTAACCCTTTACTGCCCATTACGGCGCCCAGACCGCCCCGGGCTGCGTGATTACTGCGCTGTTCGCGTTCCCCGGTGACAGCAATACCGGCTCCGCGCATCAGGAATTCGCCTGCCTGCCCGATCGAGATGACCATGGCATCGGCGCCATATCGTTCCTGTAATTTTTCGGAGGTGGCATACGTTCCCAGGCCACGCACATCCTCGGCCGGCAGTAATTCGGCCGCATCGCCTTGGATGTGCAGCAGGTGGAATTGGCCCTGTTCAGGCTGGCCTTCAACGACGATTGCCTTGATACCCATCTTGCCCAGCGTATCCCCGCCGATGCCACCCGCGTTGGCTTCCTTGACGCCACCGGTCAGGGGGCTTTTACCGCCGACCGACAAACGGCCAGCGGTAGTTACTCCTGCGCCACCCAATAGGCCAGGAGCAACGATAAGTTTGTTATGCGGACCAAGGGCATCACAGGCGGCCGGAATCTCTTCAAGCAGGAGCCTGGCGATGAGTGCTCTGCCGCCGAATTGCTGATAGATTTCAGGCACAATCTCCCAGCGGGTTTGAAGTGTGGTCATATCCACGCGTAGAAGTTTCATTGAATCTCTCCGTAAATTTACTATCTTTGGTAAAGGCGCAAAAGCCCTCCACCCACCAAACTCAGATAAGCAGGATTGGCAAGCAGCAGGGCTTTTATATTACATCTTACGAGCAGTCAGAACAGGCTTACTCGAATACATGGCTATTATGTATGTCAGAATTTTTAGGGCGGGTAAGCGAGGGTGTAAATGGATTTGCCGCCGTTCAGCGGTCCCTTAACGTATTCTTCGACTTCTTCCTTGCTGCGCATGGTGACCTGCTCCACCGGAGGCAGAACGCCCGCTGGGAACCTGGTCATGATGTCGCCAACCAGCTTGCACATGTAGTCCATCAGAGCGTTCAGACCCACCATGGCTTTGTCTGCCGAGGCCTTGGTCGGAGAACCAATGACCCCTTCCGGATAATCCTTCACCTCAATGCCGCCCAATCCAACATGCTCGTGACCCTTGATCGGGGCGTGGTAAACATCCCCGCCCTTGTCCGTGTGACCGGGGGGCAGGAAACCCGCCGGCTTGTTGTCCACAAATAGCGAGGGATCCATAAATTCCGGGAACAAGGCCAGCGAATAGGAGGCTTCCGCTTCATCCGCGTGGGCGAAGGGCGTGTCAAAGGGGCCGCCGTGGGCCTTGTCCTTCATGTGATCATGGATTACTGTCCAAGTGTGGAGCGTGATCAGCACGGCCGGCAGCTGGTATTTTTTCTGCCACTGCTGGATCGCCAAGGGCAGGACTTCTTCCTGACCGTGACCGTTGACGAAGATCTGCTTGCGGAAGCCCATGTTCCAGAGGCCAGTAATGATGGCCCGCATGTTCGCCAGCAGGACATCCTCGGGCACCACGATGGTTCCCGGCATACCCAGATGGTTGTGGGGATGCGAGCTGTACCAGATCGGGTGGGCGATGGTGCAGCCCATCTTCAAGGCCACCTGCTCGAGCATACGCGTTACCAGGAATGTGTCCTCGCCCAGCGGCTGGCCAGCTCCATGGCACTCTGTACTGCCCACGGGAATGAAAATCAGATCATTAGTCTTGAGTCGCTCGTTGATCTGGGTCATATTCATAGTCTGTAAATAGATCTGATTGGGGCTTTCCATCAGGCCACCTTTGGGTGGCAGTTCCCAGTTACCCATGGCGCACTCCTTTCTCGAAATAACCTGACAGACAGGCCCGAAAGGTTTTCAGAAAACCTTTCGGGCTTGAAATTGTTTTACACCGCCGGGATGTGCAGATCCGCGGCTCCCTTGGGTGACTGTTTGAGATCGGGATAATACTTATTGAGCATCTCGACTACGATAGTGGCCTGGTCAGCCATCTTGACACCATCGGCCGCAGAGGTCATTTCGCCATGTCCGCTGACCACCGAGTTACCGGTCTTGCAGTGTAAAGGAGCCGCAACGCGCACGATCTCAGGTGCTTCATAAACACGAATAAAACCACCAGATCCGGGCGGGTTGTCCATATGCACATCCAGCGGGACGGTGACTGCCTGTCGCAATGCGGCGATCATCGGGATCTGCAGGTCGCGGACGGGGTTGATGCTGTCAGCGCCCAGGCTTTCCATCAGTTTAAAGGAGCAGGGGTTGCAATGTCCGAGATGAGCAGATACCTTGAAGATGATATCTTTCGGTAAGGCCCCATCCTTGCGCATCTGTCCAGCCAGCCATAACATGCCTTCATCATAAATAAGGAACGCACGCACACCCAGATCGTAACCGCGCTTGATATCTTCCACGCCGCGCAAAACCTGTTCCATCCCACGCAGACGGTAACCGATGCGGGCGCCCTGCGCCGAAAGGACAGTGGCGCCGGTATCGTAGGTGGCGCGCGGACCAGTCGACATCATCAGTTCAACGCCATGATCATGACACACGCGGCAATATTCCTTGATTTCTGCGGCCGTGTGGCGAAACATACCGTAGGTCTCAGTTATGCGGTTGATGACAATGCCGTTCTTTTCAGCCGTTTCCAGCAGTGCCGCTGCGGTTGTTGCTGTGTTCACGGTTGGGTTCTCAATGCGGTAAGCTGCGCCATCCGGGAAACGTTGTGTCGAACTCGGCATATCAAATGCGTCGCCTTGTGGCATGCCAATTTTCTTCAGGTACTCACGAGTTGCTTCAAACATAATTTCTCTCCTTATCCTTTGACATATGTCACTGCTAGGCGTTCTGCGCCGAAGCAGTCTCCGATTTACGATGAAATTGCTTCCGGCCGGAAGAGCGTTGGCTCTCGCAATGACATCGCTTGGTTGCGGCTGGATGCCGCATAACAATTACGCGCGATGGTCGGGCAGCGGCGGGCAATAGACCCACACGATCCGCAGCGGCTCATCGCCAATATTTTCGACACGATGCTTTTTGCCCATGGGCGAGTAAAAGGCAGTTTCCGGGCCAATCTCCCATTCTCCTTCGCCGGCGATGACAATTTTTGCCCGCCCGCTGATCAGGAACAGAACTTCCTCTGATTCATCGTGCTGGTGGTCTGGGATCATGCTGCCCACTGCGGTGATGTTCATGCCCATCGAGACATTATTCACCCCGCCAAATTTGGGGGCCAGCAGCAGTTTGGACACGCGAGGGGGGATAAGAGATTTCCCCTCGACATCAGATGCTTTGACAAACGGTAGATTTTTCATGGGCACTCTCCATGCAAAAAATAGGATTTTGTTGTTTCACAATACGAGACACAGTTTTATTATATAATAAACATTGTAGCAAGAGTTTCGCCTGATGTCAACTACTTTCATCACATGAAAGTCTTTTTTCTGGCATAAGTTCAATATGATTTTTGTAACTTGACTTACTGGGGGAGTAGTGCTATTCTATAGAGTGAAACGCAATTTCGTCTAGTGATACAAAACCATAAGCTGATGAAGACTCCAGCAAGGAATCGCGGATGATATCCCCTCAAACCTATCGTATTCCTTACAGCAAATCTTTCGTGGAATTCAGCCTTCCTTCTGCTAGCCGAGCGGATGTAGCTGTCTCCCAGCCGGTCCCACCCTTAAAGGATATCCCGGCGGGAATCCAGGCAGCGCTCGACCACCCAATTGGGATTCCCCCTCTGCGGGAAATTGCCAAACCCGGCCAGCGTGCCTGCATCGTGTTCACCGACATCACCCGCGCCAGCCCCGATCATTTGCTCGTTCCGGCCCTTTTAAAGGAACTGGAAACAGCCGGTGTGCGCGATGAGGACATCACCCTGCTGTGCGGCATCGGGATGCACCGCCCCTCAACCAAAGATGAGAAAATTACCAAACTAGGCGCAGAAATAGTTTCCCGCTATCGTGTTATCGATAATGAACCGCAAAATCCCGCCGCGCTGGTCGATTTGGGCGTCACCCCCGGCGGAGTACCGGTGCTACTCCATCGCGCCGCTGTTGAAACAGACTTGTTAATCGCCACTGGCATCGTTGAACCACACCAATATGCCGGGTATTCCGGTGGGCGTAAAACTGTCGCTGTTGGTGCCGCAGGGGAAGCGTTAATTGCTCACACCCACGGCCCGGCTTTCGTGGACCATCCTGGCACACGGCTGGGACAAATCGATGGCAACCCCTTCCATGAGGCAATCACCGAAGCTGCCCGTCGCGCGGGGTTGCGTTTCATCTTGAACGTGGTGCTCGATGACGATAAACAAATCCTACGCGTGACTGCCGGAGAACCCGAATTAGCCTTCAACGATCTGGTCAAGTTCGCCAAATCTGTTTACGAAGTTCCCATTACCAAGCAGTACGACATTGCGATTGGTGGAGTTGGCTTCCCCAAGGATGCCAACCTGTACCAGGCCAGCCGCGCTCCATCCTATCTTTTCTTTGCTCCCGTGCCAGTTGTGCGTAAGGGCGGATTCTTCATCATCCCCGCCCGCTGCGAAGAAGGCGCCGGGGCCGGGGTCGGCGAACAGCGCTTCCTGGCGGCCATGCGCGACGCGCCGGATGTTCAGTTCATCCTCAACGATGCCCGTAAAAACGGCTATCCGCCCGGGCAGCAGCGCGCGTTTGTGATGGCGAAAGTGCTGGAGGAGTCGCGCGTGATAATTGTGGGCAGCAAATGCCCTGACTTGGTGCGGGACTGCAAGATGATTCCCGCCACAACGATGAAGGATGCTCTGCAACTTGCCAGCGCCAAACTCGGCCCGGCCTGCGATGTATTGATTGTCCCCCACGCCATGTTAACCCTGCCCGTTCTCCAACAAAAGTAATGGGAGGAGACCGATGAAAGCGCTGCAAGTTACCCAACCCCGCACATTCCAACAGGTGGAAGTTCCCGCTCCTAGCCTGGAAGTGGACGGGGTTGAACGCATCTTAGTTCAGCCAAACTGGGTCTCGATGTGCGGTAGCGACATTCCCTTTTTCACTGGCAGTAAACGGCATAAAACCTATCCCTTACCGGTGGCTGCGCCAATTCATGAGTGTGTTGGGCGGGTGGTTGAAAGCACCTCGCCCCGGTTCCAACCTTCTGACCGGGTGATTGCTATTCCCGAGGGCGATCAGGGGCTGGCCGAGCTTTTTGTCGCTCGTGCCGAGAAAGCGGTCAACCTGCCCAACGACTTGGATGACAATGGCACGAGTTGCCTGATTCAACCCCTTTCCACGGTTATCAACGCTGTAGACCGGCTGGGAAGCGTCGCTGGAAAGTCGGTGGCTGTGATCGGCCTCGGTTCCATCGGCCTGTTCTTTTGCTGGGTACTCAAAAAACGCGGTGCGGAGCGAGTGGTAGGCATTGACTCGCTAGAACAGCGTTGCCAGATGGCCAAAACACTTGGGGCAACAGAAACACTCACTGGGCGCAGCATCGAAATCCTGCATTGTTCCCGGCAAAATTCCAGCTTCTGGAATCCGCCCGAGATTTGTGTGGAAGCCGTTGGCCATCAGGTGGAAACGCTCAACGACTGCCTGGCCTTGGTCAGACAGCAGGGCACGGTGCTAGCCTTTGGCGTTCCTGACCAGCCGGTGTACTCCCTCGAATACGAGACTTTTTTTCGCAAAAACGCGCACCTCGTGGCCTGTGTTACGCCCGTGTGGAGCGAGTACTTGGTTCAGGCGCGTGATCTGTACCTCGCCCATCGCGCTGAACTGGAACCGCTGGTAACGCACCGGTTGCCCATCCGCGAGGCGGGCAATGCCTTCACGCTGTATGATCGTCACGAGGGCGGAATTCTTAAAGCCCTGCTTGATATGTTTGGTTGGTGAATGCACTGCAAAAACTAAAAACCTTAACGCAAAAACGCCAAGGCACTAAGGTTTATTATATTTTTTACACAAAAAACTCGCGCTCAGAAGCAGGCGAAAACGGAGAATTTGCTTAAAAATCTTGGCGGCTTGGCGACTTTGCATTAAAAACTTTGACCATTTCAGAACCAATTGGTGAAAACTTATGAATTCTTTACCGGATATTGAAAAACCTGATGAAAGCGCTTACCTGAACTGCATTCGCTGCGGCCTGTGCCTGGCGGTCTGTCCCTCCTACCAGGTCAGCCTGAAAGAAGCCGCCTCACCGCGCGGGCGGGTGGCGCTGGCCCGCAAAGGGCTGGACGGCGAACTCGAATTGACCCCCAACCTGTACGAGCAGATGTACGGCTGCTTCGCCTGCATGGCCTGCAACGATATTTGCCCGGTCGGCATCAAACCCGCCGAATTGTCGATTGCGATGCGCCATGTCCAGGAACAACAGAAACCCACTGAGTGGAAAAAAACCCTGTTTGAGGGTTTGATCCCGCACCCCTGGCGGATGGAGCTTGCAACGCTACCGCTGCGGCTGTATCAAAACTTGGGGATTCGCCGCCTGGTTTATGCCCTGGGGCTGACACATCTCCTGCCGGGTCAACTGCGAGATATGGAAGCCATGCTTCCCCGCTTGCCACAGCGTCCATTGAGGCAGGTGTTGCCTGTGCTAACCCCGGCCCAAGGGAAGACAAAACACCGGGTAGGTTTTTTCCTGGGTTGCGCCCAGAGCCTGCTCTTTGCCGAGGAAAGCGCCGCAACGGTGCGGGTTTTGAGCCGCAATGGTTGCGAAGTCATCACACCCCCCGATGTGCAGTGCTGTGGGATGCCAGCGCTCGGTTATGGCCGCCTTGATCTAGTGCAGGAGCAAGCCAAGCATAATATCCGCCTCTTTATTGAGGCGGATGTGGACGAGATTATTACCGATTGTGCCACCTGTGGATCCACGCTCAAGGAATATGGCGAATACCTTAAGGATGATCCAGAATGGGCCGATCGTGCGGCTTATTTCAGCAAAAATGTAAGGGATGTGAGCGAGTACCTGGCCGAAATTCCTCTTGAAAAACCCAAGGGACGGGTCGAGGCCCGGGTAACCTATCATGATCCCTGTCACCTGCGCCGCGCCCAAAAGGTCTGGAAACAACCCCGGGAATTGTTGTCGCTCATCGATGGGCTGGACTTTGTTGAACTACCCGAATCGGATTGGTGCTGTGGCTCGGCTGGCAGCCAACTTATTACTCACTACAAAACTTCGCTCGAAGTACTCGACCGTAAAATGGAAAACCTCGCCAGTACTGGCGCGGAAGTGATTGCCTCGGGCTGTCCCGGATGCCAGATGCAATTGAACACTGGCATCCAACAGCGCAAAATGAAAGTTCGGGTAGTGCATCCGATTACGTTGCTGGATGAAGCGTATAGGAGTGAAAAATAATGGATAAAAACTTCATCGAACGCCTGGTCAAAACTATTGGCAAAGAATATGTGCTAAACACGCCAGAGGATCTGGCGGTCTACAGTTACGATGGTACCTTCTCTGAAAGTCTCCCCGAAGTGGTGGTACTGCCCGCCACGACCGAGCAGGTCAGCGAAGTAATCAAACTGGCCGCCGAAACGCGCACGCCAGTGGTGGCGCGCGGCATGGGTTCGGGGCTGGCAGCGGGTTCCATCCCGGCGGCGAACGGGGGCATCGTAATCAGCCTGACGCGCATGAACCACATCCTGGAGATTGACACTGAAAACGCCACTGTGCGGGTCGAAGCGGGCATGGTGACTGCCGAACTCCAGGCCGCAGTGGAAAAACTCGGGCTTTTTTATCCGCCCGACCCTTCCAGCATCCGCCATTCGACCATCGGCGGGAACATCGCCTGTAACGCGGGCGGCCCGCGCTGCCTGAAATACGGCGTCACCGGCGACTACGTGCTGGGTCTGACGATTGTCCTGGCCGATGGCCGCATCCTGAAAACGGGCGGCAAGCCCATCAAGGATGTGACCGGCTACGATCTGAACGGGTTGTTCACCGGCTCAGAGGGAACGCTCGGCATTATTACCGAGGCCCTGCTAAGGTTGGTTGCCAAACCGCGCTTTGCCCGCACCGCCCTGGCCGAGTTCGCCGCCCTGTCCGATGCCTCGCGCACCGTCAACGCCATTCTGACGGCCGGGATTGTCCCGGCCTCGCTGGAACTGATGGATCAGACCGCCCTCGTTTGCATCGAAGAAGCCATGCACCTGGGCTTGAACACCAACGTCGAGGCCTCGCTGATTATCGAGACCGACGGGGCCGATGACCAAACTGTCCAGCACGAAATCGAGGCGGCGGCCAAAATCTGCCGCGAAACGGGCGCGCAAACCGTGAAAATGGCCCAAAACGAGACCGAACGCGCCAGTCTGTGGAAAGCGCGCCGCTCCATCTCGCCGTCGCTGGCGCGCAAAGCGCCCAACAAACTGGGCGAGGATATCACTGTCCCGCGCAGCGCCATCCCGGAAGTTATCCAGCGCCTGCGCGGCATCAGCGCCAAATATGGCCTACCGATTGTCATTTTCGGCCACGCCGGGGATGGCAACCTGCATCCAAACATCCTGTTCGACAAACGCCAACCCGAACAGTGGCACAAAGTCGAGCAGATGGTGGCCGAGGAGTTCGCCCTGGCCCTGGAAGTCGGCGGGACGCTCTCAGGTGAGCATGGGGTAGGGGTGCTGAAACGCCCCTATCTCGAAAAAGCCCTGGGGCCGGTCTCCGTCGCCATCCAGCGCAGCCTCAAACAGGCGCTCGACCCGCAGAATATCCTGAATCCCGGCAAAATGTTCGTGGAATAGTATTGTCCAGACCCTAAAGGTTTCTGTGTCAGATTAGACATCCGGCTGGTAAAGTACGCAGTTCGACCAGACAATTTGACCAGCCAGGAAACCTTTAGGGTCTCCGCTTAAATTAATCACGTTATGGAGCAAATTATGGCAGAAAATAGTGTCTACGTCCCCGTCAAAACGCTGGTGGAGTTCATGGAGCAGGCCCTGGTGGCAATGGGCGCTCCCCTTGACGAAGCGAAAATCATCGCCGATGTGCTGATTACCGCTGATTTATGGGGAGTGCGCTCACACGGTGTCGCACATCTGAAAATGTATCATGAGCGCATGAAAAAGGGCCTGCAACTGCCCGTCACGAAAATCACGGTCGTCAAGGATTCACCCACGACCGCCGTGCTGGATGGCGGCAACGGCATGGGCATGGTTGTCGGCCACCACGCGATGAAAATGGCTATCGAAAAAGCGCGCCAGTACGGCTTGGGCGCGGTGGCGGTGCGCAATTCCAGCCACTATGGTGTGGCGGGCTATTATCCGCTGATGGCCGCCAGAGAAGGCATGTTCGGCATGAGCGTGACCAATGCCCACCCGAGCATCGCCCCGACGCATGGCGTGCGCCCGATGCTCGGCACCAACCCGATTGCGGCCGCCGCGCCGAGTGACGAGGCCTTCCCCTATATGTTCGACGCCGCCACCTCGGTCGCCCCGCGTGGAAAGATTGAAATTGCCGCCCGCGCCCAAAAACCGATTCCGCAAAACTGGGTCGTCAACAGCGAGGGTGTATCCGTGACCGACAGCGCCGGTATGATTAAAGAGATGGATAAAGGCAATGTCGCGCTCCTGCCGGTCGGCGGGATGGGCGAACTGATGGGCGGCCACAAAGGCTACGGGCTGGCGACGCTGGTCGAAATCCTGTCGGCTTCGTTCCAGAACGGCACCTATCTCTGGGGCCTGACGGATGAGGACGCCGAGGGCAAACCGCAATTCCTGCGCATCGGTCACTTTTTCCTGGCGATGAATGTGGAAAACTTTATCCCACTAGCCGAGTTCAGAAAGATTACCGGCAATATCACGCGCGAACTGCGCGCATCCCCCAAAGTCCCCGGCCAGGCGCGCATCTACACCGCGGGTGAAAAGGAATACTACAACACCCAGCGCGTTCAGGCAGAAGGCGTCGAAATCACTCCCGGTGTGCAGAAAGCCTTGCAAGCGCTGCAGCAGGAACTAAATCTCCCCGAGCATGATTTGGGTTTTTAATCTGGACTCATACGCTAACTTGCTTTTGGCTAAACTTGTTACTTTCTTGCATAATAATTGTGTTTCATTCACTCGAGGAGGATTTCAATGGCAAAAGTAACCGTCACCCGCGAAGATGCCCTGGAGTATCACCACCTGAAGGGCAAGCCCGGGAAAATCGCAGTTGTCCCAACCAAACCGATGGATACCCAGCGTGACCTGAGCCTGGCGTATACACCTGGTGTAGCCGTCCCGGTTCTGGAAATTGAAAAAGATCCTGAGGCAGCCTACGAGTACACATCCAAAGGAAATCTGGTGGCCGTACTTTCGAATGGCACCGCTATCCTCGGTCTGGGAGACCGGGGGGCGCTGGCAGGCAAACCTGTTATGGAAGGCAAAGGGGTGCTGTTTAAGAAATTTGCGGATGTGGATGTCTTCGATATTGAAGTCGACAGCCACGATCCGGATGAAATCATCAACGTGGCTCGCTGTATCGCTCCAACCTTCGGCGGGATCAACCTGGAAGATATCAAAGCCCCTGAGTGTTTCTATATTGAAGAGAAACTCAAGGAGATGCTCGATATCCCGGTTTTCCATGATGACCAGCACGGCACAGCCATTATTTCTTCTGCCGCGCTGGCCAATGCGCTGGAAATCATTGGCAAGAAACACAGCGACATCCGCATGGTCATCTCAGGTGCAGGCGCGGCCGCCATCTCCTGCGCAGAACTGGCCATCCGCTGGGGTGTCAAACGTGAAAACATCATGCTCTGTGATAGCAAAGGTGTGGTTTACAAAGGCCGCGCTGAGGGCATGAACAAGTATAAGGAACGTTTCACCGTTGAAACCGACCGCCGCACCCTGGCCGATGCCGTCCGCGATGCAGATGTCTTCTACGGGTTGTCGATTGCCAATGTTCTAACCCCCGAGATGGTTAAATCGATGGCCGAATCGCCGCTGATCTTTGCGATGGCCAACCCAGACCCGGAAATTAAGTATGAACTAGCCAAAGAAGCCCGCCCGGATGTGATCGTCGCCACCGGCCGCTCTGACTACCCCAACCAGATCAACAATGTACTCGGCTTCCCCTTCATTTTCCGCGGTGCATTGGATGTGCGCGCCAAGGCCATCAACGAAGAAATGAAATTCGCCGCCTCACAGTCGCTAAGTGCACTGGCCAAGGAAGATGTGCCCGATTCCGTCTTGCGCGCTTACGGCGTGGACAGCATGAAGTTCGGACCCGAATACATCATCCCCAAACCGCTCGATCCACGCGTCCTGCTCTGGGAAGCTCCGGCTGTAGCCAAATCGGCCATGGAAACCGGCGCAGCCCGCAAAAAAATTGATATCGATGAATATCGCGAACAACTGGCTTATCGTCTCGGCAAGGGCGAACAGGTGCGGTACTTTATCATGGACAAAGCCCGTGCCAGCCAGGGTAAGAAACGTGTTGTCTTCAGTGAAGGAGAAGAAACCAAGATCATCCGCGCCGCTGCCCAGATTGTCGATGAGGGCATCGCCACACCCGTGCTGATTGGACGCCAGGAAATTATCACTGAAAAAGCCAAACTGCTCGGCTTAACCTTCGAGCCAGAAGTAATCGATCCCGATCGCTTCGACAAAATCGAAAAATATATCCAGGCCTATTACGAGATTCGTCTACGCAAAGGTATCACCCTAAAACACGCCAAGCAGCTTCTCCAGGACCCGAACGTACTTGGTGCAATGATGGTCAAGATGGGCGATGCCGATGCTTTTGTAGCCGGGCTGGCGCATGAGTATCCCGAAGTAATCCGCCCGGCATTACAGATCCACCACACGGCCGAAGGTGTGACGCACGCCGCGGGTTTGTACATCATGATCATCGGTGACAAGACTTACTTCTTCACGGATGCCACTGTCAACATTGACCCAAGCGCCGAGGATCTCTCGGAAATTGCTTGCCTGGCTGCTGATTTCGCCCGCAAGATGGAAATCGAACCACGCGTGGCCTTCCTGTCCTTCTCCAACTTCGGCTCCACCCCGCACTCGCTCTCCGAAAAGGTGAGCAAGGCCGTGGAACTGACCAAAAAGCGCGGCGATTTCGTGGTGGATGGCGAAATGCAGGCGGACACTGCCGTGGTGCCCGAACTGATGGAAGAACGCTTCCCATTCAGCTCGGTCAAGGACGCCAATGTGTTGGTCTTCCCTTCGCTCGAATCGGCCAACATCGCCTACAAGCTGCTGGCCCGCCTGGGCAACGCCAAAGCCATTGGCCCAATCCTGCTCGGAATGGGCGCACCCATCCATGTCCTGCAAGCCGGTGATGATGTCAACGCCATCGTCCAGATGGCTGCCGTAGCAGTCATGGATGCAATGCACCGGAAATAAATAATCTTATTTGGATTGGGCAACGTGTGTACGTTTTTTCGTACAGCTTCCAGCCCTTATAACCTGAAATAGCGGTTGCGTTCTTTGAACACAACCGCTATTTTTGTGCATCGGCCAATTTTTCCTGACTATGGATGTGGAATACATTGAGTCCACAAACTCATTGGGTATATTTTGAGATTCCAAAAACGCTCTGAACAAGTATCTGAAATAAATTGTAAATCTGGGGTGTGGGTTATCGAAAAGTGAGTAAAAAATCTATTTGGATAGCGAAAGATAAAATTATCTGGCGGGGGTATTGGATTGGCAGTTATTGTAAATTGTGAGCCGTACAGAGCAAGAACTGAACTGTAAGAAGCACGAGTCATCTTTCCTGAGATTGATAAAAAGTACTCCCGATGATTTTCAACATCATCGGGAGTACTAAAATTTCTTTGAACATATTATCGGGTTTGCCTATCCATTCCAGCCCATGCGGCGCGAGATGGCTTGCGCGGCTTCTTTGAACGCAACCACAATTTCCTGAACGCGCTCCGGGGTCATCCGGCTGACTGGACTAGGCCCACCGATGGCGGCAATCACATGTTTCTGGCGATTGAAAATGGGGGCAGAGACAGCGCATACACCCACTTCGAACCCTTCGGTGTCAAGCGCGTATCCCTGATTGCGAACGATTTCCAACTCTTTGCGAAGTTCATCCGGGGATGTCTTGGTATTTTCAGTATAGGCAGGCAGCGGTTGACTCAGGATAGCATCCAGTTCATTGGGTGGAAGGTAGGCCAAAAACAACTTGCCGCTGGCAGTGGCATGAACTGGTAGGCGCTGGCCAACCGCCGCAGCAACGTTGAGCGCCCGATTCCCTCGCAACACTTCGATGTAAAGCACCGTGCCACGGTCAAATACGCACAAGTCACAAGTCTCATCCCATTGCTGGATCAATTGCTTCATGTAGGGTAAGGCCTCGCGCCGTAAATCCAATCGGTGGATCACCTTGAACCCCAGGTGTGTCAATTCCAATCCCAAGCGGTACTTCTGCCCATCATCTGCTCGCTCAAGATAGCCAAAGTTGACGAGGGTGCTCACAATTCGATACGCGGTAGCCTTGTGCAAAGCCACCGCCTGGGCAATCTCAGAAATGCCTCTTTCAGGGTGTTCGTTATCGAAACAACCTAATATTTGCAGCGCCCGCTCCACTGCACGGACATTGTAGTCGTTTTGATCCTTCATTGCCTGCACACTTCCCCAAATCATTGGATAGTCTTACTGATGTTTCATTATACACGATGGTTCGGAGTGGTGAAAACGAAATCGCCCCTGTTGCAGCAATTCCAAATTCAAAATTTCTTATGCGGCCAGAAGCAGCATTTTTGTTGTTTTCGTACCCCGTCCACTAAATTTCCGCGAATAAACAAATATTGGCGCACAAATTCGAGTATCCGCGAACTATTCGTGGATGTTTTTATGCTGACCCCGGTTCAGTTTGCCGAAAGCCAGATGGTATACGCGGGAATTTCGGAAAAAACCGCCGCCAACAAGCCAAAAATGCCGTTTTGCGCAAACCCTGTTTTACAGGGGGCGGAAAATAGGTACTAATGCCTATTTGATGAAAAAGCTCATGAGTTCACTCTCCCCTATTTGTGGCACACCAAATATTTTTTGGACTGGATGGACGGGGGTACTATGGACAGTCCAGATAATTCAGGTAAAATATCCTTCAGAACCTAAATGAACTCTTTGCCGTTTCCATAGAGGAAACCACCAACCTACTAGTAATTTGGCGCAAGCAATAACAGGCGCACCACTAAGAGACGGGTTTCATCACCCGCAGCAAGAAAGCCACTACGAGAACAACAACGAGCAGGGGGAAGCTGGGTCATCGACCCGCACCAGCAAAACACTAGAATTCACACGGCAACGAGCAACCTCATGGCTGCTCGTTGCACTTTTAACGGCTTGGGTTCTCCTAACCTATTCTTTATGGAGAAAAAATGACCGCCGCTTCAAACCCCACCCAGGCAAATAATTCTGCCGTATCACATACTTTTCTCACCGTTGAACAAGTGGCCAAGCGCCTCTATGTTGGGCGTTCGACCGCATATAACCTGGTCAATTCCGGTGAGATTCCATGCGTCCACTTTGGCCGCCTGATCCGCGTGCCAGCGGATGCCTTGGAGCATTATTTATCCAACAAATTGCAGCCAAGTCTGCAAGGGAATAAATAAGGTTGCTATTCCAGCATTCCCGATATAAAATTCATGAACTTGCACCTTAACAACTTAGGATTGCATGGGGGTGGTTATTTTCCCTACAATTTTCGGAGGGAACATGACCACTCGTAAAAAGCATAATCGCGCGCCAAATTCCGGCTCGATCAGTATCAATCCATCCGGATCGGTGCGCGCCCAATTCAAGCTGCCTGGTGGCAAACGCCTGACAAAGTCTTTCTCCACCAAGCGCGATGCGGATACCTGGCTGCGCGAGCTGCGCAACCAGGTTGATACCGGCCTGACAACCACCAATCACGACACCCTGCTGTCAGAGTTTGTTCATGATTGGCTTGGACGTAAGAAAACCCAGGTGCGCCCGAAAACCTTTGCGGACTATTCCTACTACGCCAACGAACTGATCAGCACGCACATTGGCGGGCTCAAACTGCGGGCAATCAAACTACAGCAGGTCAATGATTTCTACGCCACGCTGGCAGATGAAGGCCGCCCGGTGCACGTTATCCGCTACACCCACCGGGTATTCCATGTACTGTTGGAAGATGCCGTCAGGCTTGGCTTCATCCCGCTCAACCCAGCTCATTACGCTGATCTTCCGACTGCTGAGGAGGCTGCTGACAAGATGCAGATCTTTTCTACATCTGAGTATCAGTGTTTTGTTGATGCCTGTTCCAGCTCCCAGCATGGTACCTTGTACAAACTCGGCATCAAAACCGGGATGCGCCAGGGCGAAATGTTTGGGCTGATCTGGAAGAACGTTGACTTTCACCGGGCTGAGATTCGTATCAATCAGCAGATTTCCCGTTTTGGGGAAGATGACCAGCGTTTTTGTTTTGCCTCACCCAAGACCAAGTACAGCCGTCGCACCATTTCAATCGGCTCTGATCTGGTTGAGATGCTGAAAACGCACCAACAGACTCAGCAAGCGCAAAAACAATTCATGGGAATCAAATGGCAGGAAAACGATCTGGTGTTCACCACATCTATCGGAACCCCGCTGGATCATCGCAACATGATGCGCGATTTTGACAAATTGCTAAAAATGGCTGGTTTGCCGAAAATCCGCTTCCATGACTTGCGCCACAACGCAGCATCGATGATGCTGGCGAAAAATACACCCATCGTGGCTGTTTCCCGTTATCTTGGGCATTCTTCACCGCAGGTGACACTGGGAATTTACGCCCACCTGGTTCCGGGCGGTTTCGATGATGTTGTCAAGGCAATGAATTCCCTGCCTCTGGCCTAGGAGAGCGAAGCCGCAGCCTAAAAAATCCCTGGCCTTGCAAAAGGCCAGGGAAAAGGCTTCAAATGGGTCAAAACAAGTTGCACCGCTTTGCACCGACAGTTTTAGGAACTGATTTCAAGCCCATTTTGACCCCTGTATACGGGCGATAGAAACAAAAAACCACCATATCTGGTGGTTTTTAGGTGATCGACCAGGGACTTGAACCCTGAACCCACTGATTAAGAGTGGGACGGTTTGGTCAAAACCCCGTATTTATAACCATAATTCGTCTAATAGAGAACGCATTGTACCCCAAAATAAGCATTTTAGGGGCTCTATTCGCATTCCTGTTGATGGCTTTGACCCGAATTGCATCCAAATTGCATCCAAACACAACTAAAAGGCTAACCATGATCTTTTTCCTTGTTCTGACACTTTTCGTAATCGTCTTTCTCTTTAGCCTGGCATCTGTTTCCCAATCCTATGCTTCTGCCCAACAGGCGCAAGCCGCCATTGAAGCCAGCCGCTCGGCGCAGATTGCCAGCACCGGGAACCTGGTCACGATTGTCACGGTGGCTTTGGTGGCCATCGCGCTCCTAGCCGCTGTAGTTGTGATCGCCTGGCTGATTTTGCGCGCCAAGTCTCAGCCCAAGCGCCAGTGGGGCCCCAGTCGTAACGGAGGCTGGGATCAGTTCCAACAGCCCGATGCCAACGCCCTCATTCCGGCTTTGATGACCCTGTTGTTGTACGAAATGACCCAACACCGGCAGCAGGATGCAGACCAAACCTGGCTGAACGAACCTGCCTTGAACGACATCCCGAACGATACTCCTGCCTTTCCAGACAACACCTGGGATATGTAGTCATGCGCCGCCTGACCCTGCTGCTGCTGCCCCTCGTCCTGCTCGCCGCCTGCGGGACTCTGCCTGAGACCCTGCCCACGGCACTCCCAACCTCCACGCCGGATATTTATCAGTTGGCGTTGGGCAACATTCAGGCGCAGGCGACACTGGATGCAATGCAGGCAACTTCTCAGGCGATCTCGGCTAATCTCACAGCCGTGGCTTATGCCCCCACGCGCGAAGCGGCAGAAACTGCCACCGAACGCGCCTGGATGATGACCGGTTGGACGGCCACCGCCTCGGTCGAGCAGACTGCCACCGCTGCCAGCGGCACAGCCACCCAACAAGCCTGGTCGGCCACTGCCACCCAGCGCGCCGTGGACATCACCGCCACCGTGGATGCGGCTGCGGCCAGCGCACAGGCAACTGCCCTGCATGGACAGGCCGTGAGTGTGGAGCTGGCCATCGAACGCGAACGGATGATGAACAAGGTCCAAGCCGCCGCTCCCTGGGGTGCGCTGTGCATCTCGTTTGTCTTTGTTCTGGTGGTGGCTTTCCGCTGGAGCAAAGTCCGGCCCATCCAACGTGACTCTCGTGGCGACGCGCCCCTTCTGGTGGTAGACGGAAAAATCTATGACGCAGATCGCAACCCGTACCCGTTGGTGGATTTGTCCGGGCCAAAACCGTCCATCCCGGCGCTAACCGCGCCCGAAATGCAAGCGGCCACCACTGCCCGTGACCAGATGATCGACCTGGCCACCCGAGGCGCACAAGGACAAGCCAGCCCACAACGCCAGGTGTTAGCCCAGCGGCTGGCCGCACAGAATGTTCTGCCGCCACCGGCTCAGATCCGAGTGCTTTCACCCGACCAGGCTCGCCCGCTTTTGGGGGATGTCATCCCCGGCATCGTGCGCGACGCCATCGAGACCGATCTGAGCAACACTGAACCAGGAGAGACAACATGACCGAACTGAATATTTCTCACCGAGAAATGCGTCTGGCGGAAACCGTTTCGCGCCAATTGAGCGCTGCGCTAACTCGCCGCAAACTGACCCCGGCCTTCAGTGATTTCTACATCACCCGCCTGGCCGGGATGACCCCGCTGATCGCAGTGCTCGATACGGCGACACTTGGGGACCACGCGCCTTACGTTAGTGCGGACTTGATCCACCAACTGAGCACCGACCTGGGCGGCATGCCAGTCTATCTCTCGAACCACTCCGGCATCCGCTACGTGATCCTGCTCTCGCCGCTGCCGAAACTGCCTCGCAAGGTGGATCTGCCGCTGGACGTGCCGCGCGGCAAGCTGGCCATCGGTGTGCGCTTCACCGGTCAGCCAGTGCTGCTGGATTGGGAGCAGTTCCTACACCTGGCGGTACTTGGCAGTACCGGCTCGGGCAAATCCATCTTTTTGCAGTCGCTGGTTTCGCAGGCCATTCGAGACGACATGCAGGTCATGCTCTCAGACATCGACCAGACCACCTTCGGAATGCTCGCAGATCACCCCAATCTCGCTGCACCGATCGCCACAACCCCACAAGCAGCGCTGGAACTGATTGAGCAAGCCATCGCTGAATGTAACCGCCGCTCTGAACTGTTCAAAAGCCTGCCGGAACACCCTCAGAAACTGAGCGAGTACAACGCTCAGGCCGTGAAGGCTCACCTGGAACCCCTGCCACGGATGCTGGTTGTCCTGGATGAAGCCAGCACAGTACTCACCGCCTTGGGCGGCGCTAAAGGTGCGATGGGCCAGGCCCTGGCCACTCTCGGCTGGCGCGGTCGCAAGTTCGGCATCCACTTTGTCTTTGCCGCACAGGAGTTCACCAAAGATATCGTTGGTCCTGTCCGTGACCAGGTCGGCCTGACGCTCTGCTTTCGGGTCCGTAACGGGCAGATGGCCGAGCGCATGGGCTGCAAGGGCGCGGAACGCATCCCCGAGAATCGCCCTGGCCTGGCGATCAGCGATCGGCACGGGCCAATCCAGACCTACTTTGTGGAACAGTCTGTCCTGAACCAGCGCCAGAACCTGCTCCCGGCGCTGAGCGAATTGGAGCGGACCCTGTTTACGCGTGCGCTGGCCGAAGGCGGCAGGCTCTCGCGCGCCAAGGTGATCGAGTGGGGCGGGGTGACGGAATGGCAGGCGCGCAAATATTTGGAAGCCTGGTCGCTGCGGGGCTGGGTCGCCAAAGATGCAAAAGCCGATAATGCCTTCACGCTCACGCCCAAAATGCTGGTTTTGCTCTCCAACCACCCAACCGCTCCAGCCGCCTCCAGCCAACTCCAACCGGCTCCAGCCGGTTTCAACCCAATTTCATTCCAAGAATAGGAGCTTTCCATGAACGACAACAACTTTTTCTACCTCGGTGAAGACCTCGGGATGGGCGCCAACAAACTGTTCGGCTCATCCGGTGGCCTGCAGGTGCTCTCTCAAGTGGCCACGAACGGCACTCAACACCTGCTCAATGCCACTGGCCTGCGCCAACGTCAGCGGCCATTGGAAATCAAAACTGAACACGGCTCGTTCTATATCGGTGAGGGCGCACACGATTACGGCCGCCCGGTCGAGAACCTGGATTTTGATCGCCTGACCGGAGCGCCCGAAATGCGCGCTCTGCTGTACGGCTCCCTGATGCGCTACCAACAGCAATATGGGCCGATCCATCTGCCGGTAGTGATGATGGTCGGCCTGCCCCTACAGATGATGTCTGGCGATATGGCTAAGGAATATGCCAACCAGGTTCGCCAGTGGCTGAAAGGGGTCCACACCTGGCAGGCAGATGGGCAAGAACAAAGGATCCAGATTGCCGAAGTGAAACTGACCCCTCAGCCGGTGGGCGCGCTCTTTGATCATGTCCTCGACGAAAACGGCAAGTTCATCCCCGAACGCGCCAGCCTGCTCAAACAGGAAGTGGGAATTCTCTCAGTGGGCTTCAACACCCTGGAACTGCTGGTCGTGCGCGACCGCGCACCGGTGGAACGCTTCACGGTGGGCCAGACGGTGGGTGTGCGCCGCCTGCTGGAACTGGTCAACCCGAGCGGAGCGTACTCATTGGGCGAACTGGACACTCTCTTGCGCGGCGGCCGCCTGGACATCGAAGCTGTGCTGCCGGTCTGGGCGCGCGAAATCAATGGCGAGATCGAAAAACGCTGGGGCACGGCGCTCAAGCGCTTCGCGCGTGTGATCGTGGTCGGGGGCGGGGCGCTCCTGCTCAAGGAGGCGCTCACGCGCCAGTTCAATGGCAAAGCCGTTCTGTCGGATGAACCGGTGCTGTCCATCTCCCGCGGGCTGTACAAGCTCCTGTTGCTGAAAAAGTAAATGGCCCAGCGCGGACGTCCCAAAAACACCCAGCGTTCGGTTCGCATCATGTTTTCGGGTTGGCTGCACCCAGAACATGACGCGGATATCCTGGCCTGGTCGAATGCCATCCCCAAAGGTCAGCGCATGAATGCGCTCAAGACTGCCTTGCGCAATGGTGGTCTTGGCCTGGGGCAAAGTCTCGTTCCCGGAGAGCTCGACGAAGTCCAATCCGCGGCTGATGATCTGCTAGCGAATTGGGAGTACTAATTTCCGGCAGCCAAAAACTCAAGATCCATTTTTCGACAGTCAATAAATTTCAAAGGAGAAAGAAGATGCAAGCGATTAAGTTTAAGGATTTTTACACGCTGACCTTTGTGGACGTGGGCTACTACAACCCGGGTGATTCTGTGTTGGGTGCCGTGTATTGCCCGGGGTTGGTTTGCATGAAAACCAGCCGCCCAACCTGCCTGGGCGTGGTTGTCCAGGAAGCAGATGGCAAGGTTTTGTTGGCTCTAAACGGGGATGGCGTCCCGGACAATTCCGCCTGGGAATATGAAATCTCAGATCAACGCTTCTATCGCAATCATGCCGAATATCTGCTGGATGCCAAGGTGCCAGATGCCCAAAAGCGCTATTTTCGCGCCTTGAACCTGTACCAGCGCATCCTGCCCGAGGATGCGCTCGTGCGTGAATTGTCCTGGATTTATCTGGACGGCGGCACCTTGACCCGTACTCAACAAGCTCTGGTGGATAACGAGCTTTTTGCGGGCAGCGATGTTTGGGCTCTGGTTGTAGCTTTTGAAGCATTGCGCGGTTTGGATATTCTGGCTGCGCTCGGACCGCAACCCGGGCTTGATCAAGCTGAAATTCATGCGCTGGCGACGCGTCTTCAAAGCGAACTTCCGGATGACGATGACTGCAGTTTCGTCCATCAGAAGTTGAAACAGTTCAGTCCCCTGATCAAGCCCTTGAGCGCGCAGCTGGTTGAAAGCTGGCCGCCCGAAGACCGCGTACTCACCCTACCGTAGAACGGAGATTTTCATGCAACCCCCAACCACTTTTGAACATTACCTGTCAGATCAGGATCGCTCACCGCTCACCACCCGCGGTTACCTGGCCGATCTTGAGCACTTTTCCCGCTGGTTTAGCCAGACGAACGGAGAAGCGCTCAGCCCTGAACGCCTAACACCCACCGACGTGAAAGAATACAAACAACACCTGCTGGTGGTGGAACGCCGCAAAGCCAGTACCATCAACCGCCGTCTGGCTGCTCTTTCTGCGTACGCCAAGTGGGCGCGCGAAGCAGGCTTGATCCACAGCGATCCAACCGAGAACGTGAAATCAGTCCGGCAGGTGGCCAGCGCTCCCAAATGGCTGGACAAGTATGAGCAGTTCGCCCTGCAACGTAC
>DHVZ01000024.1:4700-222257 GCA_002412925.1 Anaerolineales bacterium UBA5195 | reverse complement strand
ATCTGACATCTTTTGCGTGCACACCCTTCAAGGTGACTGTCACTTTACTTGGGGCAGTTTTAGCCCAACCCCTGGCGTGTGCGTGTCTGTTTGATAAAGTCGCGGACAAGTTTTTGCGGGTGTGGCTGGGAACTTCCCATAATTAAATAGCCGGGCGCCCAGAAATCACCGGATGGGTTTTCCAGCTTATAACGCGGGAATTCGGAAAAAATCCGATCCGAGGTTTGCTGGCGGACGATGCGCATGATATAACCCGGCGCGGTGGAGGGTGGGACGCGCGCGACCCATTGCAGGTATTCTGGGCGCACCGCAATATGTTCCAACCGCCAGCCAAAAGCCACGCAAACCTGCGGAACCCATTCATTCAACCGATCGACAAAATCGCCGACCAGGTGATGGTGGTCAAAACGCGGAATGAGCAGGCAGGCATAGGTCAGATTGACCAGCGCAGGGGAGGCCGGTTCAAGCAAAATGCGGTGCGCTACATCAGTCATCGATTCGGCCACCAGTTGCGGGCGCGTCTCGATGACAGCTTCTGGATCTCTGCGTGCTTCTTGCTTGCGCGTCACTGCCAGATCGTCAGGAATTTCGAGAGCGTGTGTTTCCACCTGGTTCCCGGTTTCAGTCTCGACAGCCTTCGAAGCAAAGGTCTCATCCAAGGCTGGGATTGGACGCTTGAATGAGTCGCGGCGGATTGCCGGGGAGCTCTCGCGGCTAAAACTGGCCGAATTCGATTGTTGAAGTTCGTGGATGGGCCTGGGAGCAGCTTCCCTGCTTTCGTGGCCGGTCACATTCTGGGAGGCTGCCCGGATAACCGGTTGTTGCTCCCAGGGCAGGTTGATTCTCGGCGCTGGGATCTGTTTCGGGGGGATGGGCGGGGGAACATCGCCGAGTAATTCGGAAATCGGCGGGAGGTCTTCTTCGTATTCGCCATCGTCGACGGGCGCGAAATCAGGGATAATGCCAGGGACGCTCTGTTCGGTGACCGGGGGCGGCTCTGCTTCACCAAAGTTGCTATCGGACAAGTTTTTGACGAGTTTCCCGGCCTGCGAACGGATGGTGCTGAAGGGCGTTTCGGCGTCAAACACCAATGCCAGGATCATGTTGGCAGATAGTTTGCGCGCATAAAGCATGTGCTGGGCCTCGGTCGATTGCAGACGCACGAAACGCAGCAGGTCACTTTCATTTTCGCTATCCCAGTAACGCTGGATGGACTGCGCCAATTCTTGGGCGGCATCTCGAGAAAGCTGACCGGCATAGGCCCAGAGTTCATTCTGACGGGTAATCAACGCCGCCTGGGCCGAAGACTCAAGGGTCAGCCGCGTGAGGTGTTGGGCGGCTTTGCTGACGTCTTTCAGCCACATCAAACGCGATGTCTCAGCCAGGGAGCGTTCCGAAGTATCGATTTCAGGCATAGGTGAATCCAAAGACCAGTTTTCCGTTTTTACAACCGGGATAGCCAGCTTTTCCAGTATACCGCTTAATTCAGGTACGGAAAGAGGCTTTTTAAGGATTGCCACAGGCGCCAGCGATGACGTGTCCACTTCCTGCTCAGCCTGGATAACCAACACAAACTGAATATCGGGTTTTATCTGGCGCAAAGCGATCCCGATATCCAACACTGATAATTCTTCGTCTTCCAATTCTGCGTCGACAATTGCCACAGGACAGTTCGTTTTGCGCACATAGTGGATGGCTTCAGAAAAATCAGAAGTGGAAAATAGATGATAACGGGAAGCATCCAGCTCTTTGTGGAGCAAGGTGCCAAAACTCTTATGCGGCGTTATCAAAATCAGATGCGGTACCATACGCTAAAAGTTTATCACGGCGTTTATTGGCATACAAGCCAATTTGCTGGTGGGAACATTTCAATTTAGGAACAAATTTCAGCCTCCGCATGGAGGCAGGCGGCTGTTTAGCTTTATAAAATTGTCAGGCGCGCCAATTTTGACCCCATAAAGCAGGAAACCTGCGGTGGGCGCAGGTTTCCTGGCAGGTGATGTTTTTATGAGGCGGGCGGGAGTGGTTCGTTGAAGTCCCGGACAACCGGTTCGGGTGCAGGTTTATTCCGGAAGGCAAAGAAAGCCACAACGATTGGAATAATAATGAAGATTAAAGCCACACACATTAAACCAATGGCAACAGGGGTACCCATCGGCTCGGTGGTCGACTCGCCATTAATCGTGGTGGTGAAGGGGACACCTGCAAGTCCCATGATGCCTGAGATACACATCCCAAAGCCCGGGCAGGCACAACACAAGACAGTAACAATGGTTAGAATAATCCCTACAGTTCTGTTCATACAGCCTCCTTGGCAATCCTGATGAAAATGGAAACGATTTTATTTAGTATACAACAAAAACGTTGCGAAGGGCGATGGCCTTCGCAACGTTTTTGTGTTAGTGCCGCATTACCTTGATCATAGGTAATGCAGTATTAGCTGCGCAGCTTCGCGCCGAGTTCCTGGTCGAGCCGTTTGAGGATGCGACTGCGGATTTGAGCCGCATCTTTATCGGTGAGCGTGCCCTCAAGAGATTGGTAGGTCAGCGCATAAGCCAGCGACTTCTTGCCAACACCGATCTGCTCTGAACGGAAGACATCGAACAGGCGCACGGAAGCAAGCATCTTGCCGCCGGTCTGCCTGATCAGCGCTTCCACCCGGTCGGCGGGCAGGGCTTCATCGACAATCACGGCAATGTCCTCCAGCATGGGTGGGAATTCGCTCACCGGGCGGATGGGGTAGCCCGAAGGGATGGCTGCCAGCAGCGCCTCGAGGTTGAAATCTGCCGCCAGGACCGGGGAGACGAAGTCGTAGTTCTCGGCCACCAGCGGATGCAGTTCGCCAAAAACACCCAGCGCCACACCGTTTAATAAAACGGAAGCGCACTTTCCGGGGTGGAAGGAGGGGTGCTCCGCCGGAACGTAGTTCACTTCGAGGTGCAGGGCTTCCATCAAGGCCTCGACGATGCCCTTCAGGTCATAGAAATCGAGCCTGACTCCCACTTTGGCATCCCAGGCGCTTTCGTAGCGTTTGCCGGTAACCGCAAAAGCCAGGCGGCGCGGCTCGGCGGGCAAATTACCCGGATCTGGAATGTAAACCGAGCCGACCTCGAAGAGTGCCAGCGTCTCGCGCAGACGGGCGTTGCGCTCGGCCACATTCAGCACCGAGCTGAGCAGGCTGCGGCGCAAAACGCGTTTTTCAGGAGCGATGGCATTTGCCAGTTTGACGTATTCGATGCTCGATAATTCGATATTCGAGGGAAGCAAGCGGGCTTCGATTTCCGGGGCGGTCATACGGTGGGTGATGACTTCCTGCAAGCCAAGCGAGACCATCACGTCGCGCACACGCTCTTCGGCCTCCAGGGATGGGTTGCCGCGCTGTGGGGGCAGCGGGTCGGCCATCAGCGTTTCGGGGATGTTGTCGTAGCCGTAGAGCCGGGCGATTTCTTCCATGATGTCAGCCACTCCCACCACGCCTTCACCAATATCCATACGGATGGAAGGAGCAGTGATCTTTAGGCAATCGCCCGTCAGAACACCCGTAAATTCGAGATGCTCCAACATTTCCTTGACTTCTGCGAGCGGAATTTCGATGCCCAGGGAGCGCTTGATATCACGTTCGGTGATTTCCACAACTGTGACTTTGGGCGGCAGCGGATACGCGTCCACAATCCCGGGGGCAACCTGTCCGCCGCTCCATTCACTCATCCAGTACAGGCAGCGTTTTAACCCCTCGATGCACAGACCCGGGTGTACGCCGCGCGAAAAGCGGTATGAGGCTTCTGAAGGCAGGTTATGCTGGTTGGCTGTGCGGCGGATATTGATGAAATTCCAAGCCGCCGCTTCGAGCAAAATATTCGTTGTGCTTTGTGGGCGGGCGCTGACTTTTCCTCTCCCATCTGCCAGTTCAGGGCCGGTCGCGTCAAGGACTTCTTTCGAAGCGTCGTAAACTTCGCTCTCCTGACCGCCCATAACACCAGCCAGGGAAAGCGCGCCCTTGGTATCGCAGACCAGTACATTCGATTCGCTCAAAACGCGTTCGACGTTATCGAGCGTGGTCAGTTTTTCACCAGGGTTGGCGGTGCGAGTGGAAATGACCACCGGCTTGCCACCCGCCCGTTCAACCAGCACGTCATAGTCAAAGGCGTGCAGCGGCTCACCGATTTCAAACATGGTGTAATTGGTCGCATCGACGATGTTGCTGATCGGGCGCATACCGATCATTCGCAAACGCCGCTGCACCCAGTAAGGACTGGGTTTGATTTCAACACCGCGAATCAAGCCAATCGTGAAACGGGGATTGAATTCAGGTTTGCTAATCTCGATCTTGATTTTGCCTTCAATCGACTCGCCGGTGGTTTTTAGCTCATAAAGCGGCTTCTTCAGTGTCCGGCCAGTTAGCGCGGCAACTTCACGCGCCATGCCCAGGATGCTGGTGTTGCGCGCCATATTGGGGTTGATTTTGACTTCCAAAACTGCATCACCGATATAGTCTGCGAGGGGCATGCCAACTGGAGCATCATCATCGAGAAAAATCACGCCTTCGTGTTCTTCGCTAATGCCCAGTTCCTTTTCAGAGCAAACCATCGAGTAGCTTTCGACGCCGCGAATCTTGGCGCGTTTGAGGGTGGTCAGCACCTGTCCTTCGGCGTGACCATCGTAGATGGCTGCGCCCTCCTTGGCATAGGCCACCTTGATAGGCTTTTCCAGCTTGCCCAGGCCTTTGTAAGGATACAGGTTCGGCGCGCCAGTCAGGACGATCTGCTGCACCTGCCCGTCGAACAATTCACAGAGTGTCAGCCGGTCGGCATTGGGATGCGGGTTGACCGCACGGATTTCAGCCACAACGATTTTTTCCTTATCCCAGGCGATGCCGGAGACTTTGAAGCCGTGCTCATCGTTTTCGGGCAGCGGCAGCCCGGCGAACAGGATGTCTTCCACTTCCAGACCAGCCATGGTGAGCAGGCGGGCGATATCGACCACTTCCAGACCGTTCAGGTCGACGAAATCTTTTAACCATGAGATGGGTAGTTTCATGTTATCTCCTCGGAAAACCGAATATCGCTTCTCAAATTATCGAACTAAAATTGCTCCAGGAAGCGAATATCGTTTCCCCAGAAATAGCGAATATCGTTAATCTTGTGGCGCAGCATCAACTGGCGTTCCGGGCCCATCCCAAAGGCGAATCCGGTATAACGAGTTGGATCATAGCCGCCATTTTGCAGCACTGTTGGATGCACCATGCCGCTGCCGAGAATTTCTAGCCAGCCCGACTTTTTGCAGACCGGGCAGCCCTGGCCGCCACACACAAAGCATTCCACGTCCATTTCAGCGGATGGTTCCGTGAACGGGAAGTGATCTGAACGGAAACGGGTTTTGACATGGCGGCCAAACATGCGCCGGGCAAACTCGGAGAGCGTCCCTTTTAGATCGCCGAGGGTGATGTTCTCGCCCACGACCAGCCCTTCCACCTGGTTGAACTGCACCTCGGAACGGGCAGTGATTTGCTCAAAGCGGTAACACATGCCTGGCAGCGCAATCCGAATCGGCGGCGGATTCTGCGGATTCTGGGATGAAAACTCCCGCATCGCACGAATCTGTCCCGGCGAGGTATGTGTCCGCAAAACCTGTTTGCGCGCCTCGTCAGTTTCGCCAGTGTCGATGTAGAAGGTATCCTGCATTTCGCGGGCGGGATGGTGCGGCGGGATGTTGAGCAACTGGAAGTTGTATTCGTCGCTTTCCACATCACGCGAGGTATAGACCTGGAACCCCATCTCGGCCAGGATGGCGAGTACGCGGCGCAGGTTCTGCGTGGCCGGATGCAGGCGCCCATGCCGGAAGGGCCGCCCGGGGAGAGTCACGTCCAGCTTTTCGGTTGAGAGTGAGCGGGTCAGGGCGGCCTCTTTCACAGCGGCCTGTTTCTCAGCGAAGGCTGCTTCAAGCGCCACTTTCACCTGGTTGGCGCGCTGACCAACCAGTGGGCGTTCTTCCTTTGAGAGCACAGCCATCTGGCTAAAGACACTCATCACCGGCGAAGAGCGGCCAAGATTGGCCACGCGCCAGGCTTCAAGCGCCGCTTCATCTTCGATTTTCGCCAGCGACTCAAGGGCTTCTTTCTCGATTTGTGCCAATTTTTCGAGCATGCGTACCTCCATCACAATTTTGTGATTTGGTGATTTCGAGATTCGGCGATTGATAATCGCAAAATCACCAAATGAAAAATCACCCAGTAAAACAAAACCTCCCGCCCAGATTGGGACGAGAGGAAATCTCGCGGTACCACCCAAATTGACCGTTACCGGTCCACTCTGTGCCGACCAACATCGGCTGTCCAGATAACGTCGGACTGACGGCTCAGACTACTTGTGCCGCAACAACTTTAAGTTCTTAATGGTTGCGGTACTTGTTTTTCACCTGAGCAGCTCGGGAGGGAACTTCGCCTGGGTTTTGTTGAGCGCAATCTCAGCTCTGCTTGCGCCTCTCTGACAACTTCTGCCTGGTTACTTTCCTCTGTCATTGCTTTTGATTTGGCTCGCCTGTTGGCAGTAATTATCGTCAAAACAGGGGAAGTGTCAAGGTTAAAAAAGTAGGGGCGACGCAAACCCCGTGAATTCCGGGGGCATTACGTCGCCCCTACCGCTAGGGCAGGATTTAGTAATCCATCCCGCCGCCCGGAGGCATGGACGGAGCCTTGTCCTTCTCGGGTACGTCGGTAATCAGAACTTCGGTGGTCAGCATCATCGCGGCAATGGAGGCGGCGTTTTCGAGCGCGCCACGCACAACCTTGACCGGGTCAATCACGCCAGCTTTGATCATGTCGGTATATTCGCCAGTCAGAACGTTGTAGCCAATGTTCTTGTTTTTCTTGGCAGCAGCTTCGCGTCGGACGCCGTCGATAATGACGGAGCCATCCTGACCAGCATTGGAGGCCAGCTTGCGGATCGGGGCTTCGAGCGCCTTGCGGACGATGGTCACGCCAACCTTGGCGTCTTCATCTTCCATTTTCAGGTCGTCGAGCACGTTGGCGGCGTTGATCAGGGAGATTTCACCGCCGGGGACGATGCCCTCTTCCACAGCCGCGCGGGCCGCAGAGAGCGCGTCTTCGACGCGGTGCTTCTTTTCCTTCAGTTCGGTCTCGGTCGCAGCGCCAACGCGGATGATGGCTACGCCGCCGGAGAGCTTGGCCAGGCGTTCCTGAAGCTTTTCCTTGTCGTAATCGCTGGTGCTCTTGTCGATCTCAACGCGGATCTGGTCGACACGGCCCTTGATCAGCGCTGCATCGCCCTTGCCACCGATGATGGTGGTGTTGTCCTTGTCGGACGAAACCTTCTCGGCGCGGCCAAGGTCGGTCAGCGTCGCGGTTTCGAGCTTGCGACCGGTCTCTTCAGAGATGACGGTCCCGCCGGTCAGGACGGCAATATCCTGCAGCATGGCCTTGCGGCGGTCGCCGAAGCCGGGGGCTTTGACAGCCAGCACGTTCAGCATCCCGCGCAGTTTGTTCAACACCAGGGTAGCCAGCGCTTCGCCGTCGATATCTTCGGCGATGATGACCAGTTCGCGCTTGCCGATCTGGACAAGTTTCTCAAGGATGGGGACAATGTCCTGGGCAGCCGAGATTTTCTTCTCGTTGATCAGAATGTAAGCGTCAGAGATGACGGATTCCATGTGCTCGGCATCGGTAATGAAGTAGGGCGAGATGTAGCCACGGTCGAACTGCATACCTTCGACATAATCTTCTTCGAAGAGCATGGATTTGGATTCTTCGACGGTGATGACGCCATCTTTACCGACTTTATCCATGACGCGGGCAATCAAATCGCCGATTTCGGTGTCAGCCGCAGAGTTGGTCGCCACGGAAGCAATTTCTTCCTTGGTGTCGATGCTGACAGCGCGCTTGCGCAGTTCTGCAACCACCGCATCGGTGGCCTTTTCGATGCCGCGTTTGAGCATCATCGGGTTGTAACCGGCAGCCAGAGCCTTCAGGCCTTCGGTCACAATCGCGTGCGCCAAAACGGTCGAGGTGGTGGTGCCGTCACCGGCGATATCATTGGTCTTCTGGGCGGCCTCCTTGAGAAGCTGGGCGCCCATATTTTCAAACGGGTCTTCAAGTTCGATTTCTTTGGCAACCGAAACGCCGTCGTGTGTAATGGTCGGTGAGCCAAATTTGCGGTCGATCGCCACATTGCGGCCCTTGGGCCCCAGGGTGGTGCCAACCGCGTTGGCAACAACGTCCATGCCGTTCTTCAGCTTACGGCGGGCTTCTTCGGTAAATACGAGTTGTTTAGCAGCCATAGTTCATTCCTCCGTAAGGTTTACTTGCTATCCACGATCCCGAGCAGGTCGGTTTCGCGCAGGATGAGCAGTTTCTTGCCATCCAGTTTCAATTCGGTGCCAGCATATTTGGCAAACAAGACTTTGTCGCCAACTTTCACATCCATGGCAATGCGCTTGCCGTCATCATCGCGCTCGCCAGGGCCAGCGGCCAGGATCATCCCTTGTTGGGGCTTTTCCTTGGCAGTATCGGGCAACACAATGCCGCTCGCGGTCACATCTTCTTGTTCGATGGGCTCGACCACAACACGGTTGCCGAGGGGTTTAATCGAAATTGTCATACACGCCTCCTGTTGCAATTGGTATTTGATAGCAGATTGACAAACTTTTAGCACTCAACACAAGAGAGTGCTAACAATATGATACCTTCGTCACGAATGAGAGTCAAGGGGGGTGATTGGATTCTTACATTACTCTGACACTTCCCCCGTTCGCCAGACCCGACCCACAGCCTGCCTCGCCGTTAAAGCGCGGACTCAAAAATCTCCTGATTTTTGGTCGAAAGTCGGGAGACTTTCGACCCCCTTATTTCTTCCAAACAATTGAATAACGCCAGAGCAGATGCCGCCTGACCTCTGCGCCAGGGATGACCCGCTCGCAAACCTGGCGGATGGTCGAAAGCGGCAGGTAGGTGTCATGGACTCCGTGCGCAGCCCAGGCTGCCCTGACTGCTTTCGGTTCTCGCAGGCGGCCAGTCTTGACCAGCCTAAAGAGAATACTCGCCGGGACAGCGGCGCAGTCCATCAGCAAATCCCGCGGCCACTCGGACTGGAACAGGTCAAGGATGAGCAGCACGCCGCCGGGCTTGAGCGCGGCCTTCGCCTTTTGAAGCAGCCCCTCGAACGGCAGGTGATGGAAAGTAGCGACCGAGGCGACACAGCCGAATTTTTCGCGCGGAAAATCCCATTGCAGCACATCGGCAGTCTCATATTCCACATTTGGGTAATTTTTCGAGCGTTCCCGGGCGATGCGTACCATTTCGGGCGCCAGGTCCAGCCCGAGGACGCGGCCTGAGCGTTCTGCCAGCCGGCGCGAAAAAGCGCCCGCGCCGCAGCCAATTTCCAGGGCAGTGGCGCATGGCACAGGGAGGTGCCTGAGCAAAAACGGATGGTAATGGTTGTTATGCGTCCAGCCGCCCTCCTCCAGTAATGCCAGCCGGTCGAAGTCGTTGCGGATCAGCTCGGTCATGGGTTAATTCGCAGGAGGCGTTGGCGTCGCGGGCGGCGAACCGGGCAGCGGGGTAGGCGTGTAATTTTCAGGAGAAGTTGTCGAGGTGGGCACAGTCCGCCCGCTTTCCACCAACGCGCAGATATTTTCATTTTCCTGCAAAATCTGGCTGACGATGGGGTCGCTGTCAAATCCGCCTGCGCGTATTTCGGCAATCACCTGCAAGGCTTCAGGGCATTTGTTATCTTTCGGACGACTGAGCGCCGCCAAGTTGGAGACATAGGAAAAGTAGTAGACGACGCTGCTGGGAGAGAGCGCCATTCCTTTTACTTCCGTCCCGGTTTCGCCAGGGTCACATCCGCCGCGCGCCTCGCAGCTTTCTTCGGCGGTACAGCCTTTAATCGCGCACTTCAAGGCTGGGATGGCGCCCTCGAAGTTGCGGGAGCGTTGGAATACGATGCCCAATTGCCCATAAACATCCGGGTTGGAGGGATCATACTCCAGGGCCTTTTGCACGTTGCGCCCGGCGGCATAGAATTCACCCAACTGCGAGTAGGTTTTGGCAATGGAAAGATACGGGATGGGGTCTTTGACGCCTAATTGCTCGTTGATCTTGGCAGCCCTGGCAAAATATTCCAATGATTTATCGTAGAGCGCCAGCCGTTGATTTTCGATGGTGCTGATAAAAGCCAATTGGCGATAATTGGCTCCGGCGCGCAGGTGAAGGAAAGTCAGATTGGGGGCAATCTCAATCGCCCGGTCGTATTCTGCGATCGCCTGGCTGTAGTTGCCCTCGGTCTCAAGCAGGTAGGCATAGATGCGGTGGACATCCATCAAATCCTGGCCTACTTCCAAGGCCTGAAGGATATTTTGCTTGCCTTGGTTGATGTTTTGCTGGTCAATCAGGATTTCGGCATAATAAGCCAGCGCCAGGACATTGGTATTGTCCAATTGCAGGGCGCGGACGGCTTCCTGCTCGGCTTCGGTGAGCAAGGCCGGGGCGCGGTCACCAGAGACATCCGGGGACGAGTTCCAGTCCAACACAAAGGCGCGGATGGCAGCCACAGTGCTGTCATCCGGGGCCAGCGCTTTGGCTTTGTCGATGGAGGCCAGCGCGTCGGTCAGCGCTGTGCGGCGGCCTTCGTCTGTGATAATCAGAGATGAAGAGTAAGTCTGGATTTGCGCGAGTTTGGCCCAGGCGCCGGCATTATTTGGATCCACTTCAAGAGCCTTGCGGTAGGCGACAATCGCGGCATCAATTTGTCCCGCTGTGAAGCTGGCATCGCCCTGATCGGTAAAAGACTGCGCTGCGCGTGTAGGGGTGGGCGTCGGCAGGCCGACCTGCTGGATTTCCCCACGCCTGACGCCATAAAATATCCACAACCCGGCAATAATCAGGATGGCCCACAGGAACATGCGGTAGAGGTTATTTTCTGGCCGCCGGTTAAAAATCGGTCGGCGCGGGGAGACATTCATCAGGTTTTCGTTGCGCGCGCACTGAACATGCGCACAAGCCTATGGGGTGGGTGTTACAGCAGGAGTTTCAGTTTCGGCTGCGGGGGTTGTCCCGGCAGCGACACTGCACAGGCGGATGCCTTCGTTCGCGTTGAAAACGGCAATCTCATCGCCAGGCACCGTCGAAAGAAGTTTTTGAAACAAGGGCAAGGCTTCGCCGCAGCGATTTAGTCGAACCAACACAAGCCCATAAGTAAAATAATATTCGCTGATGCGCGGCGTACCGGCTGCAAGTTCGATGGGCTTAATCTCAACACCCTCCGTGTCTTTACCACCGTTGACTACCAGCGCAAGTTCTGTGGCAGCTTCGGGCCATTTGAAATTGCGGTAGTACATCACGCCCAGATTGCCGCGTTGATTCGTGTCAGCCGGGGCTGTCTTGACTGCCTGCTGGGCATATTGCTCTGCCTTGGCGTATTCACCCACGGTGGCGTACACGCGCGAGATCAAGTAGACTGCCGTAGGGTCGGAGGGATTGAGGGTGTTGGCGCGGTTGAGCGATTCGACAGCCTTGTCATAGACACCCAGCGCGCGATAATTGCGGCCAAGCGCCAGGTGCAAATTGGCAATATTTTTATTGATGGCCGCCGCGGCTTCGTATTCACCGATGGCATCTGCATAGTTGCCGGTCATCTCAAGCACATAACCACGCGCCCGGTGCGCTTCCAGCAGGCCCGGCGCAAGCGAAAGCGCCACGCGAGATTCTTCGGCAGCTTTTTCAATGGCATCCAGGGGGCCGGTGCCATTCAGGTACTGGTCTGCCAGCAATTCAGCATAATAGGCATGCGCCAGGGCGTTTTTATCATCCAATTCCAGAGCCCGTTTAATGGAGGCTTCAGCATCCAAAAAGTTTCCCTGAAATTCCAAAGCCCAACCTCTGACTGCATGCGCCGTTGAGTTATTTGGATTTAGCAAAAGCGCATTTTCTGCGCTGGTTTGCGCCTCTGAATATTGACCAGCCCAAACCTGCACCCGCGCCAGCGCAATATAGGCGGCGGCATCATTTGGCATCGCACGCACAGCCTGCTGGTAGGCCTGGATGGATTGTGGGAGCTTTCCTTGCTCGAATAATTGACCCGCCTCAGTAACATAGGCCTCCGGGTCGCGGGTTGCGGTTGGGGTGGGACTCATCGAGCTTTGCACCTGGGGACCAATCACAACGCCGAAATACATCACAAAACCAATCGCCGCAACCAGGCCGATGATTTTGAAATAATTGAACGGCTTGCGCCGCTTGGTCATGTTAAATTTACTTCCGCGTAGATACATACCCCTTCATCTTACCATCTTCGATTAAAGAGCGTCAAGCCAGCGGGAAAAACAGAGTCAAATAAGAAAATCCCGGCGAGGGGTGGAGTCAAACATCTCTGGATGTTTGACTGTCGAAAGTCTCCTAACTTTCGACCCCAATCTTAAAGAGAACGTGTGTTCGAGGATATTTTAAGCCAACCGTCAGGTTTATCCACCGTTCTGAATGCTATAATGAACTGGTAGACAGGTACGCAGGATAAGTAGACAAATGCACATGTAGGCGGATGCTTGACCAGCGGTGCCTGCCTGTTTCCTTGTCTACCGATTTACTGGTTTACCTGTCTCCTGCCCCATGACTGATTCCTTCGTTCACCTCCACACGCATACCGTTTATTCGCTGCTCGATGGTTTTTCCAACATCAAGAAGCTGGTCAAACGCGCCAAAGAGATGGAGATGCCCGCGCTGGCCATCACTGACCACGGGACGATGTTCGGCGTGATCGAGTTCTACAATGCTGCCAAGGAAGCGGGAATCAAACCGATCATCGGCGTGGAAACCTACATGGCGGCGCGTGGGATGAGCGACCGCGATTCGAAGCTGGATAAAAAGTCGAGCCACCTGCTTTTGCTGGCCGAGAACGAAATCGGCTACAAAAACCTGCTCAAGATCACCTCTGCCGCCCAGATGGACGGTTTTTACTACTACCCACGTATCGATCACGACTTTTTGGCGGCCCATTCCGAGGGGCTGATCGCCACTTCGGGCTGTATGTCGGCTGAAATTCCGCGCACCCTGCTCGACGAAAACCCCGAAGAAGCCGTCCGCAAGATGAACTGGTACTACGATGTCTTCGGTCCTGACCGTTTCTACGTTGAGTTGCAGCAGCACAACATCGCCGAACTGGTCGGGCTGAACAAAAAGCTGGTCGAGATGGGCGCGAAATATTCGGCCAAGTTCGTCGCCACCAACGATGTGCACTACATCGAGCCAGACGACGCCCAATACCAGGACATCCTGCTCGCCATCCAGACCGGCAAATTGCTCAGCGACCCGGACCGGATGCGCTACGATTCACAGACTTTTTACCTGCGCTCACCGCAGGAAATGGGCCGTCTGTTCGCGGAAATCCCCGAATCGCTCTCGAACACCGTCGAAATTGCCGAACGCTGCCAGGTGGATTTGGGCTTCAAAGGCTACCACCTGCCCGAGTTCGCCGTGCCCGAAGGTTACACCGGCGATACCTATTTGCGCTACCTGTGCGACAAAGGCCTCGAAAAGCGTTACGGCGACCACAAGGATGACCCCGAAATCCGCGAACGGCTCGATTTTGAGTTGGGCGTGATCCACACGATGGGCTTTGACGCCTACTTCCTGATCGTCTGGGACCTCTGCCGTTATGCCGCTGAAAACGGGATCTGGTATAACACGCGCGGATCGGCCGCTGGCTCGTTGGTGGCCTATTCCCTGTTCATTACCCTGGTTGACCCGATCCAGCATCATCTGCTCTTTGAGCGCTTCTTGAACCCCGGGCGGATTTCCATGCCCGATATCGACCTGGACTTCCGCGATGACCGCCGCGCGGAGATGCTCGAATACACGGCCCGCAAATACGGTGACGACAAGGTGGCGCAGATCATCACCTTCGGCACGATGGCCGCGCGCGGCGCATTGCGCGACGTGGCGCGCGTGATGGACATCCCCATTCCCGAAGTGGATAAGATTGCCAAACTCGTCCCGAACATCCCCGGCAAGCCCATGTCGCTCTCGGAGGCGCTGGCCGAAGTGCCCGATTTCAAGGCCGCCTACAACGCCGACATCAAGGTCAAAAACCTGGTCGATACCGCCATCCACATGGAAGGCGTCGTTCGGAATGCCGGGACGCACGCCGCCGGGCTGGTCATCGCCGATAAACCCATCACCGATTACTTGCCCATCCACCGCCCCACCTCCGGCTCTGAAGAATCGCCCGTCAAAACGGTCACCCAGTTTGAAATGGGCATCCTTGACAGCATGGGGATGCTCAAGGTTGACTTCCTGGGCCTTTCCACGCTGACGGTTATGGCCCGCGCTTGCGACATGATCAAGCAGCGCCATAACATCGAACTGACCCTCGACAACATTCCCACTGACGACCCAGACACTTTCAAAATGATGGGACGCGGCCAGACAGCTGGGATCTTCCAATTAGAAGGCACGGGGATGACGCGCTATGTGATCGAGATGAAGCCCAAGAATCTCGACAATATCATTGCCATGGTGGCGCTCTACCGTCCCGGCCCGATGGACTTCATCCCCAGCTACATCAAGCGCATGCACGGCGAGGAACCGATTGTCTACCGCCATCCCTCGCTGGAGCCGATTTTCAGCGACACCTACGGCATCGCCATCTACCAGGAACAGATCATGCGCGCCGCAGTCGAGATCGCAGGCTACAGTCGTTCCGAATCGGACGATCTGCGCAAAGCCATCTCCAAAAAGCAGGGCGACAAAATCGCCAAGCACAAGGAAAAATTCATCCAGGGCGCTTCTGAAAAGACGATGGACAAGGCCACCGCCACGGCCATCTTCGAAGACTGGGAACAGTTTGCGAGATATGGCTTCAATAAAAGTCATGCCGCCGATTACGGCCTGATCTCCGTCCAGACCGGTTACCTGAAAGCGCATTACCCCGCCGAATATATGTGCGCGCTGATGTCAGTCTTTAAAGATGACGCGGCCAAGATCGCCCTGTATATCTCCGATTCGCGCGCGATGGGCGTCGATGTGCTCCAGCCGGATGTCAGCCATTCCTGTTTTGATTTCAGCATCGAGGACCGGGTCAACGACCAGGGGCAAATCCCCGGAAAACACGGGGGCGAGACGAAGCCCGCCATCCGTTTTGGATTGGGCGCGGTCAAAAATGTTGGCCAGGGCCCCGCAGATTTGATCGTAGCTGGCCGCCAGGGCAAACCTTTCAGCGACCTGAACGATTTCGCCCGCCGGGTAGACCTGCGCGCCGCCGGGAAGCGCGCCCTGGAATGCCTGATCAAAGTTGGCGCATTCGACGCTTTTGGCGACCGCGCCGCTCTGCTGGCTACGCTCGACCGGATTGTTGCCGCCAGCGCCAGCCATTTCCGCGCGGCTGAGAGCGGGCAGCTTTCCCTGTTTGGCGGCGTCAGTGGTGTGCAGGCCGAAACCATCAGCCTGCCAGCCGGCATCCATGTTGAAAAGAAGGAAGCCCTGGGCTGGGAGCGCGAACTGATCGGTGTTTATCTCTCCGACCACCCGCTTTCAGCCTATGCCGAACTGCTCACCCAGGCCGTCAGCCACAATTCCGTCAGCCTGTTGGATGCTGCGCATGAAGAACGCGTTCGCGTGGCGGGCATGGTCGTTTCCTCGCGCCCGTACAAGACCAAAAGCAACAAGATGATGGGCTTTGTGACGCTCGAAGACCTGCAGGGCAACCTCGAACTGGTCATCTTCCCCAAAACCTGGGACAAAGTTCGCGGGCTGTGCGAAGACGGCAAAGTGCTGATCGCCGACGGTAAACTGGATGCCGCCAGCGCCCCGCCCAAGATTCTCGTGGACGAGATCCGCACCCAGGTGGATGTCAAAGTGGCGGCGTTCGAGACACCCTTGGCGGCTTCCACATCGAATTCAACCTACTCGAGGCCGGTGGTGGCTGTTAAACCGAGTCAAACCACAGACCGCGGACCACAGACCATGCCCAATCGTCCGTCGCCGGTCGTTAGTGGTCCGGCGCCCAAAATCGCTGAACCGCGCGCCGACTACCTCCCTGAGCCGGTTGAATCCGATTCCGACGACATGCCCCCCGAACCCGAGGCTCCGCCCGACTGGGGAGATTTCATCGTGCCCGAAAAGACGCAGTTTGCTCCACCCACCCCCATGGACGATCTGCTCTCGCTCGAACACCTGGAGCCGTTGGTTGAAAAATCCGGGTTGCAGGTCGAAAGCTCCAAAGTGAGTTCCCCCTTACCTTCCGTTGGAGTAATTGCCGCGCAAGAAGAATCGCCAAGCGCAGCCTCCCTGCCGCCGATTGCCCCGCCGCCGCTCTTGGATGAGCCCCAAGACGATGGCCTGCCGCCGCGCCTGATCACAGTTTTCCTGCGCCCAAGCGGCGACAATGATCGCGACCGGCGGCGCATCAAGAACGTTTATGGGATCTTGATCTCGGCGCATGGCAAGGACCGCTTCCAGTTCCAGGTCTTTGAAAACAACAAAGGTCACCTGATCGATTTTCCCAACGACACCACGCGGATTGGCACCGACATGCTTGAGCGCCTGAAAAAGCTGATCGGTGAAGAAACCTGGCGGATAGAAGAGATTACCTATCAGTAGGGGGAATTATGCAAACTAAGAAAGAAAATTTTGTGGCATTTTTTAGCTATATCCATATTCTGGATGAGCAAGATAGGGGAAGGTTATCAGAGCTGAGAAAAATGCTACAGAGAGAAGTGGAGATTCTTACCGGAGAACCTTTCACAATTTTTCAAGACCGTAATGATATTTTCTGGGGACAAGAATGGAGGAAACGTATTGAGACCACAATTGATGGTTGTACTTACTTGATTGCTGTTATTTCACCTGGATATCTTAGAAGCTCCCCATGCAAAAAAGAATTCGAATTGTTTTTGGAGCGAGAAAAGTCTTTAGGGCGAAGTGAATTAGTTTTGCCAATAATTTACGTAGAAACACCAGAGATAGTAGAAAAAACAGACAAAATAGCCGCCGTAATAGCAGAACGTCAGTATATTGATTGGACAGAATTACGACATGAACCTTTAGATTCTCCAGAAGTTAAAAAATCAATAACAGCTTTAGCAAAACAAATTCGAGATTCTATAAAAGGAAACTCCTTTCGTCATTCAGGAGACATTCCTGAGATTGTGAAAGATGTTGTAGAAGAAATCAAAAATAAGCAAGAATCCCTTTCACTCCCAAATGATTCATTAATTGATGAATTACTTCAAGAACCAAGCCTTTCGGCCTATGATCAGTCGCCATATTTCGAACCCCTGGAAGCAGGGGAAGTGCATCCGATACTAGACCAATTAGAATATAACGAACTGTTGCCTCCACACTTGATTACCGTTTTCTTACGTCCCAGTGGGGATAATGACCGTGATCGGCGGCGCATCAAAAATGTTTACGGGGTTCTCATCTCACAACTTGGCAAAGATCGCTTCCAATTCCAGGTTTTTGAAAACGGAAAAGGTCATTTGATCGACTTCCCTAACGACACCACGCGCATCAACAACCACATGCTCAACCGCCTGAAAAAGCTGATCGGCGAAGAGTCCTGGCGGATCGAAGAGATTACTTATCAGTAAACCAAAACGCCCTGTTGCAGGGCGTTTCTGAATCTTTTCTTAAACTGAGAGAGTCGCCTTTAGAGAGTTTCTGCCAGTTCCCTCCAAAAATCATCTTTTTCGCCCGGCACAAAGGGGATGTAAAGTGTCAACCGATCGGCCAAATCCAGGTAGCGTGCTTTCAAGGCTGTAGCGAGTTCGGGTGCAGAACTGGCTTCGGTGCAGAATTCGGCCAGCATCTCATCGCTGATCAACTCGGACATCGAGGCCCATTCCTTGCGCGCAGCCAGGGATGAGAGTTTTTCGCCAATTTCTGCCCAGCCATGAAATTCGAGCATGGGCCGGTAGGAGGGTGTGGAAGCGTAAAAAGAGACCTGCTGGCGGCAGAATTCGCGCTCGGCGTGTGTTGTAGCAGCGAAAACGGCAGTAGCCAGGGTGACCTCCGCGCGGGAGCGGCCGGTTTTGGCGGTGCCCGCGTCGATGGCGGGCAGCAGCACCTCGCGCAGGTATTGCGGCGTGTGGAAGGGGTGGACGTGGAAGCCGTCGCAAAGTTCCCCGGCCAGTTTGGCGAGGCCGGGATTGACCCCGGCGATGTAGATGGGAATGAAGCCCTCGCCCCCAGCCTCTCTCCCAGCAGGAGCGGGAGGGAGTGGCCCAGGGTTGAAAAATGGTGACATGAGCGTGATTTTGTAGTATTCGCCCCTGAAGTTGAGCGGCGCGCCATTCTGCCAGCAGTCCCAGAAGGCGCGGATAACCTGGATCTGTTCGCGCAGCTTGCTGGTCACCGATTCTGGCCAGGGCATCCCGAAGCGGCGCTCGATGTGCGCTTTAACCTGCGTGCCGAGGCCGAGGATGAAACGTCCGTTGGATTGGGCGGCCAAATCCCAGGCGGAATAGGCCAGTGTTGCCGGGGAGCGCCCAAAAGAAACAGCGATGCCCGTCCCCATCTGGATTTGGGAGGTGTGTTCCGCGATCAGGACATGCGGCAGGAAGGGATCGTGCTGCGTTTCCTGCGTCCAGATGGCTGAGAAACCTGTCGCCTCGGCAGCCTTCGCAATCGCGGGTACGTCAACGAGGTGAGAGGGGGGTAAGGCGGC
The DNA here is from genome assembly GCA_002412925.1 of Anaerolineales bacterium UBA5195. Lineage (GTDB taxonomy): Bacteria > Chloroflexota > Anaerolineae > Anaerolineales > Villigracilaceae > UBA5195. The sequence goes on along the minus strand of DHVZ01000024.1, from coordinate 203,586 downwards.
ATCCAGTTTCATGGGTCCTCCTTGCGCGTCTGCCTGCAACTTGGCGCAGGCAACGACTTCATTCACTCAGCAGGTAAGCCAGAATCCAGTTCGTCGTGGCAATCAGCGCATCGGTATGTGTGCGCTCGTAGTTGTGCGAGGCATCCACGCCGGGACCAATCAGTGCCACGGCCACATCGCCGCCTGCGCGCCAGAAAGCCTCGCCGTCCGAGCCATAATAGGGGTAAATATCTACTTTGTAATCAATATCGTTAGCCTCAGCCAGGGCGCGCAATTTCTGACTCAGTTGATGATGATACGGCCCGCCGCTGTCTTTAACGCACAGGCTGGCACTGTATTCGTCTGAGGCCTGCCCTTCGCCGATGGCAGCCATGTCCACCGTCAGCAATTCGTGGACCTCGGGGGGAATGCCCGCTGAAGCGCCGTGTCCCACTTCCTCGTAGTTGCTGAAGTGGAAATAGGTCGTTTGTGCAGGCTGGAGCCCGGCCTCATGCAGGGCCTTGATGGCAGCCACGATGGCTGCCACGCAGGCCTTGTCGTCCAGGAAGCGCGAACGGATGAAGCCTGCGGTCACTTCGACGCGCGGGTCGAAGGCCACAAAATCGCCGACTTCGATGCCCAGGGCCTGGGTTTCTTCAGCGCAGGTGGTGCGCGCATCCAGGCGGACTTCCATGTTGTCTTCGCTGCGTTTGGTCTCGTTGACCAGCCCCGCATGGACGTGGGTGGAGGCTTTTTCGAACATAAACGACCCGCGCACTTTGCCGCCGTGATTGGTGAGAACCCAGCAGCCTTCGGTTTCGACTCCGTTCAGCAGCAGGCCGCCGATGCGGGTCAATTTCAGCCGTCCATTGGGCTTGATCTCCTTGACCATCCCGCCCAGGGTATCGACATGCGCCGTCAGCGCGCGCGGCGCATCCGATTTCTGTCCATCCCAGCGCGCGACGAGCGCGCCTTTGCGTGTGCGCGTCAGCGTCAGTTCGGGGAATGCCTTAAGTGTTTGCTCGGTGAAAGCAATTGCCGGTTCTGTCAGGCCGGTGGGCGAGGGGGTGTTGAGTAAGTCAACGAGGAATTTGGTCAAAAACTGCTGGTCAAGCAATGGTAGGGTCACAAGAAGTCTCCTCATGCAGATTTTATTTGCAGTACTTTGCCAACGCTTCTCGGTTAAGTACCACGATCCGCCCGGCAGCTGTAATCGAGATAAATTCCTGTTCACGGAAAAAGACCATCACCTGGTTGACCCGCTTGCGCGAGGCTCCCACCAGGTCGGCGATATCGCCCTGGGTCAGCGCCACAGGAATCAGCACAGATTCACCTTCTGCATATCCGTATTTTTCGGCGAAAGCCAGCAGTTGGCGCGCCACGCGTCCATAAACATCCAGGGTGGCCAGGGCCTTGATTAATTCGTCCGAAAGCCGCACGCGCGCCGAAAGGATTTTCACCAGGTTGCGCGCCACCGGTGGGTAATCGTTCAGGATTTGCTGAAAGGTTGATTTATCCATCCATAACAGCAGCGAGTCTTCGAGCGACACGGCGCTGGCTGAACGCCCGGCGCTGTCGATCAGGCTCATTTCGCCCACCGTATCACCCGTCCCCAGAATCGATAGGATCACATCGCGCCCGTCTGTCTGTTCGACATGGATTTTGACGGTTCCGAACAAGATAATATAAACCGCTTCGCCAGGCTGTTCGGCGGTAAAAATGCTCTTTCCCGCCGGGAAAACGCGCCTGTGAGCGCGGGCGGCGATCCAATTCAGTTCGGTCAGGCCCAGTCCCTCAAAGAGAGGAATCGCAGACAGGATGTTGCGGGTATCATCAGAATGAACATCAACCATATGTAACATCATTTTACCCTCTTTCAGTCGAGCGAGTTGACACTGACTTGAGAAGCAACGGTCAACTGGCTGGTCAGGGGGATACCTTCCGCCGATAATTCGATCTCCAGCCCCTCATGTGCCGAAAAGGCCCCACTGAAGAGCGCCTGTGCCTGCTCTTCCAGGTCGTGAACGGATTCATCGTCATAGCTCGGGTCGTGATGGAAGAGCGCGAGACGCTTTACCCCGGCTGCGCGGGCCACATCGCAGGCCATCTGCGGCGTGGAGTGACCGTAACCCTGCTTCATGACGTAATCTTCAGCAGTGTATTGCGCGTCATGGATCAGTAAATCTGCCCCTTTGGCGAAAGTCGTCAGGCGGTGATCGCCGCCCACGTAGCCTTCCGTGTCGGTGGCGTAGACCAGGCTGCGTCCGCGCCAGGCGATGCGATAGGCGTAGACTCCGCCGGGGTGGGCGTAAGATTTCATCAAGCGGATGACCACGGCGGAGGGGGAGTTCTCCGCGCCGCCTCGTGCGATATGTACCCCATTTTCGTCGAGGATTACGCTCTCGGTCTCGGTCAACGAATGGATCTCCTTGGCGGCGCTCATCTCCCGCAGGGTGACCGGGAAAACCGGCGGCATCTGGTTGTGGGAGAGACATTCCTCCAGCGCCTGTTCCGAGGCCCCCGGCCCGTAGAGATACAGCCGTGTCGCCGGGTTGTGGGCCGGGGCAAAGAAAGGGAACCCCAGGGTATGGTCGTGATGCAAGTGGCTGAAGAGCAGCACCGCCTGGAGGGGCTGGCTGGTTTGACGGGCCTGGAAGGCCAGTTCGCGGCCAAGCGGGATGATACCCGTCCCGGCATCCAGGATGATGGTCTGCCTGCCGGCCTGCACCGAAACGCAGGCGGTGTTACCGCCATAGAAAATGGTCTGCGGCCCCGGGGAGGGGTGACTGCCGCGCACGCCCCAAAATTTGACGGTGAAGTTTGTGTTCATGGGTGCCTCCTGCCTGGGTTCTCCGCAATTCAACTGCGGATCAAATTCGACTGGTTTCTCAGTTCTTTACTCTTTCAATCTGATTATCGGGTAGGCGAAGGTTTGCCACAAGGAAAGATGGCACAGGCAACCTGGGAAATATTTCACACCCCGGTGGAAGTTCGGCGTCAACACAAAAAGATGCCTCTGTGCAATTCATAAAACCATCTGGTCTCAGGTTGGCTTGCCCTGAGACCAGATGGTTTTATATCGTTTTTGACGAGCAGATGGCAGGTCTTTTTAAATGACCCTTTTACAACCTGTCCCTCGCTCGGTGGAGTCTTAGAATAATCCTGAGACCACCAACCAGCGGTTGCCGGGGAGCGCAGAAACGCCCACCACCACCAGGAGCAGGGCAACCAGGATGGCAAGCAGGCCGTTGCGGTAGCGCTGCCGGTCATCCAGCTTTTTCCACAGCGCGGGCAGGTGCCCGACCACGACAGCGATCAACATGATTGCCAGGTGTTCCCAGCGATAGCGCAGGGCGAAACCGCCCGGCATGGCCGCGCCCTGGAGGACGAAGAACAAACCCCCCAGGAGGGCCTGTGTATCCATCAACCCTGAGAAGGCCGCCGAGAGACCGCCCGCCATCCGGTCGTAGGGATGTTTTTGTACGAGGCCGAGGGCAAATTTAATCAGCGTGGCCAGCGCTACGAAGATTATCGCCCAACGAATGAGGGAATGAAGCGTTAGCAATACAATCATTTTGTCTCCTTAATCACTACCAGCTCTTCTTCTGCTCATCCCACTCTTTGACCCGTTCAAACAAATCTTCCAACGAACGCAAATCCGTCACCGGCACGGACATATTTTTCGTTTGCGTTTTGCTGTACTGGAAGACGCGGCTGCCGGCAAAAATGGCGCTGGATTTGCGGCGAAATTCTTCATGCGCGATGTACCCGGCCAGCCAGATTTCCAGTCCGTAAATCCAGATATTGCCCCACTCGTGCGGCAGGATCAGGTAAATTTCGCCTTTGGCTGCGCTGTGGATGCCGATTCGCGCGGCAGGGAGGCTGTCGGCATGAACATAGGCCAGGCTGTAGTAGTTGTTCAGCGCAAAAGCGCGGCTCAGCGGTTCGAGCGTCAGCGTTTCGGTGATGAAGTTGCGCTCGGCATCCTGCCCTCCGATTTCTACTGTCAGCGGCGCGGGGCACTCGCTTTTCAATGCCAGTCTTCCAAGCGGCGCCCAGGCCTGCGGGCGCGACCAATCCGAGCGCAGCGGGTGGATCAGGTAAATCTGCTGGCTGGCGGCGACAGCTTTTTGGATGTCTTCAGGGGAATTTGTCGTCAGTCCCAGCAAAAAGGCGAACAGGTAAAGATCCTGCCCGGCATGGTTGACGGCAAAAAACTGGTCTTCGGGGATCAAGGCTGGGGCGCGCAAAACCAGCCCGGGGTTGCGACGCATGGCCGTGATCTGGTTGCGCTTGGAGGTCACAAAAGTCTTGATGTCGCAGCGATGCCCGCCGAGGGAAACGTCATAGCGGTCAGGTTCTGTAAAGGGTGTCGCGCCCTTCACATCGAAGGGGATCTCCTGTTCACCCAGGTAGCGCCGGAAGGCCAGTTCCACTGCCACCCCGCCAACGATCCGCCGCAGCCGCGAATAGAGCGACCCGCCCATCCGGTCATACGTATGCGGCAGGGAACGCGTGGCATAGGCGATGCCGCCCTCGGTTAGATCGGGCGTATACGGGAGCTTGATAAAGTCAGAGGCCGAGATCATGGTTAATCGTGAATGAAGAGTGGGGAAGGGGGCTATTCACTATTTTCTATTCTCGATTTACTCATTCCGAAACTGCAAACAATAATGATGAAAGGTATTGCTGACCCAGGCGCTGCCCAGCCCAAAGGGCGCCAGCGGTTGGTTGTCCTGCATCCAGATTTTTTCATCCTTCAAGGTGTAAACCTTGCCGAGTTCGCGCGCCAGATCCCACGCCAACGGGTAAATTTTACCGCCCTTCTTGACGTTCTTGACGATAATCGTCAGGTAGGCCTTTTCGCGCAGCAGCGGTTTCAGCCCGCTATAGATCGTCACCAGCAGGCTCAAAAAAACCTCGTAATCATGGATGTTGCCCAAGTCATGCGGGTCGTCCGAATAAACTATGTCCAATTCGTCGGACTCCCGCCGTTTTTTCTGGTTTTCTGCGCCTTTGGCGTGGAGCATATCCCAATATGGAGGGGAAGTCAGCACATAATCAATGGTCGGGATCCCATACTCGACCGCTTTAAGCGCATCCCCATTGATGACCTCGGCGGCCAAACTGTCCACGGTTGGATGCGGGTCTGGAGACCCGCATCCCAGCGCCGCCAAAGCAGCTTTTTCCTCGCTGACCACTTCCTGCGCGATCTGCGCGTACCCAGGGTTCAATTCGATCCCGTAGGAATTCCGCCCGCAGCGCAGGGCCGCCACCAGCGTGGAACCGGTCCCGGCCATCGGGTCGAGCACGGTTTCGCCGCTTTTGGTGAAAAACTCGATAAATTCCTGCGCCAGTGTCTCAGGGAATTTGGCCGGATGACGCAGCACGCCCTTCTTGCGCGGCGGCGGGTTGTGGATAAACCACGATTTCTGGAATTTCAGCCAGGTCTTGGAGTCAAGGTTGTTTAATTTATTCTTGGGCATACTGCGAGTTTATCAGGCCTCTACGCAATACGCAACATGTTCCACTCGCGTAGTGCGTGCTGCGTAAAACTTATGGGGTTGGCCTCGGCGTGCGCGAGGGTTTCGGCGTCCTGGAGGCGGTGGCAGTGGGTGTGGGAGAAACATATTCGACGGAGTTGACTGTCAGATCGGAAAAGCTGATGTTCATCCCGTTGGGGCTGGAGGCGCTGGCAAAGGCTCCCAGCGTACCGTTCCTGAAAACCGGGTCGAGTACGCTGAACTGGTAGCGCCCGTTCAAGAAGAAACGCATCTCCGCACCGGCAGCCCAGACGCCCATTTTGACGATTCCTGGAGCGCCGGGAGGCGCATCGCCGCTGGGCAGCCAGTCTTGCAGGGGGCTGACGACTCCGCCGCGAATGCGGTCGACGCGCACCTGGCCGGTGCAGTTCAAAACAAATCGATAGGCATAGGCTTCACTCGCCGCACGGAAGAGCATCCCGTAGGTGTCTGCGCCCGAACAGCGGTTGGCCGAAACGGTCATTTCGGCGTAAAAATCCCTCAGCAACAGGCCGTTTTGTAGACTGTACAAGGAGGCGGGCGGAACATTTAGCGCCAGGGTCAGGCGGTTGCGGTCGAGGATCAGGTTGTTGCCGCCAAGCGCTTCAGGCCTGGCATTCGGCCAGTTTTCCGGTTCACTGAAGTCATCCGAATAGACCTGCGCGCCCAACCCGGGGAAGGACTGAAGCGTGGCGCTCGGCTGGATGGTTGGGAAAGGTGTCCAGGTGGCGGTGGCCGGGAACCAGACAATCGTGGCAGTCGGAGATAACGCTTCCGAAACGGCAGGCGGGCCGAGGGGAGTCACGTCGACGTTGCTCATGGGGACGCAGGCCGATAAGAGAAGAGTTGCTGTCAGAAGGAAAAAGGTCAGTTGGCGCATGTTATTAATTATGTATCGTTGCGAGGGCATTCGGCCGAAGCAATCTCCGCCTAAACGGACGATGTCTTTCGCTAGGATTGCCCGCTAATGGTTGAGTGTTTCGTTGGGTTTCGATACCGCCTGGTCTTGACCAACACGGGCCTACCCAACCCTCCTCGCACATTTTTCCGATGCTTTTACGGGAATGACATGAGGGATTGAGGAAGAATGTTACAGGTTTTTTTGGATGGGTTATTGTAGAATCAATTCGCCCTGTAAGCGTGAACCATTCCATTCTACTATGAAGGAGAGTTCAATGAGTGAAAAAGCTGTCCTGATCACCGGCGCATGTGGTGAAATCGGCCAGGCCCTGATCCAGAACCTGTCAGCGCGCGGAGGCTACCGGATTGTGACCGCCGATCTGGCGCCCCTGCCCGAGGCGATCAAATCACTGCCTGCCGAGCATTTGCAGGGGGACCTGGTCAACCGGATCAAACAATTCTATGATTATGATTTTGACATTATTTATCATCTGGCCGCGTCACTCTCATCGAAGGCAGAAGTAGCCACCGAGGAAGCCCACCGCATCAACGTGGAAGGGACGATGCAGTTGTTGATGATGGCGGCCTATCGCTCAGAGAAATACAAGAAGGAAGTCAAGTTCCTGTTCCCCAGTTCGATTGCGGCCTATGGCTTTCCGAATGCGGAAGCCAAACGGGCTGCCGGGGTGGTCACAGAGGACGAGTACAACACGCCGCATACCATGTATGGCTGCAACAAGCTCTACTGCGAAAAACTGGGGATGTATTACAGCCGTTATTTCGGCCAGCGCCACCTGGACCCCACCCCGCCAACGATGCTTGACTTTCGCGCCATCCGCTTCCCTGGCTTGATCAGCGCCTTCACCCTGCCGAGCGGCGGGACGAGCGACTATGGCCCCGAAATGCTGCATGCCGCGGCCCAGGGCAGACCCTATGCCTGTTTTGTCAGCGAAGACACGAAGATCTCTTTCATGGCCATGCCCGATGCGATCAAATCACTGATCATGTTGACCGAAGCCCCGCGCCAGAACCTGAGCCATGTCGTTTACAATATCGCGGCCTTTAGCCTGACGGCTGGTGAGTTTCGCAAACGGGCGTTGAGCGCCTTCCATGGTGCACAGATCACGTTCGAGCCGAACCCGCGCCGCCAGGGAATTGTCGACTCATGGCCGGAGGATGTGGATGATACCCTGGCCCGCCAGGAATGGGGCTGGAAGCCAGATTACGACGCCGACCGCTTCTTTGATGAGTATTTCCTGCCAGAAATCAAAAAACGTTATAAAAGACCGAGTTTGAGAACAAAAGAATGAGGTTGCGCTCAGGAAAGAGCGAGAAATGAAACCAAGACCCCGCGGCTTGTGCCCACGGGGTCTTTTGTTTTTATTCCACCAGTCCTGCTCCAGCCGAGGCGCGGCAGATATAAATCTCTGGATGGAGACTGGTTTCGGACTCATAACCTGCCGCCAGGGCTTGGGCGAAAGTTTCGGCCTGCTCCCGCGCCACCAGGTTGACGGTGCAGCCCCCGAAACCGGCTCCCGTTAAACGAGCGCCATAGCACCCTGGGAGCGGCTGCGCCAGGCGCGCCATCACGTCCAGTTCCGGGCAGGAGACTTCATACAGGTCGCGCAGGCTGGCATGGCACTCGTTCATCAATTTCCCAAATTGCGCCAGGTCTCCGCTTTCGAGCAGCGGAATCGCCTGCCGCGAGCGCTCCACTTCTTCGACCACATGCCGCGCTCGTTTTTCCACTTCAACTGGCAGTTTGGGCGCAAACCGATTAAAAGCCTCCACGCTGACATCACGCAGGGCAGTGATCCCTGGCAAGTCTGCTTTCAACAGGCGGACAGCTTCCTCACAGGCGTTGCGGCGCTGGTTGTATTCGCCCGAGGTCAGCTTGCGCCGAACGGTGGTATCTGCGACCACGATGGAAACATTCTGCGGCAGGGGCACAGTCTGCCAGGTGAGGGAGCGACAATCGAGGTAGAGCAGCCGGTCAGTTTCGCCGCAGGCTGAGGCGAACTGATCCATGATGCCGCAGTTGACACCCACGTATTTGTTCTCGGCCCTCTGTCCGAGCCGGGCCAGTTCCATTGGCGGGATCGACCAGCCGCCCAACTGGCTCCAGGCCACGCCGAAAGCCATCTCGACCGAGGCGGAAGAACTCAGCCCCGAGCCGCGTGGCACATCCGACGAGAAAACCGCGTTCAAGGCAGGGGTTTCCAGGCCAGCCTCGGTCAGCGCCCACAGCACTCCGGCGGGGTAGCAGGCCCATTCCGGCAGGGGAGAACCATCGGGTTGGGTCTTGGCGGCCAAAGTCTTCAGGGAGAAAACCGCCTTTTGGTCGAAATCCGCGGCCCAGAGGGTCGTCTGGTCAGAATTTGCCGGGGAAAAAGCTACATAAGTGGTGCGATCGATGGCAGCTGGCAGGACAAAGCCATCGTTGTAGTCGACGTGCTCGCCCAGCAGGTTGACCCGTCCCGGTGCGCGGGCGAGGAAGGCGGGGTCACTGCCAAACTTCTGGCGGAAAATTTCGGTCAGGGTGGTTGGAATGGACATTTCGGTTCCTCTATATCCGTGGACCGTGGGCGATGGGCAGTGCGGCGCGGTCTATGGTCGGTGTTTATAATGAATCAAGGATTGCTCACGCAGTCGCTCGGCGGCGGTTTCGGGCGTGATGTCGCGCTGGGGCATGCCCAACATTTCGTAACCGACCATAAACTTGCGGACGGTGGCCGAGCGCAGCAGCGGCGGATAGAAATGGGCGTGCAGCACCCATTCGGGATGCGGATTGCCGCCTGCCCCGTGCTCTCCAGCAGGGTCGACGGGGGCCTGGTGGAACCCCATCGAGTAAGGGAAAGAAATTTCAAACAGGTTGTCGTAGCGGGTGGTGATCTGCTTGAAGATCTCTGCCAGGGCGGTGACTTCGGCGGGAGTCAGGTCAGACAAATAAGCTGTGGGACGGTGCGCCACAACCATGGTTTCGAACGGCCAGACCGCCCAGAAGGGAACCAGCGCGGTGAAATGGTCGTTGATCGCCAGGATCCGCTCCTGACGCTTTTGTTCCTCAGCGAGGTAATCCAGGAGCAGCGGACGGCCATTGACTTTGAAATAGTCAGTCTGTGCGGCGAATTCCTTGCTGACCTCGTTGGGAATCTGCGACTGCGCCCATAACTGGCTGTGCGGATGCGGGTTGGAGCAGCCCATCATCGCGCCCTTGTTCTCGAAAACCTGCACATACTGGATGAAGTCCCTGGCCGCCAGGTCGGTGGATTCACGCGTCCAAGTGGCAATGACCTTTTCGATGGCAGGGATGTCCAGTTCGGGCAGGGACAGGTCGTGGCGCGGAGAGAAACAGACCACCCGGCAGAGTCCACGCTCAGGAGTGGCGGTCAGCAGCGGGTGGGTGGTCTCCGGCACCTGATCTGGCGGCTCGGGCAAGAGGGCAGCAAAGTCATTCTCGAAGACAAAAGTGCCGGTATAGACCGGGTTGAAAACCCCGCCTGCGCGCTCGTTTCCGGAACAGAGGTAGCAAGTTGGGTCGTATTCGGGCAGGTTCTGGGGCGCAGACTTTTCCACCTGGCCCTGCCAGGGGCGTTTGGCGCGGTGGGGTGAGACGAGCACCCATTCGCGCGTGAGGGGATTATAGCGGCGGTGCGGAGAGTCGAACATGGTTGTTCCATCCTTGAAGAAGAAAAATGTTGATGATTACCGAGGCTTGGAATGCAGAGTGCTAATCGTTTACGTTCCCGGGAACGATAACATTATAAAATATTTTTGTCCGTAGAAAAGACGATTTCCAGCCATTCGAGAATTTGATCTGCCCTGGTTTGGCGCAAGGTCAGTTCAAGGCGGCCAGACTGGCAGGTGGAAGCGTCTTCTCGTTGGCCTCCGCCCAGATAATGTTCTGTAATCAGAACCTTCGTTTTATTGGCGCTGGCAGGCAGGTGTTCCAGAACACAAATGCCATCCCCGAAGGGAACGAGCCCCAGCCGCCCGGATTCGGCCAGGCTGCGTTCGTCCAGCGAGGCCACGACCAGACCAACGGTGGTGTGCAAAACATCCTTGTAAGATTGACTGGCGGGTTTGCCATCAAATTTGTGGGTGCGCAATGCCAGCAGGACGGTTTTCCCGTTTTCAAGACGCTCCCAGGAAGGTGAAAAGGCTGCCCGTAAGCCGCCCTGCCAACTGGCGTCGATCGGCTGGATTGTGAAGGTTGTTTCATGGCGCAAGATGGCAGAAAGGCCGTTGAATTTTGCAATCCATTCGGCCCGGGGCAGGTCGCCGTTTTCATCGCCGTCGAAACAGTGCAGCGAACCCAGCGTGCCTGAAGGCGCGGAATCGAACCAAATATCTGGGGCGGAGGCCCAATCATAGCCGGAGGAACCATAGGTGGGCAAGCCCAATTCACCGCACAGGCTGCTGAAAAAGATGCGCCGGTTGGTCTCCAGGTCATAATCCCCGCCGCAATAGACCAGGTCGTCGGGGCTGTGCAGGTCATAGTAGTCGAGCAGCAGCGGTGAAAGGCCGTAATACATGATGACGAGATTCGGGTTCTCCGCTTTCATGGCGCCCACGACCACTTCCAGCCCTTTTTGGAGCAGCCGTTCCCCGGCCCAGCGCAAATCGGCGGGCGCGGCAACATCCAACGAGGGCAGTTCGTAGCCAAAATCGAACTTGATCAGGTCTGGACGGTAGCGGCGCATGAATTGCCGGGCGCGCTCCTGCAAGGCATGCTGAACAGCGGGCTGGGTAACGTCAAAAATGCCATAGCGTGAGGCTTGATGCACCAGCCAGAGAGGCCCGCCTTCGGGGGTTTGCAGCAAGTGTGATTCGTTCAAACCCAAAGCAGTTGGATCCTGGCAGCGCAAAAAAGCTGCCCACAAGCCAAGAAAATACCCCTCACCCCGGATTTTTTCGAGCAAGGCCTCAAAGTGGGGGAAACGCACCTCGTCATGTTTCAGTTCCCCGTAATGGCTTTCCCATTTATCGTCGATCACAAATGTGCGCGCTTTCATTCCTGAGAGACGCAGTTTTTCAAGGATCTCAAGCACCAACGCTTCGGTCAGCGCCTCGGGTTTCAACGCCTTGGACGATTCGACTCCCCAGGTATTGTATTGAGGCGCGAGCAAGACCTTATTCTTCTCTGGCGCCCCCGTGTCCCTTTTGGGATTAACAATTTTTTCTCGCGCAAGTATCGTGTAGTAGTTGCGGATTGCCGTGTGGTATTGCGTCCCAAATGTGATCATGAATGCAAAACCGAGTTCGACGGCTCCTGGTGTCTTCAAGTGTTTCCAGATGTCGCTGCGGAGGTTCAAGACCGGGCTGATGGCCCCTTCGCGGATTTCGAGTCGGTAATCAGCCTGGGGCAGTTCCCGCAGTCCCCAACAAACCGCTGCCGATTGCCGGCTTCTGGCGCCGATGGCATTCCACTGGTCTGCGGTGTTGAACGCGCAAAAATAGTGCGCAGGCAGGCCCCATTGCTGGGTCAACCCGGGGCCGCGCATGGCTCCCGATCCCAGCACGGCGTTGACAGAGAGCCGCGAGTGCAGGTCAACAATCGGGCTGACGCTGGGGCTCATGCACAATCCCGGGACGACAACATACCGGCTGTAGAGCGACGGGGAATATCCCTGTTCCGAAGAATTTCCACTTGGCTCGGCAAAGTAGACTGCCTGCACAAGTTCTTCCGCTTCGGGAGACTCATACCGCAGGCATTCGAGTGTGATGAAATCCTCGTAAAAATTCCAGACGACCGTCAGGGTTGCATCACCGTTTAAACCAGAGTAAAGGATCGTGGCGCGATTATTTTCAACCCTGAAATCACGCTGGCGTGCCAGGAGACAGCCTCCCGTTCTGTTGCCTGTGGTGATGATCAACGGCTGGTGGCGCCCCTTTGATATGAGATGTTGTTCGGCGTCGATCAACGAGAAAGAATCGGTTTCTCCATCCCATTCCCAGCCATAGATGGGGGAGGTGACAACCAGCTTTTGCCCAATTGTCTGCAGAGAGACAGAGGGTATCTTTTCAGTGTGCATGTTGCCTCTTGACAAAGCGGTCTGTCTCTTGTAAACTAATGTTACCGGTCACGTGACCGGTAACATTATACTTGAATTCGCAGGAATCAGGGTAAACCCAATGTCACGTTCCCGCTCTACCACCATCCGCGATGTAGCCCGCAAAGCAGGCGTCTCTCACCAGACAGTTTCGCGGGTCATTAATGGGAGCGACGATGTGCTTCCTGAGACGCGCGCCCGTGTTGAGCAAGCTATCGAGGCCTTGGGCTTTCGCCCGAGTGCTATCGCCCGCTCGATGGCTCAGGGTCGCACCAACACGCTGGCCTGTATTGCCCCCAACCTGACAGATTACACCCTCGCCAGCGTGATTGAAGGCGCTGAGCTTGAAGCCCGCCAGAACGGATATTTTCTCCTCTCTTCATCTGCCAGTGCCCCGGATGCTTTCCGGGCGCTGGTGGATGAACTGGTGGGTCACCGCCGGGTGGATGGGTTGATTGTAATCAACCCCTATATCGACGAGCGCCACACAGCCGTTCCCAAGAATTTCCCGGTGGTGTTTGTCGGCGCGCAGGCGCGGGACAAGTCTTTTTGTTCCGTTTCCCTGGATGATGAAAAGGCAGCCTACGATGCGACTCAGCACCTGGTTTCACTTGGACATCACAAGATTGCGATGATCACCGGACCAATGGAAGAAGATTGCTGTCTCGACCGTTCCAATGGTTATATGCGCGCGCTGGAAGAAGCCGGCCTCCCGATTGACCTGGGCATGATCATCGAAGGCGATTGGTCTGCGACCTCCGGGCAGGATGCGCTGTTGGCGCTGGCCGAACAGGGAAATTTGCCCGAGGCTATTTTTGCCCAAAACGACCGCATGGCTTTGGGCGTTTTGCATACGGCCCGCGATATGGGGTTGCGAGTTCCCGACCAACTGGCGGTGATTGGCGTCGACGACATGCCGCTTTCGTCATATTTCGACCCGCCGCTCACCACCATGCACCAGGATATGCCGCGGATTGGGCAGGAAGCCACGCGTATGTTAGTCAAGTCGATCGACAAATCAATTGGTCAGTGCATTCAGATGAAATTACCGGCCCAGTTAATTATGCGCCAATCCACCTTGAATAAAGGAGGTGATTAGCTCCCCACGTAAAACCTATTCCAAGCATACCCAGTAACCAAATTCTGTAAGTTCAGCACCTCACCACATTCCTGGAGGAAAAGATGAAACACAGTATGTTATTGAAAGTTGTCAGCCTGTTTATCGTGGCGACCTTTATCCTGGCTGCCTGCGGCACGCCTGCGGCTCCTGCTACTGAAGCTCCTGCCGCCGAAGCTCCTGCGGCTGAAGCCCCTGCGGCTGAAGCTCCTGCCGCCGAAGTGACCCTGCGCTGGCGCACCCGTCCCGATAACAAGGAAGAAATCGCTGTCTACACCGAAATCAGCAAAGACCTGGATGGCAAACTCGAAGGCATTACTCTGACCTACGAACCGGGCGGCACCGAAGGCTCCAACTATCAGGATCAGTTGAAAACCGAAGTCGCCGCTGGCACCGCCCCGGATGTATTCTGGATTCCAGGCACCGACATCGCCGATTTCGCCACCCGCGGCCTGATTCTGAATATTGCCCCGCTGGCTACCAAAACCGACGGTTTCAACGTCAAGGACTTCTACGCCGGCCCGATGTACCACATGACCTTCAATCCTGAAAACAGCAAGAGCGGCGCAGATTCTGGCGCTCTTTGGGGCCTGCCCCGCGATGTTTCGACCTTCGTCCTGTACCTGAACCTGGACCTGATCAACGAAGCTGGCGCTCCGGATCCCCGTGAACTGGCTAAAGAAGGCAAATGGGATTGGGCTGCTTTCGCCGATGTCGCCACAAAGACCCGCGCACTCGGTTCTGATATTTACGGTTACGGCGCCAGCGCCTGGTGGGGCCCCTACGGCGTCTGGTTGAATGCCGCCGGTGGTGGTTTCTACAACGCCGATCGCACTGCCTGCGCGTTGAGCACCCCTGAATCCCTCAAGGGTCTCGATTTCCAGCGCTCCCTCTACCAGGATCTTAAAGTTGCCACTCCCTACGGCGAAGATCCCGAGCCTCCTTTCCGCGCTGGCAAGGTTGCCATGTTCCAGAATGGCCGCTGGGCTACCCCGGGCGTCCGCACCGTTCCCTTCAATTGGGACGTGGTTGAGCTCCCGAACGGCCCCGCCGGCACTCCCGGCAACTGGCTGTTCTGGGGCGCTTATGTTGTCAACGCCAAGACTGCTCATCCCGAAGAAGCCTGGAAACTCGTTCAGGCTCTGACGACTGCTGAAACCCAGGGCAAGGTTGCCGCCCTCGGTGCCAACATTCCCAGCCGCGTGAGCAAAGAAGCCCTCGACGCTTTCGTGACCTTTACCCCGCCTGCCAACAACCAGGCTTTCTTGAACGGCATCGCCGATGCCGCCAACCCGACCGCCGAAGGCCCGCTCTGGGCTGGCTCCTGGCCCGAATATGACAAAATCATGGGCCCGGCCATCCAGGCAGTCTTGACCGGTGGCAAGACCGTGGATGAATTTGGCAAGACCATCTGCGACGAAGCCAATAAAGTCTTCACGAAGTAATTTCGAGCACTATCGACACGGGCAGGCAGTTGATCGCCTGCCCGTGTTTGCGAAGTCCCCAAGGGTTATAACTAAACGCATGCTATGCATCGTCCCGAAGGTTTGACAGGCGAGCAGAGTTTTTCAAAGGAACCTTCGGGATATTCTACGTAACATCAGTTACTAAAATTCAGTCTGAATTCTGGAGAGCATACCATGACTGAGATGTCTGACCGTTCTAGCACAAACACCGCGCATCAAAACGAGTTAATTCTTCGTCTTCTTACCGGCTGGCGGATTTTGTACAGCCTGCTGGCTGTGGGCGGCGCGCTTGCCCCCTGGATTGGCATCCTGCCAAATCTTCGTCTCTGGCAAGGCATCCTTCTTTCAATTGTGCTGGGACTGTCAGCCATTTTCAGCATCCTCGCCGTCTTTGACATCCTGAATCGCCAACACCGTGGCAGGACCATTTCCCTGGTGATTGATTACCTGGGGCTGGTTGCCAGCGCCATCATGATTCTGCAATTGGGCGGCGTTTTTATTGGTATCGACGCCCTGGCCGAGAATTTTGGGCATGGCCTCCCGTACCTGGTCCTCCTCTTTGCAGGTTACCTGATCGGAGCCGCCGGGGATTATTTCCAGAGCGGCACTTCGACTGAAAAACTTTTGCGCCAGATCGGCAAATGGCTCATGCTTGCAGGCGGGTTCCTGTTCTTTTTCGCTGTCAACGCGATAACCGGAATCATTGCCATCATTACCAACCTGGCCTCGCCACAAGGCGGTGCCACAGTCTTGGGCGTGCTTATCTTTGGACTGGCTTTCTGGGGGATGTGGCGCACCCCAGCTGCGCTAGCGCTCAAGGCCAAGACATTCCACGAGCAGATGCTGAATGGCTGGCTGTTCCTGTCTCCCAACCTGCTTGGTTTTATGATTTTCTTTGCCGGGCCATTGCTGCTTTCGTTTTATTTTTCCTTTACAAACTCGGACGCTTTCAACCCGCCTCAATGGATTGGGCTAGGAAACTATGCCAAAATCCTGAACATCACGATTAAACCTCTGGCTTCTGCCACGCAGTTGGCCAAAGATGTGCTGGATATCAAAACCTATGACGAAGTGGGGCGTTTTGTACTTGGCAATGGCGGGATTTTGTTCGGCGCCGAAGATAAATTGTTCTGGCTGGCGCTGAAAAATACGCTCCTCTATGCCTTGTTCGCCGTACCCTTGAGCGTCATCCCGGCCCTGGTGCTGGCAAATGTCCTCAACAGCAAACTTCCTGGGATGAAGTTTTTCCGGGCAGTCTACTTCATCCCCAGCATCGCGGCCATCGTGGGGATTTCGCTGGTCTGGCAATGGCTGTATAACGCGACCATCGGTTACATCAATTATTTCATCACCCTGGGCGTCGAATTTTGGAATAACCTGTTCAATGCCGGGTTGGTTGACCCAAAAATCAACTGGGTGTCTGACGAAAAGACGGCTTTGCTGGCGATTATCATCATTGCTGCCTGGCAGACGATGGGTTTCAACACCGTGCTGTTCCTGGCCGGGTTGGTCAATATTCCCGGCGAGCTGTATGAAGCTGCCACGGTGGATGGCGCCGGAGCCTGGGATAAGTTCTGGCGGATCACACTACCGATGCTGGCCCCGACCACCTTCTACGTGGTTTCGACCACCACCATTCAGGCCATGCAAGTCTTTGAACAGGTTTTTATTTTGATGAATCCTCCTGAAGGGCCGAATAATTCGACGATCACGCTGGTTCTGTATCTCTACCGCAGCGGTTTCCAGAACTTCAAGCAGGGTTACGCTTCGGCGCTCGCCTGGGTTCTGTTCATCGTCATCTTTGGCCTGACGCTGATCCAGTTCCAGAACCAGCGCAAGAGCAGTCTTTACGAATAACCGGAGACCCGCCATGAATATCAAGTCTTACCGCCTAAAGCGATTTTTGAGCAACCTGGCCGTCTATGCCGTGCTGACGTTCTTTGCGTTGATCATGATCTTCCCGTTTGTTTACATGCTGACCACTTCCCTCAAGCTCCCGGCGGACACCTTCCGTTACCCGCCGCGTTTGCTGCCACGCGACCCGGCCTCCATGACTGTCGCAGGCTTCGAGGCTCCGCTGCCACTCTATTACGTCGATGTCGATGGGAAACGGGTGGAGTATGCCCTTGCTAAAAGCAATATTAAAGTGGGCAAATACGCCGATCCCAACAATCCAACCGTGGTGGTTGACCGCAACCTGACGGATGTCAGTCCCACCGGGGGCGAAGCCGCCCAAAAGACAGTCATCGTGAATGGCAAGGAAGAAAAACTGTTTGACGTCGAAGTTGACGGGAAAGTCATCCCGATGTACCTGGTCAGCCAGACCACCGTTGGAGAATTCATCGACCCGGATAACCCCTCCAACAAGGCTTACCAGAATGTCCGCTTGAGCACGCAGGTGGAAAGCGTCCAACTGCACCCTGAAAATTACACCAATGTCATCGAACTCAACAACATGGCCCGCGCCCTGGGAAACACTGCCCTGGTCACCATCCTGGTCGTCCTGGGTACGCTGGCGACCTCGGTCATCGGTGGTTACTCCTTTGCCCGGCTCAAATTCCCCGGCCGTGACACGGTCTTCGTTTTCTACCTGGGCACGATCATGATTCCCTTCGTCATGCTGATCGTGCCGCTCTACCAACTGATGGTGCTGATCGGTTGGACAGACCGGCTGGCGGCGCTGATTGTTCCCTGGATTTTCTCCGCTTATGGCACCTTCCTGATGCGCCAACATTTCGTCACCTTTCCCAAAGAGATCGAGGAAGCTGCGCTGATCGATGGCGCTTCGCGCATGCAAATTTTGGGCAAGATCATTATCCCGGCCAGCATCCCGGCCCTGGCCACCCAGGCAACCTTCACCTTCCTGTATGCCTGGAACTCCTTCCTCTGGCCGCTGGTCATCATCAACGTGGGCAATGAAAAGAACCATGTGCTCACCCTGGCCTTGAACGTGCTGCGTGGGCGCGCCTCGGATACACCCAACCTGATCCTGGCGGGCGCGGCGATTGCCATCCTGCCGCCCCTGATCGTCTTCATTCTCGGACAGCGTTTCTTCGTGGAGAGCGTCACCAGCAGCGGGGTCAAAGGCTAAGGATAGGTTATACTAGCGACAAACCGCCAGCCGGAAAACTCCCCGACTGGCGGTCATTTCAAATGATATTTTACTGGCACTTGCCAGGGGATAACTTCATTTCCAGGAGAAAGAACCATGAAATTGAAAGACGGCCGCTATGAAGTTTACGGCAATCCGATCACAGAAGCGCAGACCCGCGCCACTGACAAGTGGCAGGAGATGCTGGCAAAGAAATTTAACTATGACCCCAATGAAAAATATAACCTGAGCGTTAAAGACAACCCGTACGGGAAAGATATCTTTGGTCTCAAAGACATCGTCCGCGATGGCAGTGGGGAGCCCCTCAAGAAAGAGAACGGTGTCATCGTCAGCACCATCCGCATGGGCTTTGGTCACTACCGGATTGCCATGGCGGGCGTCTCGGCGGCCAAAGCGATGGGTTTCCAGCCTTACTGGTTGGACCTGCTCTCCGTCCCTGGCATCACTACGGACGTGATTAACTGGTGCAATACCAATTACAGCAAATATTCGCGCATTTCGCAGCGCTATCCCTGGTTCGATAAGTACGTCTGGGAATCTCTCACTACTGGCGAACCCTCCCTGCCCGGCCTGAACACCCTTTTCAACAATTGGATCGTCACCTGGCCCTGGCGCTTCCTGAAGACTGAAGTCAAAGATTACAAGATGAGCGAGCTGTTCAAGAATCTGTACGGCGCGCTTCCTTCGGACATGCCGATCCTGACCTCGCACATGTGGAACTGTATGGGCGCGGTGGCAGGCGGCATGACCAACGTGGTTGACATGATGTTCGATAACTGGCCGATGGCTTTCCAACTCACTGAAGGCGCCAAGCACGCCGTCCAATCGCCTTCCGGCTACTATGGTTTCCGCGTCATGCGCGGCTTTGACGACAAAGGCCGCATTCTGAAGCCCACCCCCAGCGAGGCGCTCTTTTTTACCGGTCACCACGTCGATCACGAGCTGGTCGAGAACATCGAGATTGACTGCGCGGCCCGCCTGCGCCGCATGAATGCCAGGGAACCGCGCCGCTTCATGGTGACGATGGGCGGTGCGGGGGCGCAGCGTGAACTCTTCAAAGCCATCATTGAGCACACCCTGCTGCTCGTCCAGAAGGAAAAAATCGCCCTGTTCATCAACCTGGGCGATCACAAAAACAACTGGGAATGGCTGCAGGAAGAACTGGCCCAGCATAAAGAGATGATCCATACCCACTTCACCTGGGAAGATACCCGGGCCTATGCTGACAGCATCCGCGAGAAACCGGCCAGCGGCCTGCACGTTTTCTTGCACGATAACACCTTCCACGCTGTCTACGCCACCAACTACCTGATGCGCGTGATGGACGTGATGATTACCAAGCCCTCCGAACTGGCCTTCTACCCCATCCCCAAGATTTTCAACGCCCGTGTCGGCGGTCATGAGATGTGGGGCGCCATCCGTGGCGCGGAAATTGGCGATAGCACCGTTGAGACTCGCACCATTCCGCAGACCTTGCAGGCCATCGACCTGATGACTGAGGAAAGCGACCTGTTGACCATGCTCTGTGAGTGCATCGTCAAGAACAAGAGCATCGGCATTTACGACGGCGCGTACAAAAGCGTCGAACTGGCCACCGGCAAGAAATTCACCCGCAAATAACATTCATTTCTTCCCCTCCCCCAAATTCAAGAACGGAATTTGGGGGAGACCGGGAGGGGGTCTCATGCTTCTAGAAATTGGCTCTTTCCTGCTTTCGATCGAACGCGACCCGTTCCGGCTGACCATTTGCCGCGCCGGACGGGTTTGCTTGCGAACTGCTCCGCTCCGCCAAACGGTTGTTGCCGTTAATCAGGTTGATTCTGCCGTTGTGGTTCAATTCCATCACCAGACCTTGACCATCAACCGCCGTGAAGATGCGCTTGATCTGCAAGTTTCCCCGCCCTCAGCCAGTTTCTCACTCGCCTTAGAAATGCTCGGCCATTGGTACGGGCACGGTGAACTCGTCAACCAGGTTTACCCGCTCAACCAGGTCATGCTGCCCAAAAGCCTGATGCAGACCTTCGATAATGGCCCTGCCGGGCAAAGCTGCAAATTGACCCCGGCCTGGTACTCGTCGCAGGGTGTGCTGGTCATGGCGCAGACGCCGGTTTCGGTCGGAATCAACCAGCCGCCCGCCAGTTTCCCGCGTTATGAATGGAGTCTGGGCGCGGACAAAGGTCCCTTCAGCCACCGTCCCTTTACCGATACCAAAAACGAAGGCGACCGCTTGCTGACCCTGAGCGGCGAAGGCTTGCATCTCAGCCTCTACCTGGAAAGCGACGTGCTTTCGGCTTACCGGCGGTTGATCAACCTTGTCGGCCAACCGGCCAAAACGCCTCCTGCCGAACTATTCGGCAAACCAACCTGGACGACCTGGGCGCGTTACAAGACCGAAGTTTCCCAAGAAGTGGTGCTCAATTTTGCCGAGGAGATTATCCGTCACGGCTATCCCTACAACGTGATGGAAATCGATGACCGCTGGCAGGTGCACTACGGCGACCTCAGCTTTGACCCGGCGCGCTTCCCTGATCCAAAAGGGATGATTGACCATCTGCACGCCAAAGGCTTCAAGGTCACAGCCTGGGTCATCCCCTTCCTCGACCCTGAGTCGGTGGCTTTCGCTGAGGGAAAAGCCAAGGGCTACATGGTCCGCCAGCCAGATGGGGAACCGTATCTGGTCGGCTGGTGGCAGGGACGCAGCGGTCTGTTGGATGTGACCAACCCGCAGGCGTTGGATTGGTTTCGGGAGCGGTTGGAAAGGCTGCGGGGCGAGACCGGCCTGGACGGCTACAAATTCGATGCGGGCGAAGCCGTCTTTTACCCGGCGGACGCTGTCAGCGCGGAGCCCATCCATCCGAATGAATTCACCCATCGCTATATCGATTTCATTGGCCGGAATTTCAGCCTGACCGAAGTCCGTTCTGGCTGGTTCAACCAGAACGCGCCGATTTTCTTCCGCCAGTGGGACAAGTGGTCGACCTGGGGCACAGACAACGGCCTGCACTCCGTTTTGACGGGCATCCTGGCCCTCGGGCTGACCGGTTACCCGTTCATTCTGCCCGATATGGTCGGTGGGAACGCCTATGACCAGCCAGCCGATGCCGAATTGATGATCCGCTGGACGCAGTTGAACGCCCTGCTGCCCGCCGTGCAGTTCAGCCTGGCCCCCTGGGATTACGGCGGCGAGTGCGTTGAACTTTGCCGCCGCTATGCCAACCTGCACCTGGAATTTTCTCCGCGCATTTTGGAACTGGCCGCCGAAGCCGCGCGCACTGGCAGCCCGATCATCCGCCCGCTCTGGTGGCTCTCGGCGCGTGACGAACGTGCGCTGACCTGCGATGACGAATTTCTTCTCGGCAATGACCTCCTGGTTGCCCCGGTCATCCAACCCGGCGCGCGGACCCGTGATATCACCCTCCCACCCGGTCGTTGGCGTGACCATTGGAGCGGGGAGGTTTTCGCAGGGGAGACGGTTTTGAAAGACTATCCTGCCCCGTTGGACGTTTTGCCGTTTTTTGAGCGGCAATAGGTAATTCAAAGGCCTCCGGCGTTTTGCCAGAGGCCTTTGAATTACCTACCCTGAAACTTGCTCAACGTTCATCTTCCGGAGAAACGGATAAATCTCTGATCCTGGCCTGCCAGTTGCCCGCCGCCTTCAGGTGATTCAGGATGTGCAGATCCATCGAAAAGATTACGGGGAAAACGCGATTCGTGACCGTAGATATCATATAATCGGCCCGTGCATCTGATGATCTGCGGGACCTTCGCTGAGATTCTTAAAGAGTCTGCCTGGTCCCTGCACATTTTGATTGAAAGCAAAGGACAAAATCATTGTACAAGTTTTTTCGCTCCCTGTTGTTCAAGCTGGATCCTGAAACCGCCCATCACCTGACCCTGCAACTGATTCGGCTGGCAGGAATCGTGCCGCCCAGCCGCTGGCTTTTGGAGGCGATCTTTGCGCCACCCGAAAAACCGGTCGTAGCCTTTGGGTTGAAGTTCAAGAACCCGGTTGGGCTGGCGGCCGGCTATGACAAGGATGGCGTCGCCATTCCGGGGCTGGCAACGCTGGGTTTTGGACACATCGAAATCGGGACGATCACGCCGCGCCCGCAGCCGGGCAACCCTGAACCGCGCGTCTTCCGGCTCATCGAGGATCAAGCGGTGATCAATCGGATGGGCTTCCCCAGCCAGGGCTCGGAATACGTTCAGCAGCAACTTAACCCCGCGCTGTCGCGAGGTTTCATCGATTCGCTGCTTGGCGTGCCGTATCGCAAAAAACTGCGCTTTCTCCAGCCTCCACGCAGCACGGTCTTGGGTATCAACTTGGGGAAAAACAAGGAAACGCCCAACGAAGAAGCCGTCTTCGATTATCTTTCGCTGCTGCAAAGTTTTGCCCCGCTGGCTGATTACCTGGCCATCAACGTCAGTTCGCCGAACACGGTCGGGTTGCGCAGCCTGCAAGGGCGCGATGCAATGGAAAAGCTCTTGACCCAGCTCCATCTCCAGCGAAAAATCGAACAGGAACGCCTCGAAAAACGGATCCCGCTGCTGGTCAAGCTGGCCCCTGACCTGACCGATCAGGAACTGGAGGAGGCTGTCGGCGTGATCCTCGAGACCGGCATGGATGGCATTATCGCCACAAATACGACCCTGGCGCGCGAGGGGCTGTCTTCAACGCGCCGGGCAGAATCCGGCGGATTAAGCGGGAAACCGCTCACGGGACTGAGCGATGCAATCTTAACCAAAATTGTAAAAAAAGTCGGAGGGCGGATTCCAGTCATTGGTGTTGGGGGAATCATGTCTCCAGACGACGCCAAACGCAAATTGGATTTAGGAGCTGCATTGGTGCAGGTCTATACTGGCATGATCTATGCCGGGCCAGGTCTGGTCAGAGAGATTGTAAAAAAAATATAGGGACAGGTTGTTTGCCTGTCCCTATATTTCAGGGCACTGCCGCCGGGTGCAGCGCCGGTTGAGGCGCTTCTTTGGGGTTTTTGAAGAAATCTTCGGGTAGGGGGATGGGGGTCAATACGCCCCCAGCGCGAATGGAACTGATGGGGATGTAATAGAACTGGGTGGGTGAGTTGGGTTTATCCTTGCTCTGGAAAGCAAAGAAAATATACGTTCCATCCGGGCTCCAGCGCGCGTCGCGATAACAGCACCTCGAGTTTGTGCTGGCGATCGGGTTTTCCTGGAAGCCCTTGCGCAGGTCGTGGTCATACAAGTATAGGAATCCCCAACCGCCATTACGGTGCAGAGTGTGGAAAAGGAAAAGATACTTGCCATCCCAGTCAAAATCTGGCAGGACCGGATTGCCCTCATAGCCTTCAGGGGTAAAACGGGTTCCGGGGAACTCGTCCAACTTGGTCAGTTTTTGTGGATTGCAGGTGCTGATATCCACGATTCGGATCATGTCATTGGCTTTGCCAGATGCGCCCGTCCCCTCGAACATCCAGGCCGCGGTCTTCCCATCTGTGCCCCAGCGGAACTCTTTCAGGTGAATGGCCGCCTGTGTACTGCCCGTGTAGTTGAGGCAGCCTTTCATGGCGATCAGTCCATCTCGCCCACGAACAGCCTTTAGTTTGGCAATATCAAAGGGCACAATATACATCTCTCGGTTAAGTGAAATGGCAACCTGCTTCCCATCTGGTGAAACGCGAAATACTTCCAGATAAACCGCCATTGGGAAAGATGCAATTGTATCGAACCGTCCTGTATCAGCTTCAATGGTATTTATGTTTGTTCCGCTGATAAAAGATATTGTATTTGTGCCGGGAATCCAATGCAGGTCAGATTTGGCCGCCATGTCATTGGTCAAGACTTTCAAGTCTGAGCCATCGAGGTTCATGACCCAGATTTCGTTGTTGGCCACAAAGGCAACTTTATCTGCGCCGCCAACGGCGCCCGCCGCCACAAAGGGGGTCTCTGTGGGGGTGGCCGGGGATTCTGCCACGACAGGACCGGGTGTCTCGGTTGCTGCTGGTGGTTCCACGCTGACCGGGGTGTCGGTTGCCGGGGGCGCGGGCGTATCCGTTGGCGCAACAATCACCACCTGGGTGGGCGGCTCAGAGAAAGGCCAGGAAATGGTCGAGCCAGCGCACCAGGGCGGGAGCGGCCAGGGTCCATCAGGCGGACAAAGGCCAAAGAGACCCATGGCTACCACTGCCAGGCAACAAAATCCCACAATCCCACCGACCATTAACAGAGGTATGGCAAAATTGAATTTTCGAGTGGTTGGCGGTTCAGCGACGCGGGTTTTGCCTGCCACCATGCGGGTTTTTGCCGCTGCGATGCGCGTGGCTGTGATCGAGGCAGTTTTGAGCGCCTCATCGGCTGATTGGCCGCCAACGATCGCGCTTAATGCCGCATAGAGTTCCCCGGCAGACGAGAATCGGTCATCAGGATTTTTTGCCATCGCCTTTTCGATGATGACCTCTATCGCAGTCGGCAATCCCGGGTTTGCGTCCAGGATATGCGGAATGGGATCGGTAATATGCTTGACAACCACCGCCATCGGGGTGGTAGCCTGGTAGGGTTGTGTCCCCGAAAGCATTTCGAACAGGATCACCCCCAGGGCGTAGACATCGCTTCGACCATCAATTTTTTCACCCTGGGCCTGCTCAGGACTCATGTATGCCGGAGTGCCGACAATGGCTCCCCCGGTTACCGTTGTGGACTGCGACTGGGTGATTTTTGCAATCCCAAAATCAGAAACATAAGGCTCACCGGCACGGTCAAAGAGAATGTTGGCCGGTTTCATGTCCCGGTGAACAATGCCTTTCAGATGGGCGTCATCGAGGGCAGGAGCCAGCCGCTCGATTATTTTCGCTGCCGCAACCAGCGACATCGGTCCCTTGGCAATCGTGTCAGAGAGTGAGCCGCCCGTCATATAGCGCATGACAAAATAGGGCTGGCCTTCTTCTTCGCCGACATCATAGACCGGAACGATGGCCGGGTGTTCCAGCGCGGCAATTGTTTTCGCCTCGCGTTCAAAGCGCACGCGGAATTGCTCATCGTGCAGCATTTCACGGGGAAGTACCTTGAGCGCAACTTCGCGCTCGAAGCGTGGATCGTAGGCCTTGTAAACGGTGGCCATGCCGCCGCGTCCAAGTTCGGATTTGATTTCGTAACGACCAATCTTCTGTACAGTCATAGTTTTTATTTTAGCACGGAAGGGGCAAAGCAAAAGGGTCTCCAGGATTTTCCTGCCTGCCCGGCTGTTTTGCGGGTTACCACGCAGATTCCCAAAGAGCCGCAATCTGGCATATCCAAATTGCAGTATAATTTTGGCGCTGGCTCCGGTAGTTCAATGGATAGAATAGGGCACTCCTAAGGCTCTGATGCGGGTTCGATTCCCGCCTGGGGCACAGAAAAGACAGCGCGCATCTTCTGATGCGCGCTGTCTGCATTGAGTTTCAAGGCCGAAGCGTAACCCCCTCAAGCCATTCCGAATTAAACAAACTCACATCGGCTCCGCTGCGGACTGGCCCGGTTGGCAGGGAATACATGCCCGGCAGGCGGATTCGGTCTCCTGTAAATTGATGCCCCACAATCCGCGCCGGGTTGGAACCGGGAGGCAAAGACGGGGCAAAATTAGGGGAATAGAGTTTCATAAATTCTGGCCACGTCATGGTTGCGCCCTTGGGGACGGTCTTGGAAAAATGCGCCACCCAGATATCATAATTTGCCAGCCATTTGGACATTTTCGGCGCATACGAGGTCACAAATCCATAGGATGTGTATATTCCAACCGGCCTTTTGGCATTCGCCGTCAGGTTTTCCATAAACTTAAAATAGAAATCGTTCAATTTATCCGGGCTGAAACGCGCCACACGTTGCCAGGCTAGCTTACTTTGCAAAGCCTTATACCAATCTGCCCAGGCGCTCCACCATTGCTCAATATCGACCCAGATGTAAGAAATTGGATAGCGTTCCACCTCTTCAAGCAAGATTTGCACCTGCCGCGCAGGCACAATCGTCGGGTCAGCCCAATAGTAGATGGAAACAGGCATATTGTGCGACAGGCAATTCTCAACATGGTTTTGATACATCGCATCGACTGTGATGCTGCCGCCGGCTTTGATAATGACGTGTTTTACGCCGCCGTCTTGGAGTTCCTGCACTTCAAGCCGCTGCTGATACCTGGAAATATCCACTACGATCACATCTCGCTTCATGAAAAACCTTTCCCGGCAGGTAAGATGCCTGATAGGATTTTAACCCAATTCTTAGTTTCTAAAACTTGAATTCCGCTAACACTTGTGTTAACATACAAAAGACAGACGTTTGGGTGCCCCCCTCACCCAGATGTCTGTCTTTTGTAAGGCTGGATTGGCGCACTCAAGCTATTTTCTTGAGCGCTTCACCCAGGCGGGCAACCTCATCAAGGGTGTTATAGTGCGCCGCTCCTACCCGCACCATGCCGCCGCTGTCTTCAACTCCCAGGCGCTCAGTGACGGCCAGGGCATAATAATTCCCGTCCCACACATAAATCCCGGCGTTGCCCAGGGCCTCGGCCACCTCGTGCGGATGTTTTCCCTCCAGGCGGAAAGAAACCGTTGGCACACGCTGATCTGCGCGCTTGGGATCGGTAATTCCATAGATGCGCAGACCGGGGATGGCTTCCAGGGTGGAGATCAGGGCGCGGGATATTTCGAACTCATAAGCGCGGATAGCTGTCAATGACTGCTTAAGGACGAGGCGGCGGCCCTGGTAGCCTTTTTCGACCAAGCCTTCGCCTGTTTCGCCGCCAAATTCGGTTCCCAGCCATTCCAGGTATTCCACCGCGCCCAACACCCCGGCAATGCCTTCATGATTCAGTGTGCCTGTCTCGAATTTGCCAGGCAGCTTATTCGTTGCGGGACGAACCTTGTAGGCCTTTAGCTCATCGAGTAGATCGTATTTTCCATACAACGCGCCGACATGCGGACCAAAAAATTTATATGCCGAGCAAACCAAGAAATCAGTGTCAATCTCCTGCACATCGATTGGGCCATGCGGCGCGTATTGGACTGCGTCAACATAGGTCAGGGCGCCAGCCTCATGCGCCATCTTGACCAGTTTTCGGACGGGGTTGATAGTGCCAACCGCATTCGAGGCATACCCAAAAGCGGCGATTTTTGGCTTTTTTTCTAGCGCCTGCTCGAAACTGGAAAGATCGAGGGTGCAGTCTTCCACGTCAAAATCGACCCAGTTGATCTGGCAGCCTTTGTCTTCGGCGATGAGCAGCCAGGGGCTTACGTTGGCGTCATGGTCGAGGCGGGTGACGAGAATCTCGTCGCCGGGGGAAAGCCGTTGCGCCAGCGAGCGGGAAAGGTGAAGGGTTAGCGTGGTCATGTTCGCGCCGAAAATAATTTCTTCGGCGCGGGAAGCATTCAAAAGGTCTGCCATCGCCGCGTGGGCCGATTCCAGGATTTGATCCGATTTGCGGCTGGTTTCAAACGCGCCTTCATGATTGGCGTTGCATTCCAGGAAATAACGCTGGATGCGTTCCATGCTCTGGCGGGCAATTTGTGTGCCGCCGGGTGTGTCGAAGAAGATGGCGGGTTGTTCAAGGGCGGGGAATTGCTGTCTAATTGTTTTCAGGTCGAGGGTCATGGCAGGCTCCTGTGGTGGTCAAATTTGAAATCTCGCTTGGTTTGTTATATACTGAAATTGTACCCTGACGAAAGGAGATAAACATGTTTGCAAATATCCTGCTTGCCGTGGATGGTTCAGAACATGCAGTTCGCGCCGCCAAGATGGCTGGTGACCTGGCGCGCAACATGAAATCCGAAAGCTTGCGCATTGTGGTTGCTTTCAGCCACATTCCGGCCTATTTGGGCGAGCCGAATATGCAGGAGGCCATCGATGCCCGCTTGCAAGAAGCCGAAAAGATTTTGCAGAATGCGCTGGATGAAGTGGGCAAAATCCCGGGCGAAATTAAGACCGAGTTGATCGAAGGTTCGCCCGCAGAGGCGATCATCAATGTAGCCGCGACCCGCAATTCAAAGCTGATCGTGATGGGTTCACGCGGCATGGGCTCGCTGGGGAGCCTGCTTTTAGGCAGTACCAGCCAGAGCGTGGTTAGCCAGGCGCCCTGCCCGGTGTTGATCGTGCGCTGACTCGACCTGTTTTCCGTGCCAACGCCTCGGCTTCAGCCAATTCCTGCGGCGTATTTATGTTTGAGAAAGCCAATCCATCCGGGTCGTGCTGGCGGCATTCTTCGGCGCTGAGTGTGCGCACTTTCACCTTTGAAAACCAGGCGATCAACTTCCACTGCTCGTTATTGAGCGCCCATTCCACCACCGGGAGACAGCTCTCACGGCGATATACGGCATGTAATGGCTCGTAGCCTTCCATCGGAAACGGAATGACCACGTCGGCGGCTTCGGCTTCGAGCAAATGGGATTGGAAGGTCAGTAAATTCGGGTTGGCAAAGGGCATATCGCAGGCAACCACGGCCACCAGCGGCTGCTGGGCAGAGAAAAGCGCGGTATACAGGCCGCCCAGGGCGCCTCGACCAGGATGGTTATCGGGGAAAAGCGGCAGACCCAGGAAAGCAAAGTCGACGGGGCGGTTGGTGGTGACGATGACTTCATCTGCAATGGGCGCCAGGCGCGCGACAACGCGCTGGATGAGCGGCTGGCCAAGAAATAGCATCAGCGCTTTGTCCTGTCCCATACGGCGCGACTCGCCGCCAGCCTGGATCGCAACAGTAAGCATATGGGTATTATAAGTCGATGTTGGTAAATTGAGAAAATATTTTGGAGGACGTTATGAGTTCCCTGGCAAATGTTTTGGACCAAATGACCATTCAGGGGGAACTTTGCGAAAATCTTTCAGATGGCACGGTGCGCTGCCTGGCCTGCGCCCATCGCTGCAAGATTTCAGTGGGCAAGCGTGGCATCTGCCAGGTGCGCTTTAATCGTGCTGGGGAACTGCGCGTCCCCTGGGGTTATGTGGCTGCCTTGCAGGCTGACCCGATCGAGAAAAAGCCGTTTTCGCACGTCCTGCCTGGCGCAACCGCGCTGACTTTTGGGATGCTGGGCTGTGATTTCCACTGCGGCTATTGTCAGAACTGGCTCACTTCCCAGGCTTTGCGCGACCCGGCCTCGGAGGTGGCGGTCAACCTGGTGCGGCAGATCACCCCGCAGGAAGTGGTCAAGGCTGCCCGCCGCGCACATGCAGAAGTGATTGTTTCATCATACAACGAGCCGTTAATCACCAGTGAATGGGCCGTGGCGATTTTCAAGGAGGCCAAAGCCGCCGGGATGATCTGTGCGTTTGTCTCCAACGGCAATGCCACCCCCGAAGCGCTGGAGTATCTCAAGCCTTATCTCTCGGCTTGCAAGGTGGATTTAAAGTCGATGCAGGAAAAAAATTACCGCAGCCTGGGCGGGGTTCTCAAAAATGTGCTCGATACCATCCAGAAAGCGCACGAGATCGGCCTGTGGGTGGAAGTGGTGACATTGATCGTACCCGGTTTCAATGACAGCAATGAAGAGTTGTTCGAGACAGCCCGTTTCCTGCGCTCCGTTTCGACAGATATTCCCTGGCATGTGACAGCTTTCCACAAAGACTATAAAATGACCATCCCGGAGAACACCCCCTCGAAAACGCTGCTGCGCGCGGCTGAGATCGGGCGCGAGGCCGGGTTGAACTACGTTTACGCCGGGAATTTACCTGGGCGGGTGGAAGAATATGAAGATACACACTGTCCGCACTGCAACAGGACCCTGATCCGTCGCTACGGGTACGTGATTGGCGAGTATCACCTCACCGGGCAGGGTGCCTGCCTTTCGTGCGGCACGCAGGTGGCGGGGGTCTGGCCCGAAAATCCAAGAGGGGTAAAAACGAACGGCGCGGGAATTCCCATCCGAGTATATTAAAGTTGATAAAAAGATGCTGTATAATCAAGGGGCATCTTAAAAAAACGGATGCAGGAGGAGGTGCGAGCAAGCGCAGATATTTCCTACTCAACTCTATCCATCCTTTCCTACCACCCCTATTTCTCTCAGGAGGAGAAACAAATGAAACGTACCATTTACGTTCTGTTGTCCGTGCTCGTTCTGGCAAGCATGACCCTGGCCGCCTGCGGTACCCCGGCGACTGAAGCACCCGCTGCACCACCCGCTGCACCGGCTGCCCCCGAAGCTCCCGCTGCCCCCGAAGCCCCGGCTGCGCCCGCGTTTGTGGGTGAGAAGCTCGAAGCCCCCGATTGCAACTATGGCGGGTTGATTAAATCCATCGAAGCTGTGGACGAGTTTACAGTCAAGTTCACCTTCTGTGCCCCTGAACCTGCTTTCCTGCCGAAGGTTGCTTCGGTTGAAGCTTTCGACATCTATGATGCCGATTACCTGAAGGAAATTGGCGGCGATGCGACCAAGATGAATGAAAACCCGGTCGGCACTGGCCCCTATATCGTCCAGGAATGGGTGCGCGGCGACCACATCACTTTTGTTCCCAATCCCACCTACTTTGGCGAAAAACCAGCCAACAGCACCTTCATCATGAAGTGGAACAAGGAAGCTGCTGCCCGCTTGCTCGACCTGCAGGCCGGGAATGTCAGCGGTATTGCTGAAGTTACCTCTGATGATATCCCCTCCATCGAGGCCGATACCAACCTGAAGTTGTATCCGCGCAAAGTCAACAACTTCCTGTACATGGGCATCAATAACAGCCGCGCCCCGTTTGATAATGAGAAAGTCCGCCAGGCTTTTGCCATGGCCATTAACAAACAGGCCATCGTGGATGACTTCTATGCCCCCGGTTCTGTGGCTGCGACCCAGTTTGTTCCGCCTGGTGTCAAGCCTGGTTTCACCGATGGCTATAAGGGCACGACGTATGACCCGGTCAAGGCCAAGGCCATGCTGGAAGCAGAAGGTTTCGATTTCAGCAAAGAATATACCCTTTCCTATGCTGAGCGCACTCGCCCGTACTTCCCCCAGCCAACCAAGATTGCCCAGGCGGTTCAAGCGCAGTATGCTGAAATTGGTGTCAAACTCAAGCTTGAAATGGAAGAGTGGGGCACCTTCCTGCCCGCCACCCGCGAAGGCAAAAAGGATCTGTTCTTCCTGGGTTGGAGCGAGGATTACCCCGACGCAACCAACTGGTACGATGTCTTCCTGACTGGCTCCAGCCCGTCCTTCGGCGCCGCTTACCCGGATATTGTCGAGCGCATCCAGAAGGCTGCCAAGCTGAGTGATTCTGTTGAGCGCCAGAAGCTTTACGATGAGGTCAATGTGCTCTATGATCAGCATGTTCCGACCGTCGTGATTGCCCATGGCACCACCAACCTGGCCTTCCTGGCTTCTGTTGAGAATGTTGTTCTCGGCCCCTACAACGAGAACTTCCCCGCGATGAAGACTGCTGATGGCACCGTGGTCTTCTCGCAGGATGGCGAACCCGTTTCGCTGATGTGCGCCGACGAAACCGACGGCAGCTCCTTCCGCGTCTGCAACCAGATTTTCAGCAAGCTCTACAAATTTGGTTGGGGTTCTGCCATTCCGGAACCTGACCTGG
The DNA here is from genome assembly GCA_002412925.1 of Anaerolineales bacterium UBA5195. Lineage (GTDB taxonomy): Bacteria > Chloroflexota > Anaerolineae > Anaerolineales > Villigracilaceae > UBA5195. The sequence goes on along the minus strand of DHVZ01000024.1, from coordinate 171,934 downwards.
CTGAAAAATGCGAAGGCAATGCTGACGCCACCGAGTGGACCTGCACCCTGCGCAAGGGCGTAGTATTCTCCAATGGCGCAGCTTTGGACGCCAACGATGTGGTTGCCACCTTCGGCGCCGGTATGGATTACAAGCACCCGCTGCGCTTGGGCAACACTGGTACTTACCAGTACTTCAAGGACCTCTTTGGCCCGAAAGTCATGAACGAGCCCGCCCAATAAGTAGTCAATTTACTAAATTGGATGAAGCATGGAAACATGCTTCATCCAATTGATTTTTTCCGGGAGTCTTGGATGATACAATTTTTGACCCGCAGGTTATTTCTGGTCTTGCCAGTCTTGGTGGGTATCTTGTTGGTCACGTTTGTCATTACACGCCTGGTGCCGGGTGATCCCTGCTATGTGATGCTTGGCGAAAAGGCGACGATTGCAACCTGCAACGATTTCAAGGCGCGTTTTGGCCTGGATAAAAGCATCCCTGAACAATTTGCCCGTTATGTATATAATATCGCTCAGGGCGATTTTGGCACTTCCCTGAAAGACCGCAGGCCGATTACAACCATCATCGGCGAACGCCTGCCCATGACGATTGAGTTGACCATCCTGGCGATGATCTTCTCGACTATTTTTGGAATTCTACTGGGTGTCATTTCGGCGCTCAAACGCAACAGCATTCTCGACACGCTGACCATGCTTTTGGCCAACATGGGTGTCAGTATGCCGGTCTTCTGGCTGGGGCTGCTCCTGGCATATCTTTTTGCGCTGGTTCTCAAAGGTACGCCTTTCCAACTCCCCCCAAGTGGACGTTTATCGGCAGGCATGTCGATCATCCCGTTGGCCAAAACCTGGGGGATTACCGATGCCCAGGGCTTCAAAGCTTTTGGATTGGCGCTGCTTTCCAATTCGGCCATCTTGAATGGCCTGCTGACAGGCAATTTTGCTTTGACCCTCGATGCTCTCAAGCATCTGATTCTGCCCTCGGTTGCTGTTGGCACGATCTCACTCTCTGTAATTGCGCGCATGACCCGCTCTTCCCTGCTCGAGGTGCTTGGGCAGGATTACATCCGTACGGCGCGCGCAAAGGGCCTGAGATATGCGTTGGTCATTCGAAAACACGCCTTACGCAACGCGCTGATCCCCATTGTGACCATCATCGGCATCCAGACTGGTAACCTGCTCTCCGGCGCGGTCTTGACCGAGACAATTTTCTCGCTACCCGGCGTTGGCTCACGGATGGTGGAAGCCATTTTGGGCCGCGATTACCCGGTTGTACAGGGTTTCTCGGTGGTGATTGCCTTGATTTTCGTCTTCACAAACCTGATTGTGGATGCGTCTTATGCCTATCTTGATCCGCGGGTTCGGGTGAAATAATATGAGTCAAAACGAAGTTCCTTCCCTCTCCCCAGATTCAATTCGGGAACGCGACAATCCCTATGTGATTATGGCGCGCCGCATCTTCCAGCACCGTTCGGCTCAGTTGGGCATGTTCCTGCTGGGAATTCTCATCATTTGCGCGGTGTTTGCCGAGCAGATTGCGCCTTTTGACCCGATCGTGCCCCTGAAAGGCGAAAAACGCCGCGAACCACCCTGCATTCATTTACTCGGCTGCCCGGCGGATCAACCCCAGCACCTGATGGGCATCGATGGCAATACGCGCGACCAATTCTCGCGTATCATTTTTGGCTCGCGTCTTTCCCTGCAAATTGGGATCTCAACCGTCACCTTCGCCATCATCATCGGCGGCCTCTTGGGTGCCATTGCCGGATTCATCGGCGGCTGGTTGGACGATCTGATCATGCGTTCCATGGATGTTTTACAAGCCTTCCCCAGCCTGCTCCTGGCGATTGCAATTGTGGCTGTTCTGGGGCCGGGTCTGATCAATGCGCTGCTTGCCATCGCGATCATTGAGATACCTATTTTTGCCCGCGTGGTGCGGGCCAGCGTGCTTTCGGTCAAAGAGTTGGATTACGTGATGGCCTCCAGGGCGCAGGGCGCATCAGAACTGCGGGTTTTATTCACCCGCATTATGCCCAATGCGCTCACCCCGTTGATCGTTCAGGGCACACTGGGGATTGCTTCTGCGATTCTCAGCGCAGCGGCTCTCAGTTTCCTGGGGTTGGGCGCGGAATTTCCCACTCCCGAATGGGGCTTGATGCTGGGCGAGGAACGCAACAGTGTCTTTAATGCTCCTTTCCTGGTCTTCTTCCCCGGCCTGGCGATCATGGTGACGGTGCTTTCTTTCAACCTGATTGGCGACGGCCTGCGTGATGTCTTGGACCCGCGCCTGGTTCATGGCGGGTAAATGACACCCATCAAAAAAGACCGCCTTGGCGGTCTTTTTTGATTCTATAAATACTCTTTGGCTTGTTGGATATCAGCCCTGATCTGGGCCACAAGCGCCTCTGCCGACGCAAATTTCTGCTCACCGCGCAGGCGTTCGACGAATTCCAGTGTGATGGTTTTTCCATACAAATCGGATGAATAGTCCAACAAGTGGGCTTCGACGCGCGGCAGGACATCTCCACCCGTGAACGTAGGCCGCACGCCGAGATTGGCCACTGCCCTGTGCCTTGTCCCGTCAACCAGCCCCCAGCAGGCGTAAACGCCGTTTAATGGGATCACCTTTTCTGTTGGAACGTCGAGATTCGCAGTCGGGATGCCAATCGTGCGCCCGCGCCCATCGCCAGGGATGACGGGACCCGTCACAGAATAGAGGCGGCCCAATTGATTGGCGGCCAAGGCTACGGCCCCTTCGGTTATTTGTTGGCGAATGAGTGTCGAAGAGATGACAGCTTTGTTTAAACGGACGGCTTCCACGGCGCGGACGTCATAATCCAAATCTTTGCCGATTTGCTTGAGCCGCTCAAAATTTCCAGCGCGATCTTTGCCGAGTGCAAAATCGTAACCGATCAGCAGATTATTCAAATCCAGATGGCGTTTCAAGTCAGCCATAAAATCTTCGGCGCTGCGGCTGGCAAGCTCACGTGTAAACTGGATGGTGATAACCTCATCGATGCCCAGGCTAAACAGGAGTTTGGCGCGCTCATCAGGGGTGGTCAGGCTTTTAATCTCGCGCCCGGCGAGCACAATAGCCGGGTGCGGCGCAAAAGTAAGCACAACGGCAGGCGCGCCATTGGCATGGGCGCCTGCCGTCAGTTGCCGCAAGATTTCCTGGTGGCCGCAGTGGACACCGTCGAAGACGCCGATGGTCAGCCAGGTACCGCTAAGTTGGGCGGCTTCCAGGGAATGGTAATGTTGGGGCATGGGTGAGAATTGTAACGGTAGGGGCGCAGCCATGCTGCGCCCCTACGGATGAGGGTTACGAGAAGAAGACTTTTTTGGGCTGCCACTCGCTGGTCGCGGAGTCAAGTTCCATCAACGCCACCAGTTCGCCAGCCATGCTGACGCCGCGCACCAGGTTGTCGATGCCGGGTTTATCGGCCGGGTTGGCGGGGATGCGGTGACCGTGCTTGACATTTTCCACGGTATCCGGGTCGAGTTCGATGGCGGGCCAGTCGCCCAGCGCTTCAGCGGCGGGGATCAGGTATTGGTACCAGTTCCCGGCGCGGAAGGATTCCTGTAGTTTACGCAGGGGGGTGGCATCGCGCAGGCTGAAACGCCCGCTTTTGGTGCGGCGCAGGCCAACGAGGTACGCGCCACAGCCGAGGGCATTGCCCATGTCGTTCGCCAGGGAGCGGACGTAGGTACCAGATGAGCAATGCACATCCACGACCACTTCGGGCGGCGCCCATTCAAGGACTTCGAGGTGGTAGACATTGATCTTGCGCGGCGCGAGTTCCACTTCTTCGCCTTTGCGAGCCATGTCATAGGCGCGGCGTCCGCGTACTTTGACGGCGGAATAGGGCGGCGGGGTTTGTTCGATTTCGCCGACAAACTGCTTGAGAGTCTCTTCAAACTGGGCTTCGGTCACAACCACCGGGGTATTCGGCTGCTGGGTGAAGCGGCCATCGGCATCGAAGGTATCGGTGGAAGCGCCCATGCGGATAATGGCCTGGTAACGTTTGTCAGAGGCCGAAACATATTCGCTCAAGCGGACAGCCGGGCCGACCAAAATGACCAGCACGCCCGAGGCGCGCGGGTCGAGGGTGCCGGTGTGCCCGGCGCGACGGATACCCGTGCCGAAACGAACGGCATTGACAACGTCATGGGAGGTCATGCCGATGGGTTTGTCGATGACGAGTACGCCAGAAATTGCGTTTTTAAGATCCTGATTATCCATATATCCTCCTACGCCCTATAGGTTGAGCATTTCACGCGTGGTTTGCAGAACACGGGATTGGATTTCGTCGACAGTTCCAGGAATGTCGGCCCCGGCAGCAGCCTTATGACCGCCTCCGCCAAAATATTTGGCAATTTGGGCCACGTCCACCCCCGGCTGCAGCGCGCGCCACGAGATTTTGACACTGTCGTGTTGTTCGACAAAGACCATTCCAACGGTATGGTCTTCAATTGCAGAAATAACGTTGATCAGGTCGGCATCGTCGTTGCCGCCATAGCCGGCTTCTTTGCGGTCAGCCCGGCGCAATGTGCCGTAGACAATTCCATCCATGGTTTTCAGGCTGGAAAGCCCTGCGCCCCAGTACCGTGCTGCAGAGAGCGAACGACTGACAAGCGCGCGGTTGTACAGCTCGGGCATGTTGATGCCGGTTTCCATCAGCAAGGCCATCTGGCGCAAAGAGGCGGGGGTGGTATTCGAGGTGCGAAAACCCAGGGTATCGGTCACAATGCCGGTGGCCAGGTTGGCGGCCACGGCCTGGGTGATTTCAAGTCCCCATTTGGGTAAATGATCAGTGAGAATAGCCGAAGTGGCGACAGCTTCCGGCTCGATCAGGTTTAATTGTCCAAATTTTTCATTGGTGACGTGGTGGTCGATGTTAATCTCGGGCATGCGAAAATTCTCGAACTGTTTGCCGGTGCGCCTGAAATCGGCGCAATCCACCGTAATGAAGAGATCAACCTCACCCTGAAATTGCTTCTTGATCTGTTCGCTGCCAGGCAGGTGACGGAACGAAGCTGGCAAGCCGTCATTCAGCACCATTTGAACGGTTTTATCCGCCTGTTGCAGCGCCAGCCCGAGGCCGAGCATGGTACCGATGGCATCTCCATCTGGGCGGACGTGGGAAACGATGAGAATGTTTTTCGCAGATTTGATTTTGGCATTTATTTCTGCGTCGATGTCTTTCATGCTTTTGGTTGACTCCTGTTTTGGATGTCATTGCCTGCACCCTGGCCTGTCGGTCTGGGCAGGCTGAGCCGCAGGCACACGTGCGAGGAGCGTTTTTTGCAACGAAGCAATTTCCGATTACCCGGTTTCACCCCTTGAACAGGAGATTGCTTCGCTGCAAAGCGGCTCGCCATGACATTTGATTACTTCTTCTCTTCCCTCAATTGCGCCAGAAGCTTTTCAATGTGATCCGCGTTTTCAGGCGTGGGATCCCAATGAAAACGCAGGCGTGGAAACGCGCGCAGTTCCACGCGGGTGGTGAGATTGCGGCGCAAGTAGCCGCTGGCGCTTTCCATGCCCTGCACAATTTCGGTTGCGCGGGACTTGCCCTCGATGGCCGAAACATAAATATCCGCGTAGGCAAGTTCACGGTCCACGCGCACGTCGGTAATGTAGACATTCTGCAAGCGCGGATCACTGATCTCTTTGATCAGCATATCCGAAACTTCCTCGCGGATGCGATCCGCTATTTTTTGTAGACGAACTCCACTTGGCATGTTTTTATCCAGTTCTGGAAAGCGTATTGTGTTGTGCGTCTTGCGCAGCCGAGTTGTGATCGACTGCAACTGCGCAAAACGGAATACGCAACAATCATTTATTTCGTTATCAAAATCCTACAACAATTATCCTATTTAGTCAATCAACTGTTTTTCTCAAGGGAATAGCATTCAAGCATATCGCCAACAGCAACGTCGTTGAAATTCTTGAGCCCTATGCCACACTCAAAGCCTGACCGGACTTCGCGCACGTCTTCCTTCTCGTGTTTGAGCGAGGCGACTTCACCTTCAAAGACAATGTCGCTGCCACGCGTCAGGCGGATTTTGCCGTTGCGATGTAATTCACCTTCCAGCACACGGCAGCCGGCAATCCTGCCGACCTTCGAGATTGGGAAAACCGCCAGCACTTGCGCCTTGCCAATATGGGTTTCCCTGAATTCTGGCTGGAGCATGCCTTTGAGGGCTTTTTCAATATCTTCCGTCAGACGATAGATGATGTCATACAAACGGATGGAAACACCTTCAGTTTCGGCCAGGCGGCGAGCAGTGACATCGGCTTGTACGCTGAAACCGATCAAAATCGCCTTTGAGGCTGAGGCCAGCATGACGTCGTTTTCGCCGATATTGCCTGTCTCTGCATACAACACTTTGATGGCAATTTCGGAGCTATTGGTTTTGGCCAATTCGTTGATTTCTTTGACAATTGGCTCGAGCGAACCTTGCACATCGGCCTTCAGGATCAAGCGCAGTTCTTTTAATTCTCCAGCCTTGAAGCGCGCATACAGATCTTCAAGTGACATTTTGGCCGTTGCAGTCTGGTTCTTCAGGGTCTCTTGACGCTTGAGCACAATTTCGCGTGCAATCCGTTCACTTTCTACCACTTCGAAAATTTCACCAGCCGCAGGAACGTTGTTCATCCCCAGCACAGAAACAGGAATGGACGGCCCCGCTTTTTGGATGGGCTTGCCTCTGTAATCATACATGGCTTTGATGCGGCCTTGCGAAATCCCCGCGACAACGACTGCGCCATTTTTTAGGGTGCCGTTTTGCACGAGCAGGCTGGCCATCACGCCTTTGGTCTTATCGACTTCAGCCTCGATGACCGTACCGATCACTTTTCCCTGCGGATTGGCGCGAATATCGATACTATCGGCAACCAGCAAAATCGAAGTAAGTAAATCGGTTATGCCTTCCTTCTGTTTGGCAGAGACTGGCACAACAATGGTATTCCCGCCCCACTCATCCGGAACAAGTTCCAGTTCGGCGAGCTGGTTCTTCACCCGGTCTGGATTGGCATTGGGTTTATCGATCTTGTTTAGCGCCACAATCAGCGGCACGCGGGCCGCCTTGGCATGCGCAATCGCTTCGCGGGTCTGTGGCATGACGCCATCATCCGCCGCAACCACCAGGACAACGATATCCGCGCCCTGAGCGCCGCGCGCGCGCATGGCAGTAAACGCAGCATGGCCTGGGGTGTCCAAAAACGTGACCAGGCGGCTTTCTTTTTCCACCTGGTACGCGCCAATATGCTGTGTGATGCCGCCTGCTTCACTCGCGGCCACATCCGTCTGGCGGATGGCATCCAGCAGGGAGGTCTTGCCGTGATCGACGTGGCCTAAAATCGTCACAACCGGTGGGCGGGCCACCAGGTCGGTATCTTTTTCATTGGCAATTTTCTGCCGCCAGAGCGGGACTTCGCCAGTCTCTTCTTTTTCTTCAACAACTTGTTCTTCGGGTACGGCTTCGAAACCAAACTCGCCGGCCACGATCGCCGCTGTGTCATAGTCTATGGTCTGGTTGATGGATGCCATGACACCGTTTGTCATCAATTTCTTGATGGCGTCAATCGGGCTGATGCCCATCTTCTGCGCCAGATCGCGCACACCTATCATGATCGGTATTTCGATTTGTTTATCGCTCATAAGGACACCTCCAACGTTTATCTGCGCCCGCCTGAAGGAATGGCTCTTGTGCCGCAACCACTTTAAGTTGCGGTACGAATGCTGCCTCGTGAGCAATGGTATGTTCACATGGCAAACAAATCAGGCTTGCGCACCCGCATCATGGATACCCTGAAGGGTATCGGCGGATTCTTCCGGCAGGTTGGCCACATAATTTTCCAACCTCTGCCGATCTTCAGCCGTCAGGCACACTTTCAAAGCATTCGCAAGTGTGCCCTTGAGGCCTTTTTCCCAACAGGACCTTCGATCGTGTACATAGGCCCCCCGGCCATTCATTTTTCCTGACGGGTCAATGAAGACCCCGTCAGGCTGTCGCACAACACGGGTCAGCGTGCGCTTGGCCAACACTGTGCGACAGCCTACACAGGTCCGTTGGGGAACATGTTTTGGTCTGGCAGGTTTCCCGGCCATTTTTACCAGTCTTCGCCGGTCCACCCGGCATCGCCGCGCTTGTGTTTCTTGCGGCCAACCACTTCACCACGGTCTTCGTCGAACTGATATTCGACCGATTTTTTGCCTTTTTTGCCCTTCTTGTCCGTCTTGTCTTCTTCTTCAGCTTCAGGACGGGGAGTTTCAAGGCGCAGTTTGAACAATTCTTCAAAGGAAAGTTCGGGAGCCGGTTCGTCTTCCACGGCGGCGACAGGTTCTTCAGCTTTAACTTCCGCTTCAGATGCTTCTGGAACAGCCTCACCCTCAACCGGTTCTGCCGTTTCGATAGGCTCACCTTCAACCGGTGCGACTTCCACCGGGGCGGGCTCTTCTACCACAGCCGGAATCTCAGCCTCAACTGCGAAGCTGGTCTCAGCGACAGCCTTCTCGATGGCCTGCATGGCCTTTGGCCCAATGCCGGGCAGGCCCAGCACCTTATCGGGACTAAGATTCATTGCCAGCAGCAAATCGCCAGCGGTCAGGTAATCAGCCTCGGTCAGGATGTTGAAAACGTGTTCGGGTAAACCCAAAACATCCAGCGGCTGTTCGAAAGCCAGGTCTGGGATTCCGGCGCGAGCTTCGGCCAGTTTCTCGGCGTTTTCCTTGTCTTCGGCGCGCTGGCGCTCAACCGTGCGGCGTTCCACGCGGTCCACAAATTGCGCCAGGGCAGAATATTCTTCGGGTGTGATCGGGCGGCCTTCGGCCTTTTTGGCCAGGATTTCGCTGATCCGCTCAACATTGTCTTTTTCCAACTCGGCAGTCGTCTGCATGCCTGGTTCGGACTGCAGTCTGCCAAGCGTGTCCCCGGCCGCTTCCACAACCGATTTGATGTCGATGCGCCAACTGGTCAGTTTGGCCGCCAGGCGGGCATTCTGTCCATCGCGGCCAATCGCCAGCGAAAGCTGGTCATCCATCACCACCACGGTGGCAGTTTTTTCAGCTTCAGTCAAATAGACGCCGCTGACGCGCGCCGGGCTGATGGCCTTCGAAATATACTGCACCGGGTCGGGATTCCACTCGATGATGTCGATTTTTTCGTCATGCAGTTCTTTGACAATCGCCTGGATGCGCACACCCTTGATGCCTACGCAGGCGCCCACCGGATCCACACCCGCCTGGGTGGCAGAAACCGCCACCTTGGCCCGCTGGCCTGGCTCGCGCGCAATCGCGCGAATCTCAACAATGCCGTGATAAATTTCGGGAACTTCGTTTTCGAGTAAACGGCGCAAAAAATTGCGGTGGGCGCGTGAAAGGATGATCTGCGGGCCGCGTGAGCCGTCCTTCACTTCCATGATGATGGCGCGCAAACGATCATGCACGCGAAATTTCTCGCCCGGGATGCGCTGGTTGGCGGGCATCACCCCTTCGGCCTTCATATCCAGGCCCACGGTGGTGGTCTGCGGATTGCTGGCCTGCACTATGCCGCTGACAATTTCACCCAGTTGGCGTTCGAAATATTCCATCTGGGCGCCGCGCTCGGCCTCGCGGATGCGCTGCTGGATTACCTGGCGGGCAGTCTGCGCCGCCACGCGCCCAAAATCAGTCGGGGTGGATTCAATCAGCGCCATATCGCCAAGCTGCACTGTCGGGTTGACCTTGCGCGCCTCTTCCAGTAGAACTTCCGTGCGCACATCTTGCACGTCTTCCACCACTTCTTTTTCGGCGTAAATTGTCACTTTGCCGGTTTCAGGATCGACTTTGGCTTCCACCTGCTGCGCGCTCGAAGCATTCACGGCGCGGCGGTATGCCGATGCCATGGCAGATTCCAGCGCGCCAAGGATGACCTCCTTGGGCAGTTGTTTTTCTTCCAGCACTTCATTGAAAGCCAGGTTAAACTCGTTTTTCATCTTGCACGAACTCCCGATTGAACATTTCTCGGATATTTTTACCTATTTCAAGCAAAAAAGTGGGGGGCGCCCACTTTTCGGTGCTTGCGGTATTGGTCTTGCAACCAAGATTCTAGCACAAAGGGGGCGAATCTGCAAGCGGCGAACGCCATTTTTTTCGATAGGCGGATAATGCAATCGGTTGAAAACCGCTATAATAGCCCAACTCTTGGAGATTGTCATGACTCATTTAACCGGTAATGAAAAATCACGTTATGTACAGGATTTGTTTACCCGGATTGCCAGCCGTTATGATTTAATGAACCGACTGATGACTGCCGGGCAGGATCTGCGCTGGCGCAGGGAAGTCATCCGCCGCGCCGGACTCCATCCGCACGCCTCGCTGTTGGACCTGGGCGCCGGAACCGGTGACCTGGCCCGAACCGCCGTTGCCCAGCAGCCGACCGCCCACGTGACCGCCGCCGATTTCACCTTTGAAATGATGCGCGCCGGACGCAAACCAGGCGATTCCTTTGGTTGGGCCAACGCCGACGCGCTTTCCCTGCCTTATGGGGCAGCCTCGTTCGATGCGGTCGTTTCCGGTTTCCTGATGCGCAATGTCATCGACAATCTTGCCGCCCTGCGCGAACAGCATCGTGTTTTGAGACCCAAAGGAAGGATTGTCATCCTCGACACCACCCGCCCGCAACGCAACCTGCTTTCACCTTTGATCTGGCTGCACATGCACATCATCATTCCTTTCCTGGGGACGCTGCTCTCCGGCCAGAGTGACGCTTATACCTATCTGCCTGATTCCACTGAAGCCTTCCTGACCGCCGAAGAGCTTGCCAGCCGCATGGCTGTTGTGGGGTTCAAGCAGATTGGCTACAAACGCGTCATGTTTGGAACCATTGCCATCCATTGGGGAGAAAAGTAACGGCAGGTATAATAGCGCCCATGACCGAACGAAACTTGGAAAAAGCCGCCCTGTGCGGTGAACCGTCTTACGTCTGGCGCGCGGGGCAGCAGCGCCGGTTGGAAATGATTTTGCGGGCTGCAGGAGACCGGATTCGGGGAAAGATTCTCGAAAATGGCTGCGGTGTGGGCATGTACGTCGAACATTTATCCCCTTTTGGCGGCAAAGTCTATGGATTGGAATATGATTTTGAGCGCGCAGCTGAGACCGGCCAGCGCAACCCTGGGATTCTTAATGCTGCCGGGGAATACCTGCCTTATGCTGACTCAACTTTCGATTTAATTCTCAGCCACGAAGTTCTGGAACACGTGGCCGGTGATGGACTGGCGATTAAAGAAATGGTTCGGGTACTAAAGCCCGGTGGCCGGGTGGTGATTTTTGTCCCCAACCAGGGTTACCCCTTTGAGACGCACGGCATTTACTGGCAGGGGAAATATCATTTTGGCAACAAACTTTTTGTGAATTACCTGCCGCGCGCCTGGCGCGATAGACTGGCCCCGCATGTGCGCGTCTACTCGGGGCGCGACCTTGAAAAGCTGTTCGCTGACCTGCCGGTGAAAATCATCGAACAGGTTATTGTTTTTGGCGCTTACGACAATCTGATTGCCCGTTTTGGAGCCTTTGGAAAAATCCTGCGCGGGATTTTACAGGCTTTAGAGAAGACGCCCCTCAAGTGGTTTGGGCTTTCCCACTTTTGGGTGGTGGAAAAGCAATAAAAAAGCCACGCACTTTTGCGAAGTGCGCGGCCCTTTTATTGAAGTGGTTCCCTGAAATCATAAATCCCATCGTGGAAAGCCCATTTTTTCCCACAACCGGGGCAAAGCAGATGGTCGCTGCGCTCATCAAGCGGATGTGCGCCACACTCAGGGCATTGGAACCAAGTTAGAGTGTCATCGCCTTGGGGTGGGATAACCTCCCGCCCGGCGAGAGTGCTCTTGACGAAGACGCTGGGTGTCACCTGGAAGAGCGCGCCGGTTGGCTGGAAGAGGCCATCGAGCGCTGCCAGGAAACCAGCCGGGAAAAGCCGCTTGAGCAACCCCATGCGAAAGTGGGAAACTGTCAGCGTTTTTTCAACGCTGAAGTCAAGTTCTGCCAACCATTGGCGAATGGCCTGGGGGTGGAAATCAAAATTCAGGGTGGCAAATTCGACCGGTTCGAGGCTGAAAGGGCTCCAGCTTTGTTTCCCCAGCCAGTAGCGCAGAATCGCTTTCAGGTTAAGTTTGTTGGCAAATTCCAAAATGAAAGTTGCGCCGGGGGTGAGCACATTGCGGATTTGTTTCAAGGCTTTCGGGGCATCGGCCATGTGGTGCAGGGTGCGGATCATGGTTGCGCCGTCGAACAGGTTATAGATAAAGGGCAGCTTGTAAACATCGGCGGCGACAAAAACGTAACGAGATGAATCCCCTAATCGCGCGCGCGCCTGCTGAAGTTGGGTGCGCGAATAGTCGAGCAGGACGATGCGGTCGTAACCGGTATAGCGAGGCGTATTTCGACCGGCGCCGGCGCCCAATTCGAGCAGGAGTCGTCCGCGCGCAGGTAAAAGCCGTTTTAATGCAAGCGCCTCGGCGCGGTCTTCATATTGACGCCCGCCCTGATCCCAGAAGGAGGTCTGGTAATCGGAGCCTTCATAATCACAAACAGGAGGAGTTTCAGTCATCAGTGTCCAGTATTCAGTTTTCAGGGGTAATGAGGTAGGATGCCTGTTCTTCGCGGACGGAGAGAGCGGCGGGGTTACAGAAGGTTTCGGCTTTTGCGATCATGCCACCTAACATACGCCCGATTTCGGCGCTTTTTTCGTTTAAGGATGCGGCTTGTATTGGAGAGATGTAATCACAATCCAGGGCTGTTTCAACCCAGTGTTGGGTTTCCATTTGTTCGCCGTCGGCATCAGTCAATTTACTGACAAAATGCTTTTCATACCTGCGCTTGGCCTAGGCTTCAGCAATTTGTGCGCCTACCGAACGAGAGGAACGGCGCACTTGGTCAATTAGGGAATAGGTTTCTTCTTTTGGAAAGCCGCGAGTAAGCACAAATATTTCTTTGGGCAATGCGCGGGATTTTTTATACACCAGCAAATCACGGAAGCTACTGACATATTCCAATTCGCTCATTTTACCCTCGAAAATCAGTCACCAATGCTCAGTTGATTCTGACATTGGTGACTGATTACTGAACACTGATCGCTGAATACTGAATACTGCTTTTATCTGCCAATCGCGCGGTAGGTAAAGCCTATCGATTTCATCGTGGCGGGGTCATAGATATTGCGGCCGTCATAGATGATGGGCATCTTCAGCAGGCCTTTCAGCTTCTCGAGATCGAGTTGTTTGAATTCGTTCCATTCAGTAACGACCATCAGGGCGTCACATCCTTTGGCCAGGGTATAGGGGTCTTTGAACATTTCAACCGCCGGAAGGATGCCGCGGGCCACATCCATGGCAACCGGATCGTACCCGCGAACAGTGGCCCCGGCGGCGTTGAGTTCATGAGAAATGTCGATGGAGGGGGCGTCGCGCATATCGTCTGTATTGGGCTTGAAGGCCAGCCCGAGCAGGCCGATGGTTTTGCCCTTGAGTTCGCCGCCAACCAGAGCTTTGACGTGTTCAACCGCGGTCTTGCGGCGCTCGTAGTTGACGTCCATGACCGTGTTCAGGATGCGCGGGTCGAGACCGGCTTCTTCGGCCATGTAAGCCAGGGCCAGCACATCTTTGGGAAAGCAGGAGCCGCCCCAGCCGAGACCGGCATCCAGGAAATGACGGCCAATCCGCGCGTCGTAGCCCATACCGGCGGCGACTTCTTTTACATCTGCGCCGAGCGCTTCGCAGATATCGGAAATCTCGTTGATGAAGGAAATCTTGGTTGCCAGGAAAGCATTCGAGGCGTATTTGATCATTTCCGCGGTGCGCAGGTCGGTGATGACAATCGGGGCACGCAAGGGCAGGTGCAGTTGGGCCACCTTGTTGGCGGCATCTTTGTCGGTCGAGCCGAGCACCGTGCGGTGCGGCTGGGAGAAATCGCCGATGGCCGAGCCTTCGCGCAAGAATTCGGGGCAGGAAACGACCGAGAAATCGATCGGTTTCTTCTGGGAGCGTTTGACGATATCCGCCACCCAGTCTCCGGTGCCGACGGGCACGGTGGATTTGTTGATGATGATCAGGGGCGCGGTCATGTTCTCAGCAATCGACTTTGCTGCCGAGGCGACATACTGCAAATCGGCCTCACCGCTGACACCCGAAGGTGTGCCGACCGCGATGAAGGCAAATTCAGTCCCTTTCACTGCTTCGGCATAATCGGTGGTGAAGGAAAGCCGTCCGGCGCGCACATTGCGCATGACCAGTTCTTCCAGGCCGGGTTCGTAGATGGGCATGATGCCCTTTTTCAGGTTGGCGACGCGTTGTTCGTTAACATCCAGCGCGATGACGCGGTTTCCCAGGTCGGCAAAACAAGCGCCAGTCACAATGCCCACATAGCCAACGCCAATAACACAAATTTGTTTCATCAGGGTTCCTCACAAGGTACAGGTTTGAAAGTAATAACGGCTGAAATATACCAGAAAATCGACAGATTGCGCGTCTGATTTGTGACAAAATTCACTAATCGGCGCTCCGCCGCCGGTGTCGCCGCGCCGATTAGAATGGGCCCAGCCCGAAGATTTTCACCGCCGCAAGCGCACCGAAGAGCAGCGCCACCAGGCCTGCGCCAAGCAGTTGATCTCGCATTTCATGCTCGTCGACCACGCTGAAGGCTGGGTAACTCCCCTGCAACCCCAGCTTGGGGCCGCCAAACCAGGTGAAGATCAGGCCGCCAAACAAACCGCCAAAGTGCCCCCAGTTATCGATACCGGGCGAGAGTCCGATAATGAAGTTAATCGCCGCCACCGTGATGACGTTCTGCAAGGCGCGGCGCGCGCCGGAACCAAACAGTTCCCTGTTCTGGTAGAAAAAAACCATTTCGGCGCCAAGCAGACCAAAGATAGCGGTCGAAGCGCCCAGGGACGGGTTGGGGGAAATCAGGAACGACATGACATTGCCTGCAAAAGACCCCATCACATACAGGAGCAGGAAGCGCCCGTGTCCGAAGCGCCTTTCCAACCCGGAGCCGATAATCACCAAGGCGTACATATTGAAACCGATATGCACGATCGAACCATGCAGGAACATGGGCGTTACCAACCGCCAGACCTGGCCGGCCAAAATAGATTGGTTGATTTTCATCCCCAATGCAGCCGGGAGGTCAAACCCGAACAGGGCATTTGTGCCAACTTGCAGCAGGTAAACTGCCACCGTGATCGCCAGGATGACATAGGTTACGATTGGGCTGACAAGGTTTTCTCGAACAACAGGGGGCGGGGGCGCTGGCGGAGGCGGCGGAACAGAGTAGGTTTCGTAGGATTGGTTCACAGGGTCACTTTTCGCTGTTGGACACGCTGGTGTTCAGCGGTGATAATGGATTGAATCGTGTCGACCGCCTGCTCCAGGTGGTCGTCGGCGTTAACCACAACATAATCAAACGCCTCCACCCGCTGGAGTTCCTTGCGCGCGGTGGCGATGCGCAAGGCCAGTTCTTCGGCGGTTTCGGTCTTGCGCTCGCGCAGGCGGCGCTCGAGTTCCTGTTCGTTATCCACGGTCATGAAAACGAGAATCGCATTGGGCACCAGCTTGCGGACTGTTTCAGCGCCCTGCACATCCACGCGCATGACCACATCCTTACCGCTGGACAAAGCCTCGCGCACCTGCTGCTTGGGGATGCCTTTGTAATCGCCGTACACAACTGCATACTCAATCAACTCATCTGCTTCGATCATGCGCGCGAACTCTTCTTTGCTGACGAAGAAGTAATCTTTGCCATTTTCTTCATTGGCGCGGCGGGGGCGCGTGGTGGCTGTGACAACAAAGTGAAACGGCATCCCGCGCGCTTTCATGCACTGCATAACGGTATCTTTGCCCGCGCCCGAAGGCCCGGAAATGACAATCAACAGGGGTTGGGGATCAAGAATCTTAAAATCGTTGGACATGGCTCTATTTTACTCGACATAAGTCCCTCAAAAGAGACCTAATTTGACGGGTCTAACCACAGAAATTTCCGAAGAGTCGATTTGGCAATTTGTAACGGCCTGTAGAATTGAGATAAAATATCGGCTATGCCAACCTATGACTTTATCTGCCTTGACTGTCGCAAACGCTTTGACGTCTTCCTGAGTTACAAGGAGTACGGCGTCAAACCCGTCACCTGTCTCCATTGTGGAAGCAGTAACGCCCGTCGACGAGTTCCCCGAGTGCGCATCCTGAAAAGCGAAGAAGCGCGCCTGTCTCAGCTTGCTGACCCGTCCATGCTGGATGGTATCGACGACGATCCAAAAGCCCTCGGCCAGATGATGCGCAAAATGGGCAATGAAATGGGCGAAGATCTTCCGCCCGAGTTTGACGATGTCGTCGATCGTCTGGAAGCCGGTCAAAGCCCCGAGGAAATCGAAAACGCGCTGCCTGATCTAGGGCTGGGTGACACCGGCAGCGGGGGTGACGATTTCTAAGCCCCTTTTATCATCTGGCACAATACTTCATGAGGCCGAAGCCAGACTCGGATGGTTGCTGGCTCCGGCCTAGTTGATGGAACAGGCGGAATAGTTGCTCTACCCGCTTCTTCACGGCGAAACACTGCGCGCGCAGCGAAAACCGATTTTATCAAGTGTCAGTGTGGGGTCATATTTGCCACGGTATGCAGACCGGACGTGGGATCCATCAAAGTTCCAGGTGCCGCCTCGCAGAACCACGATCTGACCCGAGTCTGGCCCGGCCGGGTTGGAAGCAGGGGAATTTTGATAATATGATTTTTCATACCAATCGGCCACCCACTCCCAGGCATTGCCCGCCAAATCATAGACACCATAAATACTCTTGCCGTTTTCATAACTACCAACAGCGGTCGTATCGCCAATATTGTTGTTGTAGTTGGCGCGCATTCTATCAATACCTTCGCCCCAGGGATAAGTTCGCCCATCTTTGCTGCGCGCGGCATATTCCCACTCGGCTTCGGTGGGCAGCCGGGTTTTTGGCAGCGCGTCTCCACCGCGCCAGTCACAATAGGCCTGGGCCATATTCCAGTCCACCCAGATAACGGGGTAATTGTCGAATTCCGGGTTGCCGTAATAGCTGGGATGTGAATTGGAACGTGTGTTTTTTGGGGAGAGACACGCGCCCACCTTGACACAAGTTTTGTAGAGCGCGTTAGTGACTTCAAATTTGTCAATGTAAAACGCATCCAGTGAGACCTTGTGGACCGGCTTTTCATCCAGGAAACCGGTATTGCTCCCCATCGGGAAGGTCCCCGCCGGCACGAGAACCATTTGCGCGCCCTTTTCGGTGATGATATACGGGAGAAGCGTAGCTTTTGGGGTCAGGCTGGGAGTAAATTCAACCGTTGGGCTGGGCGCGGGGTTGTCCGTTGCGGAGGGAGACGGTTTCAGCGTGGAGGTGGGCCCAGGTTCAAGGGTGGCCGTCGAAGTTTGGGGGGCGGTTGGCGTGGGAGTCTGCTCAAATAGCTTGACCAGCGGCTCGAAACCGAGGATCGCAGCAATGATCGTTGCAACTGCGCCGATCAGGGCGGCCACAATGGTCGGATTCCACTCGCCGGGCGGGCGTTTGCCTCCTGGCAGTTGCGCGGTTGGCGGGGCAGGTTTTGGTTTGGGAGCAGGGGAGGCAGGCTCCGATTCATCCTCAAATTCAGAATCGACAAGCTCACTGTGTATTTCGACCTGTCTGACCTGTTCGAGGCTCTTGGCCCGCAGGCGCAGGGCTTCCAATAATTTTTTGTGGCCACCTTTGTCGAATAGGTTGACCCAATGCAAGTCCCCCAATCGATCGGGGACTTCGCACTCATCCAGGCGCAGCGGAATGATGAAAATCGTGCCATCCGGTTTTTCATCGGCGATATCCAGCGCAAACTTGATTTCCTTCTGGACATAGCCTTCCTTCGAGATCGAGGCTTTGGATAAGCAGACGATGACAACATCCGAATTCCTGACTGCTTTGGGGATTTCCACCCGCCAGTTTTGCCCCGGCAGCAGGCTGGCTTCATCCAGCCAGACATCGAGCCCTTCGGCAACCAGACGTCTGTACAGTTCACGCACTTTCGGCTTGTCGCCGGAAGCGTGACACAGGAAAACGCGTAGTGGTCGGTTGGACAATTCAGCCATCAGTACCCCGCCGCAATTAAGGTTAAGAAAATTATACGCTAAAACAGGATAAAGGATTTATGCTACACTATTTGCAGAAAGGGCGCTTTCTATGAAAACCATCTCCATCGGCCATACAAACGAGACACCCCTCGGCAAGATCTGGGTTGCGATGAACGAAAAAGGGTTGGTCGCCGTTGCATACCCGGCCGTCCAGGCTGATTTCGAAGCCCGGCTCATGCGTCAGCGCCGCATGGAGGTGCAGTTCGCCCCCGAAAAAGTGAAAGATGCGCTGGAGCAGCTACAACAGTATGCTGCCGGGGAGCGCAGGGAATTCACCATCCCGATCGATTGGTCGGTGTTGAACGAGTTCCAGCAAAGAGCGTTGAAAATCACTTTTGGGATTCCTTACGGCGAGACGCGCACTTACAAGGAAATTGCCATCGAGTTGGGCAATCCGCGCGCCGCCAGGGCTGTGGGACGCGCCGAAGCGACCAACCCCATGCCAGTTGTGATCCCCTGCCATCGCGTGGTCGGCTCGGACAGCAAAATGCACGGCTACGGCGCTGGGGAGGGCATCTCCACCAAAGTCTGGCTGTTGGAGCATGAAAAAGCGATTATGGGGTGAAAAGGAAATCAAGGTTCGCGCACGCAGCGGAAACCGACATAATCCAGGGCGGAATCGGGGCGCAGCGCAGCGCGGGCGGTTGTCTGGAGTTCAGTATGCGCTGAACTGTTGAAAGAGCCACCGCGCACCACGCGCAACTGGCCAGCTGCCGGGCCGGTTGGGTTTTCGGGGGAGGAAGCGCCGTAATAGCCCGCACTGTACCAGTCCGCGACCCATTCGGCTACATTCCCTGCCATGTCATACAATCCATACGGACTTGGGGATTCCTGATAGCGTCCGGCTGGCGTCGTATCACCCCGGCAGTAATTCGCCAGCGTACACGACATCCCGGCGCCGTTGGGGAACAGGCGCTGGTCAGCGCCGCGGGCGGCTTTTTCCCATTCCGCTTCGGTGGGCAGGCGCGCCATGCGCCAGGAGCAGTAAGCCTGCGCCATCTCCCAGTTGACGTAAACCACGGGGAAATTGGCAAAAGCGGGGTCGGAATAGTACCTGAAAAATGTCCGCGAACGGTTGCTGGTTGGCGGCGGACAGGCTCCGTCAGTCTGGCAGGCCGCATAACTGGCGTTCGTCACTTCATAAACATCGATGTAGTAAGCGCTCAAAAAAACAAGATGTTCCGGTTTTTCGGGGGAAAGTCCCTTGTTGTTTCCCATTGTAAGCTCACCGGCAGGAATTAGTGCCATCGCCACCCCTTTCTCGTCCACCATCCGGTCAGGGAGGGCTGTCGACGTGGGGGTAAGCGTTGGGGTGGAGGCCGGGGGTGGGGTAAATGTCAGGGTCGGCGTGGAGGTTGGATGGGGCAAAATCATGGTCAAGGTGGGAGAGAGAACAGAAACGGGCGATGGCGAATCGGCCGGTGGGCTGGCCGGGGCAGCCGTCAACCAGTGCTGGACAAAAGAGGAGATGATCACACTGATAATGATTAATGCCACAGCCGTAAGACCGAGAAACACTATCGGGGTGCGCCGACCATCGTCAACTTGTGGAGGGCTTGAGGGTTTTGTGAAAGTGCCCGCGCTCTCGTTGGTGACAGGCAGGGAAGCATTGACTCTCTCGGCCCGCAAACGCAGGGCTTGGATCAGCCTGTCAAAGCTCTTTTCATCGAATAAATCCACCCATTGTAGTTCTGAAAGGCGTGCAGGAACTTCACACTCTTCAATCTTGGCTGGGATGAGATAGATTGCATCGTCAGGTTTTTCTGCCAGTTTTTCCAGCGCGTCCTTGATTTCCTTTTGGACATAACCTTCTTTGGTGATGGAGTGTTTTGAAATACAAACGATCACCGCATCTGAACTTGCAATGGCTTCATCTATCTTTAACCGCCATTTTTGTCCAGGGAGCAGTTTCTCAATATCCAGCCAGGCCTCGATCCCCGCTGCAACCAGCCTCTGGTAAAGCTTCAGCACCGCTTCACGGTCTTCAGAAGCGTAGTTCAGGAAAACCCGCAGCTTTCGTTTCTCTTCTCCGTCCATCATCCCTGCCCCGAACAATTTGATTGGTTAAATTATACGCCCGCTGTGAAGATGCGGGGCTTTATGATAGACTCACCCCTCGAACGAAGGAGAATCGTTTGCAACCCAAACATTGGATCGTTTTCATCCTACTGGGCGCCATCTGGAGCGCCTCGTTTTTATGGATCAAGATCGCGTTGGAGGAAATCGGCCCGCTGACGTTGGTGGCCTTCCGTGTGCTGTTTGGTTTATTAACCGGGCTGGCGATTTCCGCCGCCTTGCGCATCCCCTTGCCGCGTGACTGGAAAACCTGGCGCATTTTCATCATCCTGGGCGTAATCAATGTTGCCATCCCGTTTTTCCTGATCACCTGGGGCGAGCAAAGCATCGACTCAGCAGTCGCCTCGATCCTGAATGCCACGGTGCCGCTCTTTACCGTTGTCCTGGCGCACTTTTTCCTGCATGATGACAAAATCACGCTTCCCAAAATCGTCGGGCTGCTGATGGGTTTCCTGGGCGTGGTCTTATTACTCAGCAAAGATTTCAAGGCTGAGGCGCACAACTCGATCATCGGGCAGGCAGCCGTTATCGTGGCCGCATTGTCTTATGCTGTCAGCTCTATCTACACCCGTCGTTACACGGCGGATGTGCCGGGTCAGACCCGCGGCATGTTACCCCTGTTCAGCGCCACGGCCATCATGTGGGCCATCGCGCCAGTTGCCGAATCCCCGCTTATCATTCCCCAACTGCCCATGACCTGGATCGCCCTGCTCTGGCTGGGCGTGCTCGGCACCGGGCTGGCCATGATCATGCAGTTTTATCTCGTCCATGAAGTTGGCCCCACTCGTGCTACACTTGTGACCTATGTCTTTCCACTCGGCGGCGTGCTGCTCGGCGTGATTTTCCTGCGCGAGCAACTCTCATGGCAACTGGCCGTGGGCGCCGCCCTGATCATCTCATCGATTGCTGTTGTCAACTGGAAGAAAAAATGACTGAAATAAAATCCGGCTTTGTCACGATTATCGGACGCCCAAATGTGGGCAAGTCCACGCTCGTGAACGCTTTCCTCGGCCAGAAAATTGCGGCCGTGACGCCCAAGGCGCAGACCACCCGTCGCCGCCAGATGGGCATCCTGACCACCAAGGATTATCAAATCGTCTTTCTCGATACGCCTGGCATCCATAACCCGCACCACAAACTGGGCGAATTTTTGAACCAGGAAGCCGAAGAAGCCATGCAAAGGGTCGATTTGATCCTGTGGTTGGTGGACGCTGCCGAAGGGCCGACCGAGGATGACCAGCGCATCGCCGCCACCCTGGCGCAGATGAAAAAGCGCGCGCGCCTTTTCCTGGGTCTCAATAAAGTTGATCTGATCCTGCCCGACCAGATCCCCGTCAAGCTTGCCGCCTATGCCGATCTCGTCAAAGACGCCGAGATTTTCCCTTTGAGCGCCACGCGCGGCGAAGGGCGCAACGAGCTTTTGGAAGCCTTGATTGCCCAAATGCCCATGCGCGAACCGGAATTTGACGAAAACCAGGTCACCGACTTCTACGAACGCGAAATCGCCGCCGAATTGATCCGCGAGGCCTGCCTGATCCACCTGCGCAACGAAGTCCCGCACGGTGTCAACGTCCGCATCGACGAGTTTACCGAGCGCGGTGACAAAGGTGCGCACATCTCGGTTACCATTTTCGTCGAGCGCGATTCACAGAAGGGCATCATGATTGGTGAAGGTGGCAGCATGCTCAAAAAAATTGGCATCACCGCCCGGCAAGAGATCGAGGCGATGAGCGGGCGCAAGGTTTTCCTGGAACTGCGCGTCAAAGTGGAAAAAGACTGGCGCGACGACGAATCCACCCTGCGGCGGTTCGGGTACAAGATCGAGCCGAAGAAGAAAAACAAGAAATAATGCCTTCAATCCTCTTTGCCCTTGCCATCCTGAGTGCCCTTCTCGAATGGGTGGCAGTCTATAAAAACTGGCGCAATGTGGAATATGTTGCCAAGCCGGGTGTGATGGTCTTTTTGTTCGCCTGGTTCCTGCTGACCAGCGGCTTGCGCGGCCCTGTGATCTGGTTCGGGTTGGGGATTCTGCTGTCGCTGGTGGGGGATGTCTTCCTGATGCTCTCGTGCCGCAACTACTTTAAGTTGCGGTACTCAAACGAGCGCCGCTGGTTCCTGTTTGGGCTGGGCGCTTTCCTGTTGGCGCATATCGCTTACATCCTCGGCTTCAATACACCTCCGCCGCCATTCACCGGGATGACCTTTGTGGTCGCACTGATCGTGCTGATGTCTGCCCTGCCGCTCATTCGCCGGATTTTACTCGGCGCGGCCCAGAAGGGATTGCGCCGCCTGGTGGAGCCGGTGCGGGTTTATGCCACTGTCATTTCACTGATGCTGTTTTCGGCGCTGATGACCCTCTTCCGCACCGACTGGCTCTCCATGCCTGCCTACCTGGTCAGCCTTGGGGCGGTTCTGTTCGTTTCGTCAGACATGCTGCTGGCCTGGAATAAATTTGTCCATCCCATCCGGCGCGGCAGGCTGGCGCTGATGATCACCTATCACCTGGGGCAGATGGCGTTGATTGCCGGGGCGGTGGGGCAATTTGGAAAATAACGGTTTCGGGGCGGGTCTCACGCGTGAGACCCGCCCCGAACTTTGTTATTGCTTCTTGAAAGGCTGGAAACCCTCGCCGAGCGCCTCATGCACCGCGCCGATGACCATGAAGGCCTCCGGGTCGGCTTTGTGGACGATGTCCTTCAAAATCTGGACTTCAGAACGGGTGATGACCGTATACAGCACTGGGCGCGCCTCACCGCTGTACGCGCCAGTTCCTGAGAGCACCGTCACGCCGCGTGCCAACTCCTCCAAAATCCCATCCGAGACGGCTTTCGGCGCGGTGGTCACAATCAACGCCGTCCGCACTGTGCCAGCGCCCTCCAGGGAGGTATCAACGACCAGTCCGCTGACATAGAGGGTAATGATGGCATACAGGGCTTCCTTCCAGCCAAAGATGAAACCTGCCCCCAGGATGACAGCGGCATCTGTCATCAGGTAGCTCTGGGTCATCGAGACGCCGCGATAGTGGTTCAGGATGCGCGCCAGGATGTCTGAGCCACCGCTGGTGCCGCGCCCGCGATAGACCAGGGCATAGCCGATCCCGGCCACGACAGCGCCGTAGAGGGCGTTCAGCACGATATCGTCAGTGATGCCGGCTTTGGGGAAAAATGGCAGCCAGAGTAACGCATCGGCAAAGAACGAGTAGATGATGATCGCAAAGGCTGTTCGCAGCGCAAACCCGCGTCCGCCCAGGAAACGCCACCCCAGAACAAAAAGCGGCAGGTTGCCCAGGAAAACCATCAAACCGATCGACCAGCCTTCGGGATTGGCGCTGGTCTTGGTTATGTAGTTGATTAACTGGGCGATGCCGCTTACCCCGCCCGAGGCCAGGTTGGCTGGGACAAAGAAAATGCGCAGCGCAATTGCCTGGATAAGTGTTCCGGCGGCAACCAGGCTAAAGTCGCGGATGGTGGGCCAGTATTGCTTGATTTTATCCATCATTCACCCAGCTTGACTCCCGCCAGAATTTCAAGGACGCCAATGACGGCTGAATTATCCAGTTCACCCATCCCCATCTGGAGCATGGCGTTGAAGAGCTGTGCATTTTCGGCTGTGCCGGGCAAAGGGATGCCATATTCGCGTGCGGTTTCCATGATGATGTTCAGGTCTTTGGCCTGCATGTAAGCCTTAAAACCAGGCGTGCGGTTGCCCGAAAAAAGACGCGGCGGCTTGACATCCAATGTCCAGCACTGGGCCGCGCCGCCCTTGATGGCCGCCACCACCTTTTCGGGGTCGACCCCGGCTTTCTGGGAGAAGACCAGCAATTCGCCCATCGCCACCATCTGCGCAGCAACCATGATCTGGTTGGCGGCTTTGGCGACCTGCCCGGCTCCGGCCTCGCCGACATGCGTGACCGTTTTGCCCATCGCCATCAAAACCGGCATCACTTTTTCGAGCGCCCCGGCGTCACCGCCAACCATGATCGTCAGCGTGCCGTTTTTTGCGCCGATGTCGCCGCCGCTGACAGGCGCATCGAGCGCAAGCGCGCCTTTTTCGGCCAGCTTTGCAGCAATTTGGCGCGCCGTGACGGGTTTGATCGTCGAATTGTCAACGTAAACCAGCCCCGGGTGAGCAGCTTCCAGGATTCCACCCGGGCCGAGGACGACTTTTTCCACATCGGGCGAATCCGGCAGGTTGGTGAAAATCACCTCCACTTGCCCGGCTACTTCGGCTGCTGAAAAGGCCTCTTTGGCGCCCTCTGCCACCAATTCAGCCACCGCGCTTCGGCTGCGATTATGCACGACGACCGGGAACCCGGCCTTGAGAATGTTGCGGGCGATGGATTTGCCCATCAACCCAAGACCGATGTAACCAATTTTGAGCATGGAACCTCCAGGGAAAGTAACAAGTTGATCAGGAAATAAACAGGATTATACTCGCCTCCAGAAGACCAAAAATCCCCTCCCGAAATTCAGGGAGGGGAACTCATTCTCTATCGCTTTTACTTGATTTCGTAAGCCAGTGTCACGGTGACCGTGATCTGCATCTGGCCGGGGCTGATCGGCACCGCCACGTCGGCGCTCACCGCGCCACCGCCACCCATGCCCTTGCCCTGGAAAACCGGGGAGGGAGCAGCGTCGAAATATTGGATGCTCTGGATCTCACCCAACTTGACGCCAGCCGAGGCGGCCAATTCTTCAGCCTGGGTCTTGGCAGTTTTCACCGCTTCAGTGCGGGCCTGGCTCAAGGCCTGGGTTTTATCGGCCACGTCAAACTGGATGCTGTTGATGTTGTTCGCGCCAGCTTTCACGGCGGCATCCAGCAAGTCGCCCAACTGCGACAGGTTGCGCACGGTCAGGTAAACGGTATTGTCGACCGCATAGTTCGTGCCTCCCGGCTTGCCATCCGGGCTGTATTGTGTATTCTGCCAGATGCTGAAGTTGGTGGTCTGGATATCTTCAGCATTCACGCCAGCGGCCTTCAAGGCCTCGATCAGGGACTGGGTCTTGGTATTGTTCTCAGCCACCGCTTCGGCGGCGCTGGGCATCTCAGTGTGTACGCCCACGTACACATAGGCAATATCCGGTTTTAGGGAAACCTGTCCGGCGCCGCTGATGGTCAACAGGCGCGGGGCGGGCTGGGCGGCAGGCAGAGTCACCGGGCCGCAGGCGCTCAAGAGTAATGCTAAAAGCAGAACGACGGAAATTACTAAGGTTTTGGTTTTCATTTTTTCTCCTTGGTGTTTTGAATTTACTTTACCTATGACGCGCGACTTCGCGAAAAGTTCCCGGCGCTTGTAATTTGCCCCAATGTCCTGTACAATACTAAACAAATGTTCTACTCCCGGCAGGTTCCAAAGGCGGGGGATTTGGAGTTTTGAATGGCGATTGATTTCCAGCAGGTTTATCAAAAAATCAAGGAAATTGGGGCCACCGTCCAACAGCGCAAAAAGACGCTCGAGGAGCGGCGCACTCATGCGCGTTTACTGCTGAATTTACATGCAGATAATTTGGATGAATTACGCTGGAAAGTGGAATCCGCCAAAGCGGCTGATCCGAACATCCGCTGCGCGCTGCCGTTAAATGAGCGGCTCGACTTTCACGCCCCGCCGCCAGCCCTGCCGTTAAACGCGACGTTGATCGCCGCGGACGGTTCGCAGATCAACCCAGACCGGCACGGCGCGGTCCAATTTGGGCTGATCAACGTTGGGGCGATTGTCCTGCGGCTGAACAGCGGTGAGGCACCGAAAATTTTTACTAACAGCCAGCTACTTTTCGATGATGAACTGTTTACCTCATCTGGCAATCTCCTTTCTGATGGCATGGTTGCCCTGCGGCGTGACTTGCAGGAGCGCTCCAAGCTCTACGATCTGGCGAAGGAATTTGGTGAAGACAACACCCCAGTCATCACTTTCACTGACGGCCCGATTGAACTCTGGGGCGCAAAAGACGGCGAAGATGCCAGCGCCTTCGAAGAAGGCCTGAATAACTATCTTTCCGTCTTATCGCAACTACAGGAGCGCGGCGTGACCACCGCTGGCTACGTTGATAAACCCGCCGCTGACCTGGTCATCCGCCTGCTTGAATTAACCGAAGCCACCCCTGAAGACCTGCAAAAACTGCGCGAGTATCACCCCCTGCGCGGGGTCAGTGACCGCTGGTTGTTTGGCGAGAAAAAGAATCCGCTGCTCAAACCCGGCGAGCGTTCGGCAGTCTTTGCCTTCCAATCCAAATCCGAAAAATACTACAAGGGTGTGTTAGCCCTGCACTTTTTCTATCTCAATGCCGGGACGGAAGGCCGTCCCTGGCCGGTGCGTGTTGAAATCCCGCAATGGGTGGCCGCTGACCCTGAAAAACTCGGTCTGCTCCACGCCGTACTCGTTAGCCAGTGCCGGATGATGGGCGAAAAACCCTATCCCTACCTGCTGCACCGCTCCCACGAAATCGCGGTTGTCTCGCACGAAGAACGTCAGCAGGTCGAGCAAATGCTCGATCTCGAACTACGCCGAAATGGCGGCGAAACCGACGAAGGTTCGAATAAACAATCCGCCAAGGATTTGCCGGGTAAAACCAAATATTAGTATCAATGCGAGGATGGTTGAGTAGGCGGTGTTTTCCCGCCGTATCGAAACCTGACGAAGCAATCCCCACTTAAACGGTAGCGCTCGATGGTGATTTTTGCGCATCAAACTGGAGATTGCTTCGCTCGCCGGGTCTCGATACGCCCCGAAAAGCACGGGGCTACTCGACCAGCGGCTCGCTCGCAATGACATGAGACAGGAGTTTTTATGCCAGCTTACGAAATCGGACGTTTACTCCGCGCCGGGACAACCGGCTTTATCGCCGGGTGCTCGGTCTCACAGTTCGAGACCCCGGCCTTTGGCGCGCTCGTCCGCGCCCCGCTGGGGAACGGCTACCAGGTCTATGGCCTGATCTACGATATCCACATCGACGATGATGGGCTGGTGCGCCAACTGGTCACCGCCGAGAACATCAGCGCTGAAGTCATGCACGACAACCGCGAACGGCGCATCGTGCCGGTCGAGATGTCGGTACTCGCGGTTGGTTACGAACAGGATGGTAAGATTTTCCACCTCCTGCCGCCGCGCCCGCCGCTCAGCCTGGATGTGATCTACCTGTGCGATGAGGCGGATTTGAAGCGCTTTACTACGGCAGGCAGGTTTGGCTACTTCAGGCATATTCTCAGAGCCAAAGATGCGCCGATCGGCGAAATCCTGGCCGCGCACCTCCAGCAGGCCGGGGCGGCGCAAAACCCACAGTGGAAAGAATCCGCAACACAGGAGTTGATTACGCTGCTACGGGATGATTATCCAACCCTGATGAGCGTCCTTGGCGCTCTTGGGGAAGTGCTTTAAACACGAAGGGCACAAAGGACACAAAGTTTTATGGCTACTCTGTCCAAAAAGGTCTTCCAAGTGATACCACTCGATGTCGAGCGGGTCGGAAAAACCGTGCTGGATGTAGCATATAAAGTCCACACAGTGCTTGGGCCTGGTTTGCTCGAATCAGTTTATCGAACAGCCATGGCGCATATTTTGCGCAAAAGTGGCGCGCTGGTCGAAACGGAAGTTGTGCTTCCCATCATGTTCGAAGGGGAGCGGCTTGAATCCGGGCTGCGGCTGGATATGCGTGTTGATAAATGTGTCATCGTCGAACTCAAGTCTGTCGAAACCATGAATCCTATCTACGAAGCGCAACTGATGACTTACCTCCGTCTCTCCAGGATTCGTCTTGGTTTCCTGATCAACTTCAACGTACCACATCTAAAGGACGGCATCAAACGAATGGTGGTTTAACCTTCGTGCCCGTTGTGTCCTTTGTGTTTAGGAGTTCTTATGACAACTAACCAACAAATTGGCTACATCATCGGCGGCGGATTGAAAGAATCCTTCTCTGCCCGTCTGACCGTTGACCCGCTTGACGTGCAGGAAGGCGGCTTTGTCGTCATCGACAGCGGTGACTACCGTTTCTACGGCCTGGTCACTGACTTACAACTGGGCGCGACCGACCCGCGCTTCGCGGACGAACAGTCCGAGACGCGCCTGCCGCCCGCCCTGGCCAAGGCCCTGCATGGGCAGACGCTCTACACCAACCTGGAAATCCTCCCCGCGCTGATGCTTGAACGCGGCCCCGAACCCGGCACGCCTGATTACAAACTCTGGCGCGCGGAACACGCCGAAGACCCGCGTCCCATCCCGGTCAAAACTGTCCCGCTGCATCATGCCCCCGTCTCCCTGGCAGATCAGGCCGATATCGCCGCCATTTTCGGCGACCCCGAGAAGGACGGCAATTTCATCATTGGTTACACCCGCGAACAGGGACATCCCGTCTGCATCAATCTGGAGAAGTTCGTCCAGCGCTCATCGGGCGTCTTTGGCGCGACCGGGACGGGTAAATCCTTCCTGACGCGCCTCGTCCTGGCCGGGTTGATGCACTACAACAAAGCCTCCGTGCTGGTACTGGACATGCACAACGAATACGGCTTTGACGATGTGGCCTCCGATTCAAAGCTGCCCGTCATTGGATTAAAAACCAAGTTCGGGAGCAAGGTCCGGGTGGTAGGTCTCGGCGCGGGCGCGAAAATCCGCCAGAGCCAGACGCCCGACTTCAATCTCGAAATCGCCACCAGCGAGATCGCCGCCACGGATATCGAAATGCTCTCGCGCGAGTTGAATCTCAAAGAGACCACGCCAACCACCCTGAACGCGCTCTACAATACCTTCAAAAGCGACTGGTTCGCCCGCTTCAAGGCCATGAACCGCGAAGAGATCGAAGTCGAGGATGAGAAAACCGGCAAGGTCAAAAAGGTGCCGCATCCTGAAAGCGTCGCGTCCTGGGCAGATGAAAACGGCGTCAACGTGATGGCTGCCGAGGCCCTGCACGATAAACTCCGCCGCCTGTTCAACAAACCTTATATCGTCGAAAAACCCGCCTCGGACGGAATCAGCGAAATCATCAAGGCCCTCGAAGCTGGACAGCATGTGGTCCTGTCTTTTGGCGACCACGAAAGCGATCTGGATTACCTGCTGGTCTCGAACCTGCTGACGCGCCACATCCGCGACGCCTGGGAAAAACGGACAAACGCCTTCCGCGCCCACGGGGCAGCCGAACCGCGCCAACTGATCATCGTGGTCGAGGAAGCCCACAAACTGCTCAACCGCGAAATGGCCGCGCAGACGACTTTCGCCACCATCGCGCGCGAACTGCGCAAATACTACGTCACCCTGCTGATCGTCGACCAGCGCCCCTCGCAGATCTATGACGAGGTTATGTCGCAGCTTGGCACGCGCATCAGCGGCTGGCTGGGCGATGACGATGACATCCAGGCCGTGCTTTCGGGACTCTCGGGGCGCGAAGCCATCAAGGGTATGCTCGCCCGCCTGCAGCCCAAGGAAGAAGTCCTGCTGCTCGGCTGGGGCGTCCCCATGCCGCTGCCGGTCAAATCGCGGCGTTATGATGACCAGTTCTGGCGCGAATTGCTGGGGAACAAGGGCAAAAAGGGCGAGGGCGAGATTTTGAAGGAATTGGGGTTTTGATTGATAGAAATTATGTACTATAATGAATATAGAGAAAGCTTATGTATTACCGAAGGAAATTACTCCTTGCTTTACTTGAAGTTTTTAATGGCAGTTTAAAAAGAACAGACTGCGAAAAACTTCTATTTAATTTTTGCCAAATGACAGGCAAAAATCATTATGATTTTTTCCCTTATCAATATGGGCCATTTAGTTTTATGTCTTATTACGATAAAAGACGATTAACTGAACTTGGCTTATTGGAAGCCACTGATGATTTCGAGTTAAAAACATTACATTCTTATGTGAAAGAAATAACACTTGGTGATAAAGCCGCGCTACTAGAACTTAAGGCTAGTGGAACATACGGAAGAAATCTGATTCGGAAAATATATCGAGATTATCCTCAATTCGCCGCCCGAAGCAAAATTATATCTGCTCTGTTTGACTCTGAAGAAATAAAACAGATTCAATTTGCATGGAATGTCGACAAAGAATCACATATTTTTACTCTTGGCTATGAAGGATTGACAATCGATTCATTTCTAAATAAATTGATTGCTAACAATATCATGGCAGTCATAGATGTGCGCAACAATCCGCAATCGATGAAATATGGGTTCTCAAAAAAGAGTTTTAGCGACTATATCGAAAAAGCAGGGATGAAATACTTCCATATTCCGGAGTTAGGGATTCCGTCTGCGATGCGTAAAGGTTTGGGTAAGAGCGTTTCTTATGAAAAACTTTTCCACAAATATGAAACTGATTTATTGCCCCATCAAAAAGAAGCAAAAACATATCTGAATGGTTTAATTTTTGAATATCCGCGGATTGCATTGGTTTGCTTTGAAGCCGATCATCATTATTGCCATAGGTATACACTCGTTGAACATTTGCAAAAAGAAAAAACCATCCTAACGCCAGTAATTCATCTCTAAATTAATATGGGGGCAATTATGTCCTACCCACTTGGTGAATTGCCAAAAGCTAAAGTATTGATCACTGTAAAAACATACCCACTACCATCAAGTGATTTTGGGGAAGTAGTTTGTACTGCCGGTTTACTCGATGGCAAAAAATGGGTTCGAATGTATCCTATATCATCCAACATATACGATGAGAAAAAGTATCCAAAGTACAGTTGGGTTGAATTGGATTTGATAAAGCACTCACATGATTTTCGGCTTGAAAGTTATACGCCACGAAAGGGTTTGGATGAGCCTATTCGGTTTATCGAAAGAATTGGCACAGATGATCACTGGGCAGCGAGAAAAGAATATGTTTGCAATGAAGTATTTACTTCGATGGAAGATTTGATTTCTCTATCGAAGAGTGAAAATAGATCTTTGGCAACACTAAAGCCCCTCAAAATAATTGACTTAATTATTGAAGAAACAGAAAGAGATTGGAAACCTCAATGGCGCGAAAAGCTAAAACAACTGCGGATGTTTGACCTTAATGATAATGGACAAGCTAAACCGCGAAAAATAATCAGTAAAATCCCCTACATATTCAAGTACAAGTTTTTATCAGAAGGAGATTCTAGGCCCAGAGAGTTATCAATACATGACTGGGAGATTGGTGCATTATTTTGGAAATGCTTAAGGGAAACTGATGGTGATGAAGAAGGAGCAAAGGCGCTAGTAAGGAAAAAATATTTTGATGAATTCGTTACCCAGAAAGATCTCTTGTTATTTTTGGGAACCACTTATGAATTTCACAAAAGAAGGGTGGACAACCCCTTTATCATTATAGGAGTTTTCTACCCAACCAAAACGCAACAACTTTCTTTATTTTCACCCAATATAAGCAATTTCGATTGATTGCTGCTTTTCATTTGCCAGCAAGAACCGATTATCACATAGGGTACAACCCTTGTACGCTACCCTTCGACCCCCAAATCCATCACCGCCGCTCCATCCGCCTGCAGGCCCCCTCCTGCCTCCCCCAAATACGACGAAACCCAGTCGTATTTGGGGGAGGCAGGAGGGGGCTGGTTTAAGCAACGAAAATCCCATCAACGTAAAACCATGACAGGCACCATGACCCCCATCTCCATCTCCAAAACCACCTACAAACGCTTCATCCTCGGCCGCCAGGGCCTCTGGCCTGGCCGCCGCTTCACGGGCAAGGACGGCGCCGCCGCGGCCATCCGCAACAGCGAGGCCCTGCAGCTCGACCCGCTCAATGTGGTCGCCCGCAGCCAGGAAATCGCCCTCTGGAGCCGCGTGCTCGATTTTTACCCCGAACAGCTCTACCAGGTCGCCTACGACGAGCGCCAGTTTTTCGATTACGGCGGCGGGTTGTTCTTCTACCCGATGGAAGATTTTCCCTACTGGCGGGCAGGGATGCAGCAACCCAACCTGTATCCGCGCTGGACCAAATTCGTCGCCGAACACCCCGAAGTCCTGACGCAGGTGCTCGAGGCCATCCGCGAGCGCGGCCCGCTTGGCAATCGCGATTTCGAAGGCAACCAGGCCGTCAAGAGTTACCGCGGCCGCAAGGATACCGCCCTGGCGCTCTACAGCCTGTGGCTCAAAGGCGAAGTTATGGTCCATCACCGCCAGGGCTTCGACCGCCACTACGACCTGCGTGAGCGCGTCCTCCCGCCGCAATATGATTGGATTGCCAGCCCGCAGGAAACCCTTGACCGTTTCAGCCACAAGATTATTGCTTTCCTGGGCCTGACTCGCGAGAAGCGCTGGGCGCGCAACCTGTTCTTTTTCGACCTGGAAGTCACCTCAGAGCAGGCCAAACACCAGCTTGCCGCCCTGTACGAGCAGGGAGTTTATACCAAAGCCCAGGTGGAAGGTTCAAAGGAGGACTGGATTGCCCTCTCCTGCGATCTACCGTTGCTCGAGGCCCTCGAACGCGGCGAGCTTCCCCCGGAATGGACTCCCCTTGGCCCTTCCACGCTCGACGAAGTGACTTTCCTCGCCCCGTTGGAAATTGTCAGCGCCCGCGGACGGGCCAGGGAAGTCTTTGGCTTTGACTACATCTGGGAAGTCTACAAACCGCTCGAACAGCGCCGCTGGGGCTACTACACCCTGCCGATTCTCTACGGCGACGACCTGGTGGCGCGCCTCGGCCCGAAACTCGACCGCAAGACCGGCACGCTCAAAATCAACGGCTTCTGGCTGGAAAAAGAAGCGACAGCGGATGACCCCGCCTTCGCCGATGCGCTCGGCAAAGGGTTGGCGCGTTTTGCCGCTTTCATTGGGGCGCGTCAGGTGGACGTGACCGCCATCCAGCCGCAGAAACTGCAAGTCCACATCCAAAAATTTTTGAAATAACGTTCCCGTAGGGGCACGGCGGGGGATTTGCGGATCGTCTTATCTGACAGAATCCGCCGTGCCCCTACGCAATCGACAAAGGAGCAACCATGACCCACCCCCTGATCGACCAATTCCATTTCACCCGCCGCGAGTGGCTGCGCGGATTGGACGGCATCCCCGAAGCAGACGGCAGCCAGCATTTTGGCCCGATGAATTGCATCAGTTGGACGGTCGGCCACCTGGCCTGGCACGAACAGCGCTACTGGCTGATCCGGGCGCAGGGGCAGGTACTCTACCCCGAACTGAACGAACTGTTTGCCTATGGCGCGCCGATGAGCGCACCCTCGCTTAAGGAAATGCTCGAAAAATGGCAGACCGTCACCCAGGCCGCAGACCCGTTCCTCGCTACGCTGACAACCGCCTCCCTGCAAACAGAACTGCTCCTGGACGGAAAACCTGTCGGCCAGACCGTCGGTTCGGCCCTGCGGCGCATTACCTACCACTACTGGTACCACATTGGCGAGATCCAGGCCATCCGGCAGATGCTCGGGCACGCGAACCTGCCCGAATACGTGGGCGATATCGAGGCCGAAGCGCCTTACCGCCCCGAATAGGTTGAAAGGAAACCCATTGATGCAGCCCATTTTCGTGATTATTTTGATTGGTTTGTTGGGCGGGGTGGCGGTCGGGTTACAAAGCCCGCTGGCCAGCATGATCAGCCAGCGACTCGGCGTCCTGGAAAGCGTCTTTATCGTCCATATCGGTGGCGCGCTGGTGGCGCTGATCCCGCTTTTGTTTTATAGCGGTGGAAAACTGGCCCAGTGGCGCAGCGTACCCTGGTATGCCCTCTCGGCAGGGATTTTCGGGTTGGTGGTGATCGGAGCCATCAGCTACATGATCCCGCGCGTTGGGGTGGCCGCCTCGATTACCGCGATTGTCGCCGGGCAACTTTTGGTGGGGACCATCCTGGATCATTTCGGGGTTTTGGGAGCGGCTGAACATTCCCTGGACTCCACCCGGATGCTTGGGCTGGCGGTGGTGCTGCTGGGAGTTTGGCTGACGGTGAAGTAAAAACACATCCGCACGGAATAAAGCGAATAAAATCTAAGCAGTGACAGGATGATGAAAACCTGTCAAAAGGAGCTAAAAATGTTCACCCGCATCGGTCGCATGATTTTGCTGGTCAAGGATTACGAAGAAGCGCTCAGCTTTTACGTTGGCAAGCTGGGGTTCCAAAAAATCTTCGATCAGACCGTCTCTGATGAACTGC
The DNA here is from genome assembly GCA_002412925.1 of Anaerolineales bacterium UBA5195. Lineage (GTDB taxonomy): Bacteria > Chloroflexota > Anaerolineae > Anaerolineales > Villigracilaceae > UBA5195. The sequence continues at coordinate 137,614 of DHVZ01000024.1, read as the reverse complement.
GCTACGTTCACGTCGCCCTGCCGGGGCAGGAAGATGTTGGCCTCTGGATGCTGAAGGCTGGCACCGGTGAAAAATCCCTGGTTGGCAGGCAGGCCGGGGACGAGCCGCTCTTCGTGCTTTACACGGACGATTGCCAGAAAACCTACGAGACCCTCCGCCAGTGCGAAGTGGAATTTCTCTACGAGCCGGAAGACAGCGAAGGCGATGTCCATGTGCATTTTAAGGATGTTTATGGGAATCAAATTGTGATCGTGGAACTCAAACCGTGAAAGGCGCAGATGAAGGTCTTACAAAGGCTTAATCCTCCTGGAAGATATAATGTCACCCATTTTGGTGTTGAGCTTGGTTTTTCGCCACGAATAGCACGAATTTTTCGAAAAAAGGGCCCGAAATTCGCGTGAAATTCGTGGCCGAGGTTGCGGTCAACGCCAATCAGGGAGACTATCCAAGGTTCCCCTAAGCGGAAACTAAAGCTACTAATGAATTGTGCAGCGTCAATGGGATCAGCAGAAGAACTCAGTCGGTCGGCTGCCGGACAACCACACGACAGGGTGAGCCAGAGACTTGCGTGAGTCGCAGCGGCAGGGCAAGCATTTCCCCTCCAACCCTGATTCGTTTCGCTGCAACTTCATCGATATCCTCTACCAAATATTTACCAGCTTCGGCCAACCTGCGGTTAAAGTAAAAGGCCTCCCTGCCAATGATGGAAATTCCTCGGGCAATGACCCAGACCCTGCAAGGCAGCTGGAGCAAGGCCTCGAAAAGCCCTTCAGGAATCTCTGGAAGACTGGAGACCTCGGAGGTTAAAAACAAAATCGCCTCGCTGCGATAGCCAAACCCTTTACCGCAGTCTTTTTCAGCCGCATGAATATCCAGCCAGAGATATTTCCCCATCAGCGCTTCGACAGGCAGGGCCTCAAGACTCGCTCCATCAGCACAGAAATGAGCCGGAGCATCGATATGTGTGCCTGTCTGCGTTCCCAGACACAGGCGTGACACTTTATATCCCTGGCCCTGAATGGTAGACCATGGTTCCACCTGGAACGGCGGGTCTGAATATTGACCCTCTGTGTAAATCTCCAGGTTTTCATCGATAACTTTTGTCAGGTCAATGGTTTCGATTTTCGAATCCTGGTTGAAGATCATCCCGCCACCCAGCCCGGATCCATTTTGGCCGGGTTCCAGGGAACGCCCAGCAGAATGACGGTGATATTGTCATGCCCGCCGCGCTGGCAGGCTAAATCGATCAAGGCCTGGGCCGCATCTTTCAGTTTGCGCCCCGGCAGCATGGCATGGATTTCACTGTCACTGACCAGGTCCGTCAGCCCGTCCGAGCAGAGCAAGACCACATCTCCCGGCACCAAAGCCGTGCCCTGGTTATTGCGCGCGTGCTTATCACTCTCACCTGACTGCATATACAGGCGTAAATCAGGTTCGGCGGGTTCATTGGAACCCAGGTAACGGCGGATGACATGTAAATTAGGGTGGTTTTTGATGCCCTTGCGGTCGAGAATCCCCTTTTCCAGCGCATCCTGCACCCAGGTGTGATCACGTGAAAGTTGCTGGATGCGCCGTCCACGGATCAGGTAAATGCGCGAATCGCCCACATAAGCAATATACAACTGCTGCCCAAGCACCCACGCGCAGGCCGCGGTTGCCCCCATGCCTTTGCGCGAAGAATCCTCTTCAGCTTGCTTGAAAATGGATTCACTCGCCTTGTAAAAACTGTTTTGGAAGACTGCCAGCGGATGCCCCCCCTCGCGCTTTTCCACGGCTTCGCTGATGAGATTGACCGCCAGCTCTGAAGCCACTTCACCCGCCCGGTGACCACCGATTCCATCTGAGACAATCGCAAAAACCGACGGTGTCGGATTCGCCTTGCTGATGACATGAGCCGACACTGCGAAGTTGTCTTCGTTATTTTTGCCAGACATCCCCGGGTGGGTCTGTGCGGCAACGTAAAGATGAGCGTGATCAGTACGGATCATCCGTCTATATTGGGTGTAATGACAGGTTTGGAGGCGGCAGGCGGCTTGGTGAGCACGAACCGGTAGGTGAGATGCCCAAAGTTTACCACATCTCCATGCTTGAGCAGGCAGCCTTCCTTTGCAGTAATTGGGTCATAATTGACCCAGGTTCCCGCAACGGAATTTTGGTCCATCAAAAGGAATTTGTTATCTTCCGTATGACGCAAACGCGCGTGCAATCCCGAAAGGGAGGGGTGGTCGAGGACCGTGGTCGCCTGCGTGGGGTCGGTGCCAAAAGTCATTTCGCGCCCGGTCAATGGAACGGGGTCGCCAACCGCCGGTGCGCCGTCCGAAGTCAGTTTTACAAAGTAGGCGGGAGGGGTGGCAGCTTTTCGCCGCAGCCAGGGGAACGGGGCTGGAACTGCGCGCGCGGCAGCGCTGGTCTGGGCCGAAGCCAGAGGCTGGGTGACGGGGTCTAATTGTGCAGCACGCGCCTTGCGGCGTTCTGCCAGCGTGGCAAGCCCCCGCCGCCCACCCAGGAAGATAATTCCCAGCAAAATTGCGCCTGCCAGCACCACGAAAGCGATGGTCAAGGCCACGCGATTGCGCAAAATCAACCCGGCTATGCCACCCGGGGGCAGGATGACCGTCACCTGCACCGGCACTTCGGCACTCACGCCAGTCAATCCCAGGCTGTCTTCGGCTTCCACGCGAATGGTATGTTCCCCGCTGGCAACGTAGCCACTGAGATCCCAGGTAAAACGATCAAACGGCTCGGAGGTATTTTCGGCGGTTTTCTGTCCGTCCACAAAAAGGGTTGTGCGTTTTAAGGGACGGGCGATTTGGTCTGGAAATTCAACCAGCGCAGAAATTTCCTGCTGGTCTGGCAGAAAACTTTCAATCTCAAACGGTCGATTGGGATTTTCGCGGATAATTTGAATGGGAGGCGAAAGCAAGGCCGGGGCAGGCGGCTGGATATCCAGGGAAAAAGCCACCGGCGCACTGGTTAACACCAGGTTCGCGGCATTTACCTGCGCCGTGAGGGTCTGCTCGCCCCCGGCCCGGATTTTTGAGCTGTAAGTTAAGCGGTAGACATGCCGCAGGGAAGAAAGCCACTCTTCGGGGTCAGGCAGGGTCTCTTTGCCGGTAAAAGTCAGGTAGCGTCCGCCGGTTGCCAGGGCCAAATCCCGCAAGGCCTGCGACCCCGAATTGTCCAGAAAAGCTTGTGAGTCTACCAGCCAGACGTGAACGCGCACGCCTGCCTGTTTGGCGCGGGTGATCAGGCTATTGACGTTCGCCTGGTCTTTCCTTTCAAGATGGGGCGAGACCAACAAAATCGACTTCTTGGCGCCGGGGGCAGTCTCCTCACCCTGGACGACATCCAGCGCAAAGCCCAGGGCCGCCAAACTCGAGGAGGAGGCTTTTGCAGCCGGATCGAAACTATCGAAACGGTTTTTCCAATCTGCGGGCTTTAAGCGCGAGGCGACCGTGCCGCCATTCCAGGCCAGCGCCATGTTATCGAGGCTGTCGGCAGGGCGGGCGGCGGCCCAGTTGCTCAAGACAGCCGCCACATAATCGTAACGCGATTTACCGAACCCGTCGCGGACAGCCAGCGCCGGGCTGGAGTTGATGGCGAGTACGAAGTTTAACGGCGGCTGCAGCAATTCGAGCGCATCGGGGGTCAGCTGCCGGCCGTTTTCGAGCACGGTGACATCTGCGGGCCGAAGGGCTGTCAGAAAATTTCCCTGGTCGTCGAAAACATCCAGCAGGGTAGTCACTGCCGGGAATTTACTGGTATCAGGTTTGGTAATGGCAGCAAACGCTGTTCCCTGGGCGCGCGCCGAGACCGCCGGGAGAATCAGACTCACGACAAGCACTGTAATAAAAAACTGCCGGGATAGGTAAATTTGGCGCAAAGGTTCCAATTCCTGTTGTTAAAAGAATCATACCCGAAAAAATCAAAGACGCGAAGCCTTTTGTGAGACTTCGCGCCGGAAGCGTAACTTAACTTGTGGTCATCTGGCTATTGCGGCTCGCTGACCTCCAACTGCGCGGGCAGACTGGGCTGCATCAGGGCTGTCAGGCGGCGATAGGTTAACGTCCAGACAGCTTGCAAATAGGTATTCTGGATGCCGCTTAACAGCAGCGAAAACGGCACCAGGATTGCCAGCGAACAGCACAGTGTCAGGATCAGCACGCCAACCATCCCCTGGCCTGCGCTGGTTGAAAGGGAGGCATTACTGGCAACTGTCATGACGACGACAATAATCAGCGGCATGGCAATGACAAGTTGGATGATAAACCCGGCGATGCCAACCACCAGCGCAATCAGCCACTGAACCACGCCAACAACGAAGACTGTCAGCCAGTTCTGGCGGAAGACCTCCCAACCGCGCCCAAGGCTTTCAAGCAGGCCGCGGTCTTCAAGCACAATGGCATTATAGGCCTGTTCCACGATCAACCCCACCACCAGCATCACCAGTGAAAAGCCGCAAATCACCAGTACAAATACGCCTCCCAGGCCAATGAACATGGCAATGAGACTGCCCTCTGACATGTCGCCGGTAATGGCCGTATAAACGCCCAGTCCCAGCCCAACAAGCAGAAGAATTGTCAAGAGAAAGGCAGGGAGGCCGACAAGCAGCGAGAGGCCAAACAAGCGCCAAAAATAGCGGAGGCTTTCCGTCCACAACTCACCGAAAGTCAAGGACTCGATGCCCTGATCGGCTTTGCCCGCGCCCTTGATCAGACCGATTTTGCCCATCAACCCCAGGAAATAGAAGACAAACCACAACACGCAGAGAGCCAGGATCACACCGATGATGATGCCAAAATACTGGTTGAAAAATTCGCGGACAACTTGCCCAAAGTCCATCTCCTGGAATGGACGCATGAAATCCGGCAAGTCCGTATTTCCACCACTGCCGTTGCTGCCTCCGCCCCCGCCGCTATTAAAATTATAGTTTCCCTGATTACTGGACATGCAGCCTGCAAGGATGCCAAAAATCCACAGGATTTTGAATTTCCAGGTGATTTTCCAGGATTTGGTCAGAATTTCCCCGAGATCAATTTTGAAGTTCATTCCTTCTCCTTGTCTTCCAGCGCAGGCTGGTTGATAACCTCATCGATAATCTGATTGTTTCCCCTGCCCGGCAGCTTGATCCACTGATGGACTCCAGCCCAGATCAGCAATGGCGCGCCGATAACCGTACCAGCTATCGGATACGGCACCCCGGCAAAGACGCCCATGACCATGCCCTTGGCCAGCGCCGCGCCCCAGTTATCATTCGCCAGGAAGCGCTGGACAAGTGTTGTGGCAGTAAAACCCAACAGGCCGATCCCGGAACTGATGAAGAGCAGCATCAACGGGTCGAAGATTTCAAAAACAGCGAAAAAACCATCCAGCGCGATGGTTGCCAGGGCCGCCAGCGGATGGATCGGCGGGGCAGGGAGAGCAGAACGGCGCTCAATCGTCATGATCACTCCTACTCCCACTCGATCGTGGCAGGGGGTTTACTGGTGATGTCGTAAACCACGCGGTTGATGCCGCGCACCTCGTTCACAATCCGCGTCGAGACTCTGGCCAGCACGTCATAGGGGAGACGCGCCCAGTCGGCGGTCATAAAATCGTCGGTCAACACGGCGCGGATGGCGCAGGCTTCCTGATAGGTGCGCTGGTCACCCATCACGCCCACCGAACGCACCGGCAGCAGCACTACAAAGGCCTGGCTGGTGCCCGCGCCCTTTCCTAGAAGCCCGGCGGCGGATAACTCTTCAATCAGGATGGCGTCCGCTTCACGCAGGCGGTCGGCTCTTTCGGGCGTGACCTCACCCAGGCAGCGGACGGTCAACCCCGGCCCCGGGAACGGCTGCCGCCAAACCATCTCATGCGGCAGCCCGAGGGCTTCGCCGACGGCCCGAACCTCGTCCTTGAACAGATACCTGAGAGGCTCAACCAGTTCGAAGGTCATATCCTCGGGCAGGCCGCCAACGTTATGATGAGTTTTGATTTTATCGGCCTTGTTCCGGTCCGGGGCAGACGATTCGACCACATCCGGATATATCGTCCCTTGCACCAGGAACGGGGGCTTACCTAACTCTTTAGCTTCTTTCTCGAAAATGCGGATGAACTTCTCCCCGACAATTTTGCGCTTTTTCTCCGGGTCGGTTTCGCCTTTCAGGGCCGCGAAATACTCGTCGGCGGCGTTGACCGCCACCAGTTCCGCGCCGAGCATTTCGCGGAAGGCAATCACGACCTGTTCAGGCTCGTTTTTACGCAGCAGGCCGGTGTTGACAAAGACCGCCACCAACTGGTCGCCGACTGCTTTATGAACCAGCGCCGCCGCCACCGACGAATCGACGCCGCCCGAGACCGCCGCCAGCACGCGGTTCGAGCCGACCTGCTGACGAATCCGCTCGATGGATTGGTCGATGATCGACTGCGGCGTCCAATCGGGGGTGACACCGCAAATCTCGACCACAAAATGCTTGATCAGCGCTGCCCCGCCGGGGGTATGGTTGACTTCGGGGTGAAATTGCAAGGCAAAATATTTCCGCGAGAAATCGCCCATGGCCGCATAGGGGCTGCTTCCCGATTTCGCCAGCGCCACAAAGCCCGGCGGCAGTTGCGTGACTTTGTCGCCATGCGACATCCAGACTTTGGAAATCGAATCGAGCAGGGTGCCGGGCATCAGCGGCTCAATTTCGGCGTGACCGTATTCGCGGTGCGCCGAGGCGTCCACTTTGCCGCCCAGGGCATGGGTCAGCGCCTGCATCCCGTAACAGATTCCCAAAATCGGCAGGCCGGTTTCCAGGATGAAAGGTTGGAGAAAGGGCGCGCCTGGCTCATAAACGGAGTTTGGCCCGCCAGAAAGGATGAAGGCTTTCGGCTGGATGGCCATGATTTTCTCTTGCGGCACGTCCCAGGGAAACAACTCGCAATAGACATGCGCCTCGCGCACGCGGCGGGCGATCAACTGGGCATACTGGGAACCGAAATCGAGAATGGCAATGGAATTGGGCATTTGGATCCTATGTTGTCTGTAGGGGCGACCCAACCCAGCACCTGCGGACTGGGCAGGTGTGGTTCGCCCCTACCCAGATATGAGATGAAAATGCAGGTACGGGAAATCCTGGAATTTGCCGCCGTTGACAATCAAACGGTAACCATCCTCGGCCAGGTCAAGTTGCTTGACCAGCTTCTGGACGGTGGCATATAAATCGGTCAGGAAATCGCTGTCGGCAACCGGGTCGAGGTCGGCCAGGGTGGCAAGCGGCTTTTTCGGAACGAGCAAGACATGCACCGGGTAGGCTGGGGCCGGGTGATGAAAAGCCAGCAGCGTGGAAGTTTCGCCTAAACGGTCGACCGGCAGGGCAAAGGACATCTGTCGCAAGATAAAGGAAAAAAGAAACGGATTGCGCGCCGCAAAATACACAGCGCGCAAGAATTCAGTCCGCAAACGTGATGGTGTCATTCTCAAGCGAGGCAATCACCGCCAGCGATTCAACCGGCACATTGAGTTTTTGCAGGGCCTCGCGGCCGCCTTCGAAATTCTTTTCGATCAACGCGCCGATGCCGACGATCTCCGCCCCGGCAGTCTGGGCCAGGCGCACCAGGCCGAGGATGGTTGCGCCGGAAGCCAGGAAGTCGTCGATAATCAGCACCCGCTCGCCATGCGGGAGGTGTTCGGGTGAGATGATCAGTTCGACCATCCGGCCCTTGGTATGGGAGGGCGCCAGGGTCAGATAGACCTGGTCGGGCATGGTGACAGGCTTGGTCTTGCGCGCATAAACCACTTGCAGGCCGAGATGGAAGGCTGTCGTCAGCGCCGGGGCAATCCCCGAGATTTCAGCAGTGAGTACTTTGGTGGCTTTAACGCCCGCGAAACGGCGCGCAAATTCGCGCCCGCAGGCATCCATCAACATCGGATCGACCTGATGATTGATGAAACTATCCACCTTGAGAATACCATTGCTGAGGATTTTTCCCTCTTTTAGAATCTTTTCTTTGAGTTCTTGCATGCTCTTCTCCATTTTGTAGACCTGAGAGGCGCGCAGACGGCCTGCCAGGCCAAGATTGTCTATGCAATTTCGCAGAGACATTTTACAACGATTGGATGGAACTAACCAGATGATGAATTTCGGCTCTTTGCGAATTTCCGTGCCAAGACCCTGAATTTCATTAACAACAGGAACACGGCGGAGGCTTGCAAATGATTATAACTGGCAGAATCCCCCGTGTCTCTACTGTGTTAGAATCTTAATTCGATATCTATGACGACAATACCCTTGCTTTTACTGGCTTCCAATTCTCCGCGCCGCAGGCAGCTCCTGGCCCTGGGCGGCTGGAGATTTGGCCTGGATATTTCTGACGTAGATGAGACGCGCCTGCCTGCTGAAGCCCCGGCTGATTATGTGCGGCGGCTGGCGGAGGCCAAGGCGCGGGCTGTGCTTTCGCGCGCGCGCAAGGAGCATGTCATCATCGGGGCCGATACGGCTGTCGTGATCGACGGCGATGTGCTCGGGAAACCGGCTGACGCGCAGGAAGCCCGCCAAATGCTGGCCCGCCTGCGCCGACGCACCCACCAGGTCTTTACTGGCATATCTGTCCTGCGCGTTAACGATGGGAAACTGTGGATGGATGTGGTCGTCACAGACGTGCCGATGCGCGCCTACAGCGACGAGGAAATCGAACGTTATCTCGAATCTGGTGACCCGCTCGACAAGGCTGGCGCTTACGGCATCCAAAACCCGGATTTCCAGCCGGTAGAAAAAATGGCTGGCTGCTATGCCTCGGTGATGGGGCTGCCCTTATGCAGCCTGAGCATGCTTCTCAGACAGGTGGGCCTGCCTCCCAGCGCAGATGTGGCCCGCAATTGCCAGGCCGCGCTCGCTTATCAGTGCCCGGTGTACCAGTCGTTTTTGCGCAGCGAGTCTCAGAATAAGGTGAACCTATGAAGTTTTACAGACTATTAAGTTTAATCGTGGCCCTGGCCTTGTTGGCCGGGTGCAGCGGACAAAATGGGCCTGGCGGGGCAAACCCGACCGGCACCTCCTCGCTCCCGACCCCGGTCGTGCGTGTCACCCCGCCGCCTGAAGCGGATCCGCAAAGCACCCTGCTCGCCTTCCTGGAAGCCTGGCAAAAAGACGATTATGACGCCATGTATCCCCTGATCTCCGAGGACAGCCGGAGCAGCATTACCAGCGACGATTTCACGAAACGCTACCGTGACGCCATGAACTCGTTGACATTGAAGGAAATGACCTACGAGATTTCCCCCGGCAGCCAAACCCCCACCACGGCGCAAGTCAGCTTCCGCGTGACTTTCAAGACTCAGATCGCCGGTGACCTGGTGCGCGACATGTCCGCCGATCTGCAACTGGAAAACGCCAAGTGGCAGATTGTCTGGAATGATGGGCTGGTGATGCCTGAACTGCGCGACGGCGCAACCCTCTCGCTGGATTACCAGGTGCCGGAGCGCGGCATTATTTATGAACGGAACGGCCAGCCGCTCGTAGCCCAGACCGACATCATGGCGCTGGGCGTCATCCCGGCGCAGATTGGCGAAAGCGAGGTAACCCTGCTTGGCGAGCTAAGCCGCCTGACCGGCCTGCCCATTGGTGCGATTACCGGCCTGTATAACGACAAGCGCGGCACCGATTGGTATGTGCCGATCGGTGAGACCCCGCTGGCAGAAGTCAACCGGCGCTGGGGCCTGCTTTCGAACCTGGGCGGGTTGGTGATGACCCAGTACAATTCACGCTTATATTATGGCGGCGGTATTGCCCCGCAGGCAGTGGGCTATATTTCCCCGGTACCCAAGGAACAGCTCGATCGGTATGTTCGCGCGGGTTACTCGCCTGCCACACGGGTTGGACAGGGCGGCATCGAGCGCTGGGGCGAAAGCTACCTGATGGGCAAAACCGGCGGCAACCTGTATGTTGTTGGCAAAGACGGCAAGGTAATTTCATCCCTGGGGAAAACCGAGGCCCAGCCCGCCTCATCAATTCATTTGACCATCGACCAGAATCTCCAGGTCTGGGCACAGAAAGCCATCCTGGGCTACCGAGGCTCGATCGTGGTGCTCGAACGCGACACCGGCCGCATCCTGGCAATGGTCTCCTCGCCCAAATTCGACCCGAACTTGTTCGAGCCGAACAATGCCAACAGCGGTTACGCCCTCGGCAACCTGCTAAACGACCCGAATCAACCCATGTACAACCGCGCCACACAGGGGCAATACCCGCTCGGCTCGGTCTTCAAGGTGATCACTTTTTCAGCGGCGCTTGAAAGCGGCACCTACACCCCGGAAACAAAGTACCAGTGCGGTTACGAATTCACCGAGCTGCCCGACCGCGTGCTTTATGACTGGACCTGGGAACACATGCAGCAAGAAATTGCCGCAGGTGAAGAACCTCCTTACACCCGGCCCTCCGGAGAACTCGATCTGACCAGCGGGTTGATGCGCTCCTGCAACCCATATTTCTGGCACATTGGTCTCGACCTTTACAACCAGGGACGCGTTACGGCGATTGCCGACATGGCACGTGGATTTGGCCTCGGCTCAAAGACTGGCATCGGCCAATTGGAAGAATCCGAAGGCGCGATCATCAATCCGCCAGGGCTGGTCGCTGCTACCAACCAGGCCATTGGCCAGGGTGATGTGCTGGTCACGCCCCTGCAGGTCGCCGACTTCATGGCCGCCATCGGCAACGGCGGCACGCTTTACCGTCCACAGCTTGTCGAAAAAATCGTCGATGCAAGTGGCGTCGAAACCAGCATGTTCAAACCCGAATCGCGCGGCGTCCTGCCGATGAAACCCGAAACACTGGCTGCCTTGCGCGCCGCCATGCTCGAAGTCATCCGGAACCGGCGCGGCACTGCCTACTTCCGCTTTACCAATATTGACGTCCCCATCTACGGCAAAACTGGCACCGCTGAAACCAATGGCATCCCCCACGCCTGGTTCGCCGGGTACACCGACCTGAACAATCCCGACAAGCCCGACATTGCCATCGCGGTCATCGTCGAAAATGTGGGCGAAGGCTCTGATTACGCCGCTCCCATGTTCAAGCGCGCGGTCGAGACGTATTTCTACGGGCAGCCGCGCAGCCCTTATTGGTGGGAATCCAACATCGGCATCACCCGCACACCGACCGAGCCGGTCACCCCCACCCCGCCGGAGTAGACACCCAGGCTTCCGAAGTTTTTAAAACTTCGGAAGCCTTTTTAGAGAGTACAATATTGGAAATGTCTACTTCCACGCTTTCCACCGGCCTGATCATCCGCGCCCAATCGGGCTTTTTCTTCGTTCTGGTCGATGGACAAACCCAACCCGTCACCTGCCAACTGCGCGGACGGTTAAAACAGGGCCGCCGGGAAGGCGACCTTGCGGCTGTCGGTGACCACGTCCTGTTCACCCTGCTGACAGACGGCTCCGGCTCGATCGAAGAGATCCTGCCGCGTAAAAGCGAAATTGTCCGTCTCGACCCACGCCCGCAGGGAGAATACCGCCAGATTTTATTGGCCAACCCCGACCAGGCTGTCTTTGTCTTTGCCTGCGCCAACCCCGAGCCAAAACTGCGCATGTTGGACCGCTTCCTGGTCATCGCCGAGAAGCAAAAAATCCCAGCGGTGATTGTCGCCAACAAGGTGGAACTGATCGGACTGGAAAAAGCGCGTGAAAAGTTCGGTTTTTACCCCGATCTGGGCTACAAAGTCATCTATACTTCAGCAAAGGAAAAAACCGGCGTGGATGAACTCCACGAGACGTTGAAGGGCAAGCTCTCGGCGCTGGCCGGGCCGAGCGGGGTGGGCAAATCGAGCCTGATGAACGCGATCCAGCCCGGGCTGGGGATCGCTGTCGGCGAGATCAGTTTTTCCAACGACAAGGGCAAACACACCACCAACTTTCGCCAGCTGCACCAGTTGCTCGGCGGCGGCTGGGTGGCCGATGCCCCCGGCTGGAAGTCGCTGGCGCTCTGGGACACCGAACCGGAGGAGATCGACGCCTACTTCCCCGAACTAGCTCCGCTAGTGGAAGACTGCCAGTTCAGCGATTGCAGCCACATCCACGAACCGGGCTGCGCCGTGCTAACCGCCGTTAAAAGCGGGAAAGTGCGCCAGGAACGGTATGAGTCGTATTTGAGATTGAAAGAGGAGTAGGGGAGGCTGTGGTGAATAGTAAATGGTGAATGGTCTCTTGGAAGTTCCCGATTCACTATTCACTGGCTCCCATTCACTATGAATTCCTGGGAAGTTTTCGGACATGATTGGGCCGTCGAAATGCTCCAACAGCATGTGGCCCACGAGACCCTGCGGCACGCCTACCTGCTGACCGGCCCGGCTGGCCTCGGGCGGCGCACGCTGGCCATCCGGCTGGCGCAAGCGCTGAATTGCCAGACGCCACTTGAGCCGGGGGGACCCTGCCGAACCTGCCGGGCCTGCAAACAGATCGAGGTCGGGCAGAATATCGATTTAATGGTCGTCCAGGCTGAAAGTGAGGGCGGCACGCTCAAGGTCGAACAGGTCCGCGAGGTGACCAAGTTCCTGTCGCTCAAGCCCTACCAGTCGCAGTACAAAATCGTTATTTTCCTGCGTTTCCAGGAAGCCAACGCCAGCGCCCAGAACGCCCTGCTGAAGACGCTTGAGGAGGCTCCCAGCTACGCCGTCCTGCTCCTGACCGCCGATAACGCCGAGCAGTTGCTGCCGACGATTGTCTCGCGCTGTGAGATTTTGCGCCTGCGCCCGCTGGCGGTAGAGGCGGTGACGGGTTTTCTCGTCTCGCGTGGCCTGGATGATGACAAAGCGCGCCTGCTGGCGCATCTCTCGGGCGGCCGTCCCGGCTACGCCCTGCGGCTCTCCTCGGATGAAACTGCCCTGGCCTTCCGCGCCGAAAAGCTGGATGACCTGATGCGCCTGCTGGCCGCCAAACGCCGCGAGCGCTTCCATTACGCCGAGAAACTGTCCAAAGATAAAGACACTTTTCGCCAGACCTTGCTGCTCTGGCTCTCCTACTGGCGGGATGTGCTCCTAAAGACCTCCGGCGCGGCGGCAGAACTGACCAATCTCGACCGCGCCGCAGAAATCGAAACCCTGTCCTACCGCGTGGACTTGCCCCTGGCGCGCGTCCTCACCGCCGGGCTGGAACAGGCCCTCAACCGGCTCGAGAAAAATGTCAACGCCCGCCTGCTGGCCGAAGTCACGCTGATGGATTGGCCGAAGATTTCATTTTGAGCTTTGGGAATCTCCGTGGTAGGGCTCCAAAATGCAGCACTCTTCATTCCGTACCCTGTAAACCCATCAGGGCAAGCGCCCAGCGAGGCGGGCGGGAAAATCCTAGAAATCCAATAATTTAGACGTGTCTTGAGAAAAGGGTAGACGCTCCATGAAATCGAAAAAGAAAGGTTTGCTCAAACAGGCCGCCGATCAGGTTAAGAATTCCATCTTGCGCACCGACTCGATCCTGGGTACCCTGCTGCGCCAGCCAGTCGATAAAAAACAGGAGAATGCGCCGCTGAGCGAGAGGGAAATCTTGCTGGAACTGGGCCAATTGCTGGCCCATAACAACCGCCTGCTGGGCGTGATTGCCTCCTTGATCGTGCTGGATGCCGCGGATAAGGAAAGCCAGGATTGATGAATCCGTTCAAAAATTGAAACCTTACACAAAAACACTAAGCCGCCAAGTCTTGATAATAAGACTTGGCGGCTTGGTAATTCTGCGCTCAGAATGTTTGGGCAGAAATCGCCAATCTTGATCATGAGCATTCCTTTGTTACCATGCCTGAAGGCCTTCAGTGTGCGGAGTATAGACCCTCCGGTATGGTCTCCGAGTCAGGAGGCAAAATTAGTTGGTTGAACGATTTCCTGAGCTTGCCGAAGGGTAGGGCGGCGAGTTTCGATACGCAAAGGATATTAATCAACTACCGGTGCCCGTGTTTCGGCAGGCTCAACAACCTACACTTGCACCGCACTGCGTTTGGTGGAGTACAGATATCGAAACCAGTATTCCCAGGGTTCGACATGCCAAAAACACCGGCCGCTCGACCCTCGGCTTCTTTGTCAAATGTGCTAAACTTGATTCTGAAACCCTATGAAACTCATCCGCGCCTCTGAAATTGGCTCCTACCTGTACTGCCGCCGGGCCTGGTGGTATCGCCGGAACGGACAGGAATCCGTTAACCAGGCCGAAATGGCCGCCGGAACCGACCTGCACCGCAGGCACGGACGCACAGTGCTGACCGCCGGGCTGCAACGTTCGCTGGCCTTCCTCTTGCTGCTGGCAGCCTGTGTGATGCTGACGGCGTTCGGGTTGTTGTACCTGCTGGGAAGCGCATGATTGTCTTTTACGCTGGTCTTTTCCTGCTCATGCTCGCCCTGTTCCTGTTCTGGCAATCGGGGCGCACACAAAAGGCTGCCGGTCTGCCCGGCGGACGGGTCATCTACACCGATACGCACGCCTGGGGCAAAGTGGAAAAGCCCCTGTATGACTCAGGGCTGGGGTTGACCGGAAAACCGGATTACCTGGTTGAGAAAAATGGTCGTTATATCCCCGTGGAAGTCAAATCAGGGCACGCGCCGCAGGCCCCCTACGATTCACACATCTATCAGTTGGCCTCCTACTGCCTGCTGGTCGAAAAAACAATGGGCAGCCGCCCGCCGTATGGCATCATCCATTACGAAGACCGCGATTTTGCCATCGATTACACCCAGGAACTGGAAGATGCCCTGCTCGACATCCTGGCTGAGATGCGCCGTGACGAACGCCGCGAGGCAGTAAACCGTTCGCATGAAAGCGGCGCACGCTGCGCAAAGTGCGGCTTCCGGGAAGTTTGTGAGCAAAAACTGTAGAACCTGGATCGACGGCTTATGGCTTGCCCCTCAAGCAGGTTTTTATCTCGCCCGCCGCTCAGCTTGCATGCTCGCCTAAAACCTTGGCCAACGCTGGCGTACTCTCCAAAATCAGGTTCGCGCCCTTGCGCTCCAGTTCGGGACGCTCGCCAAAACCGCACAGCACGCCAACGGTCTGCGCCCCGGCGGCCTTCCCGGCGCGGATATCAACAGTTGTATCGCCAATCATCAGGCAGGCTGCGGGGTTGACTCCCATTTTCTGCGCTGACCAGTAAACCGGATCGGGATAAGGCTTGGTGTGGGCGCAGGTCAGCGCTCCGGCCACACAGATAAAGTATTTTTCGATGCCCGCCTGTCGCAAAAACTCGCGGGTTGAATCCTCGTCCCGCGCGCTGACCACGCACATTGGGTATTTGCCTTCCAATGCAGCCAGCATCTCAACCACTCCCGGAATCGGGCGGAAATGCTTGATCCGAGCTTTGCGCTTTTGGCTGACCCAACTGAAAAATTTCGCCAGTTCATCGTCGATGCCAAGGATGTCTGGCAGGCCGATCAGCGCGTTGCCCGGCGCTTCGGCCCACATCACAAAACGGCGCGCGGCGTGCAGGTAATCCTGACGGGGAAGCAGCCAGCGGAGGGCCTTGAAAAACGGCACAGCCTTCTCGACAAACTGGTCGTCGGTATCGTTCAAGGTACCGTCCACATCGAAACACAATGCTTGAATCCGGGCAAGGTCGAGGGTCATGGTCATTCTCCTGGGTTAATTTTACTATGGAGTCTGACCACGAGTCACCAGGACAGCTTTATCGCATACACGCACCATCCTGTTTCCAAGAGGCCAACAAGCCAGTTGTGCTATACTTTAAATCGTAAAAACGCCGCCATCTTGATGAACGCCAGGCACTTCGCCAATCGATAACAATGCAGCCCCTTTGAGGTACCATGCCCCAAGACCAACGCGCAGTTCTCGAACTGCTCTACAAGGTCAGCCGTGAATTCGCTTCAGCGCTCGATTTAAAAGCCGTGCTGACGCGCGTACTCTTCTCTGCCATCAACAATGTTGGCGGGGAGCGCGGCAGCATTGTCGTCATGGATGACAATGGCCGCGCAGTTGATTCGGCGATTGTGTATGGCAATAAAATTCGCGAAAGCACCACTCTCCAGTTGAAGGATACGGTAGAGCGCGGTCTGGCCGGGTGGGTCGTGCGAACCCGCGAAGCTGTCCTGATTCCCGATACCAGTATGGATTCGCGCTGGCTCCGTCGTGAAGATGACGCCATCGAGCGCTCCGGGGCTAAATCGGCGATCTGTGTGCCGCTCATGGTGCGCGAAAAGTTGGTGGGCGTGCTAACGCTTGTCCACCCGATTCCAAAAGCCTACAACGACGAACACCTGGAACTGATGCAAGCCATCGCCGATCAGGCCGGGATCTTCGTCCTGAACGGGCGGCTTTTCTCAGAAAGCCAGCGCCAGGCGCGGGTGATGACCGCCCTGGCCGAAGGCGCGGCGCAGTTGAACAAATCTGTCCGCCTGGATGATGTTTTTGATAACATCCTGTCGCAGACCCAGCGAGCCCTGCAAGTGGATATTGTGGCCCTGGGCATGGTGGATGGCGAAGAACTGGTCTTTCGAGCGGCGAGTGAAAACGGAAAATCCCTGATCGGCAAGCGTATGAACCTGCGCGATGGGGTTGCCGGGCTGGTGGCGCGCGAGGAACGCGGAGTCATCATCCCCGCTGTTTTTTCCGAAACACTGCTGGCTGAGGCCGAAAAAATCGAGGGAGTCAGGGTCCGCGCGTTGGCCAGCGCCCCCATCCATGTTCAGGGGAAAGTAATTGGCGTCCTCGAGGCCTTTAACCCAATGAACAAGTCATTCGATGCAGATGCGCTGCTCGTTTTGACCGGGCTTGGTTCATTGGCCGGGACAACCATCCAAAACGCAGAGTTGTTTGAAAGCCTGGATATTGCCCGCAAACGTTACCGCGACCTGTTCGAGGACAGCATCGACCCGATTTTTATCACCGATCTCAACGGACACATCCTGGAAGTCAACAAGCAGGCAGTCATCTTCACCGGGCATTCTGCCGAAGCGCTGCATGAATTCATTATTGACCAGGTACACGATGTCAATTTTGAGAAAACGGGGCAGGAATTTAAAAGAATTGGCGATGCGGCCATCCTTTATGAATCGACGCTTTATGACAGCCATGGCGAGATTCACCCGGTGGAAGTCTATGTCCGCAAGGTGCTCTTCAACCAGGCAGAATCCATCCAATGGATCCTGCGGGATATTGCAGAGCGCAAAGACCTCGATTCACTGCGCGAGGACCTGGCTGCGATGATCTATCACGACCTGCGCTCACCGCTTGCAAACATCCTTTCAAGCGTTGAAATGCTCGATGCTGCCCTCCCCGAAGAAGATAAAGAGACAACTGCGCCAATCATGCGGATTGCCCACCATTCCATTGATCGAATCCAGCGATTGATCAGTTCCCTGCTTGATCTAAATCGCCTCGAACAAAACCAACCGGTGGGAGAACGCCAGGCTGTGCCGATCTCTTTGCTGGTCAACGATGCCCTCGAGGCAATCGGGCCATCTGCCGAAGGCCGTGAGCAAATTGTTATTTCGAACATAGCCGAAGGTCTCCCTCCCGTCTTTGTCGATGTGGATATGATTCGCCGCGTAATGATCAACCTGATGGAAAACGCGGTGAAATACACCCCGTTTGGCGGGCGCGTCGAAATTGGCGCTGCAGTGGACGGAAATTTCATGCGCATCCATGTGCTGGATGACGGCCCCGGCATTCCAGATGGGGATAGTGAGCGCATCTTCGATAAGTTTACACGTCTCAAGAACAAAACTGGATCGAGCGGGTTGGGCGTTGGACTGGCCTTTTGTAAACTAGCTGTGCAAGGCCATGGCGGCAAAATTTGGGTCGAACCCGCCCCAGAACAAGGGTCGAGATTCTCGTTTACCCTTCCGCTGGCGCAGGAACAGTGAGACCCTTTAAATGACAAATACCTTTTGGATTTTATATTTTTAGCGAGGAGTATTCATGCAGTCAATTTCCAATCAAGTATATATTGAAGAACAGTACCCCGGTGTGACGTTGGGAGCCGTCGCCCTGTCGCACGGGCTGGTCATGGTAGATGCACCGCCATCTCCCGAAGATTGCCGTTCATGGCGCGCCGCCCTGCTCGGCTTGAACAGCGGCGTGGAACGCTTATTGATCAACCTGGACGGACATCCTGACCGAACCTTGGGAGCCCGCGCCATGGACTGCACCATTGTGGCGCACGAAAAAACCGCCCAGGCTTTTCGAAACCGCCCCAACACCTTCAAGGCCCAGGGCGATGAAACCGGCTCGGATTGGGAATCGGTTGTCGGGCTGGGCAGTATCCGCTGGGCGCCTCCTGAAATCACGTTCACTGCGCAGATGGCCATCGAGTGGAGCAATTTCCCGGTCATTCTGGAGCACCGCCCCGGTCCAACCGGGGGAGCCTGCTGGGTCATTTTGCCTGAGCCAAAAATAGTTTTTGTGGGCGACCTGGTGGTCAAGAACCAGCCGCCATTCCTTTCCAGTGCGAATCTGCCTGTCTGGTTGGAGTCACTTGAACATTTAATGGCTGAACATAAAAACTACACAATTGTGAGCGGCCGCAGCGGAGTGATTCCTTTCGGCGCCGTTCAAGCGCAGTGGGATCAAATCAATGCGCTTCATGAAAAGCTGGAGGCGCTTGCGCAGAAACAGGCCGGGCCAGACGCGCTGGAAGGCCTGATTCAATCCCTGATGGCAACCGTAAAGGCCCCGGCTGAAAAACAAAAACAGTATGTCCAACGGCTGGCCTACGGCCTGCGACATTATTTTACGCGCCATTACCGCCCATCAGGCAGTTCCGAACTAGAAGAGGAATAAGGTGATAAATCCCTACCAGCCCGTTTTTGAGTTAACCCGTGGCCGCATTGTGGAATGCATCCATTTTGGCGCAGCCGCCATTGTGGACGCGCATGGACGCCTGCTTACCTCGCTGGGTGACCCCCAGTTGGTCACTTTCCTGCGTTCGAGCGCCAAACCTTTCCAGGCATTGCCCTTCATCGAGCGGGACGGGCATCAGAAATTTGGCCTGACCCCGCGTGAAATTGCCCTGATGTGCGCCTCCCATTCAGGCACGGATGAGCATGTTGAGACGATTATAGGGATGCAGGCAAAAATCGGCGTGACGGTGGATAACCTGCTCTGCGGGGTACATTATCCCATGCACGAGGCCACCTCAGATGCGCTAAAAGTGCGCGGCGAACTGCCCACCCCTTACCGGCATAACTGCTCCGGGAAGCATACCGGCATGTTGGCCCACGCCAAACTGCGCGGCGAGCCGCTCGAAACTTACCTTGAGCTAAATCACCCCATTCAGGAAAGCATCCTGGAGACCTTTGCCGAAATGTGCGGCCTCCCGGTCGAAAAGGTCGAACTTGGCATCGATGGCTGTTCGGCGCCGAATTTTGCTGTCCCGTTGTACAATGCCGCGCTCGGTTACGCCCGTCTGTGCGACCCGCGCGACCAGGCGCCCAAACGCGCCGAGGCGTGTCAAACCATCACTTCGGCCATGATGGCCTATCCCGAGATGGTTGGCGGCCCCGACCGCTTCGATACCGCCCTGATGGGCATCGGGAACGGTAAGATCGTGGTTAAAGGCGGCGCAGAAGGCTTCCAGAGTGTCGGTTTGATGCCGGGCGCGCTGGGGCCTGATTCTCCCGGCATCGGCATTGCCGTCAAAATCAGCGATGGCGACGCCGCTGATCGCGCCCGAGGCGCCGTTACCCTGGCACTTCTGCAAGCCCTCGGCGCACTGACGGAAACCCAGCTTGGGCAGATGGCACCCTACGGGCCGCAAATCCAACTGGAAAATTTCCGCCATCTCAAAGTGGGCGTCAGCCGTCCGGCGTTTGTGATGAACCAAAAATAACCGTTAGGGGCGATGCAGTGCATCGCCCCTACGCGAGGGTGCCTGATGTTCTCTCTGCAAGAACGCGCCTTAAACATCCACCAAACCCTGCTGGCCTTTTATGGCGAACCCATCTGGCGCAACCCGCTCCCACCGGTGGATGAACTGGTTTCCACGATTCTTTCCCAGAATACCAACGACCTCAACCGCGATAAGGCTTTCGAGGCCCTGCGCGCTCGCTTCCCCAACTGGGAAGCTGTCAGGGATGCGCCCGCCAGCGAAGTGGTTGAATCCATTCGGGTGGCGGGTTTGGCGAACCAAAAGGGGCCGCGCATCCAGCAGGTACTGGCTCAAATTACCAGCGAACGCGGCAGTCTCGATTTGTCCTTTTTAAAAGATTTACCGCTCGAAGAAGCCCGCGCCTGGTTGACCAGATTCAATGGAGTTGGGCCAAAAACCGCCGCCATCGTGCTCTGTTTTTCGCTGGGGCGCTTGGCTTTCCCGGTCGATACTCATGTTTTCCGGGTGACAGGTCGGATTGGCTTGCGCCCCGAGAAAATGTCTGTGGAAGAAGCGCACCCGTATCTGGAAAGTGTTTTTCCGCCTGAAACTTATTATGCCGCGCATTTGAACATCATCCGCCTGGGGCGTGAAATTTGCCAGGCGCGTAAACCAGCCTGCACGGCCTGCCCGCTGCAACAACTTTGCGATTTTGGGCAAAACGGACCATCTAACCCAATCCTTGCAGTTTAGATAGGAGTTTTTGAACTCATCCGATTGTAATCTGCCTCGAAACTCGTTAAAATGAATAGTATGCACTATCCCTCAGGAAGGAGGTGAAAAAGATGACAGGCCAAAATAAAAAGGGCCAGGGAATGGTTGAATATGCATTAATTCTTGTTCTGGTTGCATTCGTCATTATCGTCGCCATTGCCGCCCTTGGCCCAGGAGTAGGTAACTTGTATATGTCGGTTGTCAATAGTTTGTGAAATAAAATCTCCCGCTCACACGGGAGATTTTATTTCATGCAGTAAACGGGCCTGCATACTCCAGGGGCCGGTCCAGGTAATTTGGACCTGGAGAATGCGGCCCCGCAGGTTTTCATCCGTTTCGACGAAGACCAGTTTGTTGGTGGGGGTCCTCCCGCGCCATCTCCCTTTGATTTTTTCCTCGAACAAAACAGGGACAGTTTCGCCCACGTATTTGCCGTTAATTTCAGCAGCGATGGCTTCCTGAAGCTGCTCAAGCATCCGAAAACGGCGCAATTTCTCTTCGTCCGTGACATCGTCGCTCATTCGACGAGTGGCGACAGTTCCCTCGCGGCTGGAATAACGCGCCAAATGAGCCACGTCCAGCTTCAGGTCAGTGAGCACCTGCCAGGTTTGCAAAAACTGAGACTCGCTCTCGCCGGGAAACCCGACGATGATATCGGTGGCGATCGAGCAATTGGGGAGGGCCGTGCGAATTTTGGCAACCAACTCACGGTAATCCTGCTGGGTGTAACCGCGTTTCATGTTCTCCAGCACAGTGTCGTTCCCAGCCTGGATTGGCAGTTCAATGTGCGGCATGACCTTGGGCAGGCTGGCAATCGCCTCGATCAATTCATCGCCGAAATAGTTGGGGTGTGAAGTCAGGAAGCGGACCCGCTCGACCCCCTCCACCTCGCTAACCAGGCGCAGCAGCCCGGCCAGGTTGGGGCCAGCGGGAATATCCGTACCGTAGCGGTCGACAATCTGCCCGAGCAAGGTCACTTCCTTAACGCCTTGCGCCGCCAGCGAACGGGCTTCGGCAACGATATCGCCGACCGGGCGCGAACGCTCGATCCCGCGCTTGTAAGGGATGATGCAGAAGGTGCAGGCGTGCGAACAACCGTAAACCACCGGGACATGCGCCGAGACCAGGCTGCCACGTTCCGCCGCGGGGAGCAGCAATTCCTCGTCCATCATCAAAAAGCGGCGGGTGGTTTCAGCATCTTCAGTTGAGCGGATTTCGCCCTGGGTCAGGTGCGAAATCAACGGGCCGGGGTCCGAAGGCGGGGAGAAGACATCCACATAGGGAAAACGCGCCTTGAGTTTGTCAAAGCCTCGAACACCCACCAGACAGCCCATCAAATTGATGACCAGGTTGGGGTTTTTCTGCTTGAGCGGCTTAAAGGAACTTAAACGCCCATAAGCCTTGTCTTCGGCAGACTGGCGGACGACGCAGGTGTTCATCACGATCACATCCGCTTCGGCGGGTTGTTCGGTCTGGGTATAGCCCAGATGTTCGAGCGCCGAACCCACACGCTGCGAATCGGCCACGTTCATCTGACAGCCTTCGGTCCAAAGATGGTATTTCATCGAGATCCTGACGAATAAAAGGATAGTAGGCGCGAATTATACCAAATCGGTCTGCATTCTTGCATTCAATTGTGGATTTCGCCGATTTACCGAAGACTGAAGCCCCAACTTATGGTAAAATCGTTCCGCTCGGAGGGATGACCGAGCGGCTGAAGGTAACGGTCTTGAAAACCGTCGTGGTGCAAGCCACCGTGGGTTCGAATCCCACTCCCTCCGCTGGTCATCTACGAAAGCCCTGCTCTTTTTGCAGGGAAAAACTGAAGACTGGGGAGGTGCCAGAGTGGCTGATTGGGCTCGCCTGCTAAGTGAGTGCGGGGGCTTAAACCTCCGCCGCGGGTTCAAATCCCGCCCTCCCCGCAGTGACACGGCCAAGTATTTATTACTTGCAAAAACGCGATCGTAGGTTGTGTACTGACAAATGCGTTGCCGTGGATGAGAGCTGTTTCGATCACTAGTCGAAGCAGCTCTTTCCGTTTAATTTGTGTTAGATTATCCCACCTTTCGCAAAGTGGCGCAATCTTGTTTATAAATTTTATTTTAGTGTCAATTTCGAAATTCCGCAAGGGCGCAGCGATATTCTCCCAGCGCAGTTTCTCCTGATCGTAAATCTCACGGGTGATTTCACCTGCCAGGTAGAGTTCTTGGGCACGGTGAAAACGATTTTCATAAATTGCCTGGCTGGCATAGGTTTGGGTTACTTCGGAATTGTCCACAGCAGCTAAAATCCGTTTGATCCACGCCAGGATCTGGCTTTCAATCAGTTCGGCGCGGACCAGTTTTTGAGGGCACTTGCAAGTACAATCCACCTGGCTGGCATCGATGTAGTAACGCATTTTCCCATGGTCTTTGGAAGCGCCGCGCATGTGACTACCACACTGAGCGCAGTATAAAATGCCCGTCAGAGGAAACATCTGGACGGGGTTTTGGTTGTTATAGGGAATACGCGTTTTCAACAGACAGATTTCGCGCGCGCGATCAAAGGTTTCCAGCGAGATGATGGGCTGCTGAAGCCCATCGCAAATTTCCAGGGGTTGTTTTCGATGCCGATAGCGCCCATTTTCGGTGGTGCCATAGTAGGGGACTTTTCCTGTGTAAGCGAGACGATTGAGCATATCGCGGATGACATCCCGAGTGAATGGCCCTGGTTCAGATTTGCCAACCAGTCCTTTTTGACGGATGGGAAGTTGGAGTCCATCGGCCCGTGGAATCGTCATCTGATTCAATTCTGTGGCGAGGGAACGATGAGTCCATTCTCCAGTCACATACCAGGCGAAAACCTGCTGGACAATCTGGCTTTCAACGGGATGAAGAACGAGCACCTTGCCATCACCTTGATTGGGTTGACCAAAATTGGGACAATAACCTTTGCCGTTGGGGTCTGTACAGTTGGTGCAAAGGCCATTGCAATAGCCATAGGGGATACTCCCCATCCATAAACCTTTGTGCGCCCGTTCCACCTTGCCTTTGCGCGTTTCCTGGCGCAAATTATCGAGGTAAATTTCTGCTAACATGCCCAGGACGGTTAACATAAGCTTACCCCAGGGAGAAGTGAAATCAAGATGTTCTTGAACGGACGCAAATGAAACTCCATAACTGTTGAGTTGGTCGAGGCTGGTGAGCAAACCATTTAGGTGACGGTAGAAGCGGTCGATTTTATCTACAATGACCACATCAAATTTTTTCTCACTCGCATCTTGCATCAACTGTTCAAATGCGGGGCGGTGGCTGCCTTTTTTCGCGGAAATGCCAGCATCGACATAAATCTGGAGCAACTGCCAATCATGATCTGCTGCGTAGCGTTGAATATTGTTTTCCTGTGCGTCAAGACTGTGCCCATCCACCTGGTCTTTCATGGAGACGCGCCGGTATCCGACTGCTCTCAAGATCGGTATTGACTTTAAATTGTTGTGGTTCATGGTTCGAATGTTCCTTTCATAGGTATAATGTGAGGAAAGCATCAAAATCTGTTTCTTTCGAGGTTCAATATGCCAGCCAGTCAAATTGCCGAGCTAAAAAGAAAGGCTCGCGAGAAAATTTTTGATCCTGAGCCCTTGATGGCGAGGCTGCGGGAGTTAATGAAAAACCACAATGAAAGTTATCGAGAGAGTTCTTTGCGCTCGGGGCTGGATGAGCAAGCAGTGCGGCGCATTTTAGCCGGGCAAAGACCCAACATCACCTCCTGTGTTTTGATGGCCAACCACTTTGGGATCGATCCAAACGAATTTATCACCCTGGCCGGTTGGCCGGAAATCGATGTCTTCAAGGTCAAAACTGTCAGCGCAGATGCGCTGCCACCGGAGGCCGTGGAAGTGGCGATGGAAATTGCAAAAATTGCTGATTCCGGGCTGCGCCGTCAGGTAGCAGATGCGATCAAGCTCTTATTGAGCAAACATTTTGACCTGTAGTCTCTATTTTCATCCAAAACGAAAAACAGCGTCGCATTCGATAATGTGACGCTGTGCTGTTTTAATATGCTACGATAGCCTTCTGTCTGCTGGCTCCTGAGAATATGGTATAGGGAACAACGCTCCCTATAGGTTAAATGGTTTTTTTTATGGCTGGCGTTCAATCAATCATGCATAACCCTTTCACTACGCCAAACAGCGGCTTGAAGGGTTCGTGCAATCTGTAACCACGCAATCTTTCCTGGCTATCAAAAAATATGTCAACAAAAATATCCTCCAGCAGGGCGCGGCGGCCAGCGTGGCTCATCTCATCCCAAAGAGCTTTGAAATTGTCCAGCCTGGGCAAAATGGCGCGAGCCTGGGGATCCGCTGAGGGGCGTAGCATGTTCATTTGAGCCGAAATACGGCGGTAGTGTTGGTCAAATTCTGCTTCATCCATCACGTGACGCCGGTACATCGCGCGGCAATCCTCCAACTCGGCGGACAGATTCCGCCCCAGGCGGTCAAATTCGTTCAGTCCTTCGTCTGAAAGATAAAAAGCCAGAATCCGTTCATGCCATTCGACCGGGATGATCAATTTTTCGAGCAATTGCTCCACTTGCTCAAGGAGTGGCGCACCTTCCAGGGTGCGCTTTTGGTGTTGCTTAATCAGGTTGGGAAAATCGGTTTTCCCAGCGAGTTGGATACCTGTCTCGTGAAGTGCGGCTGGTTCAAAGTTCTTGGTTGAGTGAGATTCCAGGATGGTCAAACAGCGGTAGACCACCTTTCCGCTGCCGTTGGTGGTTCCACGTAGCGAAACCAGCTTGCTGTTGGAGCGCAGCAGTCCATCCTGGTAACACTCCCAACATTTTGCCAGCCCACTCAACATGGCTTTGGTTCCTTGCCGGTTGGAATTACTCGATACATTTCCTTTGGCCATGCGAAGCTGCGTGTTCCGTTCCCATAAAGCTCGTGGGTAAAGCGGTTCGTGTTTGCCAGGATAACGCTGTTTGGGGGCATTGCGCCGATGCTGTTTGGTAACAATCTTAGCAGTGTCGCGCAGATCATCCTTCATGTTTAGCGGTGGGGTTTCCTGGTGCGTCACAACACCAATATAGTACTCACTTTTGATGATTTCTCGGATACTATCCTTTTTGAACTCACCAAGCGTGCTGCTCTTTTTCCACGTTTTTGTTCGAAACCGGACTTTCTGACCATCTGGCAGCACGAAGAAATTATCGTTCAGGAGATCAGCTAATCCCTGGTCGCTATTGATGTTCGGATATTCATGCGCAACCAGGCGTACTGCATGGCTCTCAATTGGGTGGGGTACAGGAATTAAAATCTTTCCATCATACTTTGCCCGGTCTGGGCCACCAACTAGCGGGCAATAATCGGGGCCATTGGAATCGGTGCAATGTGTACAGAGACCATTACAATAACCAAAACGAGATGTCGCATTTGAATGTCCATTGGCCGCAAAATAAGCTTTAACACCACGGACACGATCCGAAGCCTCCCAGACAGGCATTTCATCCACAATCGCCCGCATCGATAGCATCATACGTCCCATCAAAGTGCGGCTATCCAGGTTTTCTGTTGCACTGATCAGTTCCACATTGCGTTCTTCGAGATAGTTCAAAAAAATCGGAAAAGTATAACCATTACGATAGGTTCGATTCAAATATTGGCAAAATACGGCATCCACCAACCCGGCATCTACAAGATCCAACATTTTCTGAAACCCCTCGCGCTTGGCGTTTTTCCCGCTGCGATTGAGATCGTAAATAGCATCAACAACTTCCCAGCCATTTTGCTTGGCGATTTTGAGCATGGTACTGGCTTGCACAATTGGCGAATAATGAGGTTGTTCGACCTCGCCTTTTTTTACAATTCGCGATTTGCGGATGTACAAAACCACCCTTTTTACTTTATTCGGTTTCGCTCCCTCTTGCAAGATTCCTGAAAGATAATCGAGCACTTGATCTGGGGATTGAAAATCATTAAAACTAAAGTGTTTTTGCATGGTGTTTTCCAATCATACTTTTTATAGTAGTTCAACTGGCCAGTTAGCCTTACGCAGTTGAATGTAAGTTAAGGTAGAGCAGCGAAACTAAGATTCTTTGGCAGGTTCCAATTTCTTGGGTTCGATTCGTTTGGGCAATTCTTGTGGGTCGATTTTCGTTTCGCGCCCAGTCAGCTGGCGCAGTTCGAGGGCGAGGTCAAGACAAAAAGAGTTCAGCCTTTTTTCATAAGCCCAGTTGTAGGCAGTAGGTTCGTTATCCACGGGTTTCTCCGATCTGCGCAGGATGCACGCGATTGAGTGTAAAGTTGGAATTACAGATCAGCATCTCGATCAATGGGATGCTGAAGGGGGGTTGTTCCCTTCGCTCGTCGGGAGTTTTCCCCTCCCAAAAAGTGACCGGATCCTGAACCTTTTACATAGGTAATGGTGTTACATCTCCCGTTTCCATAATCCCAGGTCCCCTCAGCCTGGGAATGTTCCTAGTCTGTGGTTCCTTTTTCCTGAGCAGGGTCGATAGATTTCACCGGAGTTGGCAAGCCAGATGGAAGGGTATCATCTGAGAGCCCAGCAAGATCGCGCAGGAAATTGCCGAGAGCGTGTTTAAATGCATCCACACGCTGGTTGGTGGAGAGAGAATAATCTTTGTCTTTCAAGGTGCAAATTCCTTTCAGAAGAATTCGCACGGGCCCGTGCGGAAATATGTATTCTGCCAGGTAGTTTTCGCGTTGGAGAAAGTACCGGCACTTTACGTGCAATCTATAGACCCCTAATCATCTCAGAAAAAATGCTGTAATTGTTGTATAGCCGTACAAGTTTGGAAAATTGATGGTAAATACATCTCAACTCAGCCCCAATTGCCCGGATCAGGCCGGATTAGTCATCCACCAGATGGCTATGGAGGTCTTATCTCCTGATTCCCCTCGATCTGCAATCAAGATACTCGTTTCCCATTTACGACAGAAAGGGATGCGTGTGGATCACACGCGCGTTTCAGCCTGGTGCAATGGCCATTTTCTTGGCAACCGCCAAATGACCATTGAGCAGTTTCAAGAAATTGTGAATATATTCTGGCACCAACCTGGTGGCATCCAAACAGTTGCTGAAATTTTTTCCCTGGCGAGTTGTATCGGAAATCTAGCCTGTGGCCAACAAACCTTTGATCTCGCAAAAAATCTTGATTACCAATGGCTGCTCTCTTTGGGTTATGCATATCCAATCCCCTTTCAAAACGTTCTCATCCCAGACCAGCGTTATCCTTTCGATCCATTCACGCTCCCGCGCGACAATATTATTGAAAGGCTGACCGTGATGCTAAATTATGCGGGTGCAATCAATGGCCCAATCATGATTCTCGGACAGCCAGGTATTGGTAAATCCAGGTTGATCTCTCACTTGGCCTGTTCTACGTGGGGACAGCAGTTTGGAAAGAAAAGAGTGATCTATCTGAATGGCGGCGGGGTGGATTCCTATTTGAGAACCTGGCATCAGGAAATCCACGGTTTCCCGCCTCCATTAGGTATCCGGGGCGAAGACTTGGCAAACATCATCCGGCAGCACGAGAAAAACACACGCCAAATCATCCTTGTCGATGCAGTTTCCCACCTTCGCTACATCAAACCGCTCTTGGGAATATGCAAAGGCACGAGTTCCGTTGTCATCCTAACGCCCCACTCGATTCAGGGAATTGATGGGTTGAAAATCGAAAAGCGCGCAACGATCACTTTGACCGGTTTTACACTGGCTGAGTCAAAAGAGTTTTACGAAAAGAGATGGGCAAGTCTGAACCCAGAGGACCTGCGAAGTTTCGAGGCATTGCATAAAATACTCAAGGGAAATCCCCTGGCGCTACACTTTGCATTCCAAAACGTAGAAAGTGAAGGCTTTGCGCGTCTGGTTCATCTTCTAAAATGTTCCGATACCGATATCCCCAAGGGATTGCTAAAAGAAACATTTCTGACTTTGCAGGTTAGCTTCGAACGCCTTCCAACTTGTTTGCAAAAATTCTATGTGCGGCTGGGCGCAATTAGCAGATTTCAAATGATTGATCTGGAAGCGCTGGCTGCATTATGGGCAGATTCTCCACAGGAAATCGATCTGGAAAAGACCGCCATGATCATTAATCGGCTTCAAGCTTCAATCTGTCCATTCGAACCCGTGTCAGACGAGGGATTCATGTGGAGATTGGATGAGCGCTCGCATTTGTTCGCCAAGTGCAAGCTTGAAGAAGCCGATCCCTGTGAACAGCTTTTGGCCAGCCAATGGATTACCAGGCTGGATCAATCCGGCAACTTCGCCTTGCCGACAATTTCGTTGCGAAAAGCCGCTGAAACCCATTTTGCCGTTGGATTTACAAGCAGCACCCTGGTTCCAGGTGACGAACATGCGCTTATTCGATTGGTTGGTTTGTTGACATTTGGGATTGACGTTGGAAGGGAAGTCATCGACCTTAACTGCCACAACCTGACTTCGTATGAGTATTTTGTCGCTTATTCCCTGGAGCAAATGGCTTTCTCGCGAAGGAAGTGGTTCGTGGTCTGGCAATTGGATTTGCTTCTTATCTTTGTAGCCCATAAGTTGTACTCCAATAACTCCTGGTCAAATTCTGTCGAGGGGTTGTTGGCATTGGCCTCTATTATTCTTTACGGCAATTTATTTTGCGAGGTGACAAAATCTTGTATTTTATGGGCTCAGTTATGGGCAGAGGTTTCAAGTAGAATTTCGCAGGGCGACCAAATACCCGATCAGCCTGTTGGCCCGCAACCAGATGCTCGAACAGATCTGCCAGGAGTGTGACCAGAAAGCCGCGTGGCTGTGCATGGAATGTGTCTATGAACACGGGGAAGGTCCGATGGTCCTGGTGAATTCCCCGCGCCTGGGGGTGTGCGGCTATACCGGGCCCGCCGAGCCACCGTATTGATTAAACAAAAAGTCCCGCATTTTCGCGGGATTTTTTGTTGTGGATCACACAGTAATGTGCGCTGGCTGTTGGTTTGCTACTGTTCTCCCCCCTACCCCGCCCGATATCCCCTTCTAATCTTCCGCTCAACGATTTTGGCAGCCAACTGGTCGGCCTGCGCCCTGGAGGTCACGGGGATCACCCGCCACCGCTGGAAGTCGTTATCCCGCCTGCCCCAGGCGACGATAACCGCGCAAGGCTGAAAGAGGGTCGCCTGGACGGAAACCAGGTACCAGCGGTTGCGGTTCTCAGCAGGCTCGATGTGAGTCAGCAAGGTCAGCATGTTACTAATGTAGCACGCATGTTCTGGGATTACAAGTAGCCGCGGATTGCTAAAATGTGTGACAGTTGCTTTTTTAGCTTATCTGATGTACATTTTTTATTGGGAGTGCATATGACCAAAAAATCAACTGATAAGGAAACCAGTATCGGCGATATCAAGTCTCAGCGTGATGTGATTGTGGGAGACCAGTATGTTTTCCTTTCCAGCCAGGAGGTTGAAAACATCGAGAATCTGGATCCAACACCTGGGGAGGCTCCCTATAAGGGGCTTAAAATTTATGATGAAATCGATGCCTCCTTGTTTTTTGGTAGAAGAAAATTAATCGGACAACTCCTGCAAAAAACAGGGAGGACCAATTTTTTGGCGATCATTGGTGCATCCGGCAGTGGCAAATCCTCGGTTTTACGGGCTGGTTTGATTCCTGCTCTAAAAAGTGGAAAGCCAGTAGAAGGCGTTCGCTGCCCTGTTGGTTCACGCGACTGGTTGTACCAGACAGTTAATCCCGCCAACCGCCCACTACTAACGCTTGCAACCGTTTTGTCATCAGACAATGAAGAACGTGAGACACTTGCGAAACGCATGCTGAATGAGCTTGATTTGTTCCGAAATGGGGTTCTGGAACTGACTGAGCAGAAACAAGCAGAGCGTTTATTCCTGGCGATTGACCAATTTGAAGAAATCTTTACGCTGTGTTCAGACCAGACCGAGCGCAGTGCTTTTTTGTCTCAGCTGTTAGGTTCAACAGCGCCAAATATACCCATCACAGTTGTGATCACATTGCGCGCAGATTTTTACGGGCACTGCGGTTCCCATGAACAACTGCGGCAGATGCTCACCGAGCATCAGGTATATATTGGCGCCATGAATCAAGATGAGCTCTATGATGCCATCGTCCAGCCGCTTCTATTATCCAATCGATGGCGAATTCAAGTCGGCCTAGCAGACTTACTGCGAGATGAAATCGGCGAGGAGCCTGGAGCACTTTCCTTGCTTTCTCATGCCCTTTTGGAAACCTGGAACCGGCGCCGGGGCGTTACCATGACACTCTCGGGTTACCAGGAAGCGGGTGGGCTGAAAGGGGCGATTACCAAAACTGCCGAAGATATTTACTTACGAAAGTTTGACCAGGATCAGCAGGCTATCTGCCGAAGCATTTTTTTGCGCCTGACGCAATTGGGAGATGGGACCCAGGAAACCCGCCGTCGGGCAACTTTAAATGAAATTCTGACTTCCATGCCGGATGAACCGAAAATCAAAGCTGTGAAAAACATTTTGGAAGTTCATCGTCTCTTGACAGCGGGCCAGGATCCGCAAACAGGCGAAGATATCCTCGAAGTCTCGCACGAAGCGCTCATCCGACACTGGGACCGCTTGCATGAATGGTTGGATGAAGATCGCAGGCTGTTACGGATGCGCCAGGAGGTGCGCAGTGCGGCGATTAAATGGTTGGACAGTAACAAAAAGGATGAATATCTTGATCATCGCGATGAACGCTTAAAACAAGCCCGTGTTTTACTGGAACATTCTCATATCACGTTGGACGAAAAAGAAAGACTGTATCTGGATGCCTGTGAGCGGGCCAATCGGAATGCTACGGCCAGTATCGAAAAAATGGGTTGGGGCGTGATCTTTGCGAGTGATGCAGATCCCGCTGTGCGGTATGCACTCCGTGAACTCCTCGATCATCGCAAGGCCCAGGTTTCTAAGGGAAACCCGGCTTACTACCAGGAGTTTATTGGAGAAAGAGGTTATCGGCAGGGCCAATCCAAGCGGGAGTTCTTTAAAAACCTTGGAATAGGCTCGGGGAAAGCCAAACCGGATCAAATGCCGAATTACCTGTTGATCGTTGGTGACCCAGAAACCATTCCCTTTTCCTTCCAGTATCAGTTGGATACCCAATATGCTGTCGGCAGGATCTGTTTTGAGACATTGGAAGAATATGCCCAGTACGCCAGGAGTGTTGTGCTGGCAGAAACCGCTGATTTTGTCCCAAATCAACGTCTGGCGATTTTTTGTGTGCGGAATCCGGATGATCGCGCCACACAAATGTCCCTCACGCAACTGGCGATCCCGCTCGTAAGCGAATTGAATGAGAAGTTGCCAAGTTGGCAGGTAGATGAGATTTTTGCGGAAAAAGCCACCAAGGCGGCATTAAAAGAGATCATCAATGGAGATGATGTTCCAGCCTTGTTCTTTTCGCTTTCACATGGAATGAATTTCAAGCAGGAGGATGCGCGGATCTTGGAGCACACCGGTGCGCTGCTTTGCCAGGATTGGCCAGGAATCAAGGCGCATGTCCCCATCACAGAGGCTTTATATTTTTCCAGGGATGATGTTTCCCCAGACGCGCATCTGCTTGGGTCGATCTTCTATCTCTGGAGTTGTTATAGTGCGGGGATCCCCAGCCGAGATAACTTTTACCGGCAGGCGTTCGGTGAACAAAAACAGATTTCTCCCTATGCTTTTATTTCCAAATTGCCCCAGCGGTTATTAAGCCATCCCAATGGCGGCGCACTGGCTGTGATTGGAAAAGTGGAAAGGGCTTGGGGATCATCCTTTGTTGAGGATGGCTCGATTCCGCAGGTAGGTGTCTTCACCTCGGCGATGTCACAGTTGATGGAGGAGTATCCGGTCGGTATCGCGATGGAGGTTTTCAACCAGCGCTACATGACGGTTGTCACCGACCTGGTTGAGATGCTCGATAAATACGAGGAAACCCGGGATGAGGTGCAACTTGCCGGGATGTGGACCACGGTCTTTGACGCTCGAAACTATATCATCCTGGGGGATCCGGCTGTCCGCCTGAGAGTGGATAAGGAAGGCACTAGTGTGCGCCCGGTGATTACCCCCGGATTGATCCTGGACGAAAGCGAAAAGGAATTGGAAAATGAACTCGGGCAGGCTGCCGCAAACTGGGCTGCAGAGAAAAAAGTCGCGGGCTTGCTGCATCGAGCAGATACGCTGGTAAAGATTAAAGCGTTTGGGAGTCTGTTTTACCGGGATCAGGGGGTAAAATCCTACTTGCAAGCCTGCGAAGTCTATGAACAGATAGAACAGGCCGCACAGACCTGGGCGACCGACCAGCGCCAAAAGGCTAATTTAATTCAGGAGCAAGAATTACTGGAGGTTTTTTCCACAAGCCAACTCTTGATTGAAGATGAAATAGTGCAAAACTACCTGGATGCCAGTCAAGCATACCTGCAGGAACAAGTAAAAGCCAAAGAAATAAAATCGAACAAGTCGGATGTGGCCGCCAGTTTCTAAGCCTGCCTGTGAGATCGTTATTCATTCAATCCAAAAGGATGAGGTGGAAGATGTCAGAATCCAAAAAACTGCTCGTTTTTCTTAGCCATGCCAGTCAGGATAAACCGGCTGTGCGCGAACTTTCCCGGCAGCTCAGGGCCGATGGCTTCGATCCCTGGTTGGATGAAGAGCGCCTGCTGCCCGGGATGGATTGGAACCTGGAAATTAAAAAGGCCATGCGCGCCAGTGACGCAATCCTGGTTTGTTTTTCGAAGCTTTCGGTGGCCAAGGAAGGCTATGTTCAGCGCGAATATAAAAAAGCAATGGAATATCAGGAAGAAAAACCGGAAGGGACAATTTTCGTTATTCCGGTTCGTCTGGATGATTGCCAGCCTCCCGACCTGACCAGTGAAATTCAATGGGTGGATTACCCGGCAGGCTATGAGCGTTTGAGAGTTTCGCTCAACTTGCGGAGTGGCAAGCTG
This sequence comes from Anaerolineales bacterium UBA5195, assembly GCA_002412925.1. Classification (GTDB taxonomy): domain Bacteria; phylum Chloroflexota; class Anaerolineae; order Anaerolineales; family Villigracilaceae; genus UBA5195. Next base: position 104,138 of record DHVZ01000024.1, on the reverse strand, counting down.
GCTTCTGCGCCTCCGCTGCCGGTTCATGCGCCTTCCATCCCGGTCGTTCCGACAACCAGCGCTCAGATCAATCCGCTTACTCCACCTTCTACCGGTGAAATCAAGACTTCCAGCGGGCGAACCTACAATATCACCGGTGGGATTCATGCCGGGCGGGATGTTGTCCTAGGAGACCAGTATAACTACATTACCCAGCAGGCTGAAAAAGCCCAGACCCCGGCAGAATTTGTCGAGGCGCTCACTGCGGTAAAAAAGGAATTGGAAGCCTTACAGCAAGACCCCCAGCGCAGCGGACCGCAGAAGCAAATCGTGGCAATGGCCGGAGATCTGGTGCAAAAAGCAGCCGAAGAAACCCAGCAGGAAAAGCCCGATGTAGAGGGGATTCAAAAATGGTTGCAGGATGCCGGTGAAACACTTGGAATGCTTTCAGGCAGTGTTGAAAAGGCCGCGGCCCTGGGGGTTACCATCGGTAATTTGGCGCTCTTGGCCTTCAAACTATTTGGTGGGTAAACCCTGGGGAGGGACTATGCCCGATTCAACGCTGACTTACAACATCGAAAATGGCGTCCATTGCGCCGATTTCATCGGACGGGACCAGAACATCCACTACGGTTTCAGCGCAGAGGATGTCGAGCGACTGATCCAGAAAATGCTGGAAATGATTTTAGCCGGAGCGGCCTTTGCGCCGCTTCAAGATGGCGCGCTCAAAATTGAAGCGGAAGGTCAGACGCTGACGTTTCAACCGCGTGCTGCCCACCTGCTGGCTGGGCAGCGGAATGAACGCTCTTACCTGCTCTCGCTGACTCTCAAAAAAGATTATCTGGAATGGGCAACCAACTTTATCCCGCTCAAGGCTGAACTACTGGAACGCAAAACTAGCGGCGGGGTATTGGACATCCCCCTGGCTTACCTGGCGGTGCGTCAGCCGCCACCAGGTTCAGGTCCTGAAGCGCAAATTGTCGAGGAAGAACTAAAAAATATTATGGAGGCCCTTGATCGGCATGAGGTCTTCATCATTTTGGGAGAGCCAGGCTGCGGCAAAACGACCACTTTGCAAAAAATGGCCTATGACCATGCGCTGGCTTGCCTGGGCGGCCCGGGCCGGAAAATGCCCTTCTTTGTGCGCCTGAGCCAGCAACACACGGATGCGCCGTTCACTTTTTTAGAGAAAACCTGGGCGCAGCATACCGGCAGTTCTTTGGCTGATGCGCTGGAGGCCGGGCGGGTCTTGCTGCTTCTGGATGGCATCAATGAGCTACCCAGCGATGAGAGCCTGCCGCAGCGATTGAGTGACTGGCGCCTTTTTGCCAAAGAGTACGGTGGACTCAATCAAATTGTCTTTAGTGGGCGTGAAAAAGACTACACAGGACACCTCGATTTGCCGCGTGTGCGTGTGCGGGCGCTGGACGAGGAGAGTATTTATGCCTATATGCGCCGCAACCAGGCCGAAGGGCTGATCGATGCGCTCCAAAAAGCTTCGCCCGATGCGCGCCGCCGGATTCAAGATCTGGCGCAAAATCCATTGCACTTGAATATGCTGGTGCATTACTACCGCGAAAATCAGACCAGCCTCGATAATCGCGGCGTGTTATTTGCGTGGTTTGCCAATAGCCTGCTGGCACGCGAGAAGTTCTTTCACCCTGAAAACGATCGGGGTAACTTGCCGATTGAAGTTCGCTCTGCGGCATTGGCACAATTGGCTTTTGCCATACAGGCTGACAAACTGGGTACAGTCATCCCGTTTGCCAGGGCACAGGCACTGATTCCGCCTCAGATAGTTTTTAAAGGGAAAACCTATGCGGTGGAGGCCGAGGCGTTGTTCCATTTTGCGCGCGGTGCTCGAGTACTCGACCCCAATTTGGAAGATGAAGTGCGTTTCCAGCACCAGATGTTGCACGAGTATTTCGCTGCCCTGGAATTATTGGAGCGTTTTGAGATTGCCACCGATCTGACGTTGCTCTGGCGCGCCACCCGCAGCATTGAAGAAATGCCCCCCACCGCCGTGGGTGACTGGGACCCGCTGCCCGAACCGCCCTCCAGCGGCTGGGAAGTGACCACCATTTTGGCCTGTGGATTGAGTCGCGCCCCTGAAAAACTGATCGAAGCCGTGCGCCAGGCCAACCCGGCCCTGGCCGCCCGCTGCCTCGATGAAGCCGGGATCGAGAAACCCGCTGCCGTGACCGCCAGTGCCCGAGCCGACCTGCTGGCTGATCTCTACAACCCCCAAATGCACCTGCGCGCCCGCCTGCAAGCCGGGTATTTGCTGGGCAAAATTGGCGACCCGCGCTTTGAAAAAAAGGAAATTGGGGGTGTGCAGGTTATCGTGCCGCAAATGGTAGCTGTGCCCGCCGGGGATTACCTGATTGGCAGCCACAAAGGTGAAAAAGACAGCTACGAAGATGAATCCCCCCAGCACAAAATAGCCGTGACCGCCTTCTCGCTGGGCAAGTGGCCGGTGACGAATGCCGAATTTGCTTGTTTCATCGCGGGGGGCGGCTACGAAAACGAGATTTACTGGGAAGGTGAACTGGCAAAGCGCTGGCTGAAAGGCGAGGATGTGGCCGGCGGGCAGTTAACAACCGCCATGAACAATTGGAAAATCATCCATGCTTTGCCAGATATTAGGCAGACACTTCTGGATACAGGGAATTTTTCGCCCGAAGAGGCCGAATACTATGCCCAGATTTTTGGGTTGGACGAAGACGATTACAAGGCAGAAATTTCTAAATCTTACGAAGGAAAATCGCGCACCGGGCCAGCCTACTGGGATAACCCTGAGCGGAACAACCCCTCCCAGCCAGTGGTCGGCATTACCTGGTTCGAGGCGCGCGCCTACTGCGCCTGGCTCTCGGTCGTCACAGGCAAACCCTACCGCCTGCCCACTGAAGTCGAATGGGAAGCTGCCGCGCGTGGTTCACTACCCTTCGGGCACGATGTCGAAAATCGAACTTACCCTTGGGGCAACGATTGGGATAAAGAAAAGGCTAACAGCCTCGAAGGCCGTGTACTCAAGCCTTCGCCAGTCGGCGCGTATGCCTGCACGGGCGCAGTTGGCCCCTTTGAGGCCGAAGACCAGGCCGGGAACGTCTATAATTGGACCAGCAGCCTCTACCTGCCCTATCCGTATGACCCGTCCAAAAGTGAACTGGCCGAAGCTGAAGGTGAGCGTGTCGTGCGCGGCGGCTCCTGGGTCAACTATAGTAGGTACGTCCGCTGTGCGTACCGCTTCAGGTATGTGCCCGTCGACTTCTTCAACAATTTCGGGTGTCGGGTTGTGTCCCCTCGGCTCTGAGATTGCCCCGCAGGGGATATTCCTGCCTTCTGGTTTCTGCCTGCTGCCTTCTGCAGGCTGGATTCTGAGGGGGGTGCAGGGGGGCTTTGCCCCCCGCAGGTTAAACGAATTTTTTGGGTTTTTGTCACGCCATCAGCGGAGACATTGTGAAAACCTACAAACACCTGTATGAGCAAATCAGCAGCTTCGAAAACCTTTGGCTGGCTTTCCACAAAGCCCGGCGCGGCAAACGCGCCCGCCCGGATGTGGCCGAATTTGAATTTAACCTGGAGGCCAACCTGCTCAAATTGCAGACTGAATTGGAAACCGAAACCTACCGGCCCAGCAAATACCACAATTTTCGCATTCTCGACCCCAAGCCGCGCCTGATCTCCGCCGCGCCGTTCCGGGATCGGGTCGTGCACCATGCCCTCTGCAATCTGATCGAACCGCTTTTCGAGCGCAGCTTTATTTTTGACAGCTACGCCAACCGGATTGGAAAAGGCACGCATGCCGCCCTCAAGCGCGCCCAGGAATTCAGCCGCCGCTATTCGTATGTGTTCAAGTTCGACATCGAGCATTTCTTCCCCGCGATGGATCATGTCTTGCTCTACCAGCAACTGGCGCGTTTGATTGCTGACCCGGCTGCCTTGCTTCTGTGCAAGAAAATCATCAACAGCGGCGCGGGCATCCACGCGCATGAATTTGAGCCGCATTTGTTCCCTGGGGATGATCTACTCGCGCTCACCCGTCCCAAAGGATTGCCGATTGGCAATTTAACCAGCCAGTTCTGGGCCAACGTTTATCTCAACCCGCTCGACCAATTTATCAAACAAGAACTAAAATGCCCGGCTTACTGTCGCTATGTGGATGATGGTCTGCTTTTTTCGGATGAAAAAGCCAGCCTGCACCGCTGGCGCGGGCAGATTATCGATTTTCTGGCCGCCCTGCGCCTGACCTTGCACGAAAACGAAGCCCAGGTTTTTCCCACTGCCACCGGCCTCCCGTTTTTGGGCTGGCGGGTTTACCCGAATCACTTGCGGCTCAAGCAGCGCAACGGCCTGGCCTTCCAGCGCCGCTACGCCCAACTGCGCCGCAAGTATGCGGATGGGGAAATCAGCTTCGATCGCCTGGATGCCTGCGTGCAAGGCTGGATCGCCCACGTCCGCCACGGCCAGACCTGGGGCCTGCGGTGTTCCATCTTCTCATCTCGCCTCCCCCCATTTTCAAACCCGGAAAATGGGGGGAGGCCGGGTGGGGGGCTGAGGGCGGGGGCATGAAACAATCCCCGCTTTTTGCCCGCACCTACGATTTTGTGGCCTGGGTCATCCCGGTCACGGTTAAATTTCCGCGCCACCAGCGCTTTGTCATGGCGGCTGCGCTCCAGCGGGAAGCGCTCGAATTTCAGGAACTGATCATCGAAGCGGCCCACCAGCCGGACCCTGCCGAAAGGCTGACCGCTGCGGATGCCGAGTTGGACAAAGTCCGCACCCATCTGCGCATGTGCCTGGAGATGGGCCTGATTCAGCCCGGTCAATACCAACATGCCGCCGAGTTGTTGACCGAAATGGGCAAGCTGCTGGGCGGTTGGATCCAGAAAAGCCGTTCCGTTTTGCGCAAGCGTCAAGCTTTTGCGAGACATTTACGGAGGGACAGGTGGATTCGTGCGCGGCGGCTCCTGGAACAACAATAGTAGGAACGCCCGCTGTGCGTACCGCAACAGGAATGTGCCCGACAACTTCAACAACAATATCGGGTTTCGGGTTGTGTCCCATGACACTCAGGTTTTGGCCGGTAAAGCCCGCGTCTTGAACCAAGCCGGGCGAGGCCCCAATCTCAGAGCCAGCGCCGCCTGTTCCTGGTTTTCGCCCTCACCCCAGCCCTCTCCCGCGAGCGGGAGAGAGGGTAAAGCGGAAGCCAAATATTGAATCCGGCCTGCCTCCTCTGGTAGTCCTGAACCATAGGATGAACGTTGAGGCAGGCCACTATCGGAGGCCAAATGCCCAAAAACAAAGAATTTAATATCGAGCAGGTCGATCCCCAGCGCGATGCCATCCTCGGCGACCAGTACAACCTGTTCATCACCACGATGGGCGCGTTCACTCCTCCGCCCGATCTGGTTCAACTGCGCCGCGATTACCTGGCGCACATCGAACGCGCCCACCACGCCCTAGATTTCAAGGGCATCCCGCAGTTGCGCAGCCTACCGAGCGAACTGGCGCTGGAAGAAGTCTATGTGCCGCTCCTGGCGCGTCCTGAACTGCCCGAAGGCGATACCTGGGAACGCCGCCTGGCAGGGAGAAACTTTGAGCGCGAAGCCCTGCCCGAGGGAGCCCTACAGAGCCTGGAACACACCGGGACCGCCTCCGCCCCGGTGCAAATTGAAGCGGCCTTGCGTGAGAAAAACCGGGTTGTAATTCTGGGTGATCCCGGTTCGGGCAAAAGCACCCTGCTCAAACACCTGGCCCTGCGCCTGGCCAAGGAGACGGCTGCGCCCCTGCCGATCCTGCTGCCGCTGAACGCTTACGCCCGTGCCCTGGCCCAAAAAGACCTCAACCTGCAAAACTACCTGGTGGAATATTTCGCCGGGCGTGCCGAGGGGGTGGCCGCACTGGGTCCATTATTCAAGGAAGCCTTGGGCAGTGGGAAAGCCGTCATTTTGCTGGATGGTCTCGATGAAGTTCAAAGCAACCGCGCCGCGCTGGTTGAAAAAGTGCAGGCGTTTTCCCACGAAGCGCTCAAACGCGGCAACCGGGTGCTGGTCACCAGCCGGATTGTGGGTTACCGTGACGCGCCGCTTGAACCCAAAGATTGGGCGCTCTACACCCTGCTCGATTTCACCCCCGAGGCGATTGAAACCTTTGCCCGCCAGTGGTGCCTGAGCTTCGAGAAAAGCACCCTGGGTGATACCCCAGAAGCGCGCAAACAAGCCGAGGCCGAGCGCGCCGGGCTGCTTGATGCGATTGCCGCCAACCCTGGCGTGGAGCGGCTGGCGAGTAACCCGCTGCTCTTGACCATTTTGGCGCTGATCAAGCGTCAGGGCGTGGAACTGCCCAAGAGCCGGATCAAACTTTATGACCGCTATCTCGAAACGCTGATCGAGGCCTGGAACCGCGCCAGTGCCCTGGATAAAAGCGCCGGGCGCGAATCACTGGATTACGAATCCACGCTGGAGGTGTTAGGGCCTTTGGCACTGCGCTTGCGTGAAGAAAACCCCACTTACGGGCTGGTTGGCGCACGCCAGTTGCAGGATTGGCTGACCGAACACTACACCGGTGCGCAGTGGGAAATGAAACCCGGCCCGGCGCGTGAGAAAGCGCGCGAATTTCTGGATAGTGTCCGTAAATATTCGAACCTATTGTTGGAACGCGGCGAAGGGCAGTATGGTTTCATCCATCTGACCTTCGAGGAGGCCCTGGCTGCTTACGGGCTGGTAGCCGCCGGGCAGGTCGACCGGCAGAAAAGCCTGGCCTACATCCAGAAATATCTCTCCGACCCTGCCTGGCGCGAGACGATTTTGCTGGCGGTGGGTGTGCTCGGGCTGATTCAACGCACCCCGCAGGCCGCTGGGGAAATGGTACGCGCCATGTTGAAGATGGACTGTGACGGCGAAAACCCCTGCGGGAATGTTTTACTGGCCGGAGCCTGTCTCGAAGACGTGGGCGCCATCGGGCTGGGCCAGGCCGCCGCCCGCGATGTGCAGACCGCCCTGTTAGCAGCCAGCCAGAACCGTGCCCTGCCGCCTGCTGTCCAGCGGTATGCCGGTTTCTCGCTGGCGCGCACCGGCTGGCTTCCTGCTGACCCTTCGACTGGCGGCTCAGGGCACGACCTGGACGCCTGGGTTAACATCCCTGCCGGGGAATTTCTCTACGGTGATGAAAAGCGCAAAGAAATCATCAAAATTCCTTTTGCCATCCAGAAATACTTGGTCACCAACCTGCAATTCAGGCGCTTCGTGGATGACAAAGGCTACGAGTGCCAGGAATTCTGGAGCGCAGAGGGTTGGGCCTGGCGCACCGGCCACTGGGATACCAAAGCACCAAAAGAATATAAAAACTGGCTTGATCGCCGCCCGCCTGAAAAGCGCTGCGAACCCTATTTCTGGCATGACGAAAAATGGAACAACCCGCTCGCCCCGCTGGTAGGCGTCAGTTGGTTTGAGGCCGAAGCCTACGCCAACTGGCTCTCAAAGCAGTTGGGCCAACTTGTTCGCCTGCCCAGCGAACAGGAATGGGAACGCGCTGCCCGCGGCATGAAGGGCCGGGAGTATGCCTGGGGAGATGAGTTTGATCGGGTACGCTTGAATTGCGCCGAATTTTGGGGCGAAGATAACAAGCTGGATTGGAGTAAATGGTTGGGGAGCAATTCCTATAGTATGGCATCTACCACCCTTGTCGGCCAATTTCCGGTGGGCAACACCCCGGAAGGGATCAGCGACCTTTCTGGCAATGTCTGGGAATGGACGAACTCCTGGTATGAAAAAGAACAGGTTAACCGTGTCGTGCGCGGCGGCTCCTGGCGCGGCGATAGTGGGAACGCCCGCTGTGCGTACCGCGACTGGCGTGTGCCCGGCCTCTTCAACGACAATTTCGGGTTTCGGGTTGTGTCCCCTGGGCTCTGAGATTGCCCCGAAGCGTAGCGGAGGGGATCTTCCTGCCTCCTGGCTGCTGGATTCTGCTTTCTGCAGACTGCTTGCTGAGGAGGGGGTGCGGGGGAACGACGTTCCCCCGCAGGTTAAACGAATTTTCTGGCAATTTCGACCCGGAAGGCTGGCACGGTTGCCGGAACACAGGTTACCTGCTGACAGCAGCCAGTAGACCAGAATACCCGAAAGGCAAGCAGTATGACCGATTTCGCGGATTGGATTCGCACTGAAATAAAGCACCGGGGTTGGCCCCGATCACTGCACGGGGTGACGACTGGCCGCCGGAAGCCGGGGATGCGGTTTTTTCTTGGCATCGCGAGAGCTTTCGAGATGCCGCTGGCGGAGGTGGTCGTGATCTGGGAGGCGGGGGAGCGGGAGAGTAGGCTGGGGTTGGAGTTATCTGTAGAAAACGCACCGTTGATGGTGTGTTTTTATTTCCCCAGCCGCCATTCCAGCGCCGTAAAGCGCTGCGTGACCTTGTTATTGCGCACCGCCATGCTGATGGCGCGCTGGCTGCCTGCCAGGACGCACAGTTTGCGGGCGCGCGTGATGGCGGTGTAGAGCAGGTTGCGTTGCAGCATCAGGTAATGCTGCGTCACCACCGGCATGACCACCACAGGGAATTCCGAACCCTGGGCTTTGTGAACCGAGACAACGTAAGCCAGGGTCAACTCGTCGACTTCGTTCCATTCGTAGGTTGCAAGCCGCCCTTCGAAGTCCACGCTGAGTGTGTGTTCGATCAGATCCAGCGAGCGAATGAAACCAATATCCCCGTTGTAGGCATCCTTATCATAATTGTTGCGGGTCTGCATAACCTTATCGCCAGCACGGAAAGTGACCCCAAAGAGCCTGCGCTCGGGTTTGTTGGACGCCGCCGGATTGAGCTTTTCCTGCAAGCGCTCGTTAAGCGCCATGACCCCGGCCGGGCCGCGATAGATCGGCGCCAGCACCTGGATTTCGCGGATGGCGTCAAAGCCAAATTTCTGGGGGATTCTTTCGGTGACCACCTTCACGATCCAGTCGGCAGCTGCCGCGGCGTCTTCAGCGGGAAAGAGAAAGAAATCCCCGCTTTCCTTTGAAAAAACGGGCGGTTTGCCCTGATTGATGCGATGGGCATTGGTGATAATCTGTGAGTTGGCGGCCTGGCGGAAAATAGTTGTCAGGCGCGTCACCGGCGCAATCCCGCTGGCGATGAGATTGCGCAGCACATCCCCCGCACCCACCGATGGCAACTGATCCACATCCCCAACCAGCAACAAATGCGTGCCAGGGCGTAAAGCTTTAAGCAGATGGTTGGTCAACAGCAGGTCAAGCATGGAGGCTTCGTCCACCACCAGGAAGTCCACCTCAAGCGGATGCTCCTGATTATGTTTGAAACCTTCAACCGGGGAGAATTCCAGCAGGCGATGGATCGTGCTGGCCGGGCGCTCAGTCGCCTCGGAGAGCCGCTTGGCCGCCCGTCCGGTGGGGGAGGCGAGCGCATAGCGGATGTGCAGGGCTTCGAGCGCAGTGATCAGGGCCTTCAGGCAGGTGGTTTTCCCGGTGCCCGGGCCGCCGGTCAGGATGCTGACCGCCTGCCCGAGCGCCATGCGGACAGCGGACTGCTGCTCGGCAGACAGGTTTTCGTCCGGGAAGGTCAGTTGGCTGATGGTCTGTGACGAATTTGTCGCCCCCATGAGGGCCTTCAAGCGTTCGGCCACGCCCTTCTCGCCAAAGTAGAGCGGGGTCAGGTAAATCACGGGAATGCCATACAGGCCCGCAGCCTCCGCCGTCTGTTTGGATTCGGCGGCAGCCCCCTTGTTCATCAGTGGAAGCAGTTCGGGGTGGATACGTTCAGCCTGGGCCAGGCGTTCCAGGGCCGGGGCAATCAGCTCCGGGGAAACTTCGAGCAATTCAACCGCCCTTTGCGCCAGCAAATCTTTGGGAGCATAGACATGACCGTCGTTGATCAGTTCGTTCAAAGCGAAAACGATCCCGGCCTCGATGCGTGAGGGGTGCTCGGGGGCCAGGCCGAGCGCCTGCGCAATCCGATCGGCGGTTTTGAAGCCCACGCCATAGATATCGCGTTCGAGCTGGTAGGGATTTTCCTGGACGGTTTCGAGAGCCTTGTCCCCATATGTTTTGTAGATTTTGACAGCCAGGTTGGTGCTGACCCCGTGACCATGCAGGAAAATCATGATCTCTTTAACCTGTTTTTGCTCTTCCCAGGCAGCGCTGATCTTGTTCGTGCGATCCGGGCCAATCCCGGGCACTTCCCGCAGGCGTTCAGGCTGTTGTTCGATGATCTCGAAGGTTTCTTCTTTGAAGCTGGCGACAATCCGTTCGGCCAGCTTGGGGCCGATGCCTTTGATCATGCCGGACCCCAGATAGCTCTCGATCCCCGCCACGCTGGCGGGCAGGGTTTGTTCGCAAACTTCAACCTTGAATTGCATCCCGTGCTTGGGGTGGGTATCCCAGGTCCCTTGCAGGCGCAGGTGCTCGCCCGGGGAGACTTCAGGCAGGTTACCGATCACGGTCGCCAGTCCATCGAAACTCAGGCCAGGAACACGCTGCTGCCGGGAACCCTCCGGACGCAGGCGCAGGACGGTATACCCGTTTTCTGAGTTGTAGAAGGTGATGCGCTCAACCGAACCGGAAAGCTTGTCCACAGGGACAAGTATACCCGGCGGGCAGAGGATCGGCGCAGGCAGTCGCATAGTATTCAAAATAAGTCTGAAGGGAGACGTTACCAGAAGAGAAGAAGGGTGCGCACTCCCTAAAACGCTTTTGCACTGTATTTGCAACGATACCAGAATATTTGTTCTGTTATTCTTGTCTATATGCTCACCCGCTTGTTCAAGCATCTCGGATTTAGCCGAACGCCCGAAACGCAGAAATACTCTTTGGATGCTTCGCTGTACACGGCGCTGAATTCGCTTGCTGAAGAACAGCAGCGTTCCCCGGAAGACCTGGCCTCCAGCTTTGTGGCCTCGGGGTTAGCGCTGCAATCCGAACAGAAGGAATTATGGCAGCGCTGGCAATCGCTTTCGCCCAGGGAACAGGATGTCGCCGCTTTGGCCTGCCTGGGATACACCAATCGCCAGATTGGCGCAGTTTTGAGCATCTCGCCTGAGACGGTCAAGACCCACCTGCGCAATGCGTTGGTCAAATTCAACCTGCATACCCGTTCCGAACTGCACATGCTGCTCCAGCGGTGGGATTTCTCAGCCTGGGAGCCCCATCCCTAGCCAAGGTTATCATCTTGCTGTCGCATTTGCCTCCCCTGAAGTGTTAAACTTATTTCCCCTGACATCTCCCCTGTCAGGGGATTTCGTATTGTCTGCCAAGCAGCTATCCTGTCATCATGAACATTCTCCCCTCTCTTCACACCGGCGCGTTGATCGTCGTCTGTGCCCCCCACGCGGCCAGCGAACAAGTCGCTACGCTGGCCGCCGAACTGGCCTTGCGTGGTCCGTTGACCGTGCTGGATGGCGGCAACCGTTTCCAACCCTATCGTGTGGCGCAGCTGCTCAGGCAGCACACCATACAGGTGGAAAGCGCCGCAAAACGCCTCTTTATCCGACGCGCTTTCACCTGCTACCAGATGCTGGCCCTGCTCGAAGACACACCCGCTCTCAGACAGCCGTATCTTATCCTTGATCTGCTCGCAACATTCTATGACAATCACGTCAACGAGCTTGAAACCCGTCGGCTACTGGAGGCCTGTCTGCTTCAGGTGGAACGCCTGCGCCAGCTCGCACCAGTGGTTATCACACTCGCTCTTCCGCCGATAGGCGAACGCATCTTTCTGATTGAGATGGTGTGCGCCCGGACCGAGCATGTTCTGGTGCAGGAAGCGCTTACCCCGCAGGTCTCTCAACCTGTGCTGTTTGCCGTTTAACGCCTATGGGCCGCACCCTCCCGACCATTACTCAACAACTGACCGAGACCGAAGCCGCCCTGGCGCGCTTCCGGCGCACGCTGCGCAAGGGCGACCAGTACATCCTGGACGGCCTGTTTGCCACAGCGCGTCGTCACACCGCAGCCATCAGCCAGACCGATGCGCTCCTGCCCTTCGAGGCCGCTCTGTTGGCAATCCTGCTCGAACAGGCCAAGGAGATTGCCGTCCTGCGCCAGAAAGTTAACCTGCTAAGTGGCAGCTCCAATTTCCGGCTGGTTGATTGACCTGTACCCGGACGAAACCGGCATCACGCTCTGGCTGCTGGCCGACTCGGGCGAACGACTGCCACTGCGCATGGATTTTCCCGTCACCTTCTTTGCCGCAGGAGAGTTCGAACTCCTGCGGCAGGCCTGGCGTTTCTTGCAGGAAAAAGGGGTGATATTGGCTCGCGAAACACGGCGTGACCTGTTTACCAGTGAACGCGAGGTGCTCTCGGTCACTCTTTCCCGGCCAACCGCTCTCCCGGGCCTGTTTACCGAACTTTCCCGTCAATTTCCAGCATTGGATTATTACGATGCGGACATTCCGCTCTCGCTGCGCTTCGCCGCCCGAACGGGCGTCAGCCTGTTGGGACGCTGCCGGGTTGAGACAAATGGCAACCGTGTTACCGCCATCCAAGTCCTGGATTCCCCCTGGGAACTCGACCCCGAACCGCTCCCATTGCGCATCCTGGAACTCAGTCCGGATGTCGATCCTGCCCTATGCCCGCCGAATAAATTGCGTATGCGGTATGAACGGGCGGATTACTGCATAAGCCTGGAGCCGTCCCGGGCCTTCGAGATCGCATTGAACGCGGTGCTACGTCAATTTGACCCCGATTTAATCCTGACCGATTACGGCGATACCTGGCTCTTCCCGAAGCTGACCCTCAATCCCAATCGTGACCCGGCGCGGGAAGTGCTGACCAGGAAGGCCGACAGCTACTTTGCCTACGGCCAGGTGGTCTATCGCGGAACGCAGACGCATCTCTACGGACGCTGGCATATCGACCGGCGCAATGCGATGCTGTTTGGGGAATACGGGCTGGAGGGGGTATTGGAGCAGGCACGTGTGACCGGGCTGGGCGTGCAGGAGATGGCGCGCAAGTCGCCGGGGGCCGGGATCACCGCCATGCAAATGCTGACCGCCTTGCGAACCGAGGTGCTGGTGCCGGTCGTCAAGCAGCAGGCCGAGAGCACAAAAACCCTGGATGAATTGATCCGCGCCGATAAGGGTGGGATGATCTACCAGCCTCTAATAGGCGTCCATGCCAATGTGGCCCAGATCGACTTTGCTTCAATGTACCCTTCCATCATGGTCAATCGCAATATTTCGCCGGAAACCAGCGGCCAGCCCGCTGCTCCGGATGGGTTGGTCCCCCAAACCCTGCGCCCGCTGCTTGAAAAGCGCCTGGCGCTCAAGCAGTTGATCACTAAACTGCACCCGCGCGACTGCCGAGTCAAAACGTTCAAGGGGCGCGCAGCGGCGCTCAAGTGGCTGTTGGTGGTTTGCTTTGGGTATCTCGGCTACAAAAACGCGCGTTTTGGCAAGATTGAAAGCCACGAAGCCGTGACTGCCTGGAGCCGCGAGCTGCTGCTCCAGGCCAAGGAAGTGGCCGAAGAGATGGGGTATCTGGTCATCCACATGTACGTGGACTGTTTGTTTGTCCAGAAACCAGGTTGCCGGAAGGCCGCGGACTTTGCCCCGCTGCTGGAGGCCATCGCCGCGCAGACCAGCATTCCGATTGCCCTGGATGGGGTTTATCGCTGGGTGGCTTTCCTATCTTCGAAGCGCGATGCCCGCATTCCAGTGCCGAACCGCTATTTCGGGGTGTTTCAGGACGGAGAAATCAAGTATCGCGGGATCGAACTGCGCCGCCACGACACGCCGCTCTGGGTGGCAAAAACCCAACTCGCCGCTTTGCAGTGCCTGGCTCAGGCCGAGACCTTGGAGCAGGTGCAGGAGCACATTCCCAGGGTGCTGGGAATTTTCGCACAGGCCAAACGTGATCTGAGAGCCGGGCGCGTGCCGGTGGAGGATTTACTTGTCACTCAACGGTTGAGCCGCGAGGTGGATAACTATAAAACCCCGTCCCCGGCAGCACGAGCAGCCCGGCAGTTGGTTAAGATGGGGAAATCCGTAGCGCCGGGTCAGGTGATGAGGTTTGTTTATACGCGAGGCCGGCCAGGGGTCTGGTGTTATGGGTGCGGAGAATTTGATGAAAGAACATTGGATGTTGAGCAATATGCAAAATTATTGGAAAAAGCAACAAGGACGATCCTGGATTCGCTGACATTGGAAGCCGGGCTAGAGAATGCCAACGGCGGGAAAGTGCTACAATTAACCATCATATCTGCCTTCAAGCGGCTCTGCCCATGATGCGAGCGCGTGAAAACAACTTCATACACATTCGAACAACCTGTTTGCTGATCGCAATTGAGAAAAGGTAGGCAACTGATGCAAATTGAACTTACACAAACCGGTCCGTTGCTGGATGCACAGGGTCACCTTGCCCAGGTAGGCTGGTCACGCCAACCGTTGTTGGACTGTAATCTGGAACAAGCTCGTTTCTACAAGCTCGTTTCTACAAGCTGCGTTGGTTGCAGCGCTGGCGCATGAAACGTTGGGACTACTATGCCATTTTTACCCCGCATCGTTTTTTCTCCGCAACCATTGCTGACTTGGGGTATGCAGGCAATATCTTTGTGTATACGCTCGATTTTAGCAGTGGGGAATTGCATGAAGAAGGCTTGGTTATTCCTCTGGGGCGTGGTATTCAATTGGAACGTAACAGTCAGTCTGGGGAGGCCGTCTTTGCCAGCGAGAAGACTTCGTTGCGCTTCCAATCCTTCCCGCAGAAGCGGTGCGTAAGCGTCAACTGGCCCGATTTCCATGATGGGCGCGGCCTACAGGCTGAAATTACTTTGCATAGCTTGCCCCAACACGAGTCAATGAATATCATCATTCCCATTGGCCAGCAGCGCTTCTATGACAATACCAAGATTAACTGCCTGCCTGCAGAAGGCTTTATCCAGTATGGCGATCTGCGCGAGGAGCTACAGCCAAAAACTTGTTTGGGATCGCTCGATTGGGGGCGGGGTGTTTGGGAGTACCGCAGCTACTGGAATTGGGCCAGTGCTTCTGGATTTCTACCAGATGGCGGCACGCTTGGGCTGAACCTGGGCCAGGGTTTTGGCGACTTGAGCAAGGCGACTGAGAACTGCGCCATCCTGAATGGGCGCATCCACAAGCTTGGAGCCGTGCGCTTTGATTACAGTGCCAGCAACTATATGCAGCCCTGGCATTTCACGGATGACGAGAGCCGACTGGAGCTGACCTTCACACCCTTCAAAGATCGCACCGCGCAGACCAACCTGGGGATGATCTTTAGCGAAGTTCACCAGATGTTTGGACGATATAACGGGCGTATACTGCTGGATGACGGCCAACCATTGGAAATCCATGACTTGATTGGCTTTGCTGAAGAGCATCAGGCGCGCTGGTAAAAATAATAACGTCCGATAGCCAGTTTCTACACTATTAACGCGGTGCGCCGGCCAGGTGGAATACTTGCCCAGACCTCATCGGTAGCTTCCTTGCTGGCAATCTGGCAAAGGGATTTGCCGGATTGCTATTAATGCAACGGGTAAAAGGCCAACCCGCCATTTTGCCAATCAGTTACAAAATTTGTAATTGTTTTGAATTGGAAGATATCATGAGATCCTCCAATAAACTTATTTCCACCTTTGACAAATTCATCCTCAGCGGGCTGGGATGTGGAATGCTTATCCTTTGCGCGTTGATCGGGGTGTTTTATTACCTGTGGCAAAATCCACCCCTGTCGCACTCAACGCCCGCGCCATTTGAAGCTTCCAGTTTGCCCACGATACTACCCACCTCCACCGTTCCCGCCTTTGACTTGCCCACAGCAACTCTATCTTCAACCTTGGAGGGGAGACTTTCGCCCACGCCGATCCCATCTTCTAACTTTGAAGATTACCCCCTCCCATCTGGTCAAATCGTGTTCACCTGTTTCGTCAAGGAGATCGATCAAATCTGCCTGATGAATGCCGATGGGGCCGGGCAAGTACAAGTTACAAAGTTTCAAGCGACCGCCTTTTATGCTTCGCTCTCATCAGATGGGCAAACGATTTATTTTTCATCTCGCGAAAGCGGAAATTTCGAGATTTATTCCATCCTCGTCAATGGAAAAAAGATGAAACGCCTGACAAAGGGCATCGGCAGTTTGTTCGCACCGGAGCCTTCACCAAATGGGCAACAAATCGTCTTCACGAACGATTCGGCGGGAAGGCAGGGAATATGGATCATGGATATCGACGGGAATGCCCCGCATGCCATCACTGATCACAATGATATCGATCCAGCCTGGTCATCAGACGGTTCGATGATCGCATTTGCTTCATCGCGGTCAGGGACGCGGCAGTTATTTATCATGAATGCGGATGGCTCGAACATCCGCCAGTTGACGAATTTGGACAACATGGGCGGACGCAGCACATGGTCACCGGATGGGACAAAACTGGCCTTTTATGCCGGGCCTACCGGCGATCATAATATTTACGTGATCAACGTTGATGGGACGAAGTTGGTACAACTCACTCATGAGGGAGACAACCTCGGCCCAAGTTGGTCGCCAGATGGGAATTGGATCGCTTTCACCTCATTTCGGGATGGGAACAATGAAATTTACATCATGCACCCAGACGGGACAGAGCAGATGCGCTTGACGAACAATTTTATTGCGGATTGGCAGCCCCGTTGGGGAAAATAAACAAGCGAGTCACGCAGTTTTGAAATACATCGTCGAGGTATATTCCCTTTGGCAATATCCGGAGACTAAGATGCGAAGGCGGTCTAATGGAAAATAGCCTGCACATAACCCTGGTGCTGCCATTTTTGTATGAGAACGCAGTTGCAGGCACGCAAGCTGCCTGCTGACAGCGACCAATCGCCCAGTGCACCCGGAAAGCAGGTAACATGACCGATTTTGCAGACTGGATTCGCGCCGAAACAAAGCGCCGGGGCTGGCCCCGATCACTGCACGGGGTGGTCGCAGGCCACTTTGGCTGAGCGAACTGGTCTCTCGCTTTCCGGTATCCGCCGGGTGCTGGTCACGGGTAACCGGAAGCCGGGGATGCGGTTTTTTAGCGGGATTGCCAGAGCTTTCGAGATGCCGCTGGCGGAGGTGGTCGTGATCTGGGAGGCTGGGGAGCGGGAGAGCGAGGAAGCGGGAGGAAGTTCGCGAGTCCAAAGCGTTGACTTTGGTTATGAAAGAGATTCAAGGCATGAATAATGACATCCGCCACTTTATCAAGGTTTACCATTATGCTATACTGAAATTTGTCGTGCTTGAGCATGCTATTCTCTAAAAATCAATATGTATATTACCCGGGGAAACCATGAATGTCTTTGATCTCCGCACCCAGCTTGTTCAGGATTACAGCTCTTATATTTCCAGTTTTATCCAAATACGGGATGAGCGCATTCGTGCTTATGTAGACGAACAACTTGAAAGCGGCCTGCTATGGCCGGAGTCGCTGTTGCAGCTCAACCCCGCATTTGAGCCGGGCCACTGGGTGGATGAGTTGGTGGATGAAGGCCTGCTGCAACGAATATGCAAGGACGTTTTTCGTCGCAAGGATGAAAAGAACCCGGTTGGGGAGCGATTTCATTTCCACAAACACCAGGAAGATGCCATTCGTGTGGCCCAGCAAGGGCACAACTATGTTCTGACCACCGGTACCGGCTCCGGAAAATCGCTGGCGTACATCGTTCCCATCGTAGATTATGTTTTGAAGCATGGTTCTGGGCATGGGGTGCAGGCGATTATCGTTTACCCAATGAATGCCCTGGCCAATAGCCAGCTTGGCGAGTTGAATAAATTTCTCAGCCTGGGTTTCCCGGATGGCAAGGGTCCGGTCACCTTTGCGCGCTACACTGGTCAGGAAAACGATGAAGAAAAGAAGCAGGTTATGGCCAACCCGCCGGATATCCTGCTGACTAACTACGTCATGCTCGAACTTATCCTGACCCGCCCGGATGAGCGCAAAACATTAGTTAACGCAGCCCAGGGATTGCGCTTTCTGGTGCTGGATGAACTGCACACCTATCGCGGTCGCCAGGGAGCAGATGTCTCGATGCTGGTACGCCGTGTACGCAACATCCTGAATACCAGGGTTTTGCAGTGTATCGGCACATCGGCAACGCTCTCAAGCGCTGGGGGGGTGGAACAACAAAAACGGGATGTGGCCGAGGTGGCCACCCGCTTGTTTGGCGACATAGTGCGCCCGGAACATATCCTTGGCGAAACCTTGAAACGCTCCACCATTGAGTTGGATTTTGTCATTCCAGTCACCCTGGGGGCGCTCAAAGCACGCATTCTTGAACCCAACCTGATTCCTGAAAATTACGCTGACTTTCTTAACGATCCCCTGGCTTGCTGGATTGAAACTAATCTGGGACTGCGCCAGGATGCTGAGACCGGCAGATTGGTGCGCGCGATTCCCCGCAGTCTCAAAGGGAAGGATGGTGCGGCACAAATCCTCAGCCAATTGACGGATATACCGGAAGAACAGTGCTACGCCAGCCTGATCAAGACCCTGATGGCCGGTTATAGCACCCAAAACCCAGATACTGGCTTTCCCGTTTTCGCTTTCCGTCTGCACCAATTTATCAGCCGCGGAGATACGGTTTATGCTTCGCTGGAAATGGAAGCAGGACGTTATTGCACTGTAAACGGACAAAAATATGTGCCTCAAGACCGCCGCAGCCGCATTTTGCTTCCCTTGGTCTTCTGCCGGGAATGCGGGCAGGAATATTATGTAGTGCGCAAGTTCAAAGATAAAGAAACCGGCGTGTACCAGTTTGGCTCGCATGAATTCGAAGACCACGCAGATGATGAAGAAAGCGAATCCGGTTACCTGCATCTGAACACCATCGACCCTTGGCTGCCTGAGAATATTCTGGGTAAGGTGCCGGAAGAATGGTTGGAGGAAAGAAATGGGGAAATGCGTGTGCGCTCCAACCAGCGCAAGTATCTTCCCGAAACGCACAAGGTCAACACCCAGGGACAGATTTCCGATGAAGGTGTTGACGTGCAGTTCATCCCCGGCAAGTTCAGGTTTTGCCTGCATTGCGGTGTGTCTTACAACCCGCGTCAATCTTCCGAATATTCGAAACTAACCCAATTAAGTTCCGGTGGGCGCAGTACCGATACCACCATTCTCAGTCTGTCACTCATTCGAAACCTGCGCGCAGATACGACCTTGATAGAGAAAGCCCGCAAGTTATTGAGCTTTACGGACAACCGCCAGGACGCCTCTTTGCAATCCGGGCACTTCAACGACTTTATCGAAATTGCGCTGCTGCGCGCGGCGCTTTTCAAGGCTGTCCAACGGGCTGGTGCGGGCGGAATTGCGCACGATACGCTGCCTTTCAAAGTCTTTGAGACGCTCGGTTTGAATATCAAACTCTACGCAACCGACCCGGATGTGCGCTTTGCCCAGAAGGCAGAGACGGAACGCGCCTTGCGCGAAGTGCTGGGTTATCGCATTTATCGGGACCTTAAATATGGCTGGCGGATCACATCTCCCAATCTGGAACAATCGGGCTTGCTCGAAATCCAGTACACATCCCTGGATGAAGTTTGCTCTGCCCCAGATATTTGGCAGGATAAGCATCCGGCGTTGGTGAGTGCCAGCCCTGAAACGCGCCAAAATATCAGTAAAGTGCTTCTGGATTACATGCGCCGTGAGCTGGCGATCAAAGTGGATTATCTCAACGCCAATTATCATGAGAGTCTAAAACAACTCAGCAGCCAGCGATTAAAAGCGCCGTGGGCAATGGATGAAAGCGAAAAACTGGAGCATGCCGCCATCCTGTT
The DNA here is from genome assembly GCA_002412925.1 of Anaerolineales bacterium UBA5195. GTDB lineage: Bacteria > Chloroflexota > Anaerolineae > Anaerolineales > Villigracilaceae > UBA5195. The sequence continues at coordinate 84,400 of DHVZ01000024.1, read as the reverse complement.
CCCGCGCCCCAGACAAAACCAAAACAAGAATGAAGAGTATATGGGAAATGTATTCCTGTCCGCTCGCGGCGGTTATGGACAGTTCCTGCGCAGGCGCAACAGCTTCCCAGATTATTCCGGTAGCATTACCACCCAGGAAGCCCAGGAAATCATCCAGCAGATTCTGGATGCGTTGCGCGTGGGCGGGTTGGTGGAGATCATTCAAGAGGCTAAAGATCCCGGCGAAGTAAATGGCTACCAAATCCCAGCCTCAGCCCTGATCTGGAAAGCGGGGGAAGGCAAGAGATCCTTTCATGACCCGATCCGCGTCCCGCGCCAATCGGAAGAAGGCGGGCGCACAAATCGCTACTTTGTTGATTTTTATAAATCGGTTAGCGCCGACATGCACGGCCTGGAAGCGCATGAGCACACGGCCCAGGTGCCGAGCGAAATCCGCGAACTGCGCGAGGCGGCCTTCCGCGAGGGCAAACTACCGATCATGTACTGCTCGCCCACGATGGAATTGGGCGTGGATATCTCCGAATTGAACGCGGTCAATATGCGTAACGTGCCACCCACTCCGGCCAATTATGCCCAACGCAGCGGGCGCGCCGGCCGTAATGGGCAACCGGCCCTGGTCTTTACTTACTGCACGATGGGCAGTCCGCATGACCAGTATTATTTCAAACGCCCGACCTTGATGGTGGCAGGCGCTGTCAGCCCGCCGCGACTGGACCTGGCCAACGAAGACTTGATCCGTGCGCACGTACATTCCATCTGGCTGGCCGAGTCTGGGTTGGCCCTTGGTCGTTCCCTGAAGGATTTGTTGGATTTATCAGGCGAAGAGCCAACTCTCGAAGTATTGGAATCAGTTCGCGCAGGCTTGAATTCGGACTCTACCCGCCAAAGGGCAGCCCAGCGTGCAAAAGCTGTGCTCGCTAGCATTGAAGTGGAACTGCAAAAGACCGATTGGTATAACGAGACCTGGTTGGAAGGCACCCTGAACCATGTCCCGCTGGCCTTCGACCAGGCTTGCAAACGCTGGCGCACGCTCTACCGCGCCGCCAAGGGTCAGCAAAAGGCCCAACAGCGTATCCTGGATGATATGTCGCGTTCATCCAGGGATCGCGATCAGGCCAAGAAACTCTGGCTGGAAGCCTTGAGCCAGATCGAGCTGCTGACCGATACCGAAAACCTGATCCAGTCGGATTTCTACTCTTACCGTTACTTTGCCAGCGAAGGCTTTTTACCAGGTTACAGCTTCCCGCGCTTGCCGCTTTCCGCTTTCATCCCCGGGCGGCGTGTGCGCGACAAGGATGAATTCCTTTCGCGTTCGCGGTTCCTGGCGATCTCGGAGTTCGGCCCACGTTCCATTATTTACCATGAAGGTTCGCGTTACATTATTAACAAGGTCAACCTACCTATAGCAGAAAGCGGCGACGGTCTGAACACCAACCGCGCCAAGCAGTGCCCAACCTGTGGGTATTTCCATGTCATCACCAGCGGTGACGGACCTGACCGTTGCGAACGCTGCAATGCCATGCTCGATGCGCCGATCACTGCCCTGTTCCGCCTGCAAAACGTCTCGACCAAACGCCGCGACCGGATCAGTTCGGATGAAGAAGAGCGCATGCGCCAGGGCTTTGAGCTGCGCACTGCGTTTCGCTTTCAGGATACCCAGGCTGGCGAACCAGCGGCCCAGTCGGCGAAATTGATGAAAGGCAGTGAACAGGTTGCCAGTTTGACTTATGCTGGCGCGGCCATGCTCTGGCGCATCAACCTGGGCTGGAGGCGGCGTTCCGACCCCAACCAGCTTGGTTTTGTGCTCGACATCGAGCGTGGTTATTGGGCCAAGGAAAAAGATCGTAATGATGATCCCGATGACCCGATGTCGGTGCGCGTGATGCGGGTGATTCCCTTTGTTGAAGACACAAAAAATTGTCTTTTGTTTGAACCTGCAACCCAATTACCCGCCAACAAGATGGCCTCCTTGCAAGCGGCGCTCAAATCCGCCATCCAGGTGCGCTACCAGCTTGAAGACAACGAACTGTCTGCCGAACCGCTGCCCTCAGCAGATGAACGCAAAATAATTCTGTTTTATGAGTCAGCCGAAGGCGGCGCGGGCGTGTTGCGCAGGCTCCTGGATGATCCGCAGGCTTTCGCGGATGTAGCCCAGACTGCTTTGGAGTTATGTCACTTCGACCCGCAAACTGGAGATGATCTGCGCCGGGCGGAGACTGCCAAGGAAGATTGCGAAGCAGCCTGCTATAACTGCCTGATGAGTTATTACAACCAGATGGAACATCGCTTGCTCGACCGACAGACCATCCGGGATTTTCTGATGGAATTGAGCAGCACAGTCGCGGATATTTCCCCCTCTGCGCTTTCGCGAGCCGAGCATTTGAAGCGGTTGCGCAACCTGTGTGAGTCTGATCTGGAACGCGAATGGCTGGATTTCCTGGAACAACGTAACCTGAACCTGCCATCGCATGCCCAGAAACTGATTGAAAGCTGCCACACCCGCCCAGACTTCCTGTACGAGAAAGATTGCGCCGCGATCTACGTAGACGGGTCTCATCACTTCTTTGAAGAACGGAAACAGCGGGACGCCAAACAGGCTGAGTGTATGGAAGATATCGGCTATACGGTCATCCGTTTTGGATTGTTGAATGATTGGGAGCAGGTGCTCAAGAAATACCCGCATGTTTTTGGAATTTCGGCGAAGTAAGGAGGCATTAAATGGCAGGCGTGTTATTTGGCATTCCCCTTACACGTTGGGTCCGTGGAACAATCGAAAAAATGGATCAGGCCGGAAGGCACAATGTCCAGAGTTGGAGTGATTATTGGCTCAAGACGTATTATGAACTGGGTGGTCTGAGCAAGGCAAGTGGATCCAAACCCTGTCCACTCCATGCAGCATATGGGCTTTGGCGCCTTGGGCGAATAAAAGAAACTAATATTCCTTATCAGCAAATGGCGGTCAATCACGTCTACCAGGAGTATGGTAATAACGCGGCCTACGCAATATTGGCGTTGGATTTATTGGAGAATAAACAAGCTGCCCAATCCAATGCAGGTTTATGGAGACAAGTTCAGGATTTGTTCAGGATAAAGGTTCATCAAGAACCGGCCATAAGCCAACAAGGGGCTGTCACCGTTGCTCAAATTTTGTTTAAAGAAGTTCAGATTGTAACCGGCTAGGGATGATCTTGGGCTTGAATAAAAAACAAATTGCCTGGAGATGTAAATGACATTTTCTGTCGGTTCCCTTGTCAAAGCGCGCGGTCGTGAATGGGTGGTCTTGCCCGAATCGGACGATGAACTGCTGATCCTGCGTCCACTGGGTGGGTCGGATGATGAGATTGCCGGGGTCTACCTGCCGCTCGAAACGGTGGAACCGGCCAGCTTTAGCCTTCCAGACCCGCAGGCAGTCGGCGATTATCGCTCGGCGAAGCTGCTGCGGGATGCGGTGCGATTGGGTTTCCGCTCCAGCGCCGGGCCTTTCCGCTCATTTGCCCGGTTGGGCGTTGAGCCGCGACCTTACCAGCTCGTGCCGCTCTTGATGGCGCTCAAGCTCGACCCGGTGCGCATCCTGATCTCGGACGATGTCGGAATCGGGAAAACCATCGAAGCCGGGCTGATCGCCCGCGAACTGCTCGACCGGGGTGAGATCCAGCGCCTGGCGGTGCTCTGCCCGCCGCAGTTGGCCGAGCAGTGGCAGGCCGAGCTGCGCGACAAGTTCCACATCGAAGCCGAGTTGGTTTTGCCCGGCACTGCGCCGCGCCTGGAACGCGGCCTGATGCGCGCCGACCAGACAATTTTCGACCTGTATCCCTTTGTCATTATTTCCACCGAATTCATCAAAACCGAAAAACGTCGTTCCGATTTCAGCCGCACCTGCCCGGAACTGGTAATTGTGGACGAAGCCCATACCTGTGCGCTGGGGCAGGAACGCGGGCGGCATCTGCGCCATGCGCTGGTGCAGGAGCTGGCCAAGGACCCCCAGCGCCACATGATCCTGGTGACGGCCACCCCGCACAGTGGCAAGGAGCATGCTTTTCGCTCGCTGCTCGGCTTTTTGGATGAGAATTTCAACCAACTGCCCGAAGATCTGACCGGCGCAGAGAACGAGAAAAACCGCAAACACCTGGCGCTGCACTTCATCCAGCGCCGCCGCGCCGACATCCGCCATTATATGGATGCCAATACGCCCTTCCCGGAGCGGGTGGAAGGCGAGTCGACCTATAAACTCTCCCCCGAATACAAGCGCCTGTTTGAGCGCGTGCTGGAGTATGCCCGCGAATCGGTAAAAGACCAGAGTGGGACTCAATTCCATCAGCGGGTGAGATGGTGGTCTGCGCTGGCACTACTGCGTTCGCTGGCTTCCAGCCCGCTGGCCGCCGCCTCGACCCTGCGCAACCGCGCCGCCACCGCGGACGCGGAAACGCCCGCAGAAGCGGATGAGATCGGACAGCGCACCGTGCTCGACCTGATGGATGACGAGAACCCCGAAGGCATGGATGTGGCTCCCGGCAGTGACAGCGGCGCGGATGACGATGAGTCCCAGCGCAACCGCCGCCGGTTATTGGAGATGGCGCGCGAGGCTGAAAAACTGGCCGGTTCAAAGGACGAAAAACTCAACAAAGCGGTGACGATGGTCAAAGACCTGCTCAAGGATGGCTATCGTCCGATCCTGTTTTGCCGCTTTATCCCCACCGCTGAGTATCTGGCCGAAGAATTACGCAAGCAGCTTCCCAAAAACGTGGAAGTTATTTCGGTGACTGGCTTGCTGCCGCCTGACGAGCGCGAAGCGCGCGTGGAGCAGCTCGGGCAGGCCGAAAATCGTGTACTCGTCTGCACCGACTGCCTGAGCGAGGGCATCAACCTGCAAATGTATTTCGATGCCGTCCTGCACTACGACCTTTCGTGGAACCCGACCCGCCATGAACAACGCGAGGGACGGGTGGATCGCTTCGGGCAAAACCGGACCGAAGTGCGCGTGCTGACCTATTACGGTGTCGATAACCAGATTGACGGTGTGGTGCTCGATGTCCTCCTGCGCAAGCACAAGACCATTCGCTCTTCGCTGGGCATTTCGGTGCCGGTGCCGGTGGATACCGAGAAGGTGGTGGAAGCCATTTTCGAGGGGCTGCTGCTCAAATCGAAGCCGAGCCTGATGGAAAGCTACCTGCCTGGCTTTGGAGAAATTATGAAACCGACCAAGGATGATCTGTACGGCAAATGGGATGCGATTTCGGAGCGCGAAAAACGCTCGCGGACACTTTTTGCCCAGGAAACCATCAAGCCGGATGAAGTTGCCCGGGAACTGCAGGCCGCGCGCGAGGCGGTGGGTTCGGGGGTGGATGTGGCCAGTTTCGTTAAAACTTCCCTGCAAGGGATGGGGGCAGTGGTGGGCGGAAGCGATACCCTCAAGGTGGATCTTGGCGAGACGCCGGTCTCCCTGCGCGATGCGCTGAAGCGCAATACCAACGTTGGCGATAAATTTGCGGCGCGTTTTGAGCTGCCCACCGAGGAGCGCACCCTGCTGTTGACCCGCTCGCACCCACTGGTGGAGAGTTTATCGAATTATGTGATGGAAACCGCGCTCGACCCGCTCTCAGCAGAACGGGTGAAGATGCTTTTTGCGCGGCGCTGCGGCGCGATCCGCACCAGGCAGGTGGAACGGCGCACAACCTTGCTCCTGGTACGTTACCGTTATCACATTCTCACCCTGCAAGGCGGGGAAGAAAAACCCCTCCTGGCGGAAGATTGCCAGGTGCTGGCCTTCCGCGGTTCGCCGGAAAGCGCCGAGTGGCTGGAGGCTGAAGAAGCCGAGAAATTGCTGAGTTCTATGCCGGATGAAAATATCAAATCAGAGCAAGCCGGGGAATTTATCGGCAAGGTGGTGGCAGGTATCGATGCCCTGCGCCCACATCTGGACGAAGTCGCGCTGCAACGCGGCCATGAATTGCTGGATGCCCACCAGCGCGTGCGCCGCGCTTCGAAGGTGCGCAATGTGCAGTACCGCGTGGAGCCGCAGTTGCCGCCCGATGTGCTGGGAATTTATATCTATTTGCCGAAGATGTGACAAATAATGATTGATTCCATTGGTTGCTACGCTTTTCTTGACGAATCGGGGACGGTCGGCGCTTCAAAGGGAACCCATTTCCTGGTGGTGGCGGTCCTGGCGGCTGAGAATCCGCGCGATTTGGAATTGCCGGTGCGCCGGGCCCTGAAAAAGCAGGAGCGCGGATTGATAAAAAGTGAACTGAAGGCGGCTCACAACTCAGAAAAGGCTAACTTTCGTTTGCTGGAAGCGATTGCAAAGCATGATGTGGGCATTGTGGCGGTCATTGTTGACCAGCAGGCCATTCTGCGCCCACCCGAAGACCCCGAGGAGATTTACCGGCAGGCAGCCGCCCGCGCTGTGCGTTTGCTGGTGGAGCATTGCCCGAAAGTCGAGATTTGCCTGGATAAGCGTTATACCCACAAGCCGTTGCGGTATGAGTTGGAAAGGCGGATTCGTGAAGACCTGGTGGATATTTTTCCCCAGATGGTGCTTTTGCGGCAGGAAAGTTCGCAGGAGCGCAAGGAATTGCAGGCGGTGGATGTGGTAGCCTGGGCATTTTTCCAAAAATATGAGCGCGGCAATCCCCGCTTTTATGAGGTGATTGCCCCCAGGGTGCTGGCGGAAGAAGTGATTGCCAGGGAGAACTGGCAGGAATGAAAAATTCCCCACAATGGGGAATTTTCCGGGAGCGGCTCACCCTGGGCTTCGATTTCAGTCTGTTCCGTTCCGTTTCAGGAAAAGCTAGGCTGTTCTACGAACAGCCAAAGTCACCAGGCTTTACGATACCGCTCAACATTATTTTAGCACGGATTGGACGTTTCAAGTCACTTGATTTGATTGGATAGTGGTTTATGCAAACCCAAAACCGTAATCCATTCACCGCTATTCAGCGATTGAGGCGCGCTTCGAAGGTGCGGACATCGTCCCGATGCTCTTACGGGAATGTGCAGTACCGCGTTGAGCCGAAGTTGCCGCCAGTTGTATATGGAATTGATCTGTATCTGCCGAAGGCATAAGCCCTATGTCCACAAAGAGAAATAAGCCGAAAAATTCTGTTCGCCCTCGCGTGGGTAAGAACAAGCCGAATGCTGGCTATGACACTTTATCCAGCTATCAGCTTGGATCAACCGAACACGACATGACTTACGAAATTAAAGAGGATGGCACCGTCAAGTTTTTAACAAACCCGTCCAGTCCCACCAAAAAAACTGCGAGCCAAAGTCGATTGCCCCATCCTCAGCAAGATGAAGTTAGAAAAATAACTCATCATTTTGTAGTTTGCCCAGATTGCAAACAGTTGGTGTCGGCTGCCAATCTTGACAATCACCGTGAAAAAGTGCACGGTTCAAAGCTAATTGACCTTTCGACACCCTATAAACAATTTTTTTGCCCCATCTGCAGGGCAAAGATTAAATCACAAGCCAAGCTTGAAAAACATCTGCGATTGGTTCACAATCAAAAAGAGCCGCAGACCTTAATGCGATCAACAACCAGCCAGCCGCAGGCTCAGATTCAATTGCCGCCAACGATCGAAAAGAAACCACCGCACCCTGTACCAACGATTTCAATAGGTGCAGTTTGCCCCATTTGTCAGGTCAAACTAAAATCACAGACCCGGCTTCAACACCACTTATCAAAAGTTCACCCTGACTCCGGAGCTAGGCGGAAAACGCAGATAAAAATCAAGCATGTCCCCGATGAGTCCCTATCTCGCCAACCGCGGAAAGGTGTAGTTCAATTGAGCCGCTGGTTAACGGGTGGTCAGGATCCGAAGCTGGTTCGAGAAGCGTTTCGCCAGGCATTCGACGAGCCTCGTGATGGTTCCAAGGGACTGGGACACATGGAACGCGAATGGGATGGCAAATTTGGCTCCTTTCCCTTACATGATGATTACGATGATGAATCGGACAGTGAGTAAATAATGCAAACCCGAACCCGTAACCCCTACCACTATCTGTGCCGGGGAGCCGCAGTTGCCGCCCGATGTGCTTGGGATTTATGTGTATTTGCCAAAGATGTAATTTAGAATAAAAATGGTCAAAATTAAACTCACTGCTAAATATTGGAAAATAGTTTTGTCGAGAGCATGGGATATTGCATGGCATAGCTCTGGAGTGAAAGGATTAACATTTGCCTTTCTCAGTGCTTTCATAATTTTTGCGATGTTATTGTGCCTCAATGCAATTAACATATTGCCTAATAGTTGGCATATTTTAATAGGCGATTTTAGCGCAGAAGTGAGGACGAATACCTTTTATTTAGTGGGCGCAATCTTGGCAGGCTTTGTCATATTTATATTCTCTCTCGTTTACATGCCTGCAAAAATTTACGATGAACAAAACAAGAAAATTGGACGCCTTGAAAGTAGGAGAAAAAGTAAAACAGTAAAGACAGACAAAATAGTATTTACTCCTAGAGAGGAATTTCCAAAATTAGACGGGCATGAATTTTATGCTTATTTAGAAATATACAACGGCGAAAACGATGACTTGAGAGATTGTTACGCTACGCTGAACAAATTGTTTGTCAAAGACGCTCATGGCTGGCTGGACGTGATACAGCAAATTAATCCCAATTCAAGCCATTTGACTTTTCCAGCGTTCAACAAAGAGGAAGAAAAAATTATTCGAAGAAAGAAAACTTCAAGAATCAATATTGCTAAAACAATTCCAAATAACATTGCTTTTATATTTGAAAATGGAGACACAAAAGGGTTTTTTTCTATCCGTGAATATTATTTAGAAGTTGAAATTAATGGTCTCCTTGGCGGGAAACCGATAGAGGGTGTAGTTTTTAGCGGATTTCTATATTACATTGCCAATTTACTTCCAGTGGAAAATCGTCCCCCGCAATCTTATTTCAGACTTTATATGGAGTCAGGGGAGATAAAAGCATGACAGACGCGACGACTTTTTTCCTTGCAATTTGGGGTGCTGTGCTGGGAACGATTGGCACGCTTGTTTCAGTGATTCTTGCGGTACGAGAATTTCGTAAAGATCGTCACCAAGTAAAAATTTCGGCAGATGTCTCAAAAAATGACCCATTTTGGCTGGTGTCTGGAATGGAAACGAAAACTTATGTTGTAATTTCTGTTTTGAATGCCGGATTTCGCCCAATACAAATTAAGACTGTTTTGTTATCTTTGTCTGATGGAAAAACAATAGACAACGGCAGGTTATCCCAAAACGAACTTCCACAAATTTTGGAGGAAAGCCAGTCTTTGGATGTGTATTTTGAACTCTCTGAACTGCGTAAAGCAATTGCCAGCAGAAAGGTATTTTTGAAAGCCGGTTATGCTTTCGATGCCGTTGGTAATAAGTGGAAATGCAACATTCCGAAAACAATCAGGCAGATGATTTAAATCATGCAAACCCGAACCCGTAACCCCTTTACCACTATCCACACCGAGGGAGCATTGCTCCCTTCGGATTTGCTCCAGCGCGTGCTGGAGAATGATAAGAATCTCGCGGGGCTTTCGCCGGAGGGGTATCACCTTTCGGGGGAGAAGCTCAACGAGGCAATTAACCGGTCGTGGAATCGGTTACAGGGGGCATGGGCGGCGTTTCGGGCGTCGAGAAGCCGCCTAAACGCAGGAGACGCTGGGACGACGTTGACGCGGGAACGTTGGCTGTTGCCGTTGTTCGATGAGTTAGATTATGGGCGTTTGCAGACGGCCAAGGCGGTGGAAATCGAGGGCAAGTCGTACCCGATTTCGCACGCGTGGACAAATGTGCCGATTCATCTTGTGGGGTGCGGGGTGGATTTGGAGCAGCGTTCGGCAGGGGTGGCGGGGGCTTCCAAAGCCAGCCCGCATAGTTTGATGCAGGAGTTTTTGAACCGGTCGCCGGAGGCGCAGTGGGGACTGGTCTCGAATGGGCTGCGGCTGCGGGTGTTACGCGATAACGCCAGCCTGACCCGCCAGGCGTTTTTGGAGTTCGACCTGGAGGCGATGTTCGAGGGCGAGGTGTATTCGGATTTTGCGTTGTTGTGGCTGATGTGTCATCAGTCGCGGTTTGAAACCGTCGGAGCGGATGGCGTCCGCCCGGATTGCATTTTGGAGCAGTGGAGCAAGACCGCACAGGAGCAGGGGACGCGAGCGTTGGAGCAGTTGCGCAAGGGGGTGGAGCAGGCGATTGCGGCGCTGGGGAGCGGGTTTTTGCGCGCTCCGGCGAACCAAAAATTGCGCGCCGACCTGCGCTCGGGGGCGCTTTCGACGCAGGATTATTACCGTCAGTTGTTGAGGTTGGTCTACCGGCTGATTTTCCTGTTCGTGGCCGAAGACCGCGACCTGTTGTTCGACCCGCAATCCAGCCCGGAAGCGCGCGGACGCTATTTGCGTCATTATGCGCTGGGACGGCTGCGGCGGCGGGCGGAACGTTCGCGCGGCGGGCGTCACCCCGATTTGTATGCGGCGCTGCGGCTGGTGACGGATATCCTGGGGGGTAGGAAAGACTCCGGGGTGGGCAAGACAGGTCTCGGGTTGTCGGTGCTCGGTGGATTCCTGTTTGCAGGCGAGGCGCTGCCAGACCTGGAATCTGCCGAATTGGAGAATGAATCCCTTTTATCCGCCATCCGCCATTTGACCTTGATGGATGAAGGGCGCAACAGACGGGCGGTGGATTATAAAAACCTGGGGGCGCGCGAGTTGGGGAGTGTCTATGAGTCGCTGTTGGAACTGCACCCGCTGATTAATGCGGACGCGGCGACCTTTGAGTTGAACGCGGTGGCGGGCAGTGAGCGCAAGACGACCGGCAGTTTCTATACGCCCGAGGAGTTGATTGCGGTGCTGCTCGATAGCGCGCTGGAGCCGGTGATTGAGCGGGCACTCGATAATTCGAACTTCGATACTCGAAACTCGAATAACGAATCTCGAATATCGCTTCTCGCTTCCCGGCTTTTGAACTTGAAAATTTGCGACCCCGCCTGCGGTTCGGGGCATTTCCTGCTGGCGGCGGCGCGGCGGATGGCGCGTCGGCTGGCGCAGGTGCGCACGGGCGAGAGCGAGCCGGCCCCCGAAATGCTGCGGGCGGCGCTGCGCGAGGTCATCTCGCAGTGTATTTATGGCGTGGACTTGAACCCGATGTCGGTGGAACTGTGCAAGGTGAGCCTGTGGATGGAAGCGCTGGAGCCGGGCAAGCCGCTCTCGTTTTTGGATGCGCACATCCAGTGCGGCGACAGTCTGGTGGGGGTGGCGCCAGGGCTGGAGATTGCCGAAATCCCCGACGAAGCCTTCAACCCGGCCTTTGGCGACGACAAGGCCACGGCCTCGGCCCTGAAAAAGCGCAACAAGGCCGAGCGCGGCGGGCAGATGGGGCTGGATATGTTTGTCATCCGCGACCAGGAAGACCTGGCGGCCTGGATGGCGCGCCAGGCGCAGGAGATGGACGCCCTGCCCGAAGAGACCGCCGAGCAGGTGGGGCAAAAGGCGCAGACTTACCGCGAATACCTGGATTCGCCGCAGTACCGCCGTCGCAAACAGGAATATGACCTGTGGACAGCCGCTTTCTTTTGGAAAATGGAAGCGCAGCCCGGCTCCGCGGGGATTCTCGCGCCGACGCAGGAGATGCTGCGACGACAGCGCAGCGGCGGAACGCTCCCCCCGGAACTGCTTCGCCGTGTCGAGGAACTGGCGCAGCGCCTGAACTTTTTGCACTGGGAACTGGCCTTCCCCAAGGTCTTTGCGGGCGACAACCCCGGTTTCGACTGTGTGCTGGGCAATCCACCCTGGGAATCACTTCAGTTGGAAGAAAAAGAGTTTTTTGCTGAGAGAGAGCCAACCATTGCTATTCTCCCCGGTGATTTACGCAAACGAAGAATAGCAGAATTGGTTCGAACTAATCCATTACTTGCTATCGAATTTGAGAATGAAAAACATAACGCTGATGCAAAAAATAAATTCTTGAGAATGAGTGGGCGATTTTTGCTGACTGCAATTGGAAAATTAAACACATATGCTGTTTTTGCCGAACATCTCAGGAGTTTGCTGTCTAAAACCGGTCGAATGGGAATAATTGTCCCAACGGGAATTGCCACAGATTTTTCAACTCGATTTTATTTCCAAGATATTGTTAAAAAAAGAAATTTAGTGTGTTTATTCGATTTCGAAAATGGCAATGCCATATTTCCTGCGGTTGAGCGAAATGTAAGATTTTGTTTACTTACAATCACGAATCAAACTCAAAAAGATTTAAGAATTGCCGCTCAGTTAAGAGCGGTAGGAGAATTAGCCCAATCTGGACGTTCAGTTATTCTGTCAATAGAAGATTTGGAAGCCGTTAACCCTAACACTTTAAATTGCCCGATGTTTAGTTCAAATTACGATGCAAATTTAATTGTTGAAATTCATCGCCGTATCCCAGTACTTGTCAACGAACAGAAAAAAGAAAATCCTTGGATGATTCAACTAAAACAAGGACTTTTTAACATGACAAGTGACAGTGGGCTATTCAAGACATATGAATATTTATCAAGCGAGAATTTTGCGTTACATGGAAATATGTTTAAAAATTCAATAAGTAACGAAAACTTTTTGCCCCTATATGAATCTAAACTAGTTCATCAATATAACCATCGCTCTGCGACATTTGCAGGAATTGCAGCGCAAGAACGTTTCAAAATTCACGCTGGAACTAACGAGCCATCGCTTTCGGATTTGCAGGATTTTGAGTATGTTATATTGCCCAGATATTGGGTGCCTGAACAAGAAGTATTAAAACAAATCCCTACAAATAGAAGGTGGTTTTTGGGCTTTCGGAATGCTATTAGCGCCACCGCAGATTCACGAAGTTTGGTGGCGTCATTAGTTCCATTTGGTGGTGTTGGACATTCCTTACCTTTAGTCATTGTGGGTGGCGATGCAGTATTGAGTGCATTGTTATTATCGTTACTAAATTCGCTAATATTGGATTTTGTGCTTAAACAGAAGGCTAGCGGTGGTAATTTAACTTTCTCCATTTTTGAGCAACTCCCCGTTTTGCCGCCAAGTGCCTACACCCCCGCCGACATCGCCTATATCGCCCCGCGCGTGCTCGAACTGGTCTACACCGCCTACGACCTGCGTCTGTTTGCCGAAGACATGGGCTACCACGGCGAACCCTTCCGCTGGGACGAAGTCCGCCGCGCCCAACTCCGCGCCGAACTGGATGCCTACTACGCCCGTCTCTACGGCCTGACCCGCGACGAACTGCGCTACATCCTGGACCCCAAAGAAGTCCACGGCGAAGATTTCCCCGGCGAAACTTTCCGCGTGTTGAAGGAGAAGGAGATTCGGCTGTATGGGGAGTACCGCACGCGGCGTCTGGTGCTGGAGGCGTGGGATGGGCTGGAAGGGGTGGAAGTGAGCAGTTATCAGGGATCAGTGGTCAGTGAGCAGAAGCCAGTGGTCAGTGAAAAACCGTCCGCGCCGGTGGTCCCGCAAGCGGGGAGGAAAGACGAAAGAGTGGCTACGCCGGTCAAGGAAGTCAAACCTGTCGAAGAGAATCCCGCCCAGCCGATGCTATCCGATTTTGGGCTGTATAAGTGTCCGCTCTGCGGGAAGATGGTGATGGGGTATGAGAAGGAAAACCATGTCCGCGAGGGGCATGGGGGTGTCCAGGTGGAGTGGAGGCGACTCAAATGATAATTGGCGGAACTCCGGCTCCCAAACGTGAAATCGTTGACATCATTTTGCAAACTATATCCACCGAGACGATTCGCGCGATATTAAAAATTCAGGCAGAAACAGATTTACGCCGCCGTCTGGATGATTTCCCTAAACACCAGTTAGTTGAAGTTGTTCAAAGCACTGCGGAAGGGCGGGCAGCACTTGAAGAAGCCAAAGCAAGGTATCCACTAACAACAAAACCAACTTTATATTTAGTTTCTGTAAGCCAATGGCCTGATCGAGAATCACTTTTTAGCACTTCTGAAAATTTAGCACAACAAGGTTTTGAAGGCCGAGCTTGGTTTGAGAACGATCGATTAGTTCGGTCTGTTTATATGATTACGCCACTTAGAGAATATCAGGTCCCACTCCATTTTTTGGAAATTCCCCTAGTTTATGAAAAGAAGATTGAATACATAGTATCTGATCCAGAATCAGAAGATTACGGTGAACCGGATCAAATTTATAGTTTAGAAAAAGCTCTGATTTGGTACAGCCACCAATATAATCACGCGCTTTTATTGTGTGGCGATTTTTCTGCGGTAAAACCTATCCTTGACTACGGGCGGACAAAGTTAGGAATTAGGTGGCAACTCCCGTTTATGCCCGAAGAAATGTTGCAGCGATTAGCTGAGGGCGCAACTCCTCGCTCTGCTTCTTTCTCGAGATTAGAAAATATATTTGAAGACGCATTTGATGCCCAAACTATGACGATATTTGACCAAGAACTGGGAGATAGTCGATCTTACCAAAAGCTGATGAATGACGAATCTCGGCAACAGACATCTGGATTCTATTCAAGTCACCCTGATTTGATTTTCGGCGGTTTAGGCATCTCACGCCAATACGGCCGTGTTTGGACACCGACAAAATTGCGAAAAGATTCATTGTTGGCTTTGTCCATGAACCTTATTCAAAAGACAGAAGAAGAACTTGCCAGGGAATCTGAAATAAATCTTGATGGATTTATTGGATATTATCAAAATGTACCCGTAAAGATTCAGAAGAAAAAGTTAGTGTCATCTCAAAGAGAAGTTTTTGAAAAACTCATAAAAGCAATAATTACTGCGAGAAGGTTAGATAATCAGGAATGTGTTCTTGATATAGGTTTGGTAAATGAACTTATAAGTCAACAGAAATATCTTGACTTGGTTATAGGGTTGGAAGCCAATTGCGAAAGTTGTGGGAGTTATTTGTGTAGATGCCCAGATTGCCAGTCGCCTTTTCAATCGACAATAACAGATGAGCAGCAGATCGTTTTTCGATGCCCGAACCATCCTGAACAAAGCATACAAGATAACGAAGAAAGAATATGCGAATGCGGTGGAGAACTAGAAGTTACTTTCTCAACAGATATTAGAATCTTTCCAGGCGTTGAACTAATAAGATCTTTACATGAATTTTTATCCGCACTTGAAAACCAACAATATGATGGCAGCTTTTTAATTCAAGGGAACGTTTTACATCTTGTCCGAAAAAACAAAAATGCCGTAAATCAGTATCTTTTGAGTAATTTTAGGTACTGGAGAATGAGAGCACATTTTCACCAAAGAAATCCGGCAGATACCGAAAAGGAGAAATATAAGCAAGCACTCAATCGTATAAAAGAAAAGTGCTCACAAAATAATTGGCATCCCACAAAGCATATGTGCCAGGCTTGTATGAACGAGGAAATTACCCGGAGAAAAATTTTATCTGGCAGTAAGGTTAGTAATATTTGCTTTCCCCGTATTTTTGGCTATGCAATTGATGAGGAATTTGATGGGATCCATCATGGCCATGAAATTGCTGACATTAAATATTCTGATGTGTTTTATGAAGCGGATACACAACTGGAAATCGGTATACACTTAAAGAGCCGAGTGACCCCGCGAAAGAGAGGGCTGGGACGAAGTGTTGACAGTATAAAAGAACTTTATATGCAATACTGTTATTCTGTTTTTTTGTCTGCTCAAAATAGTGCAGATCTAAACGTGATAGGTATTTCTATCCCAAATGTTATTAATAGCGAGGTCGTTGAAAATTTTCAGTATCTTTCTAATCAATTAGGTTATCCGTTAATCATTCTTGCTGAAGACGAGTGGATAAATATACTGGATGCCGCAATTGAAAAAGCAGAAGTTGGTGGATAATGGCATACCGGACAAACAATAAATTTACAAAGATGCTGCTATCTGATTTTGCACTGGATGCACTTATCCAGTGCGGGAAGATGGTGATGGGGTATGAGAAGGAGAACCATGTCCGCGAGGGACATGGGGGTCAAGGGGTGGAGTGGATGAGGTTGAAGTGATAGCGTGCAAAGGTTTTTCTATTGAAAAGGTAACATAGTATGACTACGCCTGAACTGCCAAAAACCATTCTCAAGCTCGGGCTGGCGCTTGCCAAACATCACATCAAGAGTGTGATTGGTGATGAAGCGCTTGAAATTGTGGCAACAACGCTAACTGATGTTGGTGCGGAAAAAGTCCAGGCAAAAGTCGATTCCATTTTTGCCAGTAAAGATGGGCAGATAGAACTGCTCAAAGCAGCAAAAGCCGCTGACGAGAAGTTCAAGAAGGAATGCAAGGATGATGAACTTCGCCAGTTGTTTGTGATGGATTATGGGGACCTGCCGTCTGTGCAAACTGCTATTGCAGGTTTGCCAGAAGCATTGGACGATGAAACCCTGCAGAGAACTTTATTCACGGCATTTCGAAATGACGCGCCAAGGCGCATCAGCGATGAACAAATCAACGAAGGTGTCAGCCTTTACATTGAGTGTTTGCAGAGCGCGCTGATTCCTGTCAAGAATTTTGGTTTGCGTATTATTCACAATGCGCTCAAGGAAATAGGGAAAGATGTCAAAGACATCAAGGCGGATGTCAAGTCTTTATTGGAACAGACAAAAACAAATCAACAGCCTAATAAATACGTGATCAGTTTTGATACCTTGATTGCAGAAAAGACAAAAGGCTTTGTTGGCAGGCAATTTGTTTTTAATGCATTGGACTCTTTTCTATCGGAAGAGAAAAATGGCTATTTTGTAATTCGCGGCGAACCAGGCATTGGAAAATCTGCTCTTATGGGGCAATTGGTCAAGACACGAAATCTCATCCATCATTTCAACGTCATCCAGCAAAATATCCGCTTACCCGAGTTGTTTCTAGGGAATGTTTGTGCTCAACTGATTGAGCGCTATAAGTTAAATTTGAAAATCCCTGACGAGCCAATGCGATCAAGTGTTTTATTGGAACAATGCCTAAGTCAAGCAGCTGCCAACCCAGCCAACTGCCCAATTATCATTGCTTTGGATTCTTTGGATGAAGCCGAATGGCGTTTGCTGCCGCCCCGTGTCAATGTCCATTTCCTGCCGCCCATTTTGCCAGAAAGCGTCTATGTAGTTGTCACCACTCGCCCAGACAAAGACATTCCATTGCAAGTGGTCTCTCGGCGCGATCTGGATATTGAGCCAGATTTAAAAGGTAACTTACTCGACATCTGTGTTTATTTGGAAAACTATGCCAAACGAAGTGAAATGCAAACGCGGCTAAGTGAGTGGAAAATTATAAGCACAGATTTTGTAACCGAACTATTGCAAAAAAGTCAGGGCAACTTTATGTACCTGCGTTATGTCTTGCCAGCCATTGAATCGGGAAAACTAGGTCGCGGCGGCATGGGCGAATTGCCAAAAGGCTTACAAGACTACTACCGAAGTCACTGGGCACAGATGAAAGAAGAAGTTGGTGGAGATTTCAAAGAAACTCATGAAAAAACCATTTGTGTACTGGCAGTAATGACCGAATCTGTGAGTTTGGATGAAGTTTCTGAATGGACAAAGATCGAACGGCGTGAAGTGCGGCGCATCATTCAGGCTTGGGAACCCTTCCTGCTGGAAAGTATGTTCAATGAAGAACAACTTTACCGCCTGTATCATGCCAGTTTTGCAGATTTCCTGGCAAAGCAAGTGGACTTGCGTAATTACAGCGAACTGGTAGCGACATCTATTGAAGAGAAGATAGAGCGAGCAAGACAGGGGAAATGAGTAATCCTTACCTTGTTTGCAGTGACCGTGAGCTGCGTGCCCTGCCTACACAGTGGCTGCTTGCTGAACGATGGGATAAAACGGCCGTAATTTTAAGCGACCTTGAATTCATGAATTCAATTGTCCGACGGTTGGACATCGATGAATTGTTGCAGGATTACACTGCGGCGCTGCGCTTATTACCAGAATATGCACAGTCGTACGAAAAGCTTGTTACTATAAAAAGAGTCCTTGATAGAGAAGCTCATCATTTGCGCAATAGGATTTTAAGTCAGCAAGATAGTTATTTTCTCCAGCAGTTTAGGAATTGCTCCCTAGAGCTTGGTTATGATGATTTATTGTGCAACACTGAAGAAATACTAAAAAGAACAAAACAACTTTATTTGCGGGAGCACTTCCCCACCGTCCGCGAATCTGGTGAACTCGTGCGCTTGCTAACCGGACATAAACTTTTTGTAACTGCTGTAATTATATCGGCAGACGGGCGCTTGGCAATTTCGGCAGCAGGTGATAGCACGCTGAGAGTGTGGGAGCTTGCAACTGGTAAAACGGTTCGCATACTGGCTGGCCACGTAAACACTGTGGATGCGGTCGCTATAACAGAAGATGGAAACTGCGCAATCTCGATTTCAAGTGACCAAACTATTAAGGTATGGGACCTTAAAACTGGCGAGGCAATTCGTACGTTTAAATCATACAATAGTACGGCCAATGGATTGGCGGTAACAATGGACGGGGTCATGGCGATCTCGGCGCATGATGACCATAACATTTTCGTGCGAAATCTTGTCACGGGACGTGGGGTTTATACCTTGAGAGGGCACACCGATAAAGTACATGATGTGGCAGTCACACCTGATGGGTATAAGATCATTTCCGCCTCTGCAGATAAGTCTCTCCGGGTTTGGGATCTTGCAACGGGTAAGACAGTTCTTACACTAAAAGGCCATACGGGGAGCGTAACTCATGTGGTGGTGACGAAGAATGGTCGTTGGGTCATTTCAGCTTCAAACGATAAAACTCTGCGGTTGTGGGATATTAAAACAGGTCAAACGGTTCGCGTGTTCGAAGCATCTGAAAGCCAGGGGGCTGTAGCTGTGACAGCAGATGGAAATAGGGCTATATCTGCCTGCGCTGACAAAAGTCTTAAAGTTTGGAATGTTGCGACGGGAGAAATGGTCCGTACGTTAATTGGTCATACAACATATATAACGGATGTGGCTATAACTGCAGATGGACGTTGGGCGGTCTCAGCCTCCGGAGATGACAGCCTCCGAGTGTGGGATCTCGCAATGAGCAAAACCGATCGAAAGTTGGAAGGGCACTCCCACTATGTTCATGGTGTAGCCGTAACGCCAGATGCACAATATGCTATCTCTGCCTCCGAAGACAATACGCTCAAAATATGGCAGTTGGCAACAGGGAAGATAATTCGCGTGCTGGAAGGACATCAGGGTTCGGTAAATGCTGTAGCAGTGACTCCGGATGGACGGATGGCAATCTCTGGAGCCAGTGATCAGACTCTCAAGGTATGGGATATTGCATCAGGTGAGCTGCTTCGCACCCTTAAGAGCCGTAGCGATAACTGGGGGAAAAACGCAATAGCGATAACAGCAAATGGCCGTTGGGTAGTATCAGCAGCAGGTGGATACGGAATACTTGAAATTTGGAATCTTGGTCTGGGTTGGCGGGTTCGTAAGATGTACTGTCATCCGCATAGTGTGAATGCTATTGCATTGACAGCGAGCGGGCAATTAGCCATTTCAGCATCCGATGACTTTACATTGAAGGTATGGCATCTTGTAACAGGATGGAAAATTCGTTCCCTTGAAGGCCATTCGCATCCAGTAACCGGAGTAGCGGTCACACCGGATGGCCGTTGGGCTATCTCGGCATCTAATGACCACACACTGAAAGTGTGGGACATTAAATCAGGTATTGTAATAAGAACACTGGAAGGGCATAACGATGATGTGGTTGGCGTGACAGTTACATCGGATGGACGTTGGGCTATTTCAGTTTCAGAAGATAGCTCACTTAGAATATGGGATTTGACCACGGGAAAATGCACCTTGACTCTGATGACCAATGTAGCGTTGTTATGCTGTGCTGTCACCCCGGATGCCAGCACGATAGTTTGTGGAGATCGGGCAGGAACGTTGCATTTTGTGGAATGGGTAAAATATTGATATGACAGTGGAGTTTCGAGAGATAGGAAAGTAGAAAGGAAAAACGATGGCTGTGAAAAAGAACATCCTCGCGCCAAAACAGGATAACTCTCCAGAACTCAGCGAAATTTCGCTTTCAGCCGCCTTATTGAAAGAATATGACGGCCTACTCAATTTATATACCCACACAGAAAACTCCATCAACTCGATTTTTAATTTTTATGTAACCCTGCTGACCACCCTTACCGGGGCAATTATCGTACTGATGCAAATCAGCAACCTTTCTCAAGGGAATCTATCGTGGACAATTTCCGCTTTGCTGGTTCTGCTCATTTTATTTGGCGTTATTACCCAGGATTTTCTCATCTACAAAGATGCTGAATTGGCATATTTCACGATGGCGATCAACTCTGTCAAAGAAAGCTTGTTTAAAAACTTTCCAGAAGCGCAGTCCCAAATATTTTTTCTAAGCAGCCCATATAGCCATATTCGTGTGGATGTCAGTCCGCTTCAACTACGCCCGACCTTACTGGGAAAAATTGAAAAAATCTTTTGGTGGATGTGGCCCCTCGGCATGCCCCAGTTATTTGTCAGCTTAATGAACAGTTTGGCGCTTACTGCTATTTTCATTCTTTTGATTATCTCTTTGATGGCAGGCGCTGTACCTGTTTTTCGCCTAATCATTACCAGCATTTTTGTTTTGGGTAGCGCTTATATCGCACAATGTATCTATGCCAACATGAAATTCAAAGGGAAAATTTCACAAGGACATATTTCCATGAATGGGGAAATCCATCCCTGGTTCCAAAACTCGGCTCGCAAATGAGTCGCTCGTTCTTATTCAATTTGAGTCCTGTGAATATCTTATTTTTATGCTCGCTAACTGGAATCTAAAAACTCACATGAAACAATCTTTTTATCCGGTTACTTCCCCCAATGCCCGCATCCTGATCCTGGGAACCATGCCTGGCGAAGAATCTCTTGCCCGGCAGGAATATTACGCCAATCCGCGCAACCAGTTTTGGCGCATCATGGATGAACTCTTTGGCATTTCGTTTTCAGCGCCGTATGCCGAACGGATTGCACGCCTGCAAGAGAATCAGATTGCACTCTGGGATGTGCTCCATTCTTGTGAAAGAATCGGCAGTCTTGACAGCGCCATCAGGAACGCCGTTCCCAATGATTTTGGCGCACTGCTGGCGTCCATGCCGGAACTGAAAGCGATTGCCTTTAACGGAAAAAAGTCCGCCGGGTGGTTTGAGCGTTGGGTGACAGTCGATACCTCAGGGCTGCGCAAACTGGTCCTACCCTCCACCAGTCCCGCTGCCGCGATGGCCTTCGAGAAAAAACTGGCGGCCTGGGCTGCGCTGAAGAACACATAGGCTTGCTTCCCAAACTAAGCCTATCCGGTGCCTGTATAAATGTGTCCAGCGCGGGAAGATGGTGATGGGGTCTGAGATGGAAGGGAATGTCGAGGCTGTGCATCGTGTCAGAGCATGGGGTGGATGAGGTTGAAGTAAGATTGTGGACGTGCTATAATTTTATTACCAAAACCGTTCGATAAGGAAGTGTAAAAATGGAAGCCGTTACCATCTCATCCAAGTATCAAATCGTCATCCCAATCAAGATTCGGGAAAAGTATGCTGTCAAACCTGGCTACAAAGCCGTTTTTATCCCCTTCGAGAAAACCTTGCGGTTGGTGTTTGTCCCGCCCATTGAGCAGGCACGCGGCATGTTCCCCGGGCTGGATACGGATGTCCAGCGCGAAGAAGATGATGAAGTACGATGAATATCGTCGATTCATCCGGTTGGCTGGAATATTTCGCCAACACCCCCAACGCCGATTTCTTTGCGTCAGCCATTCAGGACGAAGCGCATTTACTGGTTCCTGTCGTTTGCCTGTACGAGGTTTTCAAGCGTCTGCAACAACAACGCGGCAAGACGGCAGCCTTTGAAGGCATCAGCCGCTTGTATCGGGGGAAAATCGTTGAAATCAACGAAGAAATTGCGCTGCTGGCAGCGCAACTCTCCATCGAGCACAAACTGGCGCTGGCAGATAGTATGATTTATTCCACCGCTCGTACCTTCAACGCCATACTTTGGACGCAGGATGTCCATTTTGCCGGATTGGAAGGTGTGGAGTTCATCAAGAAACAAAAATAGCCGACGATTTTGGGTTGTATTCGACCTAAAGACAAGGAAAGACAAAATGACAGTTGCCATTCAATCAAAATCGGCGATGGATAAATTCAATGAATTTGTAAAACATCCCTATTTCCGCGGACTCATCGAAAAATCCCTTCTGCCCATGATAGAGGCAAAAAAGGAAGCAGATGCAGCTAATCAAGAATTCATTCTAAGCCCTTCGCAACAATATCATGTCGACGTATTTTTTTACTCTGCCTCAATGTACGAAGCTGTCAAACGGTTATATGACATCCCATTTTTTATAGTCAGCAACCCTAGTTTCAAAGGCATGGCTAACCATGGTGTAACTGCACAGGAATGGTTCGTATATCACTATGCTAACTACCGTGTCATTGCAACAGGTATCTATGACACCGCGTTAATTGTCACTAATTTCTTACTCAAAATAGGCAGACTTTCCAGAAATTGCAACAATAAAAGCATACTCCAACACCCACAGACGAAAGAAAAAGGGGTATATATTCCGTTGCTTGGCTTCAGCAACGTGATAGAAAAATATCGCGAAGAGAGGCATCATTACGTCCATCGCAGCGAGCGCCCGGACCTAGAGTTTGTTGACCAGTTAAATGGATATCGTTTTTTAAAAGAAGCCAAGGAAATTGGTTTATACAAAGGCCATTTACCCAATCAACAGGTTGCCAATGCACACTTTATGTCTGAGCGTAACAAAAAGCGGGAAGAAATGAAAGCAGAAACCGATGAGATTTGCTTGGCACTTTTAGAATTACTCGATGTCTGGCATCCAGTCTATCTAGAAATGCTGGAGGTGTTGGATGCCAAAAACTAAAGACATTTCAAACTACCAAAATGATATGTCCAAAGGGTGTCGCATCAATAATAAGTTTGTCAAGCCATTTCTAATACATTGATGCGCGCCCAAGTTCTTCCCGAATCAAAAACAGCGAGGTCACATGACCCCGCTGTTTTTCTTGCTACCTCCTCCTGCGCCGGCCTCCCACTTGCGCAGAAACCAGCTCACCAAACAATGTCATCTGCATGGCCTCACCCTTAAGGACAAGTAGCGTCGGGCTGGCAGCTATCAGGCTTCCAGTGGGTTCCAGGGAAACCAGCACCTTCTTTTCGGTGCCATCCGAGAACAGGCTCTCCACCAACGCACCCGCCGAGCGGAACGCGCGGCCTTCGATGGCCGCCTGAATAAGCTCGCGTTGGACATCGTCCGAGTCAGTTTCAACCAGGACTCCCGAGGCTTCCTTCCCGTACAATAGCTGCGCAGCCTTCTTTTTCTGGCCCATGCGCCGCAGAATTTCTTCTTCCACGGTGTTGGCATACGCCAGGAAAGTGACGAAAACTTCGCATTGCTGACCAAGGCGCCACACTCTTCTCATGGCCTGCCAAAGCACGCTCAGGGAAACGGTGGTCTCGTAGAAGACGATGCTGGAGAACATGACCAGGTCCAACCCGGTCTCGATCAGCTTCGGATTCACGATGAGGACATCCATCTGCGGCGCATTGAGTCTGATCCAGGCTTCGCGTTTGGCCGGGGACATATCGTTGGCCGAGAGGATGCCGACCCGCGGTTTCTCAGTCACCCAGAGCGGGCGACCGTTCACCAGGTGCGCTTCTTCAGTCACCAGGTTCTCCAGGGCGCTGGCTAACCGGTCCCGAATGTCCCGGGTGCCGGATTGCTCGACGAAGACCAGCGTCTTGCGCCCCTGCGCCAGGTTCTCGCGGATGATCTCTGCCAGCCTGGTTTCCTTGGGTAGCCAGGGTTGGCTGGCCGTGGTCACCGCGGGCAGGTCGAAGTGGTAGCTGCCTCCTTTGGCCCCATCGTAATGGACAACTTCGGGCCGGAAAGCTGAAGCTGGCCGGAAGCGGCAGGCCGAAAACCAGGCCGAAAGACCGCCGACCTCCCCAAACTCGCGCAAAATGCTCAGCGCTTCGGAGAGCACCACACGCTCAACCAGCTTGTACTGCTCAGCCTGCTTGCCGGTCATCTCCAGCGTTTCCACGACTTCGTTGACGGGCGGCAGTTCGTAGCCCAGGTCGGTGATGTTGCCAAAGAGCGTGATCGGGAGCAGGTAGCGGATGACCGCGGGCGCAATCCCGGGCAGTTCCCGGGCGCGCACATTCCAGCGGCGGATGTTGGTCGAGGCTCCGTAGTCGCCTTCGGTCGGCTTGCTTTGATCCCAAGAGCGTTCCCAGAGACCGTAGTGATCGACCCAGCGGGTCACGTCCGAAAAGGCATACAGGCGGCGCAGTTCCGGCACACGGCGGTAGAGCAGGTAGAACAAACTGCTCGCGACCCCGCCAAAGAGGGTGCCAGTCAGGGCCAGGCTGTAGCGCGTGGCCGAGAGCAGACGCTGGTCGGCGGTCCCAACATCTGAGCGTCCATTTTGGGCTTTGTGAATTTCGTCACAAACGTAGGCGCTAAAGAAGCCATGGAATTTTTTTTGCACCAGGCGCGCCAGGCCCACCCGTCGCCAGCGGGACATCTGAAAAAGCGGCGTGTTGCAAAGGCGCGTGCGCTCCTGGGTTTCACCGTCAATGATTACTTTCTCGGTGATCTCGTTGGTGCAAAAGTGTGGGACATGCGCGGGCGAGTAGCCGTGCCCACAGGTTGGGCAGCAAGCCAAGCGGGGGTGTTCCCATTCGCCGCTGTTCTCGTTGAAGACCCTCCGAAGGTGATATTGCACTGCCGGTTGCTCCTCAGCACCCGCATCGTACTTGGCGGGGTCGAAGGCGATGATCGCGGCTGCCTTGCGTCCCAGTTTCCCGGCTTTGTAGTCGTTCACAAAGTCGAACAGGGTGTACTCGTCGCGATCAATTGCTTCCACGGTCAGCCCGCTGGCAGTCAACTGGATCGCCGGTTTGCTGACCTTGCCCTCATCCTTGAAGCTGTACTGGGTGAATAAGGCCGCGATGGAAGTGGCTTTATCCGGGCTGCAGGCGATTTTGACTCGCATACGGCCTCCGGGATCTCCAGGGGTCAGCGGGTCAACCTGCCAGCGCAGGATACTTGTGATCATTCCACCTTTAGCTTCGATGGCACTTTTTGTGGCGGGCCAACGACCCGGCTCCGAAAGAACCGGACGGGTGATGACGCGCGCCGTGATCGGCGCTGCCGGGTCCGAGGCGCGCTCCAGATCGCGTTTCCACTTCCAGAGCATGTGACCCGGAACCATGATCACGGCAGGCCATTTGTCCAGGAGTTCGAGCGAACTGATACTTATGGCGGTTTTGCCCGTTCCCATGTCAAGATTGAGAATGGCTGCGCCGTGCTTGCGCATGACGCGTGTTGCGCCGATGGCGAAATGCCGCTGAACGGTGAACAATCCACGCTCGCTGCGCCCCGGAAGGGGAGGCAGGCCGAGCGCCGATTTGCCGGTCACGGCCCATTCGCGGGCAGTGGGCTGGAAATCATAGAGCGGGTGGTTCTTGGTCAGGATCGCATCCGTGATCGCGGTGGCATGGGTACTGATGAAAGCGCCAACCGATTGCATATCGGCCAGCAGCTCCAGTTCCCCCTTCGCTTTCGCAATCGTCAGGGTGGCAACGTGCCTTTCCTTCTCGACCACGTTGACCGAGGTCAGCTTGCCCTTTTCGTCAACGTTGTCGCGCTCCTTGTGCAGGGTCTCCTTGCGGCTCATGCCCTTGACCAACGCGGGCTGACCAGCTTGCTCGACTTCCAGGACGCCAGTTTCCTGTCCGGTGATCAACATCGTCACATGCCCGACTGAAAGCGGCATGGCGGGCGCAAAAGGCGCGCCCAGCGGGCGGACATAGGTGGCGCGTCCGTACTCATCCGAACCCACCGGGGTGCAGTGGTTGGCGGCTTGCGTCAACTGGGCTGGTTCGAGGGGTGTGTACGTGAAGCGGGCTTTTTCCGGGGAAACCGGAATACTGTACTCCCCGTTCCCACCAGTCAGCACCGGGATCTCGTGCGCGCTGTCTGCCAGGCAGCAGATCGCCTCGATCGCTTCCTTGCTGGCTGGAGCATACTGGGCGCGTTTGCCGGTGGCCAGCACGACCACCTGCTTGAAGCGTTCGTATTCGCCATCCGGGAAGCGGCAGACCTTGACCTGTTCGTACCAGCCCAGAACCTGCCGGGCAAAGTGTTCTCTGGCATGTGCTCCCACCAGGCTCACATCGCCCAGGATAGCGCGCGGGAGGATGATGACCTGGTGGCCACCGGGAACCAGCTTCCGGGTGGACTGCTCGACAAAGAGCAGCTCGTGACGGACGCGGTGCGGTGTCCCCTTCGGGTCGCGGGCGTAGGTCTCAGACCAATCATATGGAGGGTTGTTGAAGACCAACCCAACACTGGCCGGACTCCATTTGGAGGGCGTCAGGCTGTAGAACGAAGCGGGCAGGACGCGATCCAGGGTCAGCGCGGCTTCCGCGGCGCGGCTGTACGAGAGTTCTGCGCCCCAGAGTTCAATTTTGTGCTGTAGTCCCAACCCATTGGCAAAACGCCGCAGGGCTTCGCCCGTACCGCAGCAGGGATCAGCCAAACGCACCGGCTGGGTGGTTTTGAACCAGGTGGCGAGTAGTTCCACCACCGAATTCGGGGTGGGGTAGTAGAGTAATTTCGATTGAGCTTCCAGGCGTGCCATACTTTCTCCTTGTGCGTGAATCAAAAGAGCGACGTGGAAAACGCCGCTCCTGGTGGGTATGAATGTGATGGTTACAGACTGATCCGGCCTGCGGTCAGCCCGGCTTCGAGCACGGCTTTCCAGCTGTCCGAATCTTTCTGAACACAGAGCGCCGCAGAGAAATCCGGGCCGCTCGTTTCCAGGTGAACCAGGAGTTCTCGCTCCAGGCCTGCGGTCAGCAGGTATTCGGCCCACTCCGGCCTGGTTGGCCAGGGAACAGCCAGCGCCAGGCGCTCGCTGAAGACCGCTTGCAGTTCCTGGCCTTTGGCGGCAAGGACGTAGAAATGCTCGGCAGTCTGCTCCTGTGGGTTACCGGTCAGCGGGTGCAGGATCGTCAGGACATGCCCCTCTGCGCCAGCTTGCGATAGCCCGCCGGAAACGGCAGTGAAACCCCGGCGCGCATTGTTCAGGTAATGTGAGAGGCCGCCCGCCGTCAGGGTCAGGCCCTTTTTCGAGTTGGTCGCCAGGGTGGCCGTGATCGCTCGCAGGCTTTGTTGTTCGGGCGAGACCAATGTGGCCGCGATCAGCTGCTTGCCCTCCGCATCCCAGGCTGCGCTCGAACAAACCACGGAAACATGGTCGTTCATCAGGCGCATCAGGCGAGGGCGATTTTGTAGGAAATCCTCTTCCCAGGTCAGTTCCCAGGCGACCGCGCCCAAGGCGTGATCGCTCGCGAGGCGTTGGTTGACCTTCGTCAGCAGTTGGTAGGCGTTGATGTCCGCGCTCCAGATTTCATCCAGGGAAAACTGGTCGCCATCTTGCAGGGTGACCAGCAGCCCGTTTTCGCGCGCATGGACGGAAGCCAGGCGCAGCGGGACGAGCGGGACAAGCGGCAGACAGCTGGCCTGGATTTCCCAGGTCGAGGCGGCAGTCGAGCGCTTGAAGGCGCCGGCATCTGTTTCGTAGCCGCTGTACTTGCCAGCGCGGGCAATGCCGTTCACGACTGGCAGCGGGAATTGATCTGCGCAGTAGTCATCGACAGCCACCAGCCAGCCCTCCAGTTGACGCGCACGAATGATTTGCGCCTGTTTCTTGCGATAGGATTCGTTGTAGCTTGGCATGAAATTTTCTCCTTGTTAGCGGGTGTCGCACAGAGAGAGAGATTCCAACTCAATACTCTGCGCTACGGGTGGGATGGTGTCGGGCTCGTATTCACAAGCGACCTCGAAACGGGCGGCCTCCAATTCCTCGGGCATCAGCAGCATTTCGGCTGCAAGCAGCTCGCGGATGGCGGGCCAGGCGCCTGTATTGTCCTCGCGCGCCAGGCGTTCAGCGTCGGCTGGTGTCGTGAGCCCTGGGTTATCTCGTCCGCAGCGGGCGTAGTAACTCGCGCCCAGGCGGGAGAGAAAGGGGCCGATCGCGCCGGTGAAGGTGTAGCTCTTGTACCGTTTGAGCGGTTGGGCGGCCTCGTACAGGATCAGGTCGCCCTGTGGGCGCTTTCCAAGAAAGAAAGCCATAAGATTGTGTCCTCCGGGTGGTTGAAGAATTTGAAACGAGCCAACGTGGGGGTGGAACTTGCCAACGTGAAAAGCTACCTTTCAGCTCGTAATGAGACAGAAGGGCAAATTGACCCCGGCCTCCAAAGAGGTCGGGGCGGATTTGCGATCTGGAATTGTTAGTGCTGGATGGGAATTGGGATCGGCACGAGCAGCAAAAGGCAGCCGCAGGCGCAGCAGACCAGGAAAAGCGTGATGACCACACTCACCAGGACTGCTTTTTTCTTGGGTGTCACGGGAACCTCCTTGTCAGTTGATGGTCGAGTCTGGAATCTCTGTATTCTTGAGTTACGCTGGATTTTTCTCTAAGAAAAGCCCAAACCCTTCTCTTTAAGGCTGACCCAAGCCCCTTTGCCGATTATTAGGTGGTCGAGCAGCTGGATGTCAAGCAGCTTCCCGGCCTGGATCAGGGCCCTTGTAACTGCCACATCATCAGGACTCGCCCCGCAATCCCCGGATGGGTGGTTATGACAGCAAATAATCGCGGGGGCCATCCGTTGAATGGCGGGCTTGAAGACTTCAGCGATACGTATCTGGGAGGAGTTGACGCAGCCGTGGTAGATTTCCACGATATCCAACACCCGGTTGCGGGTGTCGAGCAGAAAGACTTTCAGGTACTCCTGCTCGAGCAGGCTCATCTCGTACTGCACGAGCGCGGCGGCATCGGCGGGCGAGTTGATCTGGACCTTCTCGCCGCTGTAATCCGTCAGCCGGGCGCCGATCGCCAGGGCGGCCTTGATCCGGATGGCCGTCACCTGACCCACGCCGCGCACCGAGCCAAGTTCCTCGACGTGCGCGCGCTGGATCTGGTGGATGTCACCCTGGAAGCGGGCCAGCACGGCTTCGGCGGTCTCGATCTGTTTCTCGCCGCCCACGACAGCCGCCAGGAGTTCGGCCAGGCTGCAGGCTGCCGCGTTCGAGGCCACCCGGTAGGCAGGCTGGTCACGGAGTGGAAGCGTCTTCAGTTTGGGAAGCTGGTAGGCGGAGGGTGGGATGAAAAGGGTTGTTTGGGTTTGCATGTCGGTCTCCTGTGAATGAAACAGGAGACGGATTCCTTCCCCGGTTAGGGACTGAAGTGCCGTCCCCTGTTCGGGAAAGTAGTGAGTTACGCGCCGATTTCCGCGCGCAATAGTCCTGGTGAAAGTACCTGGTCAGTTGGCAGAATGCCATCCCAGGCGTTGATCTGTTTGCCATCACGCACCACGACCGGCGGAAAGCGCCAGGGGTTGGCGGCCAGCGCCTGAGCGATGAAGCGCGAACGCTCCTGCCAGTAGTGCGAGTTTCCTTTCTTTGAGCAGCCCCAACCCGCGCCGTGCTGGCGGGTCGAGAGCTTGGCCTCGAAGTAGGCGGGCGCGCCGCAGATCGGGCAGGTTTCGGGCGCCAGGATGTGATAGTCCGCTGGCGGCTCCGGGGTGCGCTCGCCGCCCTGGCGCAGGTGGCCTGCCACGGCAGAGACTGCCGGGCAGTCCGCGCCCAGGGAGCAGAGGCAGCGTTTGTCCTTGCCAACGTGGTGCGCGCGCGGCTGGACTTCGGGGCCCAGATCAACCACATAGAAATATCCGGAGATGCAGATGGTCGCATCGCGCAGGATACTGTTCAGGTCGAACTGGCGTGTCACCATTGGGTTCGATAAAACAATCATGGGGTCTCCTTTTGCGCTTTCAGACGTTCCGGCCAGGCATCCTCCAGCCCGAGTGAGACGATCTCATGCCACATCGTCCCGATGCCTTTTTGGGGCGGCATGCCTTCGCCGTTGAGATATTCGGAAGCCTGATCAAGCAGATGATCGAGGTTTTGCTGGGAGAGTTGCTCGGGGGCTGTGCCGCTTTTGGCCAGGCGCCCCGCCAGGACTGTGATCAGATCTTCAACGGTGACGCGGAACAAATAGGTGTCCGGGGCGTAGCCCAGTTCGCCATAGCGGGCTTGGAGTTGCGCGGCAATTTCGCGTGCAATTTCGAGTGGGGGTAGCATGTGTCTTTTCTCCTGGTGTGCTTCGAATGTGAAACAAGGCCAACGTGGGGGTGAAACTTGCCAACGTAAAAAGCTACCGTTCAGTCTCGGGGAGAGACGCTAACGGGGCAAATTGACCCCGGCATCAACTTGCTGATGTCGGGGCGGATTTGCCTGCTGTTAGACCACCTGGCCTGCCAGCATTTCTGCCAGCAGGCGCAGGCGTTCGTTCTCGATCTGTTCGCTGTGCGCCTGGCGGAGCGCGCCATCCGCTTCGATTTCAGCGCTCAGAAAAGCGTTGAACCAGCGGCCAGGCAGGAAGTAGTTCTGCTCCATTTCCAAGATTTCTTCGCCGACAATCTGCCAGCGCCAGTGCGCTACTTTGAAGAGTTGCTCGGAGAGCACGATCTGGTCGACCAGATTACTGCGCCGGATATCCGGCTGGCCGGTGTAGATGGCCAGGTTGCGCAGGATCAGGCTGGTATCCAGAATTGGGATGTACTGCTCGGAGTATTCGCGCACCAGGGCAAAGACCTTCCCGCTCGACCAGACTTTGAAGACGCGCCCGCTCGGATGCAAGGTAATCTCGCGTCCCAGCCAGGTGGCTACTTTGTAGGCCATTTCCGGGTAACCCAGGTCGCGGGCACTCTGCGCCCAGGCAGCCTTGATCGCGTGCAGGTCAGCCAGGGAGGTCTCGGGCAGGATCTGCGCCGGAGAACCGGGGAGGCGCTGCGACAATGTTGTCGGGGAGATGATCAGCATGGTGGCCTCCTAATATTCCGAAGGGAGCATGACCACGATCCCGTTAAACTCGTCGCTCGTGACATACAGGCTGACTTCATCCAGGGCAAAAGCTGCGAATGAGAGTTCCTGAGCGACGAGGATGTGTTCGTTCCCATCCTCGCAGGTGACCAGGGCCTCATTCGGGCGGGAGCGTTGTTTCCAATCCAGGACTGCCGCAGGCAAGGATTGCTCGGGGTCAGGTTTTCCAGCCTGCTCATGGTTGACGTACAGCTTCCAGGTTTGGAAGCCTTCAGTGGCGACCTGCGTGTTCTGCTGGTGGCTGGCGATAATGTCGATCAGCCAATAGGCCGTGCCGCCGATGGTCCCGGCTGTGTCGGCCAGGTACTTGGCGCCGTCGGTCAGCAGGAAGTCCTGGCGCAGCCAGGGATAGCGCAGGCGGTGGTACTCTTCCGTGCCGGTGAAATGTGGCAGGGCCGCCTCGATTTCGGCAGCCAGTTTCTCGCGTTTTTCGCTCATGTGGTTTTCCTTGTGGGGGGTGGATTACTGTTCTGCGGTCTGTGCAGCTTCCGCTGCTTTTGCGGCGGCAAGGCTGTTTTCGAGCATGGGCATGATCAAGTAGCGGAAGCGGTCTGAGCCGTTGGTAAGCAGGGCTGGTGTGTTTTCGGCGTTCAGATGCAGATGCACTGCATCCGACCCAATTGCCTCGATGCCTTGTTTGGCAAAGATGCTGTTGAAAGCGATCTGGAATGGCATCGCCACCGGTAGGGCTGTTTCGCTTTTCCCGGTTTCATCGGAATTGCCTTCGATCAGCAGGTCACTCTCACTGCCAGGCTTGAAGCGCACGACATGATTGGCTTCACGCGCGAAAACTTCCGCGCGCTGAATGGCCGAAAGAGTGTCTTTTCCGGGCAGGCTGAGCGTGTGTTTGAAAGCCGGTGGAATGATCTGCTGCCAGTCCGGGAACTGGAAATCCAGCAGCTGCATCCAGACGCTGGCCGCTTGCCAGGTGAACTGGAGCGAGGCTGCGTTTTTGGATACGGAAATAGAGACCATCTGATCGTCGTCGGGCAGGATCTGCACCAGCTTCAAGACCGACTGGCGCGGCAGCACCAGGCTGCTGTGGCCTTCAGGGAAAGTCAGCGGCAGCTCCAATCTGGAAACTGCCAGCCGGAAACCGTCTGCGGCAGCCAGGGTCACCTCAGATTCGACCTTGGCCAGTTGGACGCCATTCAGCACCGGGCGTGACATATCGGTGGAAGCGGCGATCACAACGCGCTTGAGGGCGGCTTTCAGCAGGTGAGCCGGGAGCATACCCAGCGGGGTCTCCGTGCCGGGCACGGGAGGAAATTCGTCGTGATCGAGCGCCTTGATCTTCGACTTCGCGCCGAGCGACTTGACTTTCAAGGTGGTGGTGGGCTCGTCATAGACCAGATCAACCGTCTCGGCTTCACTGGCCGCGATGATGCTGGTCAGGATCCCCGTCGGGACCGCCGCCGAAAACGGACTGTCCACCTGCGCCCCAATGCGGGTGCGGATGGTCAGTTCCAGGTTGGTGGCGGTCAGGGTCAGGCTCTCCGGCTCAGCTTGCAGGTCAACGCAGGTCAGGATCGGCAGGGAACTGTTGGCGCTGGTGGCTTTGGAAACGAGCGCGAGTGCGGCGTTCAGGGTTTCGCGTGGAATTTTCATGGGTTTTCTCCGGGTGAATTCGATCTTCAGAGACTGCCAGGTTTCTGGCAGTCTCTGGGGTTGGTACGGGTAGGGCTCGGTTGTTAGAACGGAATCTCGGGATCTGGTTCACCAGCGCCCGCGGGAACTTGATCCGCGGCGGCAGGTGCGCCGTTTGCCGGGCGGCTGTCCAGGAACTTGATTGTCTTGACGGTCAGCTCGAAGCTGGCGCGCGGCGCGCCATCCTGGGCAGTCCAGATTTGCGGGCCACCCGTGGCAGGATCGGCGGTCAGCAGACCCTCGATGTAGACCTTGGAGCCTTTTTTGAGATAGGTATTGCAGACTTCGGCGGTCTTGCCCCAGGCGCTGCAGCGGAACCAGTAGGTTTCCTTGACCACTTCACCATCACTGCCGGTGTACTGGTGGTTGACGGCGACATTGAAGCTGGTCACTGGTTTGCCCGAGGGGACATAGCGCATGTCCGGGTCTTTGCCGAGATGGCCGATGATGGGTAATTTTCCGAGGTACATGTTTTTCTCCTTGTGATGAGTTGGATGTGCCGCGCTCTCTGCGAGAACGCGGAGGATGATGGTCCCAGTCACTGCATGGGAATATGTCTATTTGGCCGAAGCCGTGAACGTCACCAGGTTGGGATTGGCTTTGACCCAGGCGCGCATGACTTCCTTGCTTTGCGCAGCCTGGCTGCCGTTCTGTTTAAAGTAGGCATCGAAGGCAGTCTGTTCATTCAGGTCGCCGTTGACGCTCGTGCCATCCAGGTAGCGGCGGACGAGCGTACCGGTGGCCGGTTTCGCCAACGGCTTGCCGGTCTCGTAGCGCACCAGCAGGCGCTTGTGCGGTTCCTGACCTTCGCCACCCGCCGCCTTCCACTCTTCCCATTTCGGAGAGAGCTTCCAGACCAGCTTGATCGGGCGGGGCAAAGGCGTGATGTACTTGCCCGCTTTGTTGTCATCGCGGGCAATCGCCAGAGTGCCGTCGTAGACTGTGAGATCGGCCAGGTGCAGGCCGGTCGCGGCTTCGAAGTCGGCCACTTCCTGCTCGTTGTTCAAATAGGCATGCATGTACTTTTTGAGCAGCTTCATGTTGCTGGAGTAGAAGTCGATCATCGGCGTTTCGTCACGGGCATTCCGCAGCGAGACGGCGTTGACTTCTTCGGCCAGTTCGCCGTCTTCGAGACCCGGTGCGCTCACCAGGAAGCCCGCGTCGATCAATGCGGCCACCGAGTTGAACAGCGCCCGGGCCTGTGCGCCGCTCAACGGTTCGAGCGGCACGGGCAGCGAGACTTGCGCACCGGCGGGGTGAAAGAGTTTCGTCCAGCCGGTGACTTGCGTGTTTGAATCCATGTGTCCTCCTGGGACTTGAGAGAATAGAATGCGGGCGGCTTCGATGTGCTTGCAAGTGAAGCCAAGTTTTTTCCCGCGTTGAGTGAAATCCTGGCAGGTGCAGGTCGTCAGGGTCACGGCGTACTGCTGGCCGTCCCCGTTCGTGATCAGCCAGCCGGTTTCGGCTGCGGTGAACTTGAAATCACCGTGAGCCAGGCCCGCCCGGGCGCGATCGGAACGCTCCTGCTGCATGTGGGTCAGGTCGGCGGGCGCCAGCATGCTGCCATCCGCTACACTTTGCGGTGAGCAACGGCCAGCGCGGCGCCAAGGACTGCCATGAGCATCAGCCAGAGGCTGAGCGCACCAGCGATCAGGGACATGGCGGCAGTTGCGGTGTTGGTGATGGAGGTAACGAGTTGTTCCATGTGAGGCTCCTTGTGTTCTCGAATGTGTTGTGAACCAGCCAACGTGGGGTGAAGCTTGCCAACGTGAAAAACTACCGATCAGCTCGTAATGAGACAGAAAGGCAAATTGACCCTGGCCTCGAGGGAGGTCAGGGCGGATTTGAAGTTCTGTGATCTCGAGGTTTGAATGCTATGAGCCTTACCCGCGTAGGCGGTTGGGGG
Organism: Anaerolineales bacterium UBA5195; assembly: GCA_002412925.1. Taxonomy (GTDB): domain Bacteria; phylum Chloroflexota; class Anaerolineae; order Anaerolineales; family Villigracilaceae; genus UBA5195. The sequence continues at coordinate 49,875 of DHVZ01000024.1, read as the reverse complement.
CTTGTTAAGGTGCGGTGGAGAAACAAAAAGAGCACAAGGAACCGCCGAAATGGGCGGAATTCTCCTTGTGCTCGCGTTCTGTGCGTGCCGGGTGCTTTCCCCGACCCGAAGTGGGTAACGGATGGTGCTGACTTACGGGTGTGTTATGGGGTTGTTTGGGCGATCCTACGGGTGGGCTTTCTTCTTGGACTGAGTATCCAGCGAGATAACCCGCGCGGCGACAACTTCGACCGTGTTGCGTTCGATGTTCACCTTTTCCAGCCCGGAGTCTTCGGGCAGCTTCAGATCGGCGTGGCCGTTGTTTTTCTTTGCCCGCTCCAGGAGTTCAACCAGCCCTTCTTTGAACTCGCGGCTTTGCAGGAAGCCGTTGATGCGCACGCGCTGGCCCTTCTGCACGGAAAACATGGTGCCCGCGCCACCCGGATAGCGGATGTTGACGTAATCCGGTTCGTCGCGACCCGGCGTGCTGGTATCCGGCTTGGCGGGCAGATCCAGGTCGCGGTAGCAGGCAACACGGAAAAAGACATCCTTGTCGTAGCTCCACGGTTCGCGGGTCACAATGCCTTCGATGGTGATTTCGTTGATCATGGTGCAGTCTCCTTGTCTGAATGGGGCTTAACGCAAAAAGCGACCACCTGCGCAGGAGATCTTTGAAACCCAAAGATACTGCGGTAGGTGGTCGCTTCTGGTGATCCCGATAATTGCACGGGAAAGAATAGGGAAGGGTTGGCGACCGATTGGCCAACGTTATTTAGTTGTAGGTGGCGATATTATCACATTTTTGGGAATGGAACGGGGAAAAATACCTCAATGTCGCCAAATTTAGACTGATAAAGCTTGAGCCCTGTGCTGGACATGTTCTGTTGATGTTTCCCAACAGGCACATTTACCAGTGAGCACGTTCCACCTCCACCTGCACCAGAGACGCATTCTTGTTATAAATTTATAATAACTATTCCTTCAAGTGGTGACTCGCCTTCGTCAAAAATTCCATTCCCGTTATGATCCTAAGTATACGGCGGCTAGGGTATCTTGCTTTCGAACCACTTTTGGGTCAGGGTATCCAGTACCCCTTCTGCCCTGCATTCTGCCAGGCCATGGTTGATGGCTTCAAGCAAGTCCGGGCGGTTTTTGCAGACAGCGATGGCAAGGTGTTCTTCTGTAAAGACCTGCCCAACAATCTTCAGGTCCGGATTCTGTTTTGTGTAATCGAACGCCATTATATTGTCAGTGATGATGGCGTCTATCTTGTTGTCTTTAAGGCCTTGTAACATCAAATTCGTATCGTCGTATACCTGTAACGTAATTCCTGAAATTTTATCGGCCTCTATTTGGCTGATTGTACCTAGTTGTGCACCGACTCTGCGCCCGGTAAGATCATTTTTGTCTCTAATTAGGCTTTCTGATTGACGTACAATGACTACCTGACCGAAATTGAAGTACGGATCTGAGAGCAGATAGGCTTCTGTGCCTTCTGGCGGAATGACGATAGCTGAAATGGCAGCATCATATTTGCAGGCACTCACCCCTGTCAGGAGGGCATCCCATCCAACGTTGACGAATTTGACCTCCAGTTCTTCTCGTTCAACGATATCTTTGATCAGGCTTACATCAAAGCCAACTATATCCTCAGTGCCTTCATACTCATATATGTATACAAAGGGCGGGTATGTGGCACTTACCGCAATGGTTGTGATTGAATCTGTTGGCGATTCTGGGGTAGGCTGTGTAGTGGACTCCGATGTTTTACTCAAAGCGAACATCAAGATAGCAAGGATGACTACATAGTTATTGACCGCAATTAACTTCCACCAACCCATGATGCGGTTGTCAATCATGAGCAGGGATATTCCTGCTATCGCGAAATAAATTTTATACTCCCCATCAAAGAGATAGTGGCCTCCAACACCCGCAATTGCCGCGATTGCCAATGGCGGAAGTAACAACCTTGACCAATCGGTTTGGTTTGTTTGTTGATTCATACCTGCACTCCTTGGGTTGAAGGCTGGAAGGTTGAGATTACTGCACCTCAACCTTCCAGCCTTGGAGGCTTAAACCTGGAGCCCTAATACGTCAGCGTCTTTGGATCCGTTTTGACCCGCGGGCGGAAATAGATAGATTACATCATAGTGTAAAGCAAGCCAACAGCGCCATCCACCATGATTTTCATTGTAGCATCCTGTAAAAATTCTCCAAGGATAGGCCAATATTTCTTTCTGAAACGAGGTAAGACACTGGTTGCTTCCTTAGTCGTTTTCTGACCGCCAGCCTTCAACCAATCTTCTGCACTTGTTTGTGTTTCTTCTTCGCCTGGCGCTGCGAGAATTTCATGCTGGATCCATTTTTCAAAGGATGACGAGAAGATAGAGAATATCTTATTTTTTTCAATAACGAGACCCCGTTTGCGAAGAGAGACTAAATCTTGTACAGTTCTTGCGCGGACTGATGCTAAATTCTCCAGAGTAGGAATTGTCCTCTTTGAAGCTTTTTGCAAACGAAGGGTCAAGAGGATGAGCAAGGTGATCCGTTCACTATCAGTACAATGGGACCAAAGATAGGTAAAGTGAGAGTCTGCTTGCTGTTCAAATTGGCTTTCCATAAAATCATTAAGCTCGTTCCCGTTTTTTTCCTGAATTTTTCCATCAAACAGATAATATCCGGCCATCTGTACAAAAAATGGATAGCCACCACTAATTTTCCAGATGAAATCCTTTTCATCCAAGGAAAAATCTCGCTCTCCATCCTTCAGATATTCATCCAACATTTCATTTACTTCAACCTGATTGAATGGCCGCAGGACTACATTCGCAAAGATGTTAAAAAATGGGGAGCCCTTTATTTCATTAGAGTGACAAAGGTCTACTAATTCACGTCGCGTTGCAGGGACAAGCGCAACACCATGATGAATGGCCAAAGCTCGCAAGGCCCCGAAAAAATCACTCTTGAAATTTATATTTTGAGTTACATATTCAAATTCATCCATAAAAAGAACTGTGGTCATCCCTTTGCCTGCCACTTCTTGAAATACGTCTTCCAGATCAAACAGATCAAACTCATCCTGCAGACTGAGTTTATCGATAATCGGAACCAGGCTCCGGTCACAAATCGAGCTGGACATCTTCTTGAAAATACGCTGCCAAAATCGATGCGGTGTAATATCTGTTAAACCCTGAAAATCTACATAGACCATACAAAATTGCTCTGGCGAAAGGCCTAAACCGGCCGCTACGCGGGGGTCAGACAAGTTGCTTAGCAAAGATGTCTTCCCTATCCGGCGTTCCCCAATGATGGATGTGGATTCGTGCGCGCCGGATTGTAAGCGATTGACAATTTGGCGAATGTCATCCCCTCGACCAAAGAAACGTGCCGGATTTTTAATCGGATTTCCAAAAGTAAATGGATTCATCTTTCCCTCAGTTTGAAGATCCCGTATGGGGTGGCCGCGTAGACATTGCTATCTTTGTCCACCACAATCGAATAAACCACCGTCGCCCCGAGTAAGCCATCGTTGATCTGCCCCCAGGTTTGCCCGCCATCAGTCGAGATGTACGCGCCGCCATCTGTGCCAGCGTAGACCGTCTCAGGTTTTTGGGGGTCAATCGCCAGGGAGTTAATAAATAGATTTCCAAGACCTGTATTGCGCGTTTGCCAGGACTGGCACCCATCCCCGCTAAAGAGTATGCCTCTCCCCCGGAATCCAACATACAGAGTCTTGCCATCTTTCGGGCTGATTGCAATCCCTGATTCTGAGTTGGCAATCGGCTGGTCAAAACCAAAATATCCACATACTTCCCACGACTCCCCGCCATCGGTTGAATAAGTAACATCCTTTTCGGCCGTGGCGTAGATGATGCCAGATTGCTGCTGACCAAAATATAGCCGCTTATTATTTGTGCTGCTGCCCTTGACATCTTGCCAGCTCTTGCCGGCATTGTGGGAAATACGTAGAGGATGATTGTGGCCATGATGGTTCAACAGGTAAAGAGTGTTTGGCTCTTCAGGGCTAGGAATGACATAAGAGCATCCGCTGGTGAAAGGAAGGTCAAAAAAACCTGTCACCCCAGCATCATTCATCCACAGCACAGTTACGCTAGAACCATCTCTGAACTGTTGTGAATAATAAAGCATTCTGCCGGGTCCGAACGACAGAGCACACCCACGCTGGTCAACGAAAGTCTCCCATGAGAGCCCTTTATCCAAGGAGCGGAAGATTCGGCTTATAACGTCAACTTCAACTACTTCACCCCAAAATGACTCGTAGTCTATCCCTTTTTCAATAACATAAAAAGCGGAGCTGTTTGAATTGATCATTAACTCGATGCGAGCCGCCCCTAATCCATCGCTGCGCTTCTGCCAGTCTGTTCCCTGATTCTTTGACAGGAAAAAGCCCTGCGCTCCAATAAAAAGCGCTTCGGGGTAAGCGGGCGAAAGCATGATCGTTGAAATATTGACCGGGAATTCATATATTTTTTGCCAGGTAAGGCCTGTGTCCTTGGTCTTGAAAAGATGAACACCGTCACCAAAATATCCGATGCTACTATCGGATAAAGAAAATCCCATTGTATAGGGGCCCTGTTTTACAGGCCACTCTCCCAGGTCTTTAACATCAAACCAGGTAGTTCCACTATCCGGTGATCTTGCTAATCTCGTTACTGATCGGTTGGGGTTGAATATATAAGGAATATAAAAAACGCTGGTATTCGAAGGATTGATCCAGGGATAAAAATCGGGGCTCTTTTTTGGGGCACTATCCATTGCTGTCCAAGTCGTCCCGCCGTCCTTGGATTTATGGACAGCCTTGCGAGTGACCGCAAGAAGTTCTTTGGAATCTGTTGAATTAATTACGAAATCCAAAATGTCACCTTGCGTGAAGTATAAAATAGTCCAGGAATCCCCCCCGTTCGTTGAATGGTAGATGGTATCGAACAAAGTAAAATAAATATGTTGATTATTGTCCGGATCCATTACCAGAAAGGTTTTAAGAGTTAATCTGGATGTTGATATTTTCTCTGAAAGTTCCCAATTGGCTCCACCATCTGAGGTTTTGTACAAGGTTCCCCGCAAAAGGCCAGCAAAAAGGATGTTCGGGTTTTCTGGATCAATGACAAGAGAGCCAACTTCCCCACTACCTAAACCAGATTGAGCTGGTTTCCACGATAGTCCTCCATCAATGGATTTATAAATACCCGAGTTCTGGGTGCCGACGAAGATGACGTCCGGATCTTTAGGATCAACAGCGATAGCGGTGACCGTATCGCGCGAGAACTTCTCTCCCACCGAGATCCGCTGCCAGGTCAACGGGATGGATGTGGGGCTGGGAAGCGCTGTAGCGGTAGGGGGTGTTGTCTGTGTTGGTTGGATGGTTGGCGAGGCCGCCTGGGCTAAAGGCGTTGTCTCCATTGGGCTGACGGTCCCTGGCGGGGAGGTGAACATCCTTTGCAGAGGCAGTTTCGGCACAATCCAAATCAGCAAACCTACGATCACTATTCCAAAGACCAGCCCCCAAAAGCGCAGATCGTTATACCACCTGCGGCGCTTCTCCTTCACCAACTGCGCCAACAGGCGCGAGGCATCTTTGTAATTCTCATCGCTAACCAAAATCTGTTTGAGCAAATCGGTGGCGCGCTCGTAGTTTTTGGCTTTGAGGGCCTGCCGGGCTTCGGCGTAAAGGGCTTCAAGATTGTTTTCGGGCATTATTTATTCTCCAACTTGAAAATCCCGTATGGCGTGGCCGCGTAGACATTGCTATCTTTGTCCACCACAATCGAATAAACCACCGTCGCCCCGAGTAAGCCATCGTTGATCTGCCCCCAGGTTTGCCCGCCATCAGTCGAGATGTACGCGCCTCCATCTGTGCCAGCGTAGACCGTCTCAGGTTTTTGGGGGTCAATCGCCAGGGAGTTAATAAATAGATTTCCAAGACCTGTATTGCGCGTTTGCCAGGACTGGCACCCATCCGTAGTGATATTTACGCCTTCTCCATTTGTTGCCAGATAAAGTGTTTCCTTATGCTTCGGATCAATGGCGACCGCAGAGTGTGAATGGGCGATCCAGGTTCCTTTCCAGGAACAGGCTCTCCAGGTGAGTCCCTTGTCATCTGAGATCAGCGGATATTGATCTCCTCGAATACTCAAATGTTCAGTTTGAAGGGTGTCTGGCTGTAAGAGCAGGTGGCTGTTGGCACAATTTGTAAGGGCACACGCGACGGAAGATTCAGACCAGGTTACGCCCTGGTCATCCGAAGAATAGATTCGTATCTTTTCGCCGCCGTAAGCAACGAAAACCCTCTCTGAAACCAGTGGATAAACCCCGATGAAATCCGGATTTGACAGTGGCAGGGAGATGTTTGCCCAATTCCTTCCCTGATTTGGCGAATAGGCAGCTTCGTTTTGCCAGAGTCTATAGATCAAACTGCCGGTAGAATCGAATGCCAGGTAACCCAACTTGTCACTAAAGCTTTTCCACGTACGTCCCTGATCTGTTGAGCTATAAGAGGCTAAATCTTGCATCAGGTAAAATGTTCCGCCAGAAGATGTGGGTAAGTGTAGATAAAAATCATTTGCGCCCAAACCGTTGGTTTTTACCGACCAGGTTTTACCCCCATCGGTCGATAGACTAATTCCGTTGCCGCCCAGGAAGAGCGTATTTGGCTGTAAAGGTGAAATCGCCAGCAAAGAGGCGGTAATTTTCCCCGGGCTGCCAATCCCGAGCCAGTCGGGCTGAATGCCCTTGCTCCTGGCAATTTTTCCATTCAGATAAACGACCACGTTCCCATCAAAATCAGTGGCAAGGGGTTGGCGGCAATCAGATGAGCACATGCTGATCCAAGTTTTTCCCTGGTCTAGAGAACCGAACAACTGTCCATCTCGCGCATATGCGTAGAGAAGCTCACTGTTGTCCTTGGTCTTCGAGATGGCAACCCAATCGATCGTTTTCCCTTGCAATCCAAGTTTTTCCCAGGTGCGGCCTCCATCCGCGGAGAGATATACGCCTCCTTCACAGGCCGTACCGATTTGCAAGCCTGCGATCAACACTTGATTATTCTGCGAATGTGCGGCAATATCCACCACGCGATCTGGGCAATTGGAGGTCATGATTTGCTGCCAGCTTTCACCACCATTCAGCGTTTCGTACAGCACTGCATTTTGAGAGGATGTGAATGAATTGGTATACCATAAGTGCTGGCTGTTGCTTGAGTCCATAAGTACATGGCTGATGACTACGTAGCCATTGATATCTAGCCCGCTATTCATCGCGCGCCAATTGGCGCCCCCATCTTCAGTTTTATAGACCCCACCCTGGATTACTCCGGCAAACAGAACATAGGGGTTGCTCGGATCGATTACAAGCGAGTGGATTGATTTGCCTTCCAATCCATTTTGAGACGGCTGCCATGAGGATCCGCCATCGATGGATTTGTAAACCCCTGCATTCTTCATTCCAACGTAAATAATACCTGGATTCTTTGGATCAAAAACAATCTCTGTGATCTGATCTCTTGACAAAAACTGTCCCGAATTCAAACGTACCCACGCGAATGGCAGGGGGGTGGGCGTGAGGGTCGGCAGGGAAGTGGTTGTTGAAGTTGCGGCCGAAGTTGCTGGCACAAACAGCGCTGAGGTTGTGACTGCCGGCGCAGCAGTCGGCGCAGGTCTTGTCTGGCGCGATAATAGATCGGAGCGCAGCGCAAACCACGCAAAAGCCAGCACCACTATGCCGCCGACCCATCCCCAGAGCCATTTTGATTGCCACCACTTGCGCGCTGTGCGCCGCAGTTCAATCGACTCGGCGAGTAGACCCGCAGCAGCTTTGTAATCCGTATCCTCAACCACGATGCTCTTGAACAGCTCAATGGCTTTCTCGTAATTTTTATTCAAATATGCTTTGTATGCTTCCACATAAGTGCGCAAGAGACTCTGCGCCTTTTTTACCGACTCGATTTCCGCCTGTGCCTGCTCGCCATCATCGGGTTCCAGTGCAAGATATTCACTCCACACCGCAATGGACTCGTCAAACTTCTCTGCTTTTGCGAACCCGCGCGCCTGTGTTCGCAAAGAATTCAACTTATTTTCGCGTTGTTCTTTTTTTACCACGACAAGTTTCTTTTGGAACTCAACATTGTCTGGTTCGATGGCAAGCATCTCGTTCAGCACTTCGATTGCGGCATCCCATTTTCCGGACTGGGTTGCATTATCCACCAAACGCAAGGCCGCCCGGAGGCGTGCTTCACGTTTTGCCTTGCGCACTTCGGTCAGTTTTACCAGTAGGCTTTCATTTTCCGGATCAGCTGCAACCCCGGCATTCAGATCGTTGATAGCATCATCCCAGCGACCGGCCTGCACAGCCTCTTCAACGCGCCTGAGGATTGCATTTATTTCTGCAATACGCCTCGCCTCGCATACTTTGGCTACTTTCTTTTGTATCTCAATGTTATTCGACTCAAGTGCAAGCACTTCGTTCAAAGCCGATGTGGCTTCATCCCATTTTTGATCTGCGACAGCTTGATCGGCGCGTGTGACTATCGCATTTAACCAGGCTGCATGCTTTGCCTCGATCAGATCAGACAACCGTTTTTGGATCAGGCCATCATTGGGTTTCAGGCTGAGATACTCATTTAGCGCAGCAATGGCGGTATCCCAACGGCTGGTCTTTTCAGCCTGGTTCACTTTCGCGAGGATTGCATCGAGTCGTTCCTTTTGTTGCCTTTCCTTGATAAGCGCAATTTTCTGAAGGATAGATCTATCTTGGGGGGATGTCTCCAACGCTTCATTCAACGCTAGGATGGCTTTTTCCCAATTCCGCGCATTCGCTTCTTTCTCAGCCCTGGCAACCTGCGCAGCGAATACTTTGGCTTTTTTCTCCGCTCGGACGGTTTCCAAGCGCTTGACTAACCGGGGATCTTCGGGCGTGAATTTCAAAGCTTCTGCAAAAGCATTCAGGGCTTCTTCATCTTTACCGTTTTCCAGTGCCTTCTCGGCTCGCTGGAAGATTATATCGGCCATACGTTGACGGGCTTCAAGATGTTCTTCGTTGAAACTTAAAACACGCTGATACGATAAGATCGCTTCTTTTGAACGTCCCTTGGACAGGGCCACATCTCCTAAAGCCAGGTGTGCGTCGCATAACCCGGAGCGAGCAACCACATCTTCGTCATCGATTTTTAGAACTTTTTCAAATTCAACAACGGCTTTATCAAAAGCTTTCTGGGCAATACAAACCAGGGCAACATTAACCTGAGCCTGGATATTCTCTGGCGCGATCAACAAAGCCTCTTGAAAACTTTCGAGAGCCTTTTCATGCCTCCCCGAGTTTTTAAATTCCAGACCTATTTCAATATAACGATTGGCAATCGGGTTGACTTCGGTTAATTCTTCGCGGACTTGCTCCAAGGGCCGATTCTTTTGCAGCCACAGTTTTAACAGATAGATAACGAAACGGTTTTGTAGGGTGAGAATATCCTTCTCTCGTAAGTGGAGCACACCTGATGTCAAATCTGTATCGCTAAAACGGACACGTTGTTTACGCAGAAATTCAGCCAGGGTGTGATTATCTGTTTTGTCCAATTGAGCTAATGCTGCCAGGCTCCACTTTTCTATATCTGAAGATTCGTCCCAGGTAAATTTCAGATTGACGGTGCCACGTTCGACCACATCATCCAAGACGGCATTCAGGTCATCATCTTTCAAGCAACGCTGGTCCGTGCGCTGACAGCGGGCAAATAATTCGTGACAGGTAAGCTGTGTAAAATAAGGATGCCCGGATGCCAGTTCATAGATATGCGTGACGACAGCGCGATCATATTCCAGCAAGCCTTGTACCGGTTGCGTAATCAAACCTCGTGTTTGCTCTTCAGAAAGAAAACTGATTTTTTTATATAGCGCCGTTTTAAAAAACTCGGTATATGTCGCCTGCATGTTTTCCAATTTGCGGCCCGATGATCCAATCGAGAAAATAAAACTCATGTCACTGCGCCCCATCAAACGTCGCAAATGATCAATTAGCGGGCGAGCCAACTCTTCCTTAACATCGGTTTCTTCCAAATTGTCGAATTCGTCGAAAGTAAATAAAAGTATATTTTCCCCTAGAACCGGTCGTAAACTTGGCAAGAAGATATTTTCAAAAAACTCGGGGTCGCGTGCAAAATCATCCCTTTGTGGGATAGGTACATCGATATTTCTCTCTTGCTTGAGCACACGCACTGTTTCCCGAGCCAGCCACCACAGGAAACGGTCCAGGGTAGTGTGGGTTCGCCCTTGTAAATCGAAAAAGACCGGGATATATTTTTCTGGGAGACGATTGCTAAGTTGCTTTAGGACGGATGTCTTTCCTACGCGTCTTTGGCCATGGATAACAAGGATGTGATCAGTATATTTTCCCGCCAGACTATTCTGAATCCAGTTGAAGACATCTTCCCGTCCAAAGAACATACGAACTTCAGTAACTGGAGCCCCTGCTATATATGGGTTAATCAATTCACTCGTCATGGCCCGTCCGCTTAAAATTAAGATTGCTTTGACTATTGTATAGGAATCAGAAAAAATAAACAAGCAATTTTACTGCGGCAAGAACAAATCACTATCCTGTACGGGGATCCAACTTGCGTTGCGGACAAGGATTTTTTATATTGCCCTTTTGACTGACAATGTTTTTGATTGAGTATTTAGTGAAATACACTATTACAGTAGGTTCTCAAGTTTACCTGACACTGCACGACGTAATAAATTGAGACACAAGCTTCTTCATTTTTTGGGAACAAAACAAAGGGAAAATTCGGTTTCGCGTAAAGTATCTGAGCAAAAAAATATTGTCGCGTCTAAAAACCATGAAATCTTCCATCAGATACCAATGATGTCATTATCCTTGATTACGGATGGACACGCGATAATCTACATTATCTTTGGTATAAATCCATAATCCCGCCAAAAACACTCCTTTCCAGCCCCATTTTCGCTCCAAAACCATGCTGTCTGATCAAAGCTACCCAAGATAATGCCAGAGAGTTTTTTAGGCTACCAAACCTTATTCATATTTTATTTTCAGATTAGATTCGGCTATTTCGATCCGAATGACAACAAAATCCCCATCCTTTGTGCTTATCTTTTGCATTGCGTCAATCGGACCTGAAATGACAACCCCATTTAATTCAGGATCACGAAGGATATATTTCATCTTGCGTGGATCACCATTATTCTTATTTGCCAGCTTGGTTGCTTCGACATCAAAGTTTTTCAGGTGGCTGGATTGTTCAGCGTAGTGGGTAAAAGCCTCTCTTGAATAATTATCATCATAGAGTTTTTCGGCTTCGATTATCTTTTCAATCACAGGTATCGTGACATTTCCCTCGGTTCTCCCAAGCGCAGCCAGAACGGCAGGAATTTTTTCTGTCTTGACCTGAACCTCATTCTCATCTCCGAATTTAACCAATTCTGGAACAAGTTTTTTAATTTGGAGTTCATCAGATTTTTTGGTTGTACAACCGAGAAACGTAGCCCCAAAATATTTTCGAGGCTCTGCAGATTGCAAATCCGTGACCTTCAAATCATATTGCAGCTTATCAGGATGAGGTATCAAGGCTCCCTTCTGAAGTTCTTTGAATAAAATATTGGTCACTTCCTCAACTGTGATTTCTGGCAAATTGTCTCCAGAAAGCATCTTGATGACCTGTTCATCTTCGCACTTTATTTTATAGATGGCCACATACTTCAGATCCGTATTTGTGTCGCGGCAAAGAATAACAACCAGGATCCCGCGAGAGGCATTCGTTGGAGACACCTGGAAAAGCAGGTCCGCTAATTGTCTTGAATTATCCAAAATTGTGTCAGGGTTTTCCAGGATGGCGTGAATTAACGGTCTCGCTCTGGAAGCAGGTACCCCCTGATTGAATTGCCCAGAAACTGTGTTCCCAGAATCTTCGGCCTCCCATAATTTATTCGTCAGGGTTTCCAGAAAATCAATAATCGTGAGATTGAGTGTGCTAATTTCTGGTTCGTTTTCTGAATAACTAATGTAGTTCGAAGCCTTGTCAACAAAATGGTATGCAAAGCGGAGGAGTTGAATTCCCATTGTGCCCTTTTTAATTCAAATTGGATGAAAGACTATGGTCAGGATTTAAATCATTATAACCCTCACTTCTTTTTAGTTTATTCCCATTCAGAAGGCTGTGTTACGGAAAGGTAAAAGCGGGAAAATCGCTCTTGAGCAGTCATTCCAGCTTTACCCCCTCATTGGCGATTTTGGCCAACTCGACATAGCGCAAAGGCATGACCGGGCTATTCCAGCCGCCGGCATCTTGCAAACGGTCAATGGGCGTGCCGCTGCATGCCGCCTGGGTCGCCCAGTAGTGTCTGCAATCATGAGCAGACAAGCCGACCGCGCCAACCAGCTTGCCCAGGGTTTCCACACGGCTGGTGATCGCCCGGTCACTCAGGCCCTGGGTGATCAGAGTGCCAGCCGCAGCCCGGCCATCTCGTTTGCTGGCGCTGCCCGCCACAGGCTTCCAGCCGCCGGAGCATCCTGCTCAAAATAGGCGCGAGCCGCGGCAAGGGTTCGGGGTGTCAATTTATGGGTTTGGGTCTTATCAACTTTCGGCCGGTAGAATTTTAGCTCGCCGGCTTTCAAGTCAAATGTGGAATAGAGTCTCACGCTCTGTGAAATGAGTCTCAAAAACTATGAAATCTTACAAAAAACGTTGTGCGACAATGTCTCAATAACTAGCACTATAAAGTGTCAATATAATTATCATTATATTGACACAGCACCCAATGAACGGTACAATACAAGCTCAAAATGCCCTCAAAACACCCTTTTGGGAGAAATAAGGACGCTAAAACTGGCACTATAACAAATATAAGGCCAAAAAATCAGGCGAGTAAATCTGCTCATCAGCCCTGTGTTTGCCTTCGCAATTGGTTCGGGACATCAGAAACGCAGTCGAAATCCGGAGTACCCCGCAATGAAAACTGATGCAACTACCACCTGGTTCGAAAAACTCAAAACGGATGGCCGCAGCCCGCATACTGTCACCGGGTATGCGCGAGCGCTCGATCTTTTTTCCGATTGGCACGCCCAGACTTATGGGGATGTTGAATTCAATCCTGCCAAAGTGATCCCGAAAGATTTCAAGGAATGGGTCTCCCGCCAGCAGTCCGTTGAGCGCGCCAAGCCTGCCACCATCAATCAGCGTGTTGCTGCTGTTCGTAAGTTTTTTGCCTGGCTGCACGAGAACGGCCAGCTGACGAAAAACCCGGCGACTGAGGCAAAGTTCCTGGACACGGACAAGACCGAATTCAAGGGCCTGGATGAAAAGTATTATCGACAACTGAGCCGGGCCGTTTACCTGGATGAAAGCCTGCGGGACATCGCCATCTTTGAAGCGCTGGCGGGGGCAGGCCTGCGCGTGAGCGAAGTTCTGGACATGCAGGTTGGCGACCTGGTGATCCGTGAGCGCGACACTCGTGATAACTTTTCCTTCATCACCGTTCGCGAAGGGAAAGGTTCCAAGCGGCGAACCGTGCCGATGTCGAAAGCGGTCAAGAGCGCGTTCTCCAATTACATCAAAACCCACCCAGAGCCAACCCGCCCCCAAGCCAAGCTATGGTCTGGGCAGCGTGGAGCGCTCTCCTCCCCCAGTGGCATCCACAAAATGCTGGTGCATTACGCTCGCGTTGCCAAAATTCCAGACGAGATCCCCGTTCATGCGCACACCTTGCGCCACACTTTTGCCTACCTGTTTTTAAGAAAGTATCCGGGCGACATCCGCACGCTGGCGGATCTGCTCGGACACAACGACCTGAAAACAACCATGCGCTACACCGCCTCGACCGAGGCGGATAAGGCCGCCAAAATGGCGGAGATGGATTAAGCAGACGTTGACCTGGTAACCGCTGCCGCGTTTCTCGGTCACAGCCGCCTGGATACCACGGCTCGCTACAGCCAGCCGAATGCTGAAGACTTGGAGCGGGCGGCTGGGGAGCTGTAGAAGACATGTTTCTTGGAACACACCGTCGGTCGGTTATACTAACAAATCGACAGTCTGCCCAAGGAGCAAAAACATTCCATGCCTCGTCTGCGTAATGACTGGCTTGCTAAACACCTACAGACACTCTTACAGGCCTCGACCGGTCTGGACGCGCTGGCAATCATCAGCCTCGACGGCATAGAAATTGCTTCTGCCTTGCCCCAAGGCGTGAATGCAGGGCGTTTGTCAGCCATGGCACTGGCAGCCTTCACACTCAGCGAACAGATTGCCACTGAACTCAAGCGGCACAAGCTGGAAGAAGTCTATATTCGGGGAAAACACGGGTTTATCGTGGTCATCCCACTCGACAAACAGACCATATTGGTTGCCATGGCGCGTGAAAATGCCAGACTCGGGTTGGTGCTGCTCGAATTGCATCGCACTGCAAAGAATTTACTTAAAATAAAAAAGGAAGGGCAGGCGCAGTCAAGCGCTTCCAAATTCCAGTAACTTCCAGGGGTAACTGTTTGCGCTGAATCCTTCGGCAAGCAGCATCGAAAAATCAAGTGCTTCTCCGTCACACTTGCGCTTACAGGCTGCGGGCAGCCAGTGTGCAGCCGGAAGTTCGGGCGCGGTTTCTGGGTCGCTCGTTGGAAACTGCCATGCGCTATGGCGCGCCCAAGATGCAGGAGATGGAACGTGCGGCAGATACCCTGGATAAGTTTGCTACGGTGAAATTGGGGGGCAGTTAAAAGAATAGAAAACAGTAGAAGCAATTACCACCTATAGTAGCGCTTGGTGCGCAATCCCAATGTTGGCACAAAACAGAAGGAATTAAAAAATTAAGGTGAGCGGATGCAGCGAAAACCACCAGCATTTGAGCTTTCTTCTGGAACACCAAAATCGCGGCGAGAAGAATAATTAATTTGACTAAACCATGATAACCCTCGACGCACTCGATACTTTGTCCCAAAAATCGAACTCCCGGTGTAATCAGTGCCACCATTGTAATCACTTCCTGGGTAGGCTTGATACCAGTCTGAGGTCCATTGAAGAACATTACCTAACATGTCCAATGCACCGTAGGGGCTCGCTCCTGCGGGGTAACTGCCAACCGGTGAAGTAAACTTGTAACCATCATTGGAATTTTTATCTGCCCAATCGACATCCAGATTCTTGTCTGCAAAGTTTAAAAGTTCGCCATTCGGCACCATTTCGCCCCATGGATATGTTCGTCCATCGATCCCTCTCGCGGTTTTTTCCCATTCGGCTTCACTAGGTAACCTCGCTCCTACCCATTCACAATAAGTTTTTGCGTCATTCCAAGAAATATGTACCACAGGATGTTCGGAAAGATTGGTTAGATCGGAACCAATTCCTTGTGGGTGTTGCCAATTTGCCCCAGGGGTATATTTGAATTCTTTATAATAAGGTACTATCAAAGACACCCCTGCTTTTTCTGCATCAGTTTTGTATCCAATTGTGTGAACAAATTTCTGGAACATGGCATTGGTAACTTCGGTCTTGTCTATCCAAAAAGCATCAAGACTCAGAGTATGTATGGGTTTCTCATCAAAATAATCTTTGCCATCACCTCCCATACGGAAAGGTCCAGCTGGTACATATACCATCACCATTCCGTCCTTCTCACGGGTGATGGTTGAACCAATTTCAAATGTATCTTGATGCGAAGGCAGTTCTGTTGTAGAAGTAGTCAATTCAATTGTTGGCGTAGAAGCTGATCCCCTATTTGAAAATACATCTGTATTAACAGGTGTAAAAATCTTGGTGATTTGAGAATCGAACCTATTGTATTTTATAGAAGTAAAACCTGACGTAAGAATAAGAGTATCATTTGATATTTTCACATCAAAAACTTGCGGACCAACGAGTCCCATTAGTCCGGACGAATCAATCCGAATTGTATTCTTATCAATGAATCGATAATCCCCAACGATATTTATTTCCACTGAGCTTGTAGTTGTTATTGTTCCATCTTTGTAGAATTCTATAGTTTCGCCATTTCCATTCACTGCTTGCCATTTTCCAATTATCTCACTTTCTAAACTCGTACAAGATACCAGAAACAATGTTGAGAAAATTAAACAAAAAAAATATAAACACTTTGCGATTGATTTAAATAAATTAGGTAACATGTAAATTCATCCAGGTGATTAAACTGATCATTTATCACTCCTTATTATCGTTTTATTCATTCTCTTTGATCAAAAGCGGTTCCATCTCTATGGCAATAAAAAAGGTTATTCCAGGTATCAATCTGCTTATTCCAATCAGCCATTAATTTAGGATGTTCTGTATCCTGTTGTTTTTTCCCATCCCAACCTTTTTTTGCCATTACAATCCCTACCACAACAAGTGTTAATGGTATCCAAATAGCAAAAACCATCCCGTCCCGCACATCGCCACTCATTCCATATGCTAAACTACCAATAAGTGTAGGCAGCAGACATATGCCGAAAATTACTGCCATCCCTACTCCTGCATAATAAGAGCAAGTAAATGATGGTTTTAGAGGCTTTGTTGGAGGTGCAAGCCTTTGAGCTAAATGAGTAGATGATGAAGAAACACCGGTAACATAAGATCCTGAACTTCCTAATTTTCCATCCGAATGTGTGACCGTTGCAACAGGTCCGTGATATGAGCCAGTTGTCGTTCCTGATTCATAAATTACCGATACCTTTTGAACCTGATCATCTTTATTGCACTTTGGGCAAATAATTGACATTTTCATCCTCCCGGTTTTAAATTGCTATTTTGGCTCATTAAGCCAAGAAATGCGCAAGATTACCCGACAATACAATAGTTTAGCAAATTTACATCTTTGTTGATCGTGACATTTGTCATATAACGAAGGTTATTAATTTGCAATCTTCTAAAATTTCCAATTAATTGCAAACGATCATACAGACAGGATAAATAAATAGATCGCGGATGTTTGCTTGAAAGCCTATCGTTCAACAAGAAATAAATTTACCTATGCTTGATAAATGCAGTCAATGCAAACGGACCAAAGTCTACTTTTGCAGACCATGTGTTCTAAATAATTCTCAGCTTACCTACTAAACGGCCTGACCTGCCCAGTCCCCGTTTCCTCCACAATCATCTGCGGGACAATGGATGGAAATAAAGCCGAGATGTCCGCACCCACGCCCACGTAAACCGTATCCTGGGCATCTATCGGAATCATTGGTCACTTACGCCGGTTTCACTGGCCGACATCTGCCAGATTACTCAATTGGCGAATCCCTTCAGGATAAATTGCCAGTTTTCGGCCCGTTCCTAATTTCATCCTTAGCAATTTTGTCATACACAATCTGCCTGGGCAACTCGATCGGCCAGCCGTTCATGTAACGCCAGTAGGAGGCCAGAATCAGGCTGGAGGCACTGTCTGCCTCGGATACTCCCAGGCGGTCAAAGTATTGTTTCATTCGCGACCAATTTGACCACAAACCCCACTGGTTTCGCAGCCACTGTCCCAGGCCAAAGTGACGCTCTATCAAATCGTCTTCATTACCAACGCGGATACTTTCGATCAGGCTGGCAGGAAGCATCACATCCAATACTCGAAAGCAATCCTGGATGTCAGAAGGGATGTAGACTCCACTTGGGGATTGTAAGTCTGATGTTGGGGTGAATTCAACCTCGTCCACAGCATTCTCCTGGTAAAAACTTATTCGGTCCAGAGCAGCTTGAGACGTTTTTTGAAACCACCGCGCTCTCTGCGCCGGCTGCGTTGTTCGGTGCGTAAGGCTTGCCTGGAAATTCCCTTCAGCACCAGCAAAGCCTCGATGACCTCTTGCAAATCAGCGAGTTCGGTCTTGAGCTGCGTATCATCCGCCTGCTGGGTTTCCCTGGCTTCCTCAATCAATTTCTCAAGAAGGCCGCGCTCAAATTCTTCTGGAGACATGCTTTCAACGCCATAGGTTTTTCCGCTTTGGGCGATGATTTCAGGAATTCGGTCGCGTACAAGCTTGTTGTAAACAATACGGCTCATCTCACCTTCCTAAAAGACTGACAGGCTGCGGGATTCTGCGACAATGCTTAGAAAGCCAGAAACATTTCTTGCCAACAATTCTGGGAATTCCGTCGAAACCACATTTTCGCTGAAGCGCATCCGGGCATCTTGCCGCAACACAGCAGCCAGTTCACTGGCAGCCAGATAGTGTTGATAAATCTGCACCAGGCGCGGACGGGCGTTCTCCAGTCGGTCATGTCCAGGCATACGGTCGCGCTTGATATGCTGGTTGAATTCGCGTTCAGCAGGCACCAGATTCCAAAGTTCATTCAAAGGATAGATGCTGATCGGGAGCAGATGGTCGATATCGTAATTGTCAGGGTGGAGCGTCTTGCCCGTCCAGGGACATTCAAACACGCTGCCTTCCAGCATCAAAATCTCAACCTGGTTACGCTCCCAAGTCAACGGGCGACGGTTATCTGGACGGTCGGTGAGCAATCCATAAACCAACCCACGCTCGACACCAGCCACGGATTGGGTAAACAAACACCACTCATGGATACACAAGGCTTCGATCCAGAGCGAGAGCTCACAAAAACTCTGCCATAGTTCTGGATCGACAACAACGCAAAGATCACGCTCCAAGGTTCCCGGCACACAAACCGCACCTGGTTTCTCAGTGTGCAGCTGACTCCAACGCTTTGGGCGCTCAAAGACTGAGTATTCACCGGATCCAGCATAACGAATCGGCTGTTGAATGGCATCCACGACTTGCTCAACAGCCGTAGAAAACGACGAAATAAGTTCAGAAGGATAAGACTTTCGGCGGTGCTCGGAGGCGAACTCTCCCACCAGATAGAACCCATCGGAGGGTCGCGAGGCCCCCACCAACTTCTCCCATTCCTGATAAAGCGCAGAAAGCCCAGGGCGAAACGAGATATCCTGTTTGCCTTCGGCCTGCCTGGCTTGCTTGATTTCTCCGAGCGGATTTACAAATGGCCAATAGTAGGCCAGCCAGAATCTAGCCAGCATCTGTAACGGGACGGCAATCGCCGCATGCTGAGTGCCAAGCTGGGGGTAACCCAGCACAATATCGTTGAGGCTGCGAATAAGCGCGATTTTATAGCTGGCGACCTTCTTGTCATGTCTCAGGATGGTTGCGATTAATGCGCCAGCATTCATAGTCTGATTGTAGTCCTGTCTCCATATCGCATTCCACACACTCTTTCAAAATACCATCTCTTTCGCCCGCGGACACAGTTTTTCGGTATGCGCACCACCGCAGATTTGACAGGGAACCGGCGGTATCGGCGTCTGGTCGCGGTCAACAGTCAGCCGGTCATGGATCTCGGCGTAAATGCGATACAGGGTGTGGACGAGCCCTCGGTAGATGGAGATCAAGAATTCGCGTGGTTTGATTTCCATTATTTCAAGTGGTCTCCCCGGCGCAAGGCCGCGAGTTTATCGGCGATCCTCTGCCTGGCAAGTTCAGTTTCCTGGTCATCGAGGGTGACGTTGAGGACCTGGTCGCCCAGGATTTCCACCTGAAGCCACTGACCTTCCTTGACATGCTTGGGGAGTAGTTTGCGCGGGACATTCAAGCGGCGTTCAGCCTCTTCAAGAATGAGAACCGCGAACTCAGCTTCAAATCGATCGATGACTGCTTTCATCATTGCACCTTAAAGGATGTTTCTTGGGTAAGGCCAGCACAGTTGACGACAATTCGCCAGGTGCCGGAGGATGTGTGGATTCCAACTTTCCAAGTCCAGGATACCAGACCGCTTGCATCCGCAGTTTGGGAGCCAAGTCCGCTGGCCTTACTGGGTCCCGATTTGTAGTAGACCGTGATGGTACAGGCTGCACCCGGAGAAGTCTTGGCTGTCAGGGTAGCGGTCGCGCCTTTTGAAACCGGGCTGGTGACAGAGATAATCTCCAATCTACCAGAACCAGGCAGAGCAGTTGGCGGCACAATCGGGGGTGCAGCGGGCATTGCCAGAACTACATCTTTGGCAGTGCTAATTGTATAACCGTTTGGACCGACATCGACACTGATGATCCCGTTTTTGTCTGTTCCGTAAACGGTAGCGCCCACTGCCGCAAGAGCGGCAATCGTCTGCGGTGCTGGATGATGATAACTGTTCCCTATCCCCGCAGAATACAACGCGATTTCAGGCCGGACCGCATTCAGGAATGCCTGTGTTGAGCCGGAAGTTGAGCCGTGGTGGCCAACTTTTAGAATTGTAGATTTGAGTGGGAAGCCAGCAGAGAGCAAGGCCGATTCCGTATCCGCGCCACTGTCACCCATCATTAAAAAGGTGGTCGAACCATAGGCAAACTGCAAGACGACGGAATTCTCGTTGAGATCGGAGTTGGAATTACTGAGCGGATTGAGAACATGGAAAGTAATTCCATCCAGTGAGATCAGATCACCGCGTTTCACTTCAACGTATTCCGCCTGTGCAAAACCAATCGCATCGAGAAAATGTTCGTAGGTTGAAGTGGTATGCAGTTGGCCATTGGTGACAACTTTACTGACCGGAAAAGTTTGCAGCACCTGCACCAGCCCGCCGATGTGATCCGAGTGCGGGTGGGTCGCAATCATCAGGTCGATTCGCTGGATGCCAAGGCTTTGCAGATATTGAACAATGCCCGTGTTTGTTTCTCCGCCATCAATCAGCACCGTCTGACCATTGGGGGTTTGAATAACAGTTGCATCTCCCTGCCCAACGTCGACAAAGTGAAGGTGCAAGCTACCTGAAACAGGTAATACAGGCCCAGCGGTGGGTGTATCTTGGGGAATGATGGGGCTTAGTTCAACTGTTGGCGCTGGGCTAAAAGTGCTGGTTGGGGCTTGAGTTTGCGTTACAGGGATTGCAGTAGGAACGATCTCAACTTTCGGAGCCGGTAGCTGCACTACGACTGTCGTGGCAGGTGGCCGTAAGGCTGCGATAGTTGCCAGATCGCTTACCGCACCAGAAACAAAAGCGAAGCCAAGACAAATGCAACACATGGCTCCTACAAATGATGTCAGGAGGGCTAACCACTTACCAATCGATGACTTTCTGCGCCGCATATGATCCTTTTACTTCATCAATATTCGGGCTTCTTCCGGTTTTTCGGGATTGTAGTACACCTTGACTTCACTCCCTGCCGGATAATTTATTGTGCATTCCAATTCTCTCCTTGATTGAAAGTTTCGGTTTTAGGTAGGTGGCTCATCGCAAGACAGGCGCAAATTGGTGATTCCGCGAGCGCCGGGACGAGTCGTCGAGCACGCACAGATGGCTTCGGATGATGCTCCATTCCTCTGCATACGAACCTGTGATGGAATTCGACAACATCGCGAAAGTAAGAACCCTGTCCGCGAGACCTTGAACCTTGTGCTCAGCACTCTTTGGAATCAGATAGATAATCCTGGCATCGCGGCATGCAGTAATTTCCGCCTTAAACAGCGACAACCTCTTTTCCAGAATGTACCGATACTTACCAGTTTCCCTGGATGCGTTCATCAATTGTTTCAGATCTTCGATCAGAAATGAGCCACCCTCGTTTCGAACGGAATTTTGTTTGGCGCGGTAGATCACGTTTTGGCCGGCGTCGAAGGATGTGTCAGATGTCTTCAACTCAACGAACAGGAGTTGTTTACGCTCCCGGTTGTACATCAGCCAGTCAATATTCGTTGATTGCTTGTTATCTGCTTTCTTGAGTGGGAATTCAGGGCAAATCATGGCAATCGCCCCGGATAAAGCCGGATCATCCTGAAAAGTTTCCGCTAGAACATCCGCTAAAAACATACTCAGGATAGGACCGATTGCTCGCTCTATTTGTACCTTTGGGATCATCACCCCTTCCATAATGTTGTCCATGAGCGCTTCAACGAAGGATTCAGACATTGCTTTCTCCTTGCCGCCACCAGAGCTGCGTCAGAAATTGTTTTTTCGCGTAACTCCAGAGGTTATCTACGTTCCAATTATTTGATCGCCAGCCATAACTGGTGGCTGGGCGCAGTAGGCGGTTTGCAAGTTACCAACCTGCCAGCATTCGCCGCTGGAGCATGCAGATGCAGTGCATTACAGCCCATACTTTAGAGCCAGATTTTCTGTAAGCCAGGGCAAAAGACCTTTTTCTCTGATGTGTTGGACAATCCGCTGCCAACTGATTTTCCGTAACATTGTCGGTTCTTGCAAGGCTTCTTTTGTCTCCATGTAAGCCATCAGCCCAGCTCCATCATTTTGAAAGGCTGGATTACGCTTATCATAAATCAGGATGACATGTCCATCATTAAGCGACACACTTCCATCTGGCTTTACACCGACTGCCAAAATATTTCTTACCAATTGATAGTTTTTCCTAAGTGGGCACGGATCTAAATCATTATCTTGTTTCCACTTGAAAAGTTTGGGTACATAATGCCAATAACAAACCCCGATTTCAGTCAATGAACAGCGCTCGATTCTTGGATTTTGGATTGAGTACGTACCGTTGCAATATTCTGAATCAGTTGGCTGTAATCGTGGCCGTGAACAAGTCCCTACTTCGGCTTCTGTAAACTTACACTCGATTGCTATTCGGTAATCTCCAGAAAGATAACCATCCAGGCTTGTAGAACGGGGTTCGCCAAGATACTTGACTTTGTATTCCATTGAAAAATTTTCAGATGAAATTTGCACCTTACCGAACAAATCCAGTCCGTCATCATCTTTTAGTTCAGATAAGATATGCAAGAAGTTGTATACTGCCAGATTGCCCAGGACACTCTGAGCCAATGCCTGCGAACTATTCATGCTGCGGAACCATTTATGATGTTCCCCTTCAGGCACCAAAGCAAGCAGTTTATCAACTTCCTGCTCGCTTGCCGAGGGATTGATGATGATATTTCGCCACGATTCTCTTGCAACAAAGACGGGCGGCCGTTCATCTTGAGCAAATGGACGCTCAAAGATTGGGAATTCGGATTTTTGATACTCCCAATAGCGTCGGTTTAAGTCTGCCTTGTAATCCAAGATGGCTTCAATCACAATACCCCCAAATCTGGCTTCATCGGCAAAACATTTGACCCCATCGATATAACAGTCATGACTCAAGTATGGCTTGCCGGTTTCAGTATATTCAGCGCCAAAACCTCCGCCAATACCCAGGTTGAAGAACGTCAAGGCACGGCCATCCTTGGAGCATGCCTTCTCTACACATTCACGACAAACATGGCGCGGATAGCGGGGATCGGGTATCACGGGCTTTGAGCAAACAGGGCAGAACTGAGTATTGGGTGTCAATTTCCCGCAATAACGCTCCATGAAGCTTCGCGTGATCTGGCCGAGACGAGCATCCAGAATTGAATAGACCTTCTGATATATCGTTTCCGGCACTGCCCCATAGAACGCCTGCGCCACTCCTCCGGTGATACAGGCAAGCGTATCTGTATCACCCCCAAGCGAAACGGCCGTTCGAATGGCGTCCTCGAAATCAGACGAATCAATAAACGCCCGGAGCGCTTGCGGAACAGTGCCTTGAGAGGATTCGTCGAACTGATAAGTCGGGCGAATCTCGTCAACGTGTTTACTCAAGTCATAGTGGAACTTGCCCTCGATAAACTCCTTGATTGCAGTTTTTGATTCTCCTATTCGAGCAAGGAAGATCGCTGCGGCGGTTGCCTGGCCTCCCTTGATGCCTTCGGGATGATTGTGTGTGATCTCGGTGAACTCTCTCGCCTTCTGTAAGACTTTATCGAGGTCATTGTACGCATACCCTACTGGGCTGATGCGCATGGCGGCCCCATTGCCCCAGCTGTTATATGGGCTAGAGTTCGGGCTTTGTGCCCAGCGATGGAAACTACCGCCATATCCTCCATCTGGATACCATCGATAAAACGTTTTGAGGTTATCTACATAGGGCGTTCCCGTCAAAATCGAGTCGGCCAGTGCAATCGTCAAAATCGAATCGTCCGTGAAGAAACATCGGTCGGAGAACAATACAAAATCCTTGGTCTTGATATTGTGGTGTTCATAAACCGAGCCGATTATGTCACCCGCAATTGCGCCAATCATCGTGTTGTTTCTCCTTGACCGAACGGTTTGCGTCAGCGGCAAATGAACGCCCTCAGGTAACATTATGCGCTGGTAACGGTGACGGTAGTCACGTAGCCATTGTTACGTAAGGTCAGTTGACGACAACCTGAGTTACAACCCTTCAACGCAGCCACCCAATAGGCCACATCAATCGCCTGCCCCGATGATTCTACGGGGTCGCGGGACACCAGGACTGGACTCCCGCGCTTCTGGACCAGCAATTTGGCGACACCTGCACCCACCGCAGGTACGGTGTCAGACAGCCCGTATGTTCAGGAGCTCTGCTACGCGTGAAGCGAAAAGCCTGTCTTGAGCCTGTCGAAGGGTTTCATGTCCGGTTCTGGAAGCCGGCGGTGGGGTGGTTGGCCCACCCCACCGACCGGAATTAGGCTTCCCAAATTTTATCAACACCTATGCTGTCTTTGGTAGACAATTTTTTTATTGAGTTCTTCTTGATACTCGAAACACCAACATCCTTTAATTCCCGTTCAAACTTGCTCCAAGACATCTTTTGTATATCTTCTTGGATTTCGATATAAAACCTTGTCCAATTATCTTGGTCTTGCCTATATAAAATCGGTCGAGGTGCGCTAACCGATGCTTTTCTTTTGTATTTAGTTATTTCAAGAATAATATCGCCTGGCTTTGCTTGCTGTCTGAAAATTGATTTTCCAACAAATCTTATCCAGCCAACACTACTTTCTTCCGATTCTGTAAATTCAAGTGCCTTCTGTTCACCTGCTTCAACAAAAGGTACTTCTTTTTCCTTGACCGTTTCCATAGGAACTACGCTTACAACCCAATATGATGTTCCAGTATCGTTGACAACTTTTTTCCTGGCTTTTGATTTCGAAAAACGCTTCGTCACTGGTATCTCAATTAACTTATTGATGCTACTTTCGTTTTGCTCATCTGAAACGCTCATTAAGTTGTGAATCAATCCGAGAACCTGCGCCCGAATTTGCCTTCTATCGGTAATCAAAGTTGCTTCAAGTAAATCTTCTTCCGAAGATTTGGATAAATTGGATGAACCTATAACAGCGTATTTTCCGCAAACAATTACTTTGGCATGTAAATTTTCACATGAAAAAATTTGAGCCCCATTTTCCTTAAACTCTAATAATATCTTTGCATCGGTAGTTCCATTTTTTATTGCCGATGTTGAAGCGTCGCATATCAAAATGTCACCATTACCAAATTTCAGGGGCGAACCTTTTGACACATACGCTACTGCGGCAAATTTCGAATGCGTATCTTCTGAAATTTGACCTGATATTTTTGACCATGAATTGTTGGTGAATATCTTATCCATAATTTTTCCAGAGTTTTAGAAATGCAAGGAATAAGCCATTGCGGTAGGCTGTCTGTTACCGAGTAGGCCCCGCACATCGTCCAGATGTTCTTACTGGACAAATCCCGGCGTCCCCAATGGATTGCTGCGCTGATGCGGAACTACCACATCATTCTATTTTTGATAGCGACATGCGATTCGTGCCTTCCGTACCTTAAAGTGTGGAGAAAATGGTTTGGGGCTACACCCCATCATTAAAAGTATACAGCAAATGCGTGAACTTAAACACAAAAGGACTACGGTCAACCCCTACAGTCCTTACGGTTTTCCAGTAACCAAGCCAACAGTCACCGGCCCGTCTCCTTCAATCGACGGGAACAGAGCCGAGATTTCCGCGCCCACTTAGACCGTATCCTGGGCTTCGCAATTCAAGTTAGAAAACTTTACCAAGCCTGCCTGAATATTCTGTTTTCACTCTGTAAAAGTCGAGGCATGGGTTTCCTTTTGTTTCCGCGCCCGAGCTACAGCGCGAATGTTTTCAATGCCTGCCTTTGGCATTTTCTTGATCTCTGGATAAAGCTTTCTTTCGTTCAGGATTTCCCATTTTTGGCCTACTTTAATCAGGGCAGAACCATTTCGAGAGCCTAACATTCCTGCAAACGACCGCCCCAGTGTTTCAGTACCCAAAACTGCCCGTCGAAATAATCCAACCTTCAAGCCGAAACTCTCTCGCCAGACTTGAACATAGCGGACAAAAGCCGTGTACTTGAAGTTAGTTTGCAAAAAATAAGCGACCTCGCCCCGGGCTTTTTCATCCAACTCCGCCAAGGTCAGTTCTCGAATTATCGGCTGGGTGCCCTGCATCTGTTCGAATATCCTTGGGTGCGTGAAGGGCACGTTCGGATTATCTTGGTAGAGTCTTAATCCGATCGTGATTTCCTGTTCGGAGATTAAGAGTGACGCAGTATCCAAAGGTTTGAACACACCAGGCTCGATTTGTAAGGGTGTCTGCACTCTTGCCCAACCACCAAACAACGTCGATTCCAGCTTTGTAGTAATCATCGGTTCTTGCCTGCAATTCTTCAATTGAAATCCCGGCCAGTTGAATTTCATGGGCGATGCGCCAGCCCATTGGAAAATTCACCAAAATATCCGCCACCCTTCTGACTTCCGGGATGGGGACTTCATAATCGAACCTGGCCGAACTGTATTCAAGGTAGTTTTCCTTCAAGAATTGAGCCAGAATGGTCTTGGCCTCGCGATGCTCCGGGCTTTCAGGATGGGACCTGAATTCAGAGTGACACTCGCGTTCACCATAATGTGAGAAATGCGCTCGATAAACATTACCTGCCCGAACCATTAAAGGCGAGCCGCATAATTGGCAAACGCAGTCTCCGCTTTTTATTATCAAGCGGGGGTGTTCGAATTGAGTAATGTCAATTCTTTCGGAAGTATCCTTGTGCAAACCGATGAAGGTCATCTTGTTTTCCTCTGGAACCGAGGGGCACGAACCAGGCTACAGGTGGAGGCTTTCACCGCCACCCACCTCACCTACTAAACGACCGGACCTGCCCCGTGCCCGTCTCCTCCACAACCACCTGCGGCACGATGGATGGGAACAGGGCCGAGATATCCGCGCCCACACCCACGTAGACCGTATCCTGGGCATCATTGATCCGGATGGCGGTGATCCGGGGATAGATCTTCAAGCCACCCAGGTAATCGTTGTTCATGTTGGCATAGTGCTGCGCCCAGGCGTAGGTTTCCTGAGTGGGATGCAGCTCACCCAGTTCAATAAAGGTGCGCTGGTTGATCTCTGCCGCCGCTGCCACGGCTGCCGCGTCCGCCGCTTTCCCGATCTCCTGGCGGGCATACAGGTAACGGCCCACATCGAAGCCCAGCGCAAAAAGCGGCAGCACGACCACGCCGATAAAGAGCGCCCAAAAGGTGGACGAGTAGGCCCGGCGATCTCTGAGCATGGCTACCAGCCTTCCTGGCGGAAAGTAGACTCGGCTTTGAGTTGGAACGGCCCGCTCGGAAGCCCGGGGAACAGGACGGCCATTGAACCAAAAAAGTTCGGGACTTCACCGGTGACCCGGATCTTCAGGGTGCTGCCCGCCACCCCACCCGGAGCCAGGATTTCGACCTGCGAATTCTGAACCACCGCGGCGCTGACCATCGCGGCTTGCGCTTCCCGGACCGCCCAGCAGGCCGGGCAGGTTTGGGCTACGCTGCCCATCCGCGCGCCGTGTCGGGCGGCGGCTTGCACGGACTGCTGCCCGAAGACTACCAGGCCGAGATTGGTCATGGCCAGCATGACCAGGATCGCAATCGGGAAGGTCATGGCAGCTTCCACCATCTCGATCGCCCTGCGGTCTTTGAGAAAACGAAACATGAGTGCCTCTTTTGAGAAAGTGCCGGTCTCCGCGCTGACCTTCAGCCGCAGAGACCGGCTGGGGTTAGATGTTCCCGGCCACATTGCGGACGACATCCGCGATCTGGGTGCCGAGGAACTGGAACGCGCCGTAAGCGATCAGCACCACCGCGGCGAGCAGGACACCGACTTCGGTGGCTTCGATCGCGCGCCGGTCGAGCAAGAGCTTGAACATGGTCATCACCTCCTTTCGGTTCAGAATAGGGTTTGGACTGCGAAAAAGACGCAGGCGCCAGTCAGAATGGAGAGCATGGCCGGGATGGTCTTGCGTTTCATTAGCATCCCGGCCAGCCCCTGGATGGCGTTCATCAGCGCCACCGGGACAAGAATGGCTGGCCCGCAGAACAGGATCAGTGCGGCCAGCACCTGGGCATCTGCACCACCCAGAAGATTGAACTTCCAGGAAAGCCAGATGGAGAGAACGGCCAGCATGGATAGTTCAGCCGCAACCGGATCGGCACTGGTCAGCAGCGCCAGGACAAAGAGCGCCAAGAGCAGCAGGCAGACCAGGCCCCGCAGAAACAGGGGTAAGTCCGAAAGCACGAAAACCAGCGCAACAAAGGCCACCAGGGCCAGTTCCCCCTGCGCTTCATTTAATAGCAGCGCGATGAACAAGCCCGGCAGCGTCAGCCAGGCCGGGACCGTGCGGGAGCGCAGATCATGCACTGCGCAGGCCGCCAGCCAGGCACAGACGATCAGGCTGCCTGCCATCCCAAGATTCATGCGCGGGCGGGAACTTCGAAGAGCGTCAGGCGTTTGGCGGGCAATGCCTGGGCGGTGATCGCTTGCCAGACCTGGTCGGCTTCGAGATCGAAGAACATCCCGCTGGTCAGCACCGAAAGCTCATGGTGCGCGGCTTTCCGGGGCCGGTCACCCAGCAGGCTGGTCTCAGCCTGCGCCAGGACTCCACGTCCTTTGGGTTGAACCGCTTTCAGAAAGCGCTCGCGCGGCAGCGGAGTAAAGACCAGGTGGCGGCCATCCTGGCAGACTGCGAGGATGGCGGTCAGGCCATCCTTCTGCCAGGAGGTGGCAGTTACCAGTTTCGGCGCGCTGCCCAAGATCTGCGCGGTGGTCTTTTCCAACCAGGCGAGCGGGTCGTTCACGACAACCTGGCGAGCGAGCTTTTCGCGCTTGATCCGGATATCCTGCTCCGCCCAGGCCTCAACCTGTTCGCGCAGGCCATCGATGGCTTTGCGCTGGCGTTCGTTGGCCGCAGAGATCAGCGCGCCGAGCAACAACATGGCAAAGAGTACGGTCGATCCAAACATGAGTTCCATCAGATGCTCCTATTTCTGGCTGTTATACGATTCGTGAGACAGGATGCAGCGCACCCGAACTACGCCGTCCAGGTCAGCGGCCAGCATCCGCCAACGGCGACCGACCGGGATGGAGATCCGGCAGCGGTCATAGTGCATTCGTTTTCCACGCAGTTTCCAGATGGGCTGACCACCTTCAATGCGCTCCACTACCTTGCGGGCGCGCTCCAAAACCTTCAGCGGGATGCGCCGGGTCTCGATTTCGCGCTTTTCAAAGAAGGCCAGCAGTTCAGGCCTGTCCATCACGCGCCAATCCTTCCAGGGTCTTTCCCAGCCTGCGCAGCGCGCGTGGACGCGGGTCAAGCACAGCCGCGGTCGCCAGCGCCAGCAATCCGGCCAGCAAGATTCCCAGCGACCAGGCCAGCCAGGCGGGCTGGGGGAATGGTGCAGCAGGTACAGGAACCGGTGTCACAACAGGCGGGGGAACCAGGCGTGTCGGAGTCGGGTGCGGCTTTTGAACTGACCGTGTCGCTTCCGGGGTTGCGGTTGCGGCAACCGCTGGCTCGACGGTCGGCGTTTTTGTGGGCGCGGGTGGCGCAATCAACGGGACCTTGATGAAACCCGAGTCCTCCGCGCAATGCCCAAAGGTATCGCAGGCCATCAGGGTCACGGGGTAATCACCACTCTCGGCGGCATAGGCGCCATTTCCACACCGGCGATCCCAAGTCACGCTGGCCGGGAAATTCTCGCCGGTGTAGACCAGCACCACATCCGGATGATAGGGCGCGCATGAGATCCGCAGGGTGACATCCCGAATGGAAATTTGCCGCTGCTGGACTTTGAGATCCCCGGCCTCCCACAACCACCAGGAATCCTGGATTTCCACTTTCGGAGGCCGGTTGCCCACAATGATCCGCACCCGCGCTGTATTCTCGCGGTTGCCCGCCTGATCATCGGCACGCACCAGGAGGGTGTAGAGGCCGTCCCGGACGCGCAGGGTATCCCACGCATACGACCAGACCCCGTCAGTCTGCGGAAGAGCCTGCCAGGTCTCGCCATCATCCAGGGAGATTTCGGTGGCTGCCAGGCCCGAGAGCGCATCGATTGAGATGCCCGAGAGCAGCACAGTTCCGGTTACTTTCAGCGTTGTGCCTTCGAGGGGCTGGGAGAAGGCCGACTTGGGCGGGGTGGCATCCAGCATGATCGAGAGCGAGGCGCTGCTTGCGTTCCCGGCCCGGTCGGTCGTACGGAAATCCACAGTATGCAGACCGTCTGCCAGGATGGTCAATTGGTCACCGGGTTCCCAGCTTCCCCCGTTCAGCCGGTATTCAGTTAATCCAATCCCGCTGGTGACATCCAGGACACTGGCCGAGACGCTCACCTTCGAGAGATACCAATCTGTCAGCCGCGTGCCGGGTGAGACCGAGGCCGAGATGGTTGGGGCCGTGGCATCCACCTTCACAACCTGGGCCGGAGTGAGGATCAGATTCCCGGCGTGATCCAGCGCGCGCCCAACAACTGAATGTGTTCCTTCCAGCAATGTCGCGGAAGACTGCCAGGGGCCGCCATCCACGCTGACCTGGGTAACCGAGATCCCGGAAGTGGCATCCGCTCCAGTCACAGAGACGGAGGCGGCTGTGTACCAGCCACTTGCGCCATTTGTCCCTGAGATGACCAGCGTGGCTGTTGGCGGGGTTGGATCGAAAGCAAAAGGCGCACTTCCCAGCGCAGACGACAGCCCGGAAGCGGGCGCAGAGGCCTGGAAATGGGTCGTTCCACTGCCAATCGGGAGCGCCTGCGAACAAGCCGGGCCTGCGCAGGAAAAGGCTGCCCCGGCAAGATCGCCGCTGATCGTGAGCGCGTACCCTTGCGGGTCGCTGGCGGACAGGTTGAGCGCAGCCCCGCTCAGACACCATCCTTCCGCGCCAGGAACCGCGCAACCAATCGTTCCTGAAACTGTGGGAGGCCGGTAAACCGGGGGAGGCGGGTCGTCGGGATCCTCATCTCCGCAGCCTTCCACGCAGCTGGTCTCGTACGAAACGCAGCAGCCCTTGTGCGGTGGCCTGGCATCGCAGCCATTCTCGCCGGGCGCATCCCAATCGGTACAGGTAGTGACGCGGCAGGCAGCCGGGCAGCCCGCAAAGGCGCGCGGCATCCCGCCGCAGCCGGGGACGAACAGTTCCGGGAAAAGATAGACCAGCGCCATCGCCGCAACAACCGCCAGCAGCAACACAGGCTTTGGAATCCCCTGACGGGGACCGGCAGATGGAAAACGCTGTTGCACGTTCAACCATGCGCCGGTTAACAACAGGGACGCGCCAACCAGGCTCAGGCTCCACCAGGGCCAGGCCAGGCCGGTAATCAGCAGACCCAGCCCCAGGCCGATGGAAACCAGGGTTAGCAGTGATTTGCGATCAAGCATGCTTTTCTCTTTCATCGGCTACTCCACCCGGAAGACCAGGATCTCACCGGGGCTGAGATTCCCCGCGCAGTCCCAGGCGCGTAAAAGCACGAGCTGCACACCCTTTTCAAAATCAGCCAAATCCCGATGCAGCGACCAGGTGGTTTCATGCACATCTGGCATTTCGCTGGGGTTAGGCGAGGAGATGAACTGCGACTCCCAGTTGCTGCCATGATCGAGAGACCACTCGAGACTGCAAATCCCGGAGACAGCGTCCGTGATTTCAGCGCTCAAGGCTACATGGCCTGAGATGGCTGAGTTTTGCTCGGTCAGCCAGATCACGCGCGGCGGGGTCTTATCAATGCTCACGAACTGGGTGACCCGATTGGCCTCTCCGCCAGGCCCGGGCTGGAATTCAACCTGGTGCTGGCCTTCATCGGAAATGGTCAGCTGGCCGCCCGGCAGCGGTTTCCCGTTGGCCAGAAGATCGGCAGGCGCGAGGATGTGGAGGGTCACGTCCGAGGTGTACCAGCCGCTGGGAGTGCCGGTCTGGGGGTTGAGACCCACAACCGCCTCGGTCAGCCCGGCAGTAATCTCAGGAAAAACCGAATCCGGCGCGGGCCTGGCCGAAATCGAAAACAGGGAGATGGCGATCAACACAAAGCGGATGAATTTCATGCGGCCTCCTGACTGAGAAAATCGAACAAGGTCTTCGTCAACGGGCCCGAATTTCAACGGGGCAGCGCCAGGCGGCATCCAGGCAGGCCAGACCGGGAGCGGCGCTGAGGAATGTGGCTCAACTTCTCCGTCTTCCAAAACAGCGCCTGATGCCAGGAGGGGTTGGGATGACCGAGATGGATGAACGCATTGCTCGGCGAGAGCGGGACGTTCCAGTCCAGCGCGAGCAGGCCATCGTCATAGAGCGAGCCCAGGCGGCAGTAGTTTGAGTCAGCCGGTTCGCACTCCTTCCAATCCAGACCCTTTTTCGAGACCTGCGGCCCGCTGATGCTGACCCGCACCCGGTCACCGGGCTGCGCGTTGCCCAGAACCACCTCGAACAGGCCTTCGTCCATGCGTTGGATGACCCAAGCCTCGAAATCGGCGGACTGCACCCGGGCAACTTCCGCGGGAAAGCCCATCAGAGAAACCTGGCGGGTTTCCGTGACCAGACCGGTGAAAGACCAGGTGCTCGGCGACGAAAAGGTCAGGCCCTGCCAGGTGAATGCGAGCAGGAAGGCAACCAGAGAGATCTTGGGCATGCTGGGTTCCCTGGTTGAGGGGCAGGCAAGCCTGCCCCTCAACCTTAGGTTTCTGGATTACGGTTTGGCCGGGGTCGGTGTCGGCAGCAGTGGAGCGACCACCTTGAATTTTTTCTGCCACTTCCCGTTCCCATCCGGATTGACGTAGACGGTATAGTTGCCCGGCACCAGGTTCGTGAAGGAAATCTGCTTTGTGAAGCCTTTCGAGCGGTTGTCGTCACAGGGCTTCCCGCCGCCGATGAACTTGACGTCCCGGAGGCTGACGTAGAGGTTCTTGCCGCTGACCGAGCCGGAAATATCGGCCTTGTCGCAGGCCAGGTGGCCCTTGAATTGCAGGGTCAGCGGCTGGTTGCTGAGCACGGCGTACTTGTCGACCACGGCAAAACCTTTGGTCTTGATCCCACCGGCAAAGGCCGTCGAGACGAACAGGCTGGCAAGCATGGCGACCAGCCCCAGAACGATGAAAAACTTCTTGCTGAACTTCATTGAGAAACTCCTTTGAACGGAATGTTGTGTCACGACCTTAAGTCGAAATCACCTAGAAAACGCCGGGGATCAGCCGCCAGCGCACCGCGTTGGCATATTCCGCGTACCCGGCGATGATCTGCTCTTCGCGCAAAGCGCGCAGGACTTGCAGGTAGAGCAGCACCGAGAAAACCAGCGGCGCGCCCGGGTTTCCAGCCGAGAGCGCCAGGCGCAGGAGCAGCTCGCCGCTGTAGATCGGATGGCGCACGAAACGGTATGGGCCGGAGACCACCAGCCCGCGATCGGCAGGCGCGATCCCAAAACGCCGTCCGAGGTGGGCCAGCGACCAGAGGATCAGCAGGGTACCGGCCCCACCAGCCAGCGTCCAGGTCATCGAGACCGCTTCGAACCGGGTTCCAGCCAGGGCGGGAATGTTCAGGCTTGCACCGAGAGAGGGCAGCAGGGCGGCCAGCAATCCCAGATACAGCCCGACGCGATCCGACTTCTGGGCAGGCAGGCGCACGGCGTACAAAACCGCCACGAGCAGGTTGTGGGCGGTATTCAGCCAACCCAAGAGGGACGGCTGCTCCCAGGTCACGATGCCAGCCAGCAGGGCGGCGAAGGCGAAGAAGGCGAAACCGAGGCGGTCGCGCAACATCAGCCCAGCCCTCCGAACAGGCCAACCACGACCGGGTAACCGATCACAACCATGATCGTGGCCAGGAACGGGATGAAGTAGAAGACAACCATCGGCACGACCAGTTCCGAGCCGAGCTTCTCGGCGCGCTGTTCGGCCTGCCCGATGTATTCCGAAGCGATGCTGATGGCGAGTTGACCCATCAATTCTTGCTGGGCGGTGCCGCGTTTGATGAAGGACAGCTGGACACCCATCCCGATCAGTTCCGGCATCAGCGAGGCCTGCGCCTCGCGCTGGATCTGCTCGATCAGGTCGCGGCCCTGGGACTGCTGGATGACATTCCGCATCCAGGCCCCGACCAGGCTGGGCGCTTTGCTGACGCGCCGGATGGCCTGATCCAGGCTGACGTTGGCCGCCATCTGGGCCGAGACCAGTTGGATGAACTCGGGCAGCTGCGAGAGCAAGTTGCGGCGCGTGCGCCTGGCTGCCCCATTGAGCGAGATGCCGGGAAAATTGAAGGCCAGGAGCGCGGCCAGGCCGGTGAAGACCGGATCGCCACGGGTCAAGATGGTCCCGCCCACCAGCGCAGCTGTAACGATAGCGATCTGCAAGCCGATATACTGGACCGCGTTCCAACCCAACCACTTGCCACCCATCTGCGCCCAGTACAGGTTGGCAGAGAGCTTGCGCAGCAGGCCGGGCGAGGCGAATTTCTGCACCGGCCTGTCCAGGGGGGAAAGCGCTCCACGCAGACCGCTCAGCTTTTGGGCAGCCTCTGCCGGGCCGAAGGCCTCCGCCAGGTGACCGTGCGGCGCGCGCTGCCAGACGAACTCCACCATTGCATAGACAATGAACAATGTCACGGCGATACCCACAAAGTAGATCAACCCGGTCATACCGCCTCCTGAATCATCGAACGCATGATGAAATATCCGGCCACCATCGTCAGCACCACCCCGCCCAGGACGAGCTGCACCACCAGCGAATGCAGCGACCTCGCGATCAGCGGATCGAGCGACAGGTAGCCGAGTACGAGAATCAGCACACCCGGCAGGGTCATGACCGAGACCATCACATCCCCGGCCTTGGCCGAAGCGCGGTTGCGCGCCATCAGGATCTGCTGGACGCGCGCGGAAATCGAGAGCAGGGTCTCGGCGTACTTGCCACCGCCCGCTTCCATGTAACCATCCAACAGCATGGCCAGGTTGGCGAGCGAGGTGGACGGTGAGCGTTCGGCCAGGGAACGCAGGGCTTCCTGGCGATCCTTGACGCGCATTTCCACGGCGGTCAGGGAGAGTTCTGGAGCCAGCGGGGTTCGGCCTTCGATCTCCAGGCTGTCCGCCGTTTCCTGCAAAACTTCAGAAGGCGAACCGCCCGCCAGCAGCCCCGCGGCGATCCGCCCGATCGCAATCGGCAGGATTTTGTCGATCGCTTTGCCGCGACCCTGGACTTTGTCCTTCAGCCAGGCTTGCGGCACGTACCAGGCGATCCCCCCGAGCACGAGACCCACCAGCCCACCCAGCAAGGAAGCCCCCAGCGCAAAGGCGGCCAGGGCCGCGCCGCAGGTCAGGACGCGAAAGGTGACCGGTTTCAAGGTCAGCCCGGCGGCCAGGAGTTGGTATTCCAGGGAACCGGGATCGAGCGCCTGCATGCTCCTGGCGCTCTCGAGCGTGTAAATCTCGTTCAGGACACCCGCTTTGACCCGACGCGGGAAGGCCAGCCAGAGCGCTAAAAGTGCGGACAGCACCGCAATCAGAAAGATCAATCCAGACATCAGCTTTCCTCCAGGCCAGCCTGTTTCCAGTCCCCGGCTTTGATCCAGCGTGGGGCGTTGAGTGGGGAACTCTCGTCGTAGCGCCAGAGTGGGTTGAACCAGACCGAGCCGTTCTTGAGTTCCTTCTCGACCTGCGAGATCGAGATCACGCGCCGTTTGTCGTGGCGGATGCTGATCTGCACCTGGAGATCGATGGCGCTGGCCACCGTCCGCAGTGCATCCGCGCGATTGACGCCCATATCTGTGCCCATCAACCCGGCCAGGCGGTCCGCGGTTTCGCGCGGGCTTTCGGCGTGCAGGGTGCAGCAGCCGGAGTGACCGGTCATCAGGGCCCGAAAGAGCGACATGGCCGCCCGTCCATCG
The DNA here is from genome assembly GCA_002412925.1 of Anaerolineales bacterium UBA5195. Taxonomy (GTDB): domain Bacteria; phylum Chloroflexota; class Anaerolineae; order Anaerolineales; family Villigracilaceae; genus UBA5195. Next base: position 13,997 of record DHVZ01000024.1, on the reverse strand, counting down.
CGAACTTCGCCGATCACCAGGTAGTCCGGCGACATGCGCATCGCGTCATCGACGCCATCTGCCAGGTTGTAGGGCGTGACCTCGGTGCCTTTGGCCTGTGGACGCGCTTCGATCGTCTGGACGGTCTCGCGGTCGATCCAGACCTCTTCCGGGTCTTCGATCTTGACGATCCGCCAGCCTTCGGGCAGGAAGTTGCACAAGGCCGAGAGCATCGTGGTCTTGCCGGTCCGCGTCCCGCCGCAAATCAAAGTCCGTTTGCCGGATTGCATCGCCTCGCGCAGCGTTTCCATCATTTCAGCCGAGAGCGCCTGGCGTTCGATCAGCCATTCGGGCAGAACCGGTTTCTGTTCATACAGGCGGATGTTGATCGATGGCATCCGGCCCGGAGGCGCGATGGCCGAGTGCAGGGCCTTGATCCGTCCCCCGCCCGGGTTGTGTTCGGTGGAAGGCAGCCTGGCGTTCACGGACGGATTTGATTCGTCCAGGCGTTTGTTCTGCGGCCCGAGCAGCCGGTCCAGCACGCGCCAGACTTCACCCGGCTCAGGGCGTAATTGAACAGTCTCGAAGCGGACTTCGCCCTTGCGCATGATCTGGAGCAGGCCGTGCGAGTAGAGCGTGATCTCGGAGATGTCCGTGCGCGCGGGTGGCAGGAGCAGATCCAGGAAACCGAGCCCCAGCAGGCGACGCGAGATTTCGGCGGACAGTTGCTGCTCGACGACCTGCCCAGGGCGCAGGCTGCGGCGGCGGTAGGCCAGACCGACCAGGGTGATGACCTGCTCGATGACCTTGGCGCGTTCGGCGGGCGTCGGGCGGGTCAGGATGGCGGGCGGGAACTCGGTGTTGATCTGGTCGATGACTTCGTTGACCAGTTTGTCGCGCTCCGGGCCCTCCAGGGCCGCGTCCGCAGATTGGGCGTTCAGCATGCTCAGAACCATAATCGCCTACCCAAACCGTAGTTTTGGCAGCCGGAAGATCGAACGGCCGCTGTCTTGAGGGGCGCTGGCTGCGCGTTCCATGCCAGGGAAGAGCGCGCCAATGATCTGGCGCAGGCCCTTCGAGAGCTTCTCGGAGCGCAAGACCGCTGGCAGACGCTGCTCCTGGGCGGCCAGCACGTTCGGGTCGGCGTCGATCACAGCGATGATCGGCGGGGCCCAGCCTAATGCCTGCGAGAGTTCCTGCTGAAAGGCGCGCGGGGTCAGGCTGCTGTTTTCAGAAGCCTGGTTCAGCACCAGGTAGGTGGCCTCGCGCGGGAGTTTGCCGAGGCGGTTGAGCATGTTGAGCGTGTGCCGGGCGGCGAACAGGTCGGCCAGGATCGGGCGATAGACCAGCAGGGCCACGTTCGCAAACAAGAGCGAGTGGATCATCCACTCGGATTCATCCGACGGCAGATCCATGATCAACGCGCCGTATGAGCCATCCTCGGCAGCCAGCAGGCTGGAGTAGATGCTGTTCGGGGCGCGCACGTCCGCGGAGTTCTTGACCCCCGTGGCGTATTCGATGCTGTCTTCCGGGGCGAGCAGGATCTCCAACCCTTCGACGCGCTGGATGGCGGCTTGCAGGGCAGGCTTCCCAGGGCGTTCAAAGAATTCGGTCAGGTTCGGGACATAGCGCAGTTTGAAGTGCGCCGAAGCGGCGGGTGGCATACCCAACGAGAACAGGAGCGCTTTGACCGACAGCCGGGTGGCCAGTTCGTAGCCCAGGTTCTCGGCAATCGTAGAAGCGCCCGCGCCACCGGCTTGCGAGAGCACGGCGATGCGCTTGGTGCCGGTCACCAGCGGGGAAAAGGAGTTCAGCGCGCTGGCGCCAAAGTCGCTGGCCGCCCCGAAGCTGGAAGCCGGGGAGACGCTGCTCAGTTTGGCCTGCGCGGTGATCCCAGCGCCATAGGCCAGCCCGGCGATGTCCGTCCAGGAAATCGGAGCCAGGTAGACCCCGCTGACCACGGCTTCCATCGACTGGATCGCGCCCTTGAACCCAGCCTGCGAAGGGGGCAGGATGATCATGGCGCGTCCGCTCCAGGCCAGCAGCCCGCGCAGCAGGACTTGCAGGGCATCCGGGCCGGGAGCCAGGTCGGCTTGCAGGATCAGCATCTCCGGCTTGAGCTTGGGCAGGTTGTCCTGCAGGTTCTCCCAGTTTTGGGCGGTACCGACAATGTTGAAGCGCGCATCGTGCAGGAAGGCGGGCTGCATCTGGTAGATGACCACCTCGTGGCCCGGCCCCGCCAGCATGACGGTCAGTTGTTGTTCGCTCATTACGGGGCAACCTGGGGGGTGGGGGATGGCAGGAGAACCTGCGGATCGGGATTGGGCATGTGAGTCGGCGTGGGCAAAATCTGCGTACCAGCATTCAGCGCCTGGTACATCTCGCCCAGGTTGAGCGTCAGGATCTCGCCCGCTTGCAGCCCACCTGCCGGTTCAATCGCCAGGTGCAGTTTTCCGTATTGGTCCAGCGCGGCCAGCAGGGAAGCCGGGTTGACCGAGAGCCCAGGCTTGATCTCCACCGGCTGGAGCGGGACATCCAGGACGATCACGCTGCCGGATTGGGCGGACTGCGAGGTGGTGGCCGAGGCGAACAGCTGGTCGTTGCCGCTGCCGGGCGGGAGTTCCTGGTAGCGGAAGGACTGCGGGACAAGCAGGACTTTCACGCCGCTGATCGCGATCCGGACCAGTGGGGATTGGAGCGGAGCGGGGGTCGGGGTGAGGATCGGGGTCGGGGTTGCGGCTGGCAGGTTGGGGTCGACCACCGGCTGACTGGCCTCCGGCATCAGGGATAAAGTCGAGTTCAGCCCGGCGTTTTGGAGCACATCCGGCGCGAGCATCCCGATGATCGTGATCGTCTGTCCTGCGCGGATCAGACCGGCCACGCCCGAGGCCGAGTTGACGCGCACGGCCAGGGCGACATGGCCTGGCTCGAGCTGCGAGGGGATCCCGGAGGCTGCCGATTCACCCACCACGGCTTTCGTGATGAAGTCGCCGGGCGCGCGGCCCACCGTGAGCATCTGGCCTTCGACCTCCGCGATGGTCTTGAAGGCGTCCGAGGGCACGCCGCCCGCGGGTACCGAGCGAACTTCGAGCAGGTCGGCGGTTAGCAGGGTGCCAGGGGCCAGACCAACTTTGGCGGCCACCACACTGGAAGGGCGGATCGTGCCGTTCAGCAGGGCAATGACCAGGAATCCGATCAGGATGGCAAAGCCGATGACCATCAGGGGCGAGCGTTTTTTGTTTTCCATGTTAGTGAGGCTCCTTTGGGCTTAAAGCAAAAAGCGACCACCTGCGCAGGGGGTCTTTGATACCCAAAGACACTGCGGTAGGTGGTCGCTTCTGGAATAATAGGGAAGGGGGTGGCGACCGTTCGGCCAACGTTATTCAGTTGTAGGGCGCGATATTATCACACTTTTGGGGAAGGTGGATGCGAGTTTTGGATTTTGGGTTTACGGCATGGTGCTTATATTTGCACGAGAAACGAATCTAGATTTGACGGTTGAACAACGTGGTTTGTTTTGTTGCCGATAATAAAGCTGAACTGCCATCTTAACGGGGAAATTTGCAGGGATTACCTCGATTTCCGCCGGGACTTCGTAGCAGTACATTACGCGCAACGGCTTAAAATGACCCTTATTGCTTTCTGGTGCATTGGATCATCCCACGCTGGGGTTGACGAAATCGCCAAACCCAGCAGCAACCTTCTGGAGGGCGTACAGGTGTCTTCGTACTGCTACGAAATCCCCCGCCGCTTATCGCACGCAAAGCTGATTTTCCAATGTACAATAAAAGGTGACTGTACCTAATAAAATTGGCTCTCTGGGATTTTGCGTGCTTTCCCCCACATATGGGGGTGTATAACTGGTGAAAAAAATGCAGAGATGAGAGCATGTCAAATCATCAGGGTCTCAAATCACGGAACTTGATAACATTTCCATTGGACATTTCTGAAGTGGATGTCATCAACGTGGAAACAAATGAACGCGGTGATTATATCGTCACGGTTGAAAGTACGCAAAATGGTGCTACTTGTCAATCGTGTGGAGGTTGGATCACGCAACCAAATGGTTACGGGCGGGAGCTTGAATTGCGGCATTTACCCATTTTAGGACACCGGCTGTATCTTCGTCTACGGCCAAAGCGCTATAAATGTCCTCGTTGCAATGGCAAGACCACCACGCAGGAATTGGATTGGTACGAGCCGAGGAGTCCGCACACGAAAGCGTATGATCGCCATTTGATGTTGCAATTGGTCAACAGTACTGTTGAAGATGTCAGCCAAAAGGAAGATGTCGGCTACGATGCTGTTGATGGAGCCGTTGAGCGTTGTATTCAAGATCGCGTGAACTGGGACGAATTCACTGAGTTGAAAATCGTCGGCATTGATGAAATCGCGATGACGAAAGGACACGGCAACTTTGTCGCCATCCTCACCACGCAACAAGCGGACGGACATGTGGCCCTCTTGGGGGTTTTGGCAGACCGCCAGAAAGAAACCGTGCGACAGTTTCTGGAGAACATTCCCAAGCGTCTCTGGCAAACGATGAAAAAGGTTTGCACAGACATGTGGGAGGGCTATACCAACGCTGTAACAGAATTCGCAGCAGCTCACCCTGAAGTGTCCATTGAAGTGGTGGTCGATCGTTTTCATGTCACCAAAAATTATCGAGAGTGTGTGGACAACCTGCGCAAGAAGGAATGCCACCGTCTCAAAAAAGAATTGTCAGAAGCGCAATATGCCGAGATTCACGGGGTCTTGTGGCCCATCCGAAAGAAGAGCGAAGATTTGACCACTGAAGAACAGGAAAAACTCCAGCACCTTTTTGAGTATTCACCTGAATTGAAATTGGCCTACACCTTTCGTGAAGAACTCACCTCCATCTTTGAGTTGCCACTGACGAAAGAAAAAGCCAGAGAGCAAATCATCGCATGGCAGAGTAAAGTCTCTCGCAGTGCATTAACTTGCTTTGACAAGTTCCTGACAACCCTCGATAATTGGCTCGACAAAATCGTCAACTACTTTACTGGCCGTTTTAGTAGCGGCTTCGTGGAAGGCTTGAACAATAAGATCAAAACGACTAAGCGACGCTGTTATGGTATTCTCCGAAACACAACCTTGTTTCAACGTCTCTACCTTGATATCGAAGGCTATCGCAACTTTGCCTAATCACAGTACCCCCTGACTGTCTAAGTGGTGTGTCACAAGTGCGATAAAATAGTGGGAGAAAACCGCGAAGGAGACAGCCGCATGGAAAAACGAGCGCGTCACCGTCTAACCCGAAGGTACCCAGAAGCGAAACGCCAGATATTTGTCAGCGAACTGGATACCTGTGTACATTGTGGTGCTGAACTTAAGCTGCGCCCGAATTGGCATATGTCGAAAACGATCCAAACCCTGCAGGGTCCGCTCTTTTTGGCAGGGAGAGCCAAAATGTGTACGAATGCGGAGTGTTCGCATTGCGGGACACGCTATTATGCCAGTCAAGTTTGCTTATTGAGTTTGCCAGAGAGCACCTATGGGTTGGATGTGCTGGCGTACATTGGCTGGCGGCATGAACACGATCAGCGGCAACTGGTGGAAATCCAGCGGGAATTGAATCAAAAGGGCATCGAAATCAATGAGCGGAATGTCGGCAAGCTATATCGCCAATACTTGGCATTATTGGGAGCGACTGGCGAAGAAATACGAAAGAAGTTGGATGCGACCGTTGAGCAACAGAGTGGACTGATCTTTGGAGTGGATGCCTTGCAACCGGAAGGACATGGCAGCCTGTTGTATGTGCTCTATGAAATCCTGAGCGGGACGGTTGTGTCTGCCATTCAATTGGAAGCACCCAACGAGAAAGATTTGACGAACTGGTTGAGGACCTATCAAGATTACCCGGTCTTGGCGAGCGTATCGGATGGCGAAGAACGGATCATCGCCGCCTTACGGGCGGCTTGGCCGAATGCGCCTCGTCAACGTTGTCAGGAGCATTTCTTGGGCAACCTGGCCGATGAAGTGCTTGCAAATGACACCGAATTACGCAAGCAAATGCGTGTGGATTTGGGTGGTTTGCCCAAAATCAGCGATTTTCCCGAGGACACCCCCCTTTTTTGAACTCAGCCAGTACAGCGGAAGCAGAGAGTGCGAAAAAGTTGCTGGAGATTGAAGGCCAGTTTCGAATGGCTATCCGAGATGCTGTTAATCGGGTCACCCGAAAACCATTCTACTGGGGTGGGCTGAAGGGTTACCACCAACTGGAAAACATTGCCCAAGCTCTGCATACCTTGCCAGTGGCGGAAAGCGCTTTCTTTCGTCGGCTCATCCGGCAGGTCGATAGAACGTTGGGGAATAATCGCCAGTTGGCTGAAACGATGGACAAAACCTACACCTGGTTTCTGCGCATTGCGGCCTGCTTGCGCTACCCGCCAAGATCGTATCTCGGTCTGCCAACACCAACCAGTTACCAAGTCAAGCAAGAAATGGAAGCTTTGCTTCGCGATTTCAACTCCGCTGCACAAGCACAGGTAGTTCCCCTGGCGCTGTTGAGCGGGTTACAAAAACGCTGGGATTTATTTGGCGACGACCTGCTTCACTGCTTCGATATCCCCGGTCTGCCCCAGGACAATCTCAAGGTTGAAAGCCTGTTTGGGCGGTTGCGTTGCCATCAACGGCGGATCAGCGGACGTAAATCTACCCAACCATTACGCGATTTTGGACACCGCCAGATCCTTTTCCTGGCTGAAAGTGAAGAACAACTCTTGGATCAGCTTCGCGGGGTGACTGTCGAGGACTATCAAAATCAGCGCAAACAGCAAGCCCAGGCAGAAGCTCCTCGCAAATTCCTTGCACGTCTCCATCGCGACCCAGCAAAAACGATGCAAAATCTGGCGGATAAGTACATTGCTCATCTTCCGCTTGGCTCAGATCTTTCCCTTTTATTTGCCACGCCGGTGTTAGAAAATCTGTCCCAATACACCACTTAGACAGTCAGGGCACAGTACCACCATATATGGCTTCGTCACGCAAAATCCCAAAGAGCCATAAAATTCCAATATCCAATGTGCAGGGATATTATAACGAAGATATTCTTGCGAAACCATCTTGGAGGGGTTTTTGTAGATGTCTATTCTAGCCATAGGGTTTTTCTATGGGAAAAACGCCGGTGGAACCCTTGTTAGGCAGTGACTTGAAAACCACATCAAAGACATTGGGAATCGATATATGGAACAAGATACTGAAAATAATATTACAATATCATCAAAGGAACTTTTCCATAGCTTATGCCTGGATGGCTGGAAAGAAAGCGGAAATATATTAGGCCATGGCGGTCAGTCGGAAGTACTCGAAGTACAACATACCAGCGGGGTTCGAGGAGCTTTTCGATATCTAAAAGACAAGAGACCGAAATCTGTTCAACGTTTTTTTCGTGAAGTAACAATATTAAATGACCCGAAATTTCAACATCCCAATATCATTCACATACTCGCCCACTCAGATACTGTTGATACATCATGGTATATCAGTGAGTTAGGAATAAAATTCTCTAAATACTGGAATGAACAACGCAATAAATATCAAAATGCTCCCGATTCATTATTGCAATCAGCCATTGATATTATTTTGCAGATTCTGAACGGATTGGCCCCACTACATGACGCAGGAGTTGTACATAGAGATATAAAGCCTGACAATTTAATAATTGTATATTCTGACAACCATTACCGCCCTGTCCTTATCGACTTTGGCATAGCATATGTTGATGAAGAAGAAAGACTTACATCTACTAACGATGCTGCTGGAAATGCACGCTATAGTCCTGATGTTATGATGAATCGAATGGATAATGTTCCCCCCTGGCTTGATGTTTTTCAGATTTCCCAATTACTAATCTGGATGGTTCACGAATCCCCATCCAAAAATTGGAGCAGGCCTTTGGACTGGAAATACGTAAACTACCATCCAAACTTATCCGATAATCTCGCGCTTTCTATGCGGGCTATCACATCATTGTGTTCGAATGAAAATACAAGCCCCCACGATGCCCGAGAACTCTCTACGCTAATTAATCAACTATTCACATTCCCAAGTGAGAATGTACAAAGACAACCCATTAATAGTGAAGAAATCCGTATCGCAATCAGCAAAGGGAGAGCTACTCAGGCGGTTAAACTTGCCGACGATGAAAGAATTATTAGCTCGTCTTATATGGTCGCGAATCAAGTTTATTTACGCCTTAGACATGAACTCGAAAACATCTTTGCGGAATTAATAACTGCAGCAGTACCAGTAAGAAAGATTTCTGATTCAAGTTTTGATGCTTTTTATGCCCAATTATTAAACAATTCAAGAGAAAACTCTGCGTATTTATATGAACTTGAATTTGGAGAACAAGAAGGAAACAAATTCAAATTTATAGTTCAGTGTAGTGTATTTACCCCAAGTTTACAGCCTTATATAAATGGCCCTGTCTTACCAAACTCATCAAACGTCTTTACTTTCGCATTAGTGCGCAATGCTAACCTCACGAGAGTGACCTTTCCCGTCAAAATAAAATTTCTGACCATTGAACGTGCCGGGAATTTGGTACTCAGAGATGCACAAATGCTTGGGCAAGAAGAGACAAATGTAGATTTGATAGGTCAAATGGTTCGTTTATGGTTGTCCGATAACGATGCCTGGGAAATCATTCAGAGAGATCGGTAAACGACGGAGAGTTGTAATATTTTTTTTCACGGCACACAACAAAACCTGCCTAACACCGCGTCCTAAGAAACCGATTCTGGCCGAAAAACGCCCCTTTTGGTGATCTTGGAAGTTTACTCATTAACCACAAAAAAGCATCCGAAAGATGTCAATTTTCTGAAATAATCAATTGTTATTAAGGACTGAATGGCGCGGCTGAAAAGGTGTTACAGCTTCCTAAACGGGGTCGCCATATCCATAAAAACTGGACTTCGCGCCGCCAATGCTAAAATCGTCACGCCGCATCCCAGAGTCCTCAGCGGGAGACCTTATGAAAAGGTCAATCTCCATTGCGGTGTACGGGCTTGAGCCATTCAACCATGACTATTATACGTCTGCGCATGTCTTTGCTGGGCGGTTTCTTTCAGCAAAAATGATCGCGACCGCCGATCATATCTGAGTCCTCAGGACACGCAAGTGTCCTTTCGGGAAAAATGATCGCTCTTTTGCGATCTTGATGTGGTGCACCTGACGTGTGCGATTCCGCGGCATTTTCGAGCATTTTCTACGATTCAAGTTTTTCCTGCTCTCAAACAGAATCCACGCCTGCCCACACGTAGGTAACGCAAGCCGTTGAAACTGTCGAAAAAG
>DHVZ01000024.1:0-4673 GCA_002412925.1 Anaerolineales bacterium UBA5195 | reverse complement strand
GAGCAGACCATCAACGAACTGGTGGAAAAACATATCGAACTCTCGGTGTTTGATGAGCGCTACAGCAATGATGATACCGGCGCAAGCGCCATCCACCCCAAGGTTCTGCTCAAAATCGTTTTGTTCGCCTATTCCAAGGGGCTGATCAGTTCCCGCCAAATGGAACGGGCCTGCCTCGAAAACATCACCTTCATGGCCCTGGCCTGCGGGTACACTCCCGATCACAGCACGATCGCTGCTTTCATTTCTTCGATGCAAGAAGAAGTTGAAGGCGTGTTCTGCAATGTCCTGCTGGTCTGCGAACAGCTCGGGCTGCTGGGAGGCAGCCACTTTAGTCTGGATGGGGTCAAGCTGTCTGCGAATGTCTCCAAAGAGTGGAGCGGCACCTTCGAGGAACTCAAGCACAAACGGGATAAGTTGCAGGAGAAGCTGAAGCAGGTTGTGGCCGAGCATGTCCTGGCAGACAAACAGCCTGAGTTGGAGCAGGAACACCAGAAAAAGCGTGAAAGACGGCTCCAGTTGCAGATCGAAAGGTTGAATGAGTTCCTGGAAAGCGAGCAACCCAAGCAGGGTCGCAATGGCAATGAGATCCAAAGCAATGCGGTGGATAACGAATCCGTGAAAATGCCCACCTCGCACGGCGTCGTCCAGGGCTACAACGCCCAGGCCCTGGTCGATTCAAAACACCAGGTCATCCTCGCGGCTGAGGCTTTCAGTTCACAGGATCATGAAAACCTGGAACCGATGGTGAAGGGTGCGAAAGAGAACCTGGTTGCGCTGGGCAAGGAAGAAAACTTCTTCCAGGGCAAGCAACTGACGGCTGACAGCAACTATCATGGCTTCGACAGCTTGACGTTCTGCCAGGCAGAAGGCCTGGAGGCTTACATCCCCGACATCCAGTTTCGCAAGCGGGATGAGCGCTTTGCCGATCAGAAGCGCTTCAAGGATGGCGTTCATGGCAGGCAGCGGCACGCTACGCGGAAAAAGCTGGAGCCGTTCTCGGTGGAAGATTTCAAATTCGATGCCGCCCAGCAAGTTTACATCTGCCCGCAGGGCAAGGAACTGACCTGCCATGCCCGCAACCAGCGCAATCGCCATCGCCTGTATGACATCTACCATGCCCGACCGCAAGATTGTGCCGAGTGCCCCCTCCGGACCAGGTGCCTGAGCAAACCAACTACATCGCGCAGGTATCTTTCGATACAAGTAGATGAGCCGGAGCCGAACGTCCTGGATGAGATGAAGACCAAAATAGACAGTCCGGAAGGCAAAAAAATTTACGCCAGGCGGCTGGGAATTGTTGAACCTGTGTTTGCGAACATTTGCGTTCACAAACATATGGACCGATTCACCCTGCGCTCAAAATCCAAGGTGGATGTACAATGGAGATTGTATGCGCTGGTGCATAATATCGGAAAAATCTGCACATTTGGGGCGGTTCAGTAGCCCCGGGGCGGCAGATGCGCCTGTCGAAACCATATTTTGTGCTCCAGTCCGGCAGGTTGAGCGGTTGTCTGGCCGCTCGACCCACGGCAATAGGGTTTTTCGACAGTCTCGTTGAGTTGTTTTATACCTGATAAGGGCTCTGAAGTTCGAATTCAAGCGAAACGAGGACACCTATGACATCTATCACGCCCGACCACAGAACTGCGCCGTCTGTCCTTTGCGGGCGCGCTGTTTGAGCAAGCCCAGCGCTTCGCGCAGGTATCTTTCCATTCAGACGGGGGATCAGCCGCCCAATCTGATTGATGAAATGAAGGCAAAGATGGACAGCGAAGATGGCAAGCGGGTCTATGCCCGGCGGCTGACAATTGCCGAGCTGGTGGTTGAGCCTGTCGAAACCCGGTGTTTGCGAACATCAGTGTCCAGAAACACATGAACCAATTCACGCTGCGCTCAAAATCCAAGGTCGATGTACAATGGAGGTTGTTCGCGGTGGTGCATAATATCGGAAAAATCTGCGTTTTTGGGGCGTTGTAGTAACCCCCAGGGCGGCAGATTCGCCTGTCAAAGCTACATTTTGTGCACCAAGCGGGCTGGCCGAGCGACTGTCTGGCCGCTCGACCCACGGCAATAGGGTTTTTCGACAGTCTCGTTAGGCGGCTGCAGCAACCACAATGTAAGAATAATATTTTTGGCACAGGCATTGAAACATGACAAATTTCAACTTGTTCAGGAAAAATTCATAAGGTTTGAGGTAGACCATGAGTCGGTTTAAGTATGAACTTGCTAATGATTTTGATCGTGCGTGGCTTAATTTTGAACTTGATTTGCCGTTGTTGCCAGAAAGAGACGGCACACCGAATCCATTTTATTTGTTGCGACCCGAAAATACATTACGAAGGTTGATAGACGAACTTATTTCACCATTTTATATGCCACCTAAGATCTTTATCTCTGGTCATAGAGGAACAGGTAAATCAACAGAGTTAAAACATTTGCTGGCAAATCAGAATATTCAGCAGAAATTTTGGGCAACAAACTTTTCAATCCGCGAAGAAGCAGATATTATTGACCTGGATCTTCAAGACATTTTATTTGCAATGGGTTCTCGCTTATATCGCGACTATAAAAAGGCAGGCGGGGTTTTGCCAGCGCAATTGCTAAAGGAACTAGAAACGTGGCGCGGCGATGTTGAGGTGGAAATAAAAAAAGCATCAGGGAAAATTGTCGAGTCTGAAATCAGCGCAGGTATTGATGCTTTTTTCCTAAGTACAGGAGTCAAACTTAAACTCGAACCAGATTCCAGAAAAACTATACGACAAGTATTAAAGCCAAGAACACAGGAATTGATAATGGTAATAAACAAGATTGCCCAGGGGATTTACGCACAAGAGCGACGCATACCGATGATTATTATTGACGATTTAGATAAGATAGATTTACAAGTGTCAAGAAAGATATTCGGGGAATATATTGATATACTTTTATCGCCTCGGTGTGCCATCATTTACGTAACAACGATGGCGTCGTTCTATTCAAATGAATTTGATAACTTTCGCGACCGTGCATATTTTCTTCCAGCCGTCAAATTACATGAAAGAGAAGATAAAGAAAAGGTTTACTTGCCAGGTTATCAAATGCTAAAATCAATTATTGAAACACGGATGAGTTTGGATTTAATCACAAAGGAAGCGTTAGACGCAGCCATCAAATATAGTGGTGGAATAGTTCGTGAAGAGATTCGATTGATGAGGTCCGCAATTGGCAAAGCAAGAAGGGAAAAACACAACCAAGTTCTCATAAGTGATGTAATGTGGGCTGTTTTGGAAATAAAAAATGAATATGAGAGAATATTGGATAATGAGGATTTAGATACTATAAAAGGAGTAGTTTCGGGGACAAAACATATGACAGACAGAGTGAGACCCCTTATGCAACTATTGGCTATTTTGGAATATCTTGATAATGATGGAAATAGATGGTTTGAAACTCACCCAGTTCTAGAAGAAACAGTTAAGGAATTTAAATAGCCGCCTAATTCCGGTCGGCGGGGTGGTTACCCACCCCACCGCCGGTACAGAACCGGACATGACACTTTCTCGTCATCCGGCTTCTGAGTATACGGGCTGTTGTCACACCGCACCTGCGGTGGGTGCAGGTGTCAGCACCCCAACCACCGAACCTTCCGATAGCTGCGGCTTGGCGAGTGCCCTTTCAGAGCCGAACGTTCGTAGAACGCTCCGTCTTCACTACGTCAGGGACGTGTGGCACACAGCACCTGTGGTTCTGTGCAGGTGTAAGACCCTTGCTCATCGAGTACCCTGGCCTTCCCGTACACCCGGCCCACGTCAGCATATCCTTCGGCTTTCCCGAAGGCCTTGGCTTCTTGGGCCATCTCTCCCGTTATGGCTTGCGGCTGGTTGCCTGCTCCATTGCTGGAGAGCGTCAAACGGGTTACTCTGTTCCGCACATCTATTTTGCGCGACGTTAGGACGGTGCTTTATGCCGGGTCTCAGAGCGAGTGAACGCCCATCGGCGTTGTGCCCGACAGACCTTGAGACCTTTCCCTTTTGGGTCCAGCCTGTCATCCGGCTTTGGCTAGTTAAGGATTACGACACCTCAATGCACCTTTAGTTGTCTTATCCGTAGTCGCTTTCCCGAACGTTTCTGTGTCAGATATGCGGACGATTTCATTATCACGGCTCGCAGCCCGGAGCAACTGGAAGAAATCAGAAAGTTCACCGAAGGTTTTCTAGCGGAGAGGGGCTTACAGCTATCCTCAGAGAAAACCAAGCTGACAAACATCAACCAAGGTTTTGACTTCCTGGGACAAAATGTGCGCCGTTACAATGGCAAACTCATCATCAAGCCAGCACAGAAGAACATCAAAGCCCAGCTCCAAAAAGTCAGAACCATCATCAAGACCAACCGAACCACAGCAGCCGGAGAACTTATCCAGGAACTCAACCCCATCATCCGGGGCTGGGCAAACCACCATCGACATGTGTGCAGCAAAGCAATCTACCGAAAAGTCGACCATGCCATCTTCAAAGCTTTGTGGTCATGGGCAAGACGACGACATCCCAAAAATAAAAACGCTCACTGGGTACGTAAAAAGTATTTCCGCTTGCATGGTACGTGCTCTTGGACGTTCAGCGGGGAAACGACCGGAAGAAATGGCAAGAAAAAGACGGTATATTTGCTGAAGTGTGCACGCAAAAGATGTCAGA
>DHVZ01000008.1 GCA_002412925.1 Anaerolineales bacterium UBA5195 | reverse complement strand
GCCGGTAGCTGCATCGCGGCGCTGGACTTCGTCACCGCGCACGGCCAGCAATTCGCGGCCATCGGGGGTGAAGCGAATCCGGGCATATTGCGAGGGGATGCTCCAGATGGGCGTCCAGGTGGCGGTTTCCATCAGGGTCAGCGTGCCGCCCGAATCGACCAGCAGGGCCTTGCCATCAGGCCGCCAGGTGAGTTGGGAGATTTGGGCCAGGGTGTCGTTGTGCAGGGTCGCCAGCAGTTTGACCTGGGAGGCGGTTTCGGGGGAGATGGCGAGGGTATCAGGTGTGGGGGTGTCAGGTGTCAGGGTGGAGTCGGCCTGGGTAATGGTAGACAAGATATGGGGCGTCTGTTCCGCGCGGGGAGAAGCCGGGGCAGGGGGCGCGCCTGTCGAGCAGGCTAAAAGCGTCAGCGTTAGAAATATCCCGATTCCCAAAATACGAAGTTTCATGGTTCAGGTTCCAGCAGGTAGGCGGTCAGGGAGAAATCGCCATCGATGCCGTCCGCGATGAGCAGGAAGCGGCCATCGGGTGTGACAGCGATTTTGCGTGGTTCGAAGAATGTGCCTTCGGGCCGGTCGGCGGGGTCGTAGGTCAGTTTTCCCAAGCGGCGCAGCAGGCTGCCTTGCGGGTCGAGGACATGAACGGCGATATTGCCATCGTTCATGATAAACAGGATATAAAAATTGCCGCTTCCATCGATGGCCAGGTCGCTGGCGAGGATGTCTACCATGCTGGATCGTTCGAGCGGGACAAGGTTAATTTCATCACCCGTGAGCGGGTCGAGTTGGAGCAGTTCGGCGGCCCAATCATGATCGCGGAGGGTATACAGGTGGCCTTGCGGATTGAATGCCAGCCTGATGTGGCTGTGGATGTCATTGAGCGGCATTTCGCGTAAAAATTCTCCCGTATCGCTGGTGTAAACGCGGATGGTGCTGCCCGTTAGAATGTAGACGTTGCCATCCAGTGGGCTGACGGCGACCTGCCCGGCCGGGTCTTCTCCCCCGGCGCTGAGTTGTTCGCCTTCCGGCGAGAGGCTGATGAACCAGCCGTATGTCGAATCAATGACAACCAGGTTGCCGGATGGGTCGACGGTCACATCCATCAGGTTGCTTCCGCCGGGGACTGAGAATTTTTTGAGTTGATTGCCTTCCAGGTCATAGGAATACAGGCTGTCACGGGCGGGATTTGCATAGTTGGCGTAACCGTCGGGGTCGGTGATAACGTAGACCAGGCCGGTTTCGTTGACTGCCAGCCCGGCGGGATAGCCATCGAGTGGCACGCGCCAGAACACGGGCGGGTCGCTGAAGGCTTGCACGCGGCCAAGCATTTCCACGCTGGCCAGTTGCCAGACGGCTTGCGTGTTTTTGAAGGAAATGAAGACAGTGTCTATTTCGAAATCGGTCTGAAAGGGGATTTTTAACAGTTGCTGGCAGGGGCCAATCTCCAGGGCTTGGCGGGTGATCGGCTGGCCGTCTTCGTAGACGAGCATGCCCAGGCCATTGGTCGAGTTGAGTACCTCGATGTATTCAATTCCGTCTGGCTGTGGGCCGATGAAGAGTTCCAACCCTTCTGGCCGCAGGGCCTGCCAGTAGCCCAGGCGCAAAAGGATTTGGCCGTCTTCTGCGGGCGTACCGGCCAGGTAATCTGCGCCGCAGGATGTGCTTTCTTCATCGAAATCGCCAAGCGCGATTTCGTCGATGTTGTACGGCTCCAGCAGGCTGCGCGCAGCTCCCTGGCGGATAAGGTCTGATTCCTCCGGGATGTTGTTTGGTACAGGTTCACTGGCTGGCGCTGTCGGGCTTGATATGGCAGGCGAGGTTGGGATGATCTGTTCTGTCGCTGTCAAAGTGGGCGCAGGCGCGGAGAGTGGCAGCCCGCAAGCCAGGGCGGCCATGATGAGCAACAGGATGGGCAACACAGGTTTGCTTTTCATTTTTTATTCCTGCCTCCTTCATTTTTACAAAATACAGCTAAAAATTTTTTGACAGCATTTCACCAAGGTTGATGATTTGTTCGAATTCAGACCTGGTTTTGATTTGCACACCTTGCTGTTCGATACTCAACCCCTCGGATGTGCGCCTGATCAATGGCTTGTTGCCTTTCCAGTTCAAAAGAGCGGCTTCGATGCTGGATGTTATCCGCACATCTTCCGGCTTCTGTGCCCAGAGCATATATTTCTGTTGGAAGGCCTCACTCCCAGCCTTGGCTTCGGTCAAGCCATCGGCGTCTGCCCCGAGGGCTTGCTGCAAGACCTGGCGCATGAGCATCTCGCCGAAGGTGCCCAGATCCGCCTGGGATTGGCGCTCGCCAATCAGCAGGGTGCTGCCGGGGGCATTCGCCTGCCAGACGGTCAGCATGGAAACATCGCTCGAGCCGGGGCCGCTTTCCTTGCCGCTGGCCCGCGAGAGGGATTCCAGTGTCCAGCGTGGGGAAGTGAGCCGCTGTCCCCACAGCAGCGGCTCGCGGATGAATTCCACTTTCCAGCCTTTTTCAGCGGCCAGCATTTGGACGGCTTGCGCCTCGGACGCCTGTTTGCGCCGCACGAGCAGGAAAACCAGCCCGCCGAGCAGGGCAAAGCCGGCCAGGACAATCAGGTTTAGGGTGATATCGTTCATGGTGAACTCTGTATCCAGTATCCCGTGACCAGTCAGCGGTCAGGAAGCCGAAATCTCAGATGTTTTCTTGCGGCGGATCAGGAAAAAGGCCACGCCGCCGATCACCAGCGGGACGAAACAGCACAGGCACAGGAAAGCGCCGCCGCCAAGCAGATACCAAATCCAATCGTCGCCCAGGTTTATCCCGCCGATTTCACTCACTGCGCGGATGTCATTTTGCTTGCCGGGGGTCAGTGTCCAGGTCAGGGTGTTGCCATTTTGCTCGCTTGCATTGCTTTCAAGGATTTTGCCCGGCATTTTGACGACCCAGGAAATTTTTGTTTGCGTGAGTTCTGGATTTTCGTCCCCGCTCAGGTCCAGACTCAAATCATAGGTGAGTTTTCCTTCGGTCAAGTCAAGCTGATTGATCCTGGTTTCCGTTTCGCCATAAATGCTTTTGAGTCCGTCGATCGAGTCAAACCTGGATTCAAAAACGCACCAGGTTTCATCTTTGTTGCGCGTTTCTTTGTAGAAGGTTGCGCCTTCTGGCATATCTTCGCCCACGTCGTTGCAGAAATCATCGAGGCTGGAATCGAATTCAGCCAGCGCAGCTTCATCCTCTGCCGTAAAGCCGAACTCGTTCCGGTACACACCGGCCCCTTCCTTGTTGATTTCTGTGACCATATTGATTTGGCAGGCTGAAAGCAGCAGGGCGATCAGGACAAAAAGCGCAAAAAGAGGGTTCTTTGTTTTCATGGATTTTTTCCTTTTAGTTGAGTGAAGCGAGC
>DHVZ01000015.1 GCA_002412925.1 Anaerolineales bacterium UBA5195 | reverse complement strand
CCTCGGTTCTCCGACAACCTGCTAGTACAAATCCCCCAAATACTCTTTTCCTTCGAATCATATTCCTACGCCAGCGAGTGATTGTACGCTTTTCCTCGCAGTGCAGACGGTTAATCTATGTAAACAAAAGACCACATGGAATCTATGTTCCACAAGGTCTATATGCTGCGCCCCCAAGCGGACTCAAACCGCTGTTTGAAGTTCAAGAGGGGTAACGAATGTAGCAAATGTAAAGGCTTGATTTCGAAAGTATTGTTAAATCCCCTTGAAATTGTAAAGCGGCCCAGACGGATCTGTTTTAGAGCAATAGTAAAACGCGCACCATGTATGGTCGCACCAAAATCTCTGCCGGAGATTTTTTGGGTTATTTTTGGAGCATGAGCATGTAAAATATCCTGGAGCAGACAGCTTGTATTCGGTAGGTATTTGCTCTTGAGTCCGCCCCCTATCAAACCCGAACAGGAGAAAACCAATGGAAACCCAAATCTATCGGCAGGATGGCGGCCGCTGGCTGAGCTACGGGTATGTGAGTGCCCGCAAATCCCAAGGCTAACCTATCCGCTTGACCAGTCTGAATCTTGGCCTATCGGCCAAGGCAAACTCCTCCCTCGGCGGGGGAGTTTTTCGTTCCCCAGAGCTATGATTTGACATGAAAGGAAATTTAACCATGCACAGCACTATAGTGAAAAAAATATTCTTACTCCCCACCCTTCTGTTGGTTGCGTCCCTGGCCTGTACGGTTCAACTGACGGCAACCACGCCTACTGAGATTCCCGCCACCCCGCTTGTGGTGACGGTCGTCTTCCCGACCCAGGGACCAGCGGCTGGCACCTCCGTTCCGGCCACGGCAGTTCCTACCCAGGTTCCCGCCGTCACCGCTCCGGCAACCGCCGTTCCCACCCAGGTCGCGCCAACGCAGGTTCCTCCAACCTACTCGGCGCCCACTCCCCAGCCGCCCGTTAGCGCCGGGACAACCGTCACCTACCGGCCATTGACCCTTGTCATCCCGCCGGGAGTTGCCAGCGGCGCTAGCGGCAGGAACTTCCCGCGTCTGGACAGCGATAACGCCGTCTGGTGGGAGAAAACTCCAGGCCATTTGCAGGTCAGCCTAGCGGATTACTACCTCCTGCGAGGCAAAACCCACCAGCCGCAGATTTATGTCTACCCGGCTTCGGACTACGCCTTGATGCTCCCCGCCGCTTTCGAGAGCATTCACCGCCTGCAAAACTACCTGTACGCCCCGAACAATGTCCCGGCGCTCGATCAACTCCCCGGCGTTCCATTTTTCAACGCCCAAAGCCTGTTCGCTGCCCACATCCAGCCGGTTGCGTTCCAAAACGGCAAGGGTATCCGCTACCTCAGCGAGTACGCCCAGTACCCGGCCTCCGCCAACAACACCGATCTGTTCTACAACTTCATCGGAGTAACCAGCGATGGGGAACGCTACATCGTGGCGATTTTCCCTCTCACCAGCCCGGTTCTGGCCGAAACCAGTGACGCTGGCGCACCCCTGCCCTCTGGCGGTATCCCCTACCCGTACATGGCTAATCCGCAGGCCGACATGAGCGCTTACTACAGCGCGGTCACCAATCTGCTCAATACCCAGAGGCCTGATAATTTCACACCCAGCCTCAACCAATTGGATGCACTGATTCAGTCCATGCAGGTTAATCCGTGACCTGGCCATCTGACCAGTCTCAAGACTCCCCCCTCGACGGGGGAGTCTTTGCTTAACCGGCGCTATCATCAAAGCAGGCAGAAAAGTATTGAAGATTTCAGAAGGAGCAGACGCCAGCATGTCCAATCCCAAACTTATTCTGATCGAGGGCATTCCCGGCTCGGGAAAAACAACCACTGCCCGTTTTGTCTGCGCCTGGTTGGAACAGAATGGCAAACACCCCGCCCTGTTTCTGGAAGGTGACTGGAACCACCCGGCTGATTACGAGTCTGTGGCCTGCTTGAATGAAAGTGAATATGCCGAACTGCAAGCACAATTCCCAGAATTTGTCGGTTTTTTGGCCCACCACGCGAAACGGGAAAATGATCAGTGGCTTTTTAGTTACCGCAAACTGGAGCATGAGCAGTACCAGGCCCCGTCCGCTTTATTTAAAACCCTGTCAAAATTTGAAATCTACGATTTGCCACCCAAAAAACATAAACAGATCATGCGCCAGAGCTGGAAAAACTTCGTCACACGGGCAATCAGGGATGATTTCACTTATGTCTTTGAGTGTTGTTTCTTGCAAAACCCAATTACCACCCTGCTGGCGCGTCACAATCAGCCCATCGCTGCCATCCATCAGCATCTTTTGGATCTGGCTGAGATGATCCGAACGCTTGAGCCCAGGCTGATTTACCTTGCCCCGCCAGACCCTCGCTCCACTCTGGAAAATGTTCGCCAGGAACGCCCACAAGACTGGGCGGATTATGTCACCTGGTATCTAACCGAGCAAGAGTTTGGGAAAGCGCACGGATTAAAAGGCTTCAAAGGTGTGATCGATTTTTATACCATCCGCCAGGCCTTGGAATTGGAGTTCCTGTCAACCCTGCCCATGCCATCCATCGAGATGACAAACGCGCCTGATTGGAGCGGAAGTCAAAAATATCTTGAAGCCTTCCTGAAAGCGTAAAACTGATGAACCAGAGACACTCTCAAACCAAGATCTTATCCACTCACTCTTTCGCGCGAAAGGCGGGTCGCATGCTGTTGACTCTTATTTCCATCTTGTTGGCTGGCCTCCTTATTTTTGTGGGGCTGCTACTGGTCTGGAGTCCCGGCCGGCCGCAGCCATTTCTCGATGAAAACGGGAAGCCGCTCGTGGGTAGTTTGTCTGAGAAAATCTGGGTCAATATCAACGGCGTAGAACAGGGGATGTTTATCAAAAGCAAAAATGTCAACCATCCCGTTCTGCTTTTTCTGCACGGTGGCCCCGGTCTGCCGGAATACTTCATCACCGAGCGTTACCCAACCGGGTTGGAGAACGATTTTACCGTTGTCTGGTGGGATCAACGCGGCGCTGGGCTTTCTTACAATCCCAACCTGCCTCCAGAGACGATGACCGTGGAACAAATCGTTGATGACACGTTGGAAGTGACCAATTACTTACGTCAGCGCTTCGGGAAAGAGAAAATCTACCTGATGGCGCATTCGGGTGGCAGTTTTTTTGGCTTCCAGGCAGTGGCGCGGGCGCCGAAACTGTACTACGCTTATATTGGCATGGGTCAGATGACGTTTCAACTCAAATCTGAAACCCTGGCCTACGACTATATGCTGCAACAATTCAAAGCAAATGGAAATACAAACATGCTCCGCAAGCTCGAAGCAGCTGCGCCCACTTTGACGGATCCGCTACCGGCTGCATACGATTTAATCCGCGATGAAGCCATGCACAGTCTTGGAATTGGCACAATGCGTGAGATGAAATCGATTGTGACTGGCGTCTTTTTCCCATCGTGGCAATTCCGGGAGTACACCCTGGGTGAAAAAGTGAATCTCTGGCGTGGGAAAATTTTTTCCGCACGCTTACTGCGGAACACGGTCTTCGCCACGGACCTGACGCAACAGGTGACCGAGTTGGAGCTTCCCATCTACTTCTTTCACGGCCAATCTGATTACACCTGTTCCTACAGTCTGGCGAAATCCTATTTTGAGCAGCTCAAAGCACCGGTCAAAGGGTTTTACACCTTTGAGCAATCGGCCCACAGCCCAATCTTTGAGGAACCCGAAAAAATGCGCCAGATTTTACGGGAAGATGTGCTGAGCGGCACGAACAAGCTGGCTGACGGCAGGTAATTGCAAAGCTGGAAACCTGTCCATCTGACCAGTTTCAAACTCCCCCGGCGATGGGGGAGTTTTTGTTTGCGGCAGCCTATCATCAGTGCAAAGAAATGGAGGTTCCCATGTGGGCTTGCGCACTCGTTCTGCTGCTCTTCTCCCCAGTCATCTTTTTGACCATCACCCTCGAAACCCGTTTTTCTCCAGATGAACTGGCCGAAATGGGTGTTCGCCTGGAAAATTCACACTTCTAAAGGAGCACGCACCTATGCTAAAACGTATCTTCGCCTTTTTATCCCGCCTGCTGGCATTTTTGATTTCCTTGATTCTCTGCCTGCCGGTGATTCTACTGCCGCAAGCGACTGCCGTGCCTGCCCCGCTCTGGGTTTTGCTGGCTGCTGCGGATTTAACCCTGCTTGTGCTGAGTTTTACGCTCAAGCCCGCCTGGAAAGGAATCGCTGTTTCGGTGGCTGGGATCTTTGTGGTGGGCGTCTTGGCCGTCAGCGCCTCGCAGTTTTTTGCCATGACCCCGCCCATCACCGGCGTGGATGGCAAGCCTCTCCCTGGCAGTCTTGCCACGCTCGAAAAGGTGACACTCAACGGCAGCCAACAGTGGATCTCGATCCGCGGGCATGACACTCACAAACCGGTGCTGCTTTTCCTGGCGGGAGGTCCCGGCGGCAGCCAACTGGCGACCGAACGGTTTGCGCTCGGTGCGTTGGAGAAGCATTTCGTCGTCGTCAACTGGGAACAGCCCGGCGCAGGCAAATCGTTCGACGCCGTGGATCGATCCACCCTGACACCCGAACGTTACATCGTGGACGCCCACAGCCTCATCGCCATCCTGAAAGAGCGCTTCGGGCAGGAAAAGGTTTATCTGCTGGGCGAATCCTGGGGCAGCGCACTCGGAATTATGCTCGTCCAGCGGTACCCCGAGGATTTTCACGCCTTCATCGGCACCGGACAGATGGTGGCTTTTCTCGAAAATGACTTGAGGTGCTACGAGTTTGCCCTAAACTGGGCGCGTGAACGGGGTGACACGGCCAAAGTAGAGGCTCTCACCAAACAAGGCCCGCCGCCCTACTACGGCAGCGGCATGGCCTGGAAGGAAGCTGCCTTCCTGACCGATACCTTTGCCTTTATGAATCAGAACCCGGTGATTGCCGATAACGGCTTCAGCACCTGGCGCGACCTGGCTGCCCCCGAATATGGCTTGTACGACAAAGTCAGTTGGTTCCGCGGTGTGCTCGAAACGCTGGAGGTGGTTTATCCCCAACTCTGGCAGGTTGATTTTCGCCAACAGGCTGCCCAGTTGCAGGTTCCCGTCTACTTCCTGATTGGCCGTCACGATATCAACGCTCCAACTGTGTTTGTGGAGCAATATTACGCTATCCTCGAAGCCCCACACAAGGAAATCGTCTGGTTCGAGCATTCCGGGCATACGCCCTGGGTCTCCGAATCTGACCGTTTTGTACAGGTCATGGTTGAGACGGTACTGGTACAGACCCGGCAGCCCTGAACCTGTCCACTTGACCAGTCCCCAACTCCCCTTTCGGTGGGGGAGTTGGAACGATGAAGACCTATAATTCACAGATAGAAAAGAGGCAATCATGAACACACAAAATTCTTTCAATCCCGAACAAATTACTCCAAACACGTCACATGTCAATTGGTCGCAGGTTGGCTGGTTCCTGGGTCTGGCCTTTGGTCTGACCTGGCTGTTGGATCTGGCACTCTATTTGACTGGTGGACTGGCTAACCCCAGCGCCGGGTTGTTCTTGCAATTCCAGATGCTCCTGCCCGCTTTTTCCGCGATACTGCTGGGCGTGTTTTTCTTCAAGAACAGCCCGATCTTTTACCGCACCAATCACGGTGTCTCGCGCTGGTTCGTCTATTTCTATCTCCTGCTGACCGGTTTATATCTGGTGAGCACTATCGTCAGCCTGATCCAGCCCGACCTGACAGCCACTCTCGCTTCCGTCTTGCTCATCCCAAATTTGCTGGGGCTGATCCTGCTGATCGTTCTACGCGTGAAGGGCGGCAAGCAGACCTTCGTTGATGCGGGGATGGCCGGGGGCAAAGCGCGCCTCTGGTTTGGATATGGGCTTGGGCTGGTGCTTTTCTTCGCTCTCCAGACCTGGCTCAACTATGTCTTCAAACTTGGCACACTCGTTGACTTAAAAACAGCCTTCCCGCAATTGGCAGCCGCTAATATGCCAACCGCTGCTCTGTACCTGACGATGGCCCTGAACACCGTGGTGATTGGTCCCTTCCTCGGGTTGATCATCTCCTTTGGAGAGGAATACGGCTGGCGCGGATTCCTGCAAACTGAATTGAATAAGCTTGGGCGCATTCGTGGAACATTTCTTCTGGGCGTGATCTGGGGCATCTGGCACTGGCCCGTGATCTGGATGGGCTACAACTATCCCGGCCAGCCATTGGTGGGTTCGATCTTCATGATGGCCTACTGTATCATCCTGGCTTATTTCCTGGCCTACGCCGTTTTCAAGTCAAAAGGCATCTGGACGGCAGCTTACTTGCATGCTCTCAACAACCAGGCCTTGAGTTTCTTCGTTCTGTTCGTGGTCGCGCCCACCAATATACTTTTCTCCTTTGGCATGGGACTGCCTGCGCTGCTGCTCGGCGCCATCGTGGTCTTGCTGCTCCTGCGCGATCCAGTCTGGAAAGAAATGGAATAGATTTAACTATGCAAACGGTAAACAGACCTGTCCACTTGACCAGTCTGAAACTCCCCCCTCGGCGGGGGAGTTTTTTATTTGGCGGAGATATGATCTTCAGTGAAACTTGTTATAAGGAGAAACCGATGAAAATTCGAACTTCGCTCAGTTGGCTGGTGCCGCTCATCGTCGTCCTGACTCTGATGACAGGCGGGATTGGGCTGTTTGACCGCACCGGAAGCGGCCCGTTTCCGTTCACGACTATCCACGGTGAAACCGTTGAAATCGCCGGACAGGGTCTCTATGCATACGATACCCTGTTTACCGCCTCACTCTCCTGGGGCACCGATTTTGTCACGCTCGTGATTGGCCTGCCCCTGCTGATTTTTTCGATCTGGTTGTACCGGCGTGGCTCGCTGCGCGGAGGTTTCCTGCTGACCGGTGTGCTTGCCTATTTTCTCTACTATGGCGCTTCGCTCGGGCTTGGAATCGCCTACAACCAGCTCTTCCTGGTTTACATTGCGCTTTTCTCGGCCAGTTTTTACGCCTTTATCCTGGCCCTGACAGCCTTTGACCTCGAGACCCTGGCCGGGCGGGTTGCCTCCGGGCTGCCACGGCGTGGCATGGCAATTTTTATGTTTATTGTCGGTCTGGGCCTGGCTTTCATCTGGCTCAGCGACGTGATTGCCGCGCTGCCTGGGGATCAAATTCCCGCCGGTCTGGGACCGTATACCACCATCGTCACTTATACCCTGGATGTCGGGATCATCGCGGTGGCCTGTTTTCTGGCAGGGTTCCAACTCTGGAAACGCGCCCCGTTCGGGATCGTGCTCTTTGCCACCCTGAGCATCATGCTGGCTCTGATAGGCGCGATGGTCGTAGGGCAGACTGTCATGCAGCTGGGCGCCGGCATCCAGCTTACACCGGGCGAACTGATCGGGAAAGTTACCTCCTTCATCATCCTTGGCAGCATCGCCGTCTGGCTGACCGCCGTGCTGTTTCGCAATCTCTCCGAATTTGAGCAGGGTAAAGCCTGAGCCTACGCCACTCTCTCGAAAAGGAGTTTCCCATGCAACCTCCCCCAACCCCAAAAACGTTTCCCGCCCTTGTCTGGCTCGCGCTGAGCCTGGCCGTCTTCACCGCCGCCGGTTGGGCCGATGAAACAGGCCTAAGCCTCGCCTCCAGGAATAAGATCATGAACCGCTCAAATGACGAAATCCAGCGCATCCTCAGCACCTTCTCCGTTCCCGACCGAGATTCCTATCCCGAATTGCAGGCCTATTCCCGCGACGACCTCTACCATGACTTCTTCGGTGGTGGAGGCCTGTACCTGGCGATTAAAATGCTGCGCACCCTGCGCTTGCAGCCGGGGCAAGTGGTACTCGACCTGGGCTGTGGCAAAGGCGAAACCTCCATTTTCATGGCCAAACACTACGGGGTGCAAGTTAAAGCTCTCGATTTGTGGACTTCGGCCGGGTTCCTCGATGAAAAATTCGCCGCGCGCGGCCTGGGCGACCGGATCCAGGCCATCCAGATGGACGCCACCCAACCTTTGCCCTACGCCGCCGCTGAATTCGACACCATCTTTTGCATGAACTCGTTTAGCTTTTATGGAGCCACCCCCGGTTTCCTCCCGCGCTTGCTCACGCATCTCAAACCGGGCGGGCAGTTGTGCCTTGGTTCAGAAGCGCTCTCAGCGGAATTTACGCCCGAACAACTCACCAACCCACCTTTCATCTATGCCTTCAAGCTGCCGCCCCCCAACGAGCAGGTGGATGTCTTCAAGGATGATTTCGTTAAACAGCATACCCCTGGCTGGTGGCGCACCTTTTTCCAGGCCTCCGGGCTGCTCGAAGTGGAAACCTGCCAGGAATTGGAGGATGCCGAGGCCGTTTACGAGGAACTCGTCCGTTATGAGCATGAAAATCAGATTGACCCGTTCGATGTCCAAATTTGTCTTGACCAGATAGAATGGGGACGGAACCGCCAACCGAAAAAGACGCTCTTTGTCCTGACGGCGCAGAAAAAATTTTCATAGGCAATAGGAAAAGCATGAACCCACTCCAAGAAATTCAACAGCTGCTGCAAACCTTCCAGGACGGCTACACCCGCCGCGACCTGGCACAGGTCGACACTTTTATGGAGTTATTCGCCTCGGAGGTCGAAGTGATCGGCACGAATGGCCTCAAACCGGGTGTGGATGAGTGGTATCTCACCCGCGAAACCGCCCGTGAACTGGTGCAGGGCGATTGGGAAGGCTGGGGCGATTTCCGTCTCGACCTGGATTCCGTTTCCATTCATTCCCGCAGCGAGGTAGGTTGGATCGCCGCCACTGCCACCGTCACCCAGATCATCGGGGAGGAGAACTACGCCTCGTATCTGGAGTACGTCAAAGCCTACATCGACCAACCCGGCCTGAGTGCCGAACAGAAGCTGCACAACATCCTGCGCGGCGGAACGAACACCGTCTATGAACTGCGGCGCGGCGAAAAATTCGTCTGGCCGCTGCGTTTTACTGCCGTGGTCGTGCGCCAACCCGAGGGTTGGAAGTTTGCCCAGATGAATTTCTCCTTCCCAACGGTCTACTTCCCGGATGTGCGTTTTGTTGACGGCAACTGACCAGCAAATGGCTAAATTTCTAGGTTTGTGGCGTCTCTTCCGTTTTGAATTGCCCCTGACGGCGGGCGTGTGCGTCATCCTGGGACAACTGCTGGCCTTGGGGCAATTCCCCTCCATCCCGGAAGCGTTGCTCGGCTTCCTGGCCGTTTTTTTCATCTCAGCCGCCGCTTTGATTCTCAACGACTATTTCGATCTCGAAAGTGACCGCATCAACGCCCCGCACCGGCCGCTCGCTGCGGGGCTGGTCACGCCGCGCGAGGTTGTCTTTCTCTCGATCATTGTCACCGCGCTCGGATTTCTCGCCAGTTTCCTGCTCGGCTTCACGGCTTTGCTGGTGGCTATTTTGGTCTGGGTGGTGGGTTTTCTCTACAACTGGCGCTTCAAAAAAGCCGGTTTGTGGGGCAACCTGATGGTCAGTTTTTCGGTGGGCATGACCTTTCTCTTTGGCGGGATTTCCGTCGGGCAGTTCTTTGAACCGGCAGTCTGGTTCTTTGCCCTCCTCTCGTTTTTTATCAACCTGGGCGAGGAGATTGCCGCCGACGCGATGGATCTCGAAGGCGATCGCCAGGCCGGTTCACACTCGCTGCCGGTTTTGTTGGGCCGTGAAAACGCCTTAAGAATCAGCGCGGCGCTCTTCCTGTTCGTCTGCGTGCTGACGTTCGCGCCCTTCTGGCTGGGCTGGATGGCGTGGCTCTACCTGCCGCCCCTCTTGTTGATGGATGGGATCATCCTGTACGCCACTGCGAAATTGCTGGATTCCCAA
The DNA here is from genome assembly GCA_002412925.1 of Anaerolineales bacterium UBA5195. GTDB lineage: Bacteria > Chloroflexota > Anaerolineae > Anaerolineales > Villigracilaceae > UBA5195. Next base: position 2,406 of record DHVZ01000015.1, on the reverse strand, counting down.
CTGGAAAACCGCCGAATCTATATCCGCTGGATTTACCTGAGCGCACTGGTCGCCATTTTGGCGGTCATTGTGATTCGATTGGTCAGTTGAAAGGTTATCGCCGCATGAAAACACAGACCGCCTTCTCTCGTTTTGCCCCTGCTATTCTAAAAGTCTACCAGCGTGACAAGGAAGCCTTCTGGGCGGCAGTTTTAGCTCCTTTTTTAGCCGATTCCTTTTCCCTGTTCGCCTGGTGGGGGCATCTCAAAATCGATCTGGAGTTACTGGCCGCCTTCCGTGGGCTGGACAATGAAGCGCGCCAGCTTTTGCGCGATTTCAGCGCGCCGATGGGCATTGATGTCACCACCTGGAAAACCAATCGCGAGCAATATTTCAAAGATGCCTACCCCATTTTTGCCTTCCTGGTCATCTGGTTTGCGGAATCAGGGTTGGATGACTTTCTTGACCATTTCGATGACATCCTGCGCTCTGCTGTCTTTGGCGTGGCTGGTTACGGCATCCTGGATGAAAACGTGGATAGCAGCGCCCCTGCCCCGGTTGAAATCCTGGCTTCGCAAGCGCTGGTGGCCGAATACGAGTCCATCATCCTGAGGGTGTTTGGCGTCACACCCACTAACCTGGACCTCCTGCACAAAATGCGCAACATCTTCCTGATCGCCGAAATCAAAGAGAAAAATGTGCGTTGGAAATCCAGCCCATACAGCCTGCAAAGCCCACAAGATTGCGGCTCAAAAGGCGCGCATGTGGTCACACCCTTCATGCTCAGTCTGGAGAAGTTAGGACGGGCGGGTCAAATTGACGATTACTGGCAGGTTTTCCTGCTTTTTGGCGCGGTCATCCAGATTATTGACGACTGGACTGACCTGGATAAAGACCTGGCCATCGGCCATTATTCGCTGGTGACGCTGGGGGTCAAAGACCTGCCCAAAGCAGCCTCCAAACCCCAGGCGCTGGCGAAAACCCTGCGCTCCGACCAGGCCCAAATCCGTGAAACCTACCGTATCAGCCAGGATATGCTCGCCGAAGCCCGCAACATCCTGGCCCGCCTCGGTGATCCGTTCCTGGGGCGACTGGTAGAGATTACCGCCCTGCGCCTGGAGAACTACTTCCGCAAAGAACTGCATTTTTCGCAAAAATAACTCGCCTGCCTGGAGAAGCGACCATGAATATCTCCCTTTCCAAACCGATTGCCCGGGGACGTACCGCTGATGTGTACGCCTGGGATGACCGCCGTATCCTGAAACTGTACCAGGCTTGGTGTCCCCCGCATTGGGTGGAGCAAGAGTCACGGGTAGCGCAGTTGGTTTGCCAGGTGGGTATCCCGACCCCGGCAGCGGGAGAAATTGTCAGCGTGGACGGGCGGCGCGGCATCCTCTACGAGCGGGTCAACGGCATCTCCATGCTGGAGGATTTGCGCCGCCGCCCCTGGCTCATCCTCCGCCATGCCCAGACCCTGGCCGAACTGCACGCCCAAATCCACCGCCAGACCATCCCCAACCTGTATTCCTACCGCGACGGATTGGCGCGCAGTATCCAGCAGGCGCCGCAGTTGACCGAGGCGGCGCGCCAAAAGGCGCTGGCGCGGCTGGCAGACCTGCCCGATGAACAAAAACTCTGTCATGGTGATTTTCATCCCCAGAACATCCTGGTTTCCGCGCAAGGCGTAGTGGTAATTGACTGGATGACCGCCAGCCTGGGAAATCCCTTGGCCGATGTGGCCCGCACCAGCCTGATCCTGAGCGTGGGTGTCCGCTCAGCCGGGCGCGAGATTTCGTCCCTGGCGCGGCTGTTCTCCGGCCTGTTTCATCGAACCTACCTGAACCGTTACCTGGCCCTGACCCCAGGCGGGCAGGTGGAACTCCTGCGCTGGCAGCCGGTCATCGCAGCAGCGCGTCTGAATGAGTGTATCGAGCCGGAGCGTGAAGCCCTGTTGGAAATTGTCCAGGACGGGTTTGAATAAGATGAACGCCACTTTACACGATTCCTACGCCGCCGACTACGACGCCCAGGTACGCGCCTATGACTGTCACATCGCCGACCTGCTATTTGGGCTGTGTTATGAATTCACCCGCCCCGGCCAAAGCCTGCTGGATGTCGGAACCGGCAGCGGACTTGCGGCCCAGCCCTTTGCCCGGACCGGTTTGCGCGTCTCGGGCATGGATTTTTCCCCCGCGATGCTGGAAATCTGCCGGGAAAAAGGTTTTTTTGCCGATTTGAAGCAGCACAACCTGACTGACACGCCCTGGCCCTACCCCGCCAGCGATTTCGACCATCTGGTCGCCTGCGGCGTGTTTCATTTCACCCCTGATTTGGATTTCGTTTTTGACGAAGTCTCGCGCCTGCTAAGGCCAGGCGGCGTGTTCGCCTTTACCACCCGATTCCTGCGTATTCTGGTGAAATCGTCCA
>DHVZ01000038.1:33659-72044 GCA_002412925.1 Anaerolineales bacterium UBA5195 | reverse complement strand
CTTTTCGATAATATCCAGGTATTCCCTGGTTTTTCCGCTGGCCTCTGGCTGGGACATTTTCAGGTAATAAATGGCATTTGAGATGACGCCGAGGGGGTTGCGCAGTTCATGGCCGATGCTCCCGGCCACCTGCCCGAGGGTTGCCAGGCGTTCCTGGCGCACAAGCTGTTCGTGGGTGGTGCGCAGTTCGCGCGTGCGTTCATCCACCATTTCTTCGAGATGCTCGGTGTAATTGGCGAGTTGCTGTTCCGCCCGCTTGCGCTCGGTGATGTCCTGAGCCAGGATAGCAATATCTCCAGCCATCGGCACAACGACGATCCGGAACGAAGTTGGCTTTGTCATGCTCTCGTCGGAATAGCCAGACTCGAAGATGCAAGTTTCCCCTGATTCCGCGACCTGTTGATAGGCTCTCAGGAATGGCGTGCCGCGGTGGCTGGGGAACAGCTCCAGCAGGCGCCGACCCACCACCGCTTCTGGATCGGTGCCGTTTAACCGCGCAACCGCGGCATTCTCGTAAACCCAGGTGAAATCGACAACTCGCTCCTGGGCATCGCGTACTGGTCGTAAAATTGTGAACCCATCGGGGGACATATCCTGCGCAATACGGAATTTCTCCTGGCTCTCCCGCAGCGCCTCTTCCGCCTGCTTGCGTTCGGTGATGTCGCGAATGTTGCATTGGACGACCTTATGGTGATTCACCTGATAAATGTTGCTGACGAACTCCACATGGAACTTCCGCCCATTCGTAGTTTCCAGCGGCAAGTCTTCATAGCGGATGTATTCTTTCTGCTGCAATTCCAGGAAGTTGGCCTTGTTCGCGGCGATATCTTTGAAAAAGCCCAGCTCCCAGAGTTCTTTGCCCAGGAATTCTTCACGCGAGAAGCCCAACATCTCAACCAGGAACGGATTTACATCCACAACCTGGCCGGTCTTGGCATCCAGAATTAAGATACCGTCCCTGGCGGCCTCGAACAGGCGGCGATAGCGCACCTCCGAAGCGATCAGCTTCTCCTCCGCCTGTTTGCGCTCGGTGATATCGCGGACGATGGATTGGAATCGTCCATCGGGTAACCTACGTCCACTGATTTCCACCGGCAGCAAACTGCCATCCTTGCGGATCAGGCGCTGTTCCGTCAGCAGGGTTTTTCCCTGCCGCAATTCGTCGAGGTGGAGCGGGGTCGCCGCCGCGTCTTCGGGCGGGATCAGCTCGGATATCTGTTTCGAAAGAATTTCGTCGCGCGTATAACCCAACATCGCACACCCGCTCGGGTTGACCTCCACATACTTCCAGTTGGCGTCGGCGATGAAAATGCCATCGGAGGCGTGTTCGATCAGTTCCCGATATTGCTCCTGGGATTTCCTGAGCGATTCGGCGGTTTCGAATCGTGCCCGGTAGTAATTCACCCGTTGCTGCCGCCAGGCCAGCATCAGGCCCACGCCAGTCGCCAGGACCAAAACGCCAAAAAGAAGGATGGTCTGCCAGAGTCGCTCACGCAGCGGCGCAAAAACTTCGGTGGTATCTTTCTTGAACACTAAAAACCAGGGTGAAGCTGGCACAGCGCGCAGGTCGGCGATAACCGTTTTACCGCGGTAGTCCACTCCCTCGAAGATGCCGGTTTCTCCAAGCACGGCCCTGACAGCAGGCAGGTTTGTGTCGGTCAGCGGGAAGCTCAGGTTCAGGGCGGTTTCTTGCCCAAAACGGAGTTGGTTCAGGTAAACCACCTGCTCCCCATCCCGGTGAGTAAGCAGGGTTTCGGCGCTCTGACTGGGCGCGGGCCACTCTTGGAGAAAGGGATAGAGATAGGTGTGCGGATCGATCTGCAGGATGAGCACACCCAACGGGCGGCTAACCTCCTGCCCGGCAAAAATAGGCACCAGCAGCGCCAGGTAGATGGGGCCATTTTGCGTATTACGGTGAAAATCTGCAAAGGTTACCTGCCCCGAATTCAGGGTTGCCGCAGCCTGCCCGGCCAGATACGCGCTGACCGGCGCGGGGCTGGCTGGGGCTGAAATCTGCTCCAGGCCGTGCGTATCCAGCAGGGAAACACGCTCGTATTGACCATCAACCAGGAATTTATCCAGCCAGGCTTGCAGTTGTTTCTGCGCCTGCACCTCCGCTGGTTTTTCGAGAGACTGCGCTACCAGCTCAGTAAAGGCCGGGTTCTGGTAAAGCATATCTGCATCGGCCAGCCGCTCTTTGCGCCAGCTCACCAGTCCATTGACCTTCAAGTCAGCAATGGCCGAAAGCTGGCGCTCCATTTGAGTACGGAATAGCTGTTCGGAATTCCGGTAGTAGAGGTAACCGACGGTAACAATGCTCAGCGCCAAAAAAATAAAAACCAGGAAAATGGCAGACGGGACAGGTGTGGATCCGGCTTCCTTTATTTTGTCTTGCGGTTTGGTTTGCGCCGAAGTACTCGCCAGGAGTGCCATCCCTAGCGCCAGGAAAGCCAGACTGGTCGGCAACGCAGGCGGGATGGTGTTTTCGGCGTAAAGCAGGGGGAGCCCGACAAAATAAGCCAGGACAAAAACATAGTTTGCTAAAATAACGAGAATTGCAAGCACCCAAGCCGCCATAACCCGGCGTGGGTGGCCGGATGAGCTCGAAAGCAAGATCAGGAACGACAAACTGACCAGCAAAAACGAGAGCGCTGTCACAGGTGACATATGCCCAAGCGGCGTGATGTTCAGTCCTCCGTTGATTTGGAGGCCAAGCCGCTCGACCTCCAGGTAAATACCCTGGGAAGACAGGCTGAGCAAGGGCAGGGAGACGAAGGCTGTCAAGGCGCCAAGCGCCAGGCCCATGCGATCTGCGGCGCGGTTTTGTTGTGTCAGGCGGGCCTGGAAATAGATTGCGGTTCCCATGATTATGAACAACAGGGCGGTGCTTGGCGCCATCGGTATCAGGCGCGACCCAAAGCTGGAGAGCAGGGGCAGCTTCAGAACCCAGCCAAGCAGGGCGATCAGCCCGAAACCGGTCGCAAGCGCTCCACAAGCCTGGGCAAGTACGTTCTGATAGCGCGCTTCTCCCTCTGATCTCATCGCCGAATCCCTTGTGCCAACGGCAAATAAAGTTCGAAATGGTTTTTTTTGAACTTTTCCGTTTCAGCGTCCAGAATCAGAACCCCAGCCTCGGACGCTTCAAACCGGCGGTGGTAACGGAGTTTGAAATCTTTCAGTGCTTGCACGGTGACAACTCAACTTTCTCGGTTGTGTCTTGCAGGGTGTGCTGGATGTCCTGCTTGCCTTCCCATTTATCATGGTCTACCTTGATGAGCAGCATGACGAAAGGGATGGTCCAATCATCCAGACGCCTCGAATGCGCGAATAAACGCGCCGATAATTAATCCTATTCCTAATATTCTCCAGTTACATCCATCTGCCGGGGAAGATTGTTCTCCCCCAGTTGGGGGAGGTCCCAAACTGAGATTTTGGCCGGTTTGGTTAATATGATCTGGAATTCGAAGGCAAATCGCGCCAAACGCAGCGAAGCTGTCTACTGGGCAGTTTCACAGTTTACGTAAGCATTCTCGCCGGAACCTCCGATACATACATCCGTGCCGTTGCCACCGTCGAGGCTGTCATCCCCGCTCCCGCCCAGGATACAATCATCTCCACCGAGGCCGTAGATCGTATCGTTCCCGGAACCGCCAATAATCAGATCGTTGTCGTCGGTGCCATAAATTTCTCCCGAACCCCGGACGATGTTGGTCAAATCCAGGGTGGAACAAGCCTCAGGCTTGAGATCGTTGGCCGTGACTGTGATGGATTCTTTCCCGATATTAGTGTCAGGAATGGTCAAATTGGCCGCAAAAGCAGTGAACGCGCTGACAAAAATCAAGAGCAGCAATCCGAACAAAAAGATCTGAAAAACAATCCGTGATTTCATGGCGCTTCTCCGTTGCTCAGTCCGAATTTGTTGTGCGGGGCGCTGCGATTTTGGGCGGGCTGTTGCGGCCCTCGCTGATCACGTAACGATAGGTGGCACCCTCGCTCTGGACGAGATAAAATTGCAGGTAATCGCGCATCATGTGCAAAATCATGGTGTTCTGACGCTCGGCCAGCTTGGCCAGGTCATCGATGGTGGCGACATCTATGACGGGCGAAGTGGATTCAAAACCCCGGTCATACACTTCCATTAACAGGGCGCCGTATTTGATGCGGATCAAGGCTTCCTGGCTGCGCTGGGCAGCCTCAAAGATATACCAGCCGAGGATCAGCAGGCCGAACAGCGTAAATCCCAGCCCTACCATGCCCACAATCCGCAGAAAGATGACATCGAATTCGAATCCCAACGCCGAGACCGTATTGGCCTGGGTGGCCGTAGTGATCATCAAGCCATCCTGGGACGAACGCAAGGGATCGGTTTTAGGTTTGCTGCCACCAGCAAGAAAGAAATGCACTTTGTCAAAATTAAAAACAAGTTTTGGTTCGAAGCTGTCACTCAGTTCCTGCCCGGCAGTTTTGGCATGGATGGCAACGTGCGGGATGATAGTAAGGGTATACGTGCTCGGGCGGAAACCGGTCTCCTGCCCGACAGAATCCACCAGCGCCTGAACCTGGCACAGATCCAGCGCAGCTGTGGTGGAATAGGAATTACCGCTAAAAACCGTCTCGGCCTGGAGTGGAATCGTACGCAGCCAGCCGCTCTGGGCATCTGAGACATAGGCATTGAGCTGCTGGCTGCCCGAGACTTCCTGTAGCTGGTCGCCAACCAGGTTGTAGACAAAACCCACATTGATCGAACAGGTCAATTTCGGGAAAATGGGTTCGCCGGAACGCACAATATCGGTATCATAAATTCCTGAGGGCGCCGCAGCCGAGTAGAAAAAAACACCGGTCTGCAGGTATTTGATCTTGTCGACTGTCCGTGTGATCGGACGGCTGAAAGCAAAAATGGTCAGGCCCAGGAAGAGCAGCGCAATGAACCCGAGTGTGTAGAGCGCCAGTTCAACTCCCCCGGTAGAATTCCCGGAAGGTTTATTTTTGTTTTTGCCGTGTTGTTTTGGTTGTATCAGCATGCTTGCCATCAGAATACCTCCGAGCAAGGCTGTAGTCAGCGCCATATTGATGGGCGAACGCAGCCATTCCATTGTTTTGCCAAATTGTGGAACACGAATCCACAATTTGCCGATGATTTCATCCTGGGTTGGGTGATAAGCATCAACCCACGAATTGTTATCGCCCTGGAGAACATAGCGATCTTGCTCCATGTCGATGATGCGGTGGATAACATAAGCGCTTATTCGGGCATCGCGGTAGGTAACAATTTCGCCCACATCATAGTCAGGGGCTGTTTTGACGATAGCCAGATCACCCTGATGAAAACCCGGCTCCATGCTGATGCCGTTCACCATCACGTAAGCAGCCTGTCCACCGATTTGGGTTGGCGCAAAAACAATCCAAACGGCTGCCAGACTGACAACCAGGCTGAGATTGATCACAAGCACGGGGAATCGCGGAAATTTTCGCATAGCGGCAGTGCAGATTGAGCGTGGAACTGAGTGAGCAGATCACTTCTGGCTGATTGAAGATAAGGCCTGGCTGGGCCAGGCCTTATCTTCAATATAGGTCTCGTCTTGATGTGTTGGCGTGCAGTTTGCTGGCAGATTATCCTAGTTGCCGCCGCTGGCAAAAACGTTCAGCGCTGTCACACTGCTCAGGGCGATGGGAGTTCCGTATGCGCATGTGATTGCCTGAACCGTTAATACTGCTGCGCCCACGGTGCAGTCTGTCTTCCAATCCCCATCAGTTGCAGTTTGAATTTGAACCACATCAGCCTCAGTTGTACCTGTGATGTTGAAGTTGATCTCTGTGACGTTGACTTTATTCGCGTCCAGCACATAGACAATATCACTCACCGTATAGCCATTGACCACGCTTTGACCGCTGCCGACACTGAGTTGGTCAGTAACCGTGACTGCGCTGGCGAAAGCGTAGGCGCTGCCCGCGAGGATGATGACGGCCAGGGCAACTAACAGAATTCCGAATTTCTTGAACATGACTTTTCTCCTTGCGTGGCCGGGATCAACCGGTTTCGCGTTAACCAAAGAACTGCGGTTTTTTGGTGCCGGGAAGACCCCGGCAGAAGCAAGTCACCCAATAAAAAAAGCCTGACTTAGTTACTAAGCCAGACCAAATTAACACAAAAGGATGCTTTGTGATCTTCGGCGGCCTGGCGGTCGTGGTCACAGATTTGTGACTTTAGACCCATAGCTTTGCGTCCCCGGTTTTCACCGGGTTTGCCTTTATCGGATGTTTTTTCTTGCTCAGTGACTATAGCACCTTTCAGCAGCTTTCACCTTGCAGCAACCTATCAGAAGGCCATGAATCATTGCAGAAGCATTGCCGGGTTACGAGCAACCGATCGATTGATACAGCCATATTCTGCGGGGGATAATCCATCCAGTTGACAGATTATGAAGCGAGTGGATAGAAATTCATTCTTTCAAAGACACAATACCCTGTTGGATGGCAAAATGCACAATATCGGTTTGGGAGATCAAGCCTAGCGATGCTCTAAAATTTGCGCGGTGTTTCTCAACAGTGCGGATGCTTATGCTTAGTTTTTCGGCAATTTGCGGATCGGTGTTCCCTTCAGCTATCAATTGTAGGATTTCGCGCTCACGTTCGGCCAAAACTTTTTCTAGTTCAAGACTGGCGCCGTTGGCTGCCAGGAAGGCATCGAAAACCTGTTCTGAAACCTGCGAACTCAAACAGCGATATCCCGCGTAACTACATGAATAGTCTGCATAACTTCTTTGAAATCATCATTTTTCAATAGGTAGCCCAATGCGCCACTGCGCAAGGTATGAACCACATGAGTTAATAGCGCTGTACTGGGAGCGTAACTGAGAGCTACTGGCCGGGCGCGGGCGCAGGGTTGGGACTGCTGGCGGGTTTGCTGGCTGGAATTTTGCTCGGGCTCGGGATTGGCTTGCTGGTGCAAAGTACCTGGGGGCGGCTGGTTAAGCGTCCGCGGATGGTGGTTGAGGGCGGGAGCTAAAACCCAGCCTCCGACATCGCAACGGCTTCGGAGACGATCGTTTACAGCCTCCCTCGCATCTGCTCGACCGCCGCTTTAGCCTCGGCCAGGCTGACGTTGTGGTTCTCGCGATAGACTTTGATGGCCTCGATCAGGTTTCCCTGGCGAAGGCAGGCGATCAGGCGCGGGTCTTCGGCGGGGGCATTTGAGTCGTAGGCCAGGCCCAGGTGCCGGTAAACTTTTTCGAGCTTGTCTTCCAATTCGGCGACCCGGGCGCGCAATTGGATGATATCAAAGTCTGACATGACAGTTCTCCTTGGGTGGGTAGGAATGTGTAGGGGCGAGCCATCGGCTCGCCCCTACAGAAAATCAGACCAGCTCTCCGCTCATGCCTTCGGCGTTTAATCCGGTTAATTTGACCTGATCCACCCGGTTCCAGCACGGTTCGGGGGCCGTGGCCGTGACGCGGAGATAATTCCCGGTCAGCCCCTCGATCTGCCAGCCGCGTTCATTCCGTTCGGAGGAGGCTTCCCACAGGACGGGCAAGGTCTGGCCGATAAAGCTTTCGCGGTAGGCGGCGTTCATCTTGGCGAAGGCGGCGCGCAGTGCGTGGCTGCGCGCTTTGCGGATTGCGTGCGGCACCTGCTCCTTGATTCGCGCGGCCGGGGTGCCGGGCCGCGCTGAATAGGCGAAAACGTGCCCGCCCGCGAAGTCAATTTCCTTCACAAAGGCCAGCGTCTCGGCGAATTCCGCCTCTGTTTCGCCAGGGAAACCGGCGATCACGTCCGTGGTGATGGCAGCCTCGGGGATGGCCTTGCGGGCTGAATCGACCAGCCTGCGGAACGATTCGGGGCTGGTCTTGCGCAGCATCCGTTTCAGGGTGGCGGCGCTGCCAGATTGCAACGGCAGGTGCAGGTGCGGGCAGAGATGGGGGTTAGACCAGAGCGAGAAAAAGTCTTCGTCCAGGTCCCAGGGCTCGAGCGAAGAGAGTCGCAGGCGCGGCGGAGCGGTTTCCTTCAAAACTTGTTGGATCAGGCAGCGCAAATCTCCCGTTGACAAGTCCTGCCCCCAGGAGCCGAGATGCACCCCGGTCAGGACGATTTCCTGCGCGCCGCCGTGGAGCGCGGCCTGGATGTCGGAAATGACCTCGGCGGCAGGGCGGGAGCGGCTGGCTCCGCGCGCCAGGGTGGTGATGCAGAAGGTGCAGGCGTTATCGCAGCCATCCTGCACCTTGATGAAGGCGCGCGTGCGCTGGCGCAGCCCAGGCAGGGGCAGGCGGTTCAGGGGTTCGAGGTTAAAGGCTGGATGTTCGAATAGGTCGGGAACCAGGTTGTCTTTGCGGTGGTTGGGAACGACTTTGAGTACATTTGGCAGGCTGGCGGCTTCCTGCGGCTGGAGCGTTGACCAGCAGCCGGTGACAACGATTTCCCCCATGCCTTCCCGCGCCGCCCGGCGGATTTTCTGGCGCGAATCCGCCGCTGCTTCAGCGGTGACTGAACAAGTGTTAATCACCACCAGGTCTGCTTCACTGGCCTGACCGACAAGCATATGTCCCTCGGCGCGAAACTGACGGGCCAGCAGTTCAATCTCCGCCTGGTTCAGGCGGCAGCCGATCATGTCGAGGTAGACTTTCATGATTTACCTGTAAAGAAATCTCAAAAAGCGGAAAACTTCTCAAAACTCACGGCTTATAGACCACAAAATTATCAAAATACACGTCCGCACCGGGTTCGTCAAAGGTTCCGGCCAGGAGGCCCACGTCGCCGCTGGTGAAATCTTCATCGACTGCCGAGCCGACCAGGACTTCGTTCACATACAGGATCAGCAAACTGCCGATGCAGTCTGCGCGGACGCGATTGATCTGCGTGCCGGTCAGGATGGCAGCATGCTTCTGCATCTGGTCGCCGGTCAGCAGGGAGGTCGCGCCGTCTTTCATCTTGCCGATTCCGTAATATCCGTCGGCGCTGATGGCGAAGAAGTAGAAGTTTTTGTCATCCTTCAGGCGGCAGACCAGTCCCATGCGGTTTTCCCGCGGGCCGTCCGGCGACATCAGGCTGACTTCCTCGTGGATGGTGGCGAAATCCAGGCCGGGGTGCGACCACAGGTTGACGTTCGGCTGGTTGACGACGATGCGATAGGCTCCGTTGGCGTATCCAGCCGCCCCGGCCGGGCTGGCCAGTTGCCCCCAGCCGCTTTCCGGGTTGCTGAAGATATCCTGGTAGAGAATGCTGCCAGAGGGAACCAGTGTTTCCGTCAGGCTGGTTGTGCTGCAGGCCAGCGTGGAAACGAGGACAAGAGCGAGGAGGAAGGAGAGTGGTTTCACAGTAGTTGAATTGTACCCAATTTTTGGATGAATGCTATGAGGGTTCTTGGGGAATTTCTCCACGGAAAACCGGTGGATCCATCATGGGAAATAACGTTCGAGCAGGGTTTTTGCCTGTTTGCCATAGGGTCCTTGCGGGTCGAGTTTCAGGGTTTGCTGGAGCTTATCCTTGGCTTGGGCTTCGCGTCCGATTTGCAGGTAGAGCAGGCCGAGGTGGAAGTGATGAATAAAGGCGGTTTCAGGCGTCCCGGCGGCGAGAGCATTTTTGAACATTACCTCAGCAGCCTCTGTTTGACCGCTGCCCATTTGCGCGCGCGCAAGCAGATCCATGTAAGCCGGGTTCTTGGGGTCGAGAGCATAAGCATGCAGGGCCGCGTCCAGGCCATATTCTTCCAGGTAGGCATTGTTCTCCACGCAAAAAGCCGCCAGTGCGTACCAGCTTTCGGCTTCTTGCGGGGCCAGGCGGATCGCCTGTAAGTAGGCCTCCAGCGCGGAGGCCAGGTCAGAACGCGAAACCGCGCCAGCCAGCGCCAGCCACCAGGCCGGGTTGGCGGGTTCCAACCGGGTGGCTGTCTCGAATTCCAGGCGGGCTTTTTGGGGTTGCTCGGCCCTCAACCAGTAGGTCCCCAGCATGGCATGTAACGGCGCTGACTTTCCATCGAGTTGGTTGGCATATTCGAGCGCTTCCAGCGCGTTCGCCGCGTGGTTTTGCTGGCGGGCCAGCCCCAGCCAGCCCCAGGCGGCTGCGTATTGCGGGTTGGCATTCACGGCCCTTGCGAATGCCTGTTGGGCCAGTTGCCATTCACCTAGCCGCGCCAGGGCCTGTCCGCAGAGCGCCAGGCGATAGGCGGGGTCCTCGGCAGGAGTTTTTAGGGCTGAAATCAGTCCGTTGAGACGGGAGGCGGTTCCCGGGGAGGAAGCTGCGGCAAGCTCCAGGAGAGGCAGCGCTTCGGACGCAGCGGAAGCTGTTAAAAGAAGCCCCAATTGTTCGCTGGCCTCCGCATTGAGAGGCTCGGATTCCAGCCAGAGATGCAGGACCCGCGCTTCAGCTTCATACTGCGCCTGGGCATGATATTCACGCGCCAGGCGAGGGGCGGCCTTCCCCGTTTCCTGTTTTTCGTTAAGCAGGCTTTCCCACTCGCGGATGGCTTTGTCCAGCTCCCCGCTGGCGAGGTGGGCGTCTCCGAGGGTGACCTGTCCGCCGGGTGTCAGCGCACCTTTCCCGCGGGCTATCAGGAACATCCCGATCGCGCGCTGGGGATCCACGGGAAAGGCGGTTTGTCCAGCTTTTTCGTATAGTTCTGGGTGCCAGAATAACAGCCGCGCCGCCGCTTCATAATATGAAGAAGCCTCGCGTTTCTCTGGCGTGCTTTCTGCCCGCGCCAGGTTCGCAGATCCGCTCACGAGCGGCGGGGCAGCGACCAGGGTGACAAGGAGAAGTAAAATAAGCGCGCGGGATAACTTTTTCATGATAATTGTTATTATAAGTCCCTCCTCACCTTTTAGAGCCGTGCTATAATCTCATGGGAGCATTATGTCACTATTAAACGATCTCATCAACCTGCTCACCAGCTCACCCGGGAATCTGGTTTATATTCTTGTGGTGGCTTTTACGTTAATTGGCTCTCTACAGGGAGCGATTGGCCTCTGGCGCGCATCAGGCTATCCCCAGGCGCGCCGCATGGTTTTTGGGCTGGGACTCTTGCTGGTTATCCAGTTGGTCTTGTTCTTTGTCAGCGGGTTGATGGAACAGCGTGTGATCCAAAATACGGCGCTCCTTCCGGTGCTCGACCGGGCGGTAATGCTTTTGAGCCTGATCTGGATCACCTGGATCTGGGCCTTCCCAGAACCTGCGCGTTTCGGCGATTCGGCCACTGTGCTGATGAGCTTGCTGGTGGTTGCGGCCACGATTTTTGGTTCAGTGGCCCTGCTGGGCGAGGAAAGCCTGCCGGGCACTTTTAATACCTCTTCCCAGTCGTTCTATTGGAGCCTGGGTGGCGCGCTTATCCTGGGCTTGGGAATTCTGCTGCTGCTGATCCGGAAACCCGCGAATTGGGGCACCGGTCTGGCAGTCATCACGATGGCATTGGTTGGCTTTGTCCTCGACCTGGTTTTCCAGCCGATCTCGGGTGATTTCTCTGGAATAACACGTTTCTTCATGCTGGCGGCTTATCCGCTGCTGCTAACGCTGCCGATGCGTTTTCCCATCCCAGCTGCCGGTCCGCAGACGCGCACAGTGGCGGTTTTCCAGCAGAAGGTGGCGGAAGCCCAGCGCCTGGCCAGCGATGATCGTCCCAGTCAGAGTATTCGTGAGCGCCGGCGCTATAGCACCGATCCCAAGACGCTGCAATCCCTGCTGGTTCTGGCTGCTGAAACAGATGCGACCAAGATAAACCAGTATATTTCCCGATCTGTGGCGCAGGCTGTGCTGGCCGATTTATGTTTCTTGATCTATATTGGGGAAGATAAAAATACCCTGTTCATTGCCGCTGGCTACGATTTGATCCGCGAAGAGAATCTTGACGGCGGGTTGATGAACAAGGATGTTGTTCCGATGCTGGCCAATGCGGTTTTACGCGGGCGTCCGCTGCGCCTGCCTGCCAGCACCACCTCGTCTGATTTAAAGGGGTTGGGAGATTTACTCGGTCTCCCGAACCCCGGCAACCTGCTGAATGTGCCGATCATCTCTGAAAAGGGGACTTACGGCAGTATCCTGCTTTTATCCCCGTATTCCAATCGCCTGTGGAATGCCGACGATCAGACCTTTTTATCGAGCATTGCAACCTCATTTGTGCCGATCGTTGAGCGTGGACGGCGGATTGCCGAAATCGAGCAGGAACGCGACCGAATCCGTCATTCGGCTGAAGATGCGGTTGCCCAGGCGGCGCGTCTCCAAAATTCCAATACCGATTTGAACAACCAGCTTGACGAATTAAAATCCCACCTGGAACAGGCGGCAATGGCCACGTCCCAGCAGCAGAATCAAGCTGAAAAGTTTCTTGCCCTTGAAAAAGAGAATGAAAAACTTCGGTCGCGCATTGAGACGGCCAAATCCACAGGTCCGCTTTCGTCCAATGACCAGATGGAGAGCGAATTGCGCCTGACGCTTGAAGAAATGGCCCGTCTCCAGAATGCACTTGCAGATTCGAATATGAAAATTCTCGAGTTGGAGAAAAAGCCAACCGGTAAGCTGACCACAGACCAGGCGGAAGTGATCGCCTCCATTTCGCAAGAATTGCGCCAGCCGATGTCCTCCATTATCGGATATGCCGATTTGCTCCTGGGAGAGTCGGTGGGAATTTTGGGCGCGCTCCAGCGCAAATTCATTGAGCGTATTCGCGCTTCCACAGAGCGCATCGGCAGCCTGATTGGTGATTTGATCCAGATTACCACGCTGGAAACCGGCCTGATGGCGCTTAATCCCGAAACTATCGATTTAAACCTGATCATCGACAACGCCATGGCTTATACCTCCAGCCAGTTGCGTGAAAAGAACATTACGCTGCGCATTGATATTCCTGAAAACCTGCGCCCGCTTCAGGCAGACCGCGAAGCGCTCCAGCAGATTCTGATCCATTTGCTGCAAAATGCCGGGGCCGCTTCACCCGTTGAGGGTTCGGTCACGCTGCGCGTCCGCACCCAAAAAGAAGCCGATGATGAACATGTCGTGATCCAGGTCATGGATACCGGCGGGGGCATCCCGCAAGAAGATTTGGGGCGGGTCTTCACACGCCTCTATCGGGCAGATAATGTGCTGATCCAGGGAGTTGGTGATACCGGTGTAGGCCTTTCGATTGCCAAAACACTGACCGAAGCCCAGGGCGGGCGGATTTGGGTCGAGACAGAAATTGGCACCGGGGCAACCTTCAGCGTTTTATTGCCGGTCAAGTCCATCCCGGTGGAAGCCGCGCAAGGGGCCTGATCGATGGAATCCCTGCGACAAATCGGAGCAGGATTCTTGCTCGGCGCAATTTCCATCGCCGCCGTGATTGGCGGTTTTGCTTTATCCATGGCAGAGGGAGGGGCAGAACTTGTTGCGCCGTCTCCTACGGCCTCCCAACCGGTTATCGTTGTCACGGCGTTCCCCACCATTCCCTTGCTGACTGAAACGCCCCAGCAGTCGCCGGTTCCTGTTTTAGCCACCGACACGCCTGCGCCGACCCCGACTGCGCCTGCCTCCTCCACGCCGCCGCCACCGCCGCTGACCTGTCTGCCGCCCGCCGGGTGGTTGGCAATCCAGGTTCAGGGATATGAGACGCTCTCATCCCTGGCGCAAAAGTACCGGACCACTCCTGAAGCGATCAAACAAGGGAATTGTCTTTTTAGCGACCAGCTTGTCATCGGCACCTTCATCTACGTTCCTCCAAGTCCCACGGCTACATTCATTCCCTGCGGCGCGCCGTACGGCTGGGTAAATTATTATGTCGTTGCTGGTGATACGCTTTACAATATTGGTGTTCGTTATCGGGTGACTGTTGCAGATTTGCAGCGGGCGAATTGCCTGGGAAGCTCCACATTTATTGCAGTAGGGAAATTGATCAAGGTTCCGAACGTGGCAACCAGTACGTCTTCTGTGAAAACCCCAACCTGGACTGCCTCCCCCACCCAGGAACCACCACCCACCGCGACGCTGGTTCCTCCATCTGCCACTGCCAGCCCGGTTCCGGCGACCGAAGTGCCGCCGCCAACAGCGACTCTCGAACCATCTGCAACGCCGATAACGCCTGCGCCTTCAGAATAGGCTCTTTGCGGCCAGCTTGCTGATGGGCGGGGGATGCAAGCCGCTGGTGAGAGGGCCCTTCAAACGATCCCTGTTATGACCAAATACATCTTCGTCGTTCTTGCATTATGCTTGTGCTTGTCAGCCTGCGCGCTTGTAGCTGAAGCTGCGCCTTATTCCCCCTATTACTTTGTGACGGTTGGCCCGGATGCGACTGCGACCCCCACGCCTTTCCAGCCTGATGCGCCAGCCTCCATGGAGACTTCGCAGTCGGCCCTGCCATTCCTTGCAACTCCCACGCTGTCTCAGTTGCCGGTCACGGCCACGCCGCTGCCAACTCCGACGTTACTTCCCACGGTTCAGCCAACCCCAGAAGTGGTTACCCAGCCCCAGCCGGTGCTTGATAACTTGGAGTCGAGCACATTCTTGCTTTTAGGCTCTGATACGCGCGGAGGCACATCCTTCCGCACCGATACCATTCTTATCGGCATCGTCCGCCCCGCTGATGGACAGGTTTCACTAATCTCAGTTCCACGGGATCTCTGGGTCAACATCCCAGCCGTAGGGATGCAGCGCATCAATACGGCCTATCAATCTGGGGAATATGGCGGCTATCCTGGCGGGGGCGCAGGGCTGCTCAAGGATACCATCCTGTATAACTTTGGGCTGCAAATTGACCATACCGCCATGGTTGATTTTAATGGCTTCAGGAATGTGGTCGACACGCTTGGCGGTCTTGACTTGCCAATCTCTTGCCCATATACCGACTGGCGTTTGCTCGACCCATCCTATGACCCTCAAAATGAGGATAATTGGTTCCTTTACACGGCTGGGCCAGGCTTGTTGCATATGGATGGTGATTTGGCGCTCTGGTACGCGCGTTCTCGCAAACGTTCCGATGATTTCGACCGTGGACGCCGCCAGCAGGAGGTCATCCGCGCCATTTATGGGCAGGCCTTGCGCACCGATTCGCTTTCACGCATTCCGCAACTCTATACCGACCTCTCCGGGTTGTTTACCACCGACCTGGGCCTGGCCGATATTTTGAAACTTGCCCCCCTGGCCCTGCATTTGTCCAACGCAGATATCCGCTCATACTACATTGCTGGCGATCTGGTCACATCCTGGATCACGCCGGGCGGAGCGTATGTCTTATTGCCTAACACAGAGCTTATCCGGCAGATGCTGAATCAGGCTGTGTCCTCCTCGCCGCGTCAGCAGGAACGGGAAGCCTATCGTGTCGAAATCCAGAACGGGTCGCCCTATGATGGCTGGGATGCCTTGGCGGCTGAACGCCTCAATTATGCCGGCTTCAAAACCTCGCTCATGGCCGCTGATAATCGTTCTCATGCTGCCACCTTGCTCTATGACCTGACTCCTGACCAGGATCGCAATCGATCTGCCGGTCTCCTGGCAGTGCTCGGGTTGCCTGATAGCGCGCTGGTCTCGGTTCCATCTGCGAACAACAAGGTTTCTTATGCGCTCATCGTCGGCGCAGACTATAACGCCTGTTTTGACCCGGCCGGCCTGACACCATAACCATAACCTGGCCTGATGGCTGGGGGAAAGTGACAAAAGCATTTCAAACCAATTTTTTCTGTTGGATTCTGCCATTTTTATGCTACACTATGCGCGTAGTGACCGGACTTCGTGTTACCATCAGGAGGAACGCATGGCATCAACCACCACGCTTACTGCGCATATTACTGCCAATACAACCATCATGCCAGCCGTCAATGCCTACGAAATCTATTTGAACGACCAGGGGCGTTCACCTTATACGGTGAAAGCCTTCCTGTCAGATTTGCGTTTGATGGCCTCTTATTTTCCTCCGGATCGCGCCCTGGGCGCCATTACCACTGCCGACCTGAACAACTATTTCGAATGGATGCAAAAGGAACGAGGCGTGCCCTGCAGCCCGAAGACACTGGCGCGCCGCATCACCACCACCAAATCCTTCTTCCGCTGGCTGCACAAAAATGGCGCGTTGATGCTCAACCCGGCCGAGAAGGTTGTCCAGCGCTCGGTGATGAGCCCGCTCCCCGTGATCCTGAGTGATGAAGAAATCCAGTCGATCATGCTGGCCGCTGACCGGTATCGCCGTAAGGCGAAACCCGATGCCCGTCCTTATGCCTTGCTCTACCTGCTGTTGACGACCGGTATCAAGAAAAGCGAGTGCCTGGGTATTCACCTCAACCACATCGATTTTGAGTCGCCCGATGGCCCAACCCTTTTTATCCGCTATGCCAGCCCTGCCAATCGTTACAAGGAGCGAAAACTGCCCATCGCCGAAGACTGGCTCCCGGCCTTCGAAGAATATGTAGCTCAATACAAGCCGGTCGACCGGCTCTTCCCCTGGTCGCCTCGCCGCCTTGAGTACCTGCTCGAAGATATCGGCGAAGATGCCGGCCTCGACAAGCACCTGTCCTTTGACATGTGCCGCTGGACTTATGCCCTCGCTGAATACCGGCGCGGCACAGAAAACGACAAGATTCGCCAGAGCCTGGGGGTTTCGAAAATCCAGTGGCGCGAGTTAAACATGAAGCTCAAGCAATTGACCACGGGCAAGAGTTAAACCAACAGGGGCGGATTTACTCCCGCCCCTGTGATTTTTTAATTTCGATTTTCAGCACCCTCTGCGTTTTTTCAGTTACTTTGAACGGTTCTGCCATTCGCAGGCCGACAACCCAGGCGATTTCAGACTCCACGCACAGCACAGGCCATTTTTTTCGCAATCTTTTGGGGATTTTAAGATTCACAAACAGGTCCGAGAGTTTGACCGTTTGACTGCGCATGCCCAATGGCTCGAACCTGTCTCCCGCGCGGACCGGTCTGAGCCAGAGCTTGCTTTTCGCCAAATCGGCATCGAAGAAAGCTGTGAAGTTGTCTGTGATCAGTGACGAGTAACTGGAAACAAGTTCGCAAGTCAGAATCCATTCGTTTCCCAGGGTTGTCTGGCCATTCGCGACTGGTGATTGTTCGCTGACCTGCGGGTAATCAACAGGCAGCCTTGATTCGTCAGCTGTTAAAAACAGTTTTCTACCTTCGACAAGGGTTTTTAAGCCCCCGGCCAGATCAACCGCTTTGAGTGTGGAGGCGCGCTCAAGGCCGTCAAAACCCACGTCGCGCAGGCCGGGTTTGAGCAGGAAAGCCGCTTTTCGGAACAGGTTCCGGCGCAGGGCCAGGGATAGGTTTTCGAGCTGTGAACGCTTAAATTCCACGAACTCGCTGCCAGTTCGGGAGACCGCTTTTTGCCAGGCGGCCTCCACCAGGTTATTCAGTAAATCATAGTCGCCTTGCAGCGCCACGGCTGTTTTTGCCAACGCTTGCCTGATCTGCGGATTGTATTTTTCGAGTTCGGGCAGCAGTTCGTGGCGCAGGCGGTTGCGGAAGTAGGTTGTGTCAGTATTGGTTGCGTCGTGGCGCGGATTCAAGCCATGGCTGCGGCAGTAGGCTTCGGTCTCGGCGCGCGTCCAGCCGAGCAGGGGGCGCACCAGCGGGATCTCCGCATCGAAAATGGGCAAGAGGAGGCGGGCTGGCATGCCTTTCAGCCCCGATAAACCGGCCCCGCGCAGGAAGTGCATCAGGACCGTCTCGGCCTGGTCATCGGCGGTGTGGCCAACCGCCACGGCCTGCGCCCCGGCCTTACGCGCTGCGCGAAACAGGAACTGATAACGCAATTCCCGCGCGGCCTCCTCCAGCGAGAGGCCTGCGGCCCCGGCATACGCTGCCACATCTGCTGCATCGGTGACGAAGGGCAACCCCAACCCGGCGGCGGCTTGCTGCACAAAGGCTACATCCGCCTCGGCCTCGGGGCGCAGACGGTGATTAAACGAGGCCACGAGCAGCGGGTAGGAGATTTCGCGCAGATAATGCAGGAGGGCAAGGCTGTCTGGCCCACCGGAAACGCCGACAACCAGAATCCGCCCCGGTTCCAATTCTAAATGCGAAAGCATCTTCTGATTATAGCGTAGGGGCGACCCCAATGGGTCGCCCCTACCGTTAGATTTGATATAACTCCACCAGCACGCCGCTGGAGCTTTCGGGATGGATGAAGGCATAGCGTTTACCATCGGCGGCAGTTTTGGGCTGCTCATTGATCAGACGCACACCCTTTTCTTTGAGCTGCGCCAGCATGCCCTCGATGTCATCAACCTCGAGGCAGACGTGGTGCATGCCCTGGCCGCGCTTGGCCAGGTATTTGGCGATGCCAGAGTCGTCACTGGTGGGCTGGACGAGTTCGATCTCGCTGCCCGCCACCGGCAGGAAGGCAACTTTGGATTTTTCGGCGGGCACGTCGCGCAGTTCGTGCATTTCGATGCCGAGCGCATCGCGCCAGAAGGCCAGCGATTCGTCGATGTCTTCGACAACGATGGCCACGTGATTGATTTGTTTGATCTGGGGCATGTTCACTCCTGAGTGTTTGTTTAGCGCTAAGCTGCTGGAGAGCTTCAGCGCATTGGGTGAATTATACCCTGCCCTGGTCGCGTGGCTTACTCTTCTTGAAGCAGTAAAATCCTGGGTCTTGCTGCGGATTTTCAAAGCGCCAAATTTATTGGATGATGGGGTAAAAATTATCCAGTTGGTTTTGCTTGAAGATCCTGATAATGGTTCCATCACGGTACAACTCATCGTAGGCGTCCTGCCAGGCTTTGACGATACTGTCGTCTGTGTCCTTGTTGAAGGCGATATACATCAGTCCTTCCCTGACGACGAAGACAGGTTCAAGCTCTTTGATATCGACGCCTGCCTGCTTACAGATGGCTGTGACCGAGCCGCTATCTCCATACCAGAGATCGATGCGGCTGCGCCTGAGCTTCTCCAGGTTTTCCGCCTGCGCGGCCACGGCATCCAGGTTGGTGAAACCGGCGGCTTTCAAGTCAATCTCGGTAACGCCTTCGCGCTGGACGCCGATGCTGTAGGCTTTGGCATCTTCGAGGGACGAGATTTTTATCCCTGAGCCGGCTTTGGCATAGAGGGTGTACTTTTTAACCGCGATCGGGCCGACCCACTTGAACAGGTCTTCCCGTTCCTTGGTGCGGCTGGTTGAGAAAATGGCCGTATTGACAGTCTCGCCGGTCATCTTGTAGCCGCGTGCCCAGGGATAGATCTGGATTTCGTTAGCCAGGCCAAGCTTTGCCTGGATGGCCTGCACAATTTCGACCGATGGCCCCTTGGCGAGATTGTTTTCCGCATAATTGAGCGGAGGGAAGTCTTCGGTGATGACAGTTAATTGCCCGGCCAGGGCGGGGATGGGGGCGGCTGTGGGTAGCGGAATTTGCGAGGGTACTACTGTTGGGGCGGCCTGGCAGGCACTGGTGACTACCAGGGTAACGACAAGCAAGGCAAAGGTCAGGCAACGTTTCATCTTTTCCTCCTTTGGATTGTCACGGCTGCTTTTCGGGCGGGTGGGTCATAATGCAAGCATACAATTTCCGCCTCTTTGGGGCAAGCAGAATGACCGACAGTTTTCTTAAATCAGGTTATCGATAATGATAGCTCGCTGTATTTACAGCCGCTTAAATTAAAAAGCCAGCCTGGGGAGGCTGGCTTTTCCAAAATCGGTTCTTACTCTACCTTCATAAATCCGAGCAGCCCCCACAGCCCGCGCATCATGCCGTGACCAAAATCGGCCTTCAGGAACTGGTTTGGGCAGGCGCCTGGGATAACGTTGATGCCGTTTTCCTTGCACAGCTTGACCGCCTCGGCTGAGACGCTGGTCATGCCTGCGCCCAGGCCTGGTTTGGTGCCCAACATGCAGTGCATCCAGACGTGCTTGACGCCCAAATCCACACATTCGCGAACGATGATTTCTGTTACGTTCGGGTTGGTCAGGATGAAGACTCCATCTGGTTTCTGCGGGATGGATTTCAGGTCCGGGTAGCAGGGTTCGCCTTGGAAGCTTGTCAGATGCGGGTTGACCGCGAAGACCTGGTAACCTTCATCCTTGAATTTGGTGTAGGCCAGGTTGCAGCCGGTATCACGCTTTTCAGAAACACCGACAACGGCGATGCTTTTCTGGGCGAGAAAATCTTGTACGAGGGGTTCGATTTTGGCCATGTTATTTTCCTTTGGGGTTGTTTGTCTGGTGAAATATTACACTATATACGCCCTGGCGCGCAAGACGTTGCTTGAAAATCGATGAAGAGGCTTTACTTCCCGGCTTCTAACGTTCTGAGGAGCATCGGGCTGAAATAGGGAATCAGCCAGATCAGCCAGACGGCAACGCTGAATTTATGGAAGTTCGCGATCATTTTTTCGTCTTTCTTGGCAAGTACAAGGGTTGCCCAAATGGCATGGATGAACATCAGGAGGATGGCCAGCAGGCCCGACATTCCATGCAGGTCATAAGTCAGTCCTCCAACCATTTCGAACATCATTCCCGTGCCCCAGGTATCGCAAATGATTCCCAGCCAGAAGAAAACGGTATGCCAGATTTTGAGCCGACCTGAGAGACGCTCGCTCCAGACGCCGATGGTATAGAAAACCAGGGCCAGGTTGATGACGATGAAGGGAAGTGAAAAGGTCATAAATTTTTCTCCTTGTTGGGTGTGGTGTGGCAATAAAAAGTATACTCTTGATCAACAAAACGGGGGCGATTGCAACTCTCCCTGCAATTTTCCAGGGAGACAGAAATGGCAGCTTGCAAAATATTTTGAAGAAGACGATTTTTGGTGGGTGTTGATCGTGCGCCCATCAAACACCCCAAAAATCGGAAACTCTCCCGGCTTTCGTGAGGTTAAGAGGAGGGTTTTTATTGACAAAGGAGAATATTCTGTGTAAACTGATTTTAATTATCCGATTATCAAGGAGATCTGCTATGGCCATTGTCCGTGATTTATTGAAAGCAAAAAGTGGAAGCGATATCTTTTCTGTCGCTCCCGAGGCCACTGTCCTGGAGGCTCTCAAGGTGATGGCCGAACGCAACGTTGGAGCTGCGCTGGTGATGAGCGAAGATCAGATCGAAGGCATTTTGTCTGAACGCGATATCGTTCGCAAGGTTGATTTGCTCGGCAAAACCTGCGCGGAAACCCGCGTGCGCGAGATCATGACCGAAAAAGTACTCTATGTGGCTCCCAACCAGCCGCTTGAGGAGTGCATGGCTATCATGACCGAAAAACGCATCCGGCACCTGCCGGTCATGGAAAGCGGACAATTATTGGGTGTCATTTCGATTGGTGATGTGCTTCGGGATGTGATCCATGAGCAAAAATTTCTGATCAGCCAACTTGAGCATTATATCAGTGGCGGGACGCAGTAAAATTAAGGGCGCGTAAGCGCCCTTTTTTATCGCCATGCTGCCGTTTTTTGGGCAGGAACGCATGGAGCACAGAACGAAGATAGGGCTTTTCCAGGATGTTTCGTGAACTACTGACAATATCAATTATTCCTACCCGAATAGGTTACATATTTCGTTACATTTGTCACTCTGGTTTTTTTGGGCTTTTGAATACTATTACATTTGAGAAAATTATGCACGAACTGGCCATCACCCAGAGCATTCTTGAAATCGCTATTCGCCACGCCGAAGGGCAACAAGCCAGGCGCATTACCGATCTGTTCATCGTCATGGGCCAGTGGTCCTCTGCGGTGGATGACTCTGTCCAGTTTTACTGGGATTTGATCAGTGAGAAGACGATTGCCCAGGGCGCGAGACTGCACTTCAAGCGTATTCCAGTTGAGCTGAAATGCATGGACTGTGGTCACTCCTATCCTCCAACAAGCCGTGAACTGTCTTGCCCAAAATGCGCCGGCACGCATCTTAAAGTCAAGAGTGGTGAAGAGTTCTACCTCGAGGCCATTGAAGTCGAGTCGTGAAAAAAAATGATGACCACCAGAATTTCTGTCGTAGAAAAAATCTTGTCCGCCAATGACCGTCTTGCCAGTGAAAACCGGGCGCGGTTTCAGGCGGCGGGTGTCTTTGCGATTAACCTGATGGCCTCGCCAGGCGCGGGTAAGACCTCGCTGGTCGAGCAGACCGTCAGCGTCCTGAAAGGTCAATTGCGGATTGGGATGGTCAATGGCGACATCGCCACCTGTTTTGACGCAGACCGCGCCGCCGCCGCCGGGGCTACAGCCGTCCAAATCAACACCGGCGGCAACTGCCACCTCGATGCTGTCATGCTCCAATCGGCGCTGCCACAGCTCGACCTGTCCAATCTTGATCTCCTGATCGTCGAAAACGTCGGCAACCTGGTCTGCCCGGCTGAGTTTCAGCTCGGTACGCATAAAAGTGTCCTGGTTGCCTCCATCCCGGAGGGCGACGATAAACCTTATAAATATCCGGGCATGTATCGCGGCGCCGACGTGGTGGTCATCAATAAGACGGATTTGCTGCCTTACGTCCCTTTTCGCATGGATTTTTTCCGCAAAGGTATCGAAGCGCTTAATCCCGGTGTAACCCAGTTTGAACTCTCCTGCCACACCGGTGATGGGCTGCGGCCCTGGTTCAATTGGCTCCTGGAAAGCGTTGGTCAGAAATGAATCTGAACGGCATGCACATTCTTGTTAGCGGGATTGTCCAGGGCGTCGGCTTCCGGCCCTTCATCTATAACCTTGCCCAGCGATATCACCTGAGCGGCTGGGTGAAAAACATGTCCGCCGGGATCGAGATCGAAGTCTACGGGGGTGACCCTGACTTGCAGGCATTCTCTGCCGCGATCATGGAACAGGCTCCGCCACTTTCGCGGATCGAGAAAATCAAGATTACCAAACGCCCTCCCCGGCGGAGTCATAGCGGGACGGGGTACGGGAAATTTGAGATTCTACACTCGGAGAGCATCCCTGCCGCCTTTCAGCCGGTCTCTTCAGACATTGCCCTCTGCCCGGACTGCCTGCGCGAGATGCTCGACCCAAAAAACCGGCGCTACCGTTATCCCTTTATCAATTGCGCCAATTGCGGCCCGCGCTTTACGATTATCCGGGAAATCCCATACGACCGTTCGGGGACGACCATGTCGTCGTTTGAGATGTGCCCGGAATGTGCTGCCGAATACCAGAACCCAGCCAGCCGGCGTTTCCATGCCCCGCCGGTGGCCTGCCCTAACTGCGGACCGAAAGTCTGGCTGGAGCAATATCGCCAGACCGAGAAGGGCGGAACAACGCTCATCATGCAGATTGGCGACGAGGCGATCCAGCGTACGCGCCAACTGTTGGCTGAGGGGAAGATTGTCGCCATTAAGGGGTTGGGCGGTTTTCATCTGGCCTGCAATGCCAAAAATCCGCAAGCGGTTGCCGAGTTGCGCCGCCGTAAATTGGGCGTCGATCGGCCGTTTGCGGTGATGATGCCCGATTACGAAACCGTCAAGCGCCACTGTCATGTGCATGATGCCGAGCGCGTCCTGCTCGAATCCTCCGCTCATCCGATTGTGCTCCTGCGCCGCCGTTCGATTTCGATGATTGCCCGTGAGATTGCGCCGGGACAGCGTACCATTGGTGTCATGCTGCCTGACACGCCCCTCCACCATCTCTTACTCGAGAAGGAAAAAGGCTACCCTGAAGTTTTGGTGATGACCAGCGGCAACCTGGCCGAGGAGCCGATCTGCACCGACAATATCGAGGCCCGCGAACGCCTGGCCGACCTGGCAGAAGCCTTCCTGCTGCACGACCGCGACATCCATCTCCGTACGGACGATTCGGTGGTGCGTGTTTTCAACAAGAAAACCTATCCGATCTGCCGTTCGCGCGGATATGCGCCCTTCCCTGTGCGCCTGCCCTGGGAGGTTCCCCCGCTCCTGGCTGTCGGGGCTGAACTCAATAATACTTTCTGCATTACCAATGGGAATTATGCCTTTCTCAGCCACCGGATTGGCAACCTGGAAAATCTCGAAACGCTGAAGTCTTTCGAACAGGGTGTTGAGCATTTTGAGCGGTTGTTCAAGCTTCAACCGCAGGCGATGGTCCATGACCTTTATCCTGGCTGCCTCGCCACGCGTTATGCCCTTGAGCGGGCGGACCGCGAGAAGATCCTGGCGATTGGTGTCCAACATCATCATGCGCATATCGCCGCGCTGATGGCCGAACGCGGATTGGACGGTTTGCGTCCTGTCATCGGGGTGGCTTTCGATGGCGCAGGTTATGGTGAGGATGGCACGTTTTGGGGCGGGGAATTCCTGATCGCAGATTATGCCGAGTATAAACGGGCAGCGCACCTGACTCCATTCCTGCTCCCTGGCGGGCAGGCGGCTGCGCGCCGTCCGTCGCAGACTGCCCTGGGCTTGTTATACAGCCTTGGTCTCAACTGGAACAATGCGCTGCCCACACACGAGGATCTCTGCTATGAAGACCGCACGCTGCTGCGCTCGCAACTGGAACACGGGATCGATTCGCCGCTGACTTCCAGTGTGGGGCGCTTGTTCGATGCCGCTGCCGCCCTGGCGGGGGTGCGCCAAAAGGTCAACTACGAGTCCCAGGCGGCCATTGAATTCGAGGCGTTGGTCGACCCGGATGAAAGAGGCGCTTATTTGTTCGAGGTTCAGGATGGGTTGGTTAACCCCAAACCGGCGTTTGAAGCCCTGATAGCGGATGCGCTTTCGGGCGTTTCTGCCAACAGGATTTCAAGCAAATTCCATAACGGGTTGGCGCGCATGGTGACAGAAGTCTGCCGAAAACTAAGCGACCAGCATGACCTGTCTGAAGTGGTTCTTTCAGGCGGCGTCTGGCAGAACATGGTCTTGCTGGCCAAAACGGTTCAACTGCTTGAAAAGAATGGTTTTACGGTTCATTTCCACCAGCAAGTTCCCGCCAACGATGGCGGGCTGGCGCTAGGACAGGCGGCTGTGGCTGCGTATCGATTGAATACCCGGGGTTGAAACCTGGGTTGCAAGGAAGGGTTATTCTCAATGGATTTCAATCTCACCACCCCGGCACTCCTCTTCCCGGCCATTTCCCTGCTCCTGTTGGCCTTCACCAACCGTTTCCTGACTTTGGCAAACCTGATCCGCCAGCTGCATGCCAACTACAAAACTGATCCGGACGAAATCCTGCTGGGACAGATAGCCAATTTGCGCTACCGCATCAACCTGATCCGCGATATGCAGGCTTTTGGGGTTTCCAGTCTGCTGCTCTGTGTCGTCAGCATGTTTGCCCTGTTCCTGGGCTGGGTTACGGTTGGGAAGTGGATCTTTGCCGTCAGCCTGGTGCTGATGGTCGTCTCGCTGACCATCTCCATCCGCGAAATCCAGATTTCCGTCGGTGCATTGGATTTGCATCTTAAGGATTTGGAGAAAAGGGAACAGGATAAGAAATAAAGGCAGGGTACAAAATGTCACCTGTTAATAATGTCACTCGTTTATTGGATACCAAAAAGGTCAAATACACGGCTTTCGAGACGCCTGCCGAAAAGCTGGGGGCGCTCGAAACCGCGCGGATTTTGATGATCCCGCCTGAACAGGTTTTCAAGACGATTGTGGTGTTGCGCGCCAAGCCGGGAAAGCCCGTCCTGGCAGTCATCCCCGGCACAGGGCAGGTGGATTTGAAATTGACGGCCTCGGCTCTCGGGGAGAAAAAGGTCAGCCTGCCAACGGAGAAGGAAGCTGAAGGGCTGACTGGTCTCCAGGCGGGTGGGATTTCCCCGTTGGCCTTGATCAATAAAGGTTTCCAGGTGTTGATCGACTCTTCGGCGCAGCAATTCGCCCAAATTCACATCTCCGGCGGTCAGCGCGGGCTGAATTTGGCGCTTGCCCCCCAAGACCTGGCCGAGCTGACCCGCGCACGCTTCGCGCCGATCTCTGCCTTGTTAACGACTTTGGAGTAAGTGTAAGAGAACGAGGTTCCCTTCGAAATTTTTGGCAAACGCTTACCATGAACCAAGGGTGAATATTTTTGATGATGCTCCCAAGGACCGTTGCGACGTATAATAAATACAAGTGATGGTTTTTCTAATGATGGTTTATTCCTGAATCATCGGCCAGTGCCAGGGAGAGCGCTATGTCAAAAAAAGATAAGGAAAAGAAAGACAAGCAAAAAACAGGCAAGGCTGCCGTTGTCGAGCCCAAAAAAACGGATAAGGCAAAAGCCTTGCCAAAAGCAGGGTTGAAGCCAGCCGAGGTCACCGGTTCTATTGAAAAGAGTATCAGGATCGATAAAAAGGGGTTTGAAAAGGAGTTGAGCCGCCTGCAGGTCGAATTGGTTAAGTTGCAGGAATGGGTGCGCTTCAAAGGGCTGAAGGTCGTGGTGATCTTCGAAGGGCGCGACGCGGCTGGCAAGGGCGGCGTGATCAAGCGCATCACCGAGAGCCTGAATCCGCGTGTTTGCCGGGTGGTGGCCCTGCCTGCGCCCACCGAGCGTGAAAAGACCCAGTGGTATTTCCAGCGTTATATCGCCCACCTGCCCGCTGCTGGAGAGATGGTGCTCTTCGACCGCAGTTGGTACAACCGCGCCGGGGTCGAACGGGTGATGGGTTTCTGCACGGATGCCGAATACGCCGAATTCCTGCGCTCGGTGCCTGAGTTTGAGCGGATGTTGGTCCGTTCCGGGATTATTCTGATCAAATATTGGTTCTCGGTCAGTGATAAGGAACAGGAGCGGCGGTTCCAGGCGCGAATTGCCGACCCAACCAAGCGCTGGAAACTCAGCCCGATGGACCTCCAGTCACGGGCGCGTTGGGAGGAATACTCCAAGGCGAAAGACGAGATGTTTGCCTCCACTGATATCAAGCAGGCTCCCTGGTACGTGGTCAACGCGGATAATAAACTTTGCGCCCGGCTCAACTGTATCCGCCACCTGCTCAGCCTGATCCCTTTCGAAGATTTGACACCAGAAAAGATCGTCCTGCCTCCGCGACAGAAGGAACAGGGCTATGTCCGCCCTCCCATTTCAGACCAGACTTTTGTGCCTGAGGTTTACGTGCCGGTCGATGCAAAGATTGATAGCAAGGATTAGTGCCGGCGATTGAAAAATTTTCCAAAACGGCTTTCCCTGGCGGGAGGCCGTTTTTTTGCTATCTGGGGCCGGAATATGTAAGCTTTCCCGTTTTGTCATACTCTCGTTATTTTTCTCAAGACGATTGAATGATAAAAGTTAACCATTCTGGAAAGGAGCGTGGAATGGTTGATTTCAATAAATATTCGCAAAAGAATGATCTGCATCAAGGTTCAAGGCCAGGGGAGGCTCCGAAAGCCGCCCGCATCAGTGACATCGTGACGGCTGAATATTCTTTTTTTTACATTCACCAGATCAAAGCCTGGGCGGGCTGGTCGGTTAGTCAGGAAGAAATCGATTACACCATCGATCCTCCCATTTACCTGAACGCATAAGGGGCGGCTGATGTATAATAACTGTCACAGCATGTCCGGCGCTCCACCTTTATGTCAATGGCAGACTCGCTTCGAAAATCCGCGCGGTCAGATTCACTCGATCCTTTCGATGACCGGGTCGATATGCTTTTCGACGAGTTGGAACTGGCGGTAAAGTGGGATCGTCCATCCATCTTGCTGGCAGTTTATCGCTCGGAGTATGTGCAAGCCGATGTTGAGAGAATCCTGAATGCCAGGCTTTCTGAAATCGGGATAGACGTTGTTCATTACCTGGTAAACGAAGATAAATTTGATCTTCCGTTGGAGTTGATAAAACAGCCTGATCTCGAAAAGACTGTTTTTTTTGTTTCCGGGCTAAAGTGGGGAGGGGGCAGGTCGGGCGGGAATTCTTTTCGAGCGCTCAATATCCGCCGGGAATACCTGGTGGATTACAAAATCCGCGCGATATTCTGGCTGACCGAGGAAGAATCAGTTGAATTGCCTTTTCGCGCGCCGGATTTTTGGTCCTTCAGGCACAGGGTTATCGAGTTCATTGATGCCCCGGCAGTGGTGTTTTCTGCTCTGGTTGGCCCGCTTCGGCCGGCCAGGAGTCTAAACAAAGCGCCTATCGCTGACATCGATGAGAAAATCAAATCGCAGGAAACCCTCCTGTCTCAACTTCCCGCTAACACCGATTCGACATCTGAACGTGTGGCGCGGCTCTTGGGATTAGGGAATCTGTATTGGTTAAAAGGAGACCTCGACAGGGCGGGTGAAAGGCTTTCCCGCGCGCGTCTCCTGTCCCGGGCTGTTTGCTTGGTCGATCTGCAATTCCGGGCGCTGATTGGGCTGGGGGTGGTTTATGATGAGGCTGGTTTATTTGCAGAGTCTATTTCAGCCTTCCGGGGGGCAGCGCGGGTCGATCCACTGAGCTTTATCCCCTGGCTATATTTGAGTTTAATCTATTCCAGGTTGGGAGAAACGCGTCGAGCACTTTATACCGCCAGAAAGGCAAACCGTTTAAACCCGCGCAGCGCCGAGGCCTGGTTCAGATTGGGCAACCTTTACTCTGAAGGAAGTCGCTTTGAGGAAGCGGTGCCGGCTTTCCAGAAGTCATTGGCCCTGGAAAAGAAAAACCCCGAGGCTTGGGGAAACCTTGGCAAAATTTATATGCACTCAGGCAAGATGGCTGCCGCCGTTTCGGCATTTGAAAAGGCTGCCCGGCTCGAACCGCAGAATGGCGAGACTTTGGGCCAACTTTCCCTCCTTTATCGTGATTTGGGCGATATTCAAAAAGCCTGTAAAACTGCCAAAAAAGCTGTGAAAAAATCTCCGCATAGATCGCTGGGCTGGATTGTCCTTGGGAGCATTCTTGCTTTTCAGGGACAACTTGAAGATTCGATTTGCGCGTATACGCGCGCGGCCGAAATTGATTCTCATGATCCCTTGGCGGCAATTTCCCTGGCCGATTGTTACCAAAAATCGGGGGAGATGGAGCAGTTCATCCATTGGGTTTCGCTTGCCACTTCATTACTGACTCTTAAGGATGACTATGTCGTAGCTTGTTTTCGTGCAGTCTCCAGAGATGGCGATAATTCGCTGAAGTTATTGAAAACTGCCCTTCGAAAAAAGCAAGTAAGCATCGATTGGCTGCGGCGAGACCCGATTTTTGCATTTCTGCATGCCGACAAAGGTTTTCAGCGTTTGCTTCGGTCGTAGCCTCCAGTTTCATACCTGGCAGCTTGGGGATGATTACTTTTGGGTGGTTTTTCAAAATTGATAAGCGCCGCCTCTTATTAGAATTAAAATTGCGTGTATAATATTAGTATTCTCCAGGGTATGATTCTGTTCCGGGGTTTCGTATGGTTTAGACTAACTTTTTTTCAGTGAATCTTTCGAATATATGAAATTATTTGGGTACTTCTCGATATTATTCTCGATAGCAGTCTCAGTGATGCTGATCGTTTTAATACTCCGTGCCCGGGCAGTTAAGGGGAAAAACAGTTTGCTGGCGTTTGCAGTCGCCCTGATTATTGCTTCTTTCTCATTTTTGTTTGGATCATTTTTTAGCTTCCCCCAGTATGTCCGTAATATCCAGAGCCTCCTGATTGGCTTAACCTACGCTTTTATCCTTTCCGCGCTGACGGCTCTTTTGGTTTTCTTCCTTGAATATACAAGGCGAGTCAACTGGTTGACGCCGATCAATGCCATCATGCTGGGGCTTCAGCCCACCCTGACCTTGTGCATTCTCTGGCTTGGCCCGCCTGAGTGGTCCTATAAAATAATTGGGAATACGATCTACCCGGGTGGGCAGTGGATGTGGGTGGTATCCATCTATGGTCAGTTCCTTGCATTCTTTTCCATCCTTATTTTTATCAGGATTTATCAAGGCATATATCCTGTCCGTGAATGGTCGCGCTCGATCATTGCGGGGTATTTCTGTATTATGGTCGTACAGCAGGCAAGCCTGTTGGAAATACCTCTCCAGCATTATTTGGCGGTTTACATCACGGCGCTGTCATTCCTGGGTGCGATCATCGCTTATGTATTTTTATTTCGCGGCCTGCTGGAAATGGTGCCCATCTCGCGGGAAACCGTTGTAGAGAAAATGCCCGATGGCTGGGCAATCGTAAACAGCCAAAATCGCATTCTTGACTTGAACACCGTGGCCGAATCGGTCGTTGGAGATCGAGAAGCCTTGATCGGGCAGGATGTCAATGCGATTTTTAGCAATTGGGACAGCGTTTTGGAAAGTTCGGGCGGTGAAGAAATCCAGCTCAAGGCAAATTTAAGCGGCTCTCGTCATAAAAAGTTTTTTACCCTGACTGCCATTCCCCTTGCTGATCAATTTGATGCCAAGATCGGCTGGCTGGTACTATGGCGCGATGTTACCCAGAGGCATGCGCGTGAACAGGCTCGCCAACGGGCGCAAGATGAGATGTTTGGGCTGCTCTATTCGATTTCCTCGGCTGCCAGTCGTACACAGACGCTTGAAAATTTTATCAATGTCACCATGCAAGACATCATGCATGTCTTCAAGTGTCATCCGGGAGTTGTTTTCCTGGCAGATAAAGATAGCGCCGCGGGAACTGCCGAATTGTTTCTGGCCGCTCATCATGGCCTTCCGGCCATGGCTCAGAATAGAATGTACATGATCTCATCCAAAGATCCCTTGGTGGCAGATGTCATCAAGACCCATGAGCCGCTTTTGATACCCGTGATGAGTAATGACTTGAGAGTTCCTGAACCAATGCAGCATCACGCGAATAATTCATTATTGATCGTTCCTATGATTTCGGATGAGCAGTTGATTGGGATCATTAGCCTGTCGCGAGATATAAATCACCCATTCACCCGCGAAGATATCAGTAACCTGTCGATTGCTGCCGAGCAGGTTGCGAATTACGTCAGTGGCGATCGCCGCCGTCAGTTGGCAATCGTTTTAGCCGAGCGGCAGAAACTGGTACGCGACTTGCACGATTCAGTGACGCAAAAACTATATGGCCTGGTGGCCCTGACCGAGGCGGCAAAAGCGGGCTTGGAGGTCGGGTCAACCGAGACAATGATCCAGGTCCTGCCGCGCATTGGCGATAATGCGCGCCAGGCGTTGAAGGAAATGCGGCTTTTCCTATATGGTCTCCAGCCGGTGAACATCGAGCGTGACGGGCTTGCCTCGGTATTGCATCAGCGGCTTGCGGCAGTGGAAGGGCGCTCAGATATCAAGGCTCGTTTTATCTCGGAAGACAACATCTCCCTGCCGATTGAAAAGCAGGTTGCCCTATATTTCATTGCCCAGGAAGCACTCAACAATGTCTTGAAACATGCCAGGGCTTCGGCTGTGACCATTAATCTCAGCGAGGCACGCTCGAATTTCGTTCTGGAAATTGTGGACGATGGTTGTGGCGCCAGCCCATCACAGCTAAAGGCGGGAGGCATGGGGATCAAAAACATGTATTACCGCGCTGCCCAGGTCGGTGGAAAGCTGAAGATAGATTCTGTTCCAGGTAAAGGCACCAGGATTAAGGTGACCCTGGCAAAGGAAAGCAATGAAAAGAGTTTGGATTGAGGAACAGGTATGAAACAGATTCGCATCCTGGTAGTTGAAGACCAAGCCGTTGTCAGGGATGGAATTGTGGCAATCCTGGCCCTCCAGCCGGACGTGGTGGTTGTAGGGCAGGCGGAAGACGGGGTTCAAGCGGTCGAAATGGTCAAGGAAACTGAACCGGATGTAATTTTGCTGGATCTGGTCATGCCTCGCCAGGATGGGATCGCCACCATTCCGAAAATCCTTGAAATCCAGCCAGATGCGCGTATTCTTGTCTTGACCAGTTTCGCAGATAGTGAGCGTGTCTTCATGGCGATTAAGGCCGGGGCAACTGGCTATTTGTTGAAAGACGATACCCGCGCACAATTGATGCAGGCCATCTATGATGTTTCCAAAGGACAAGCGTCTTTGCATCCTTCCATAGCCATGAAAGTTATTCATGAAATCAACCATCCGGCAGAATTGATGTACACAGCTGACCCGCTGACCCCTCGCGAATTGGAAACGTTGCGTTTGATTGCGCGCGGCTTGAGCAATAGCGAAATCGCCGCTGAGCTGTATGTGCATGAGCGCACGATTGCCAAGTACGTCAGCCGAATTCTCGAAAAATTACACCTTGCCAACCGTACCCAGGCAGCGCTCTACGCGCTTGACAAAGGACTGACAGCGCCAAAAAAGAAATAATGGAATTGGTAATCGATTGACAAAAAGCGGAAGGGGTTTCCCTTCCGCTTTTTGTTTTCTGTCAAAAGCACCCTGAAGCGCGGATTCTTTCCCGAAATAATTCCAATAGGCCCTTAGAGGTGGTCATTAATGACCATTTTTAAGCGTATTCTGGATGGTCATTTTGTAGTCAGCGCGGCCATTTTGGACGGTCTTGATTTCAGACGATCTTAGCTGGTTTTAAGACACTGCCTAATGTCATCAGCTGGCGGGGTACTCTCCTTTTGTTCAAGGTCAAATCATTCCATAACCGGGTAGTTTTTGAGATGGCGTTTTTTTCATCTGTGCGGGGCTTTATTTGTCACCCATAAAGTCATGTTTACTCGGTTTCTCGAAGAGGGGTATTTCTGTAAAATAATTACAAATTCATATTAATTTGCTTGCGAATTCATATTAAGTTTCGCGAATCGACATTTTTCCAGGTTGGAGGTTGATTTTGTTTCTCGGTAGAACCGGTTGTTCGGTGGACAAAATGGGATGTATTCGGGTCCCGGAAAATTTCCTGGTCTTTCTCCAGCCCAGTGTTGTTGTCACACAGGGATTTGAGCGCAATCTGTTAGTCCTGCCGGTTGATTTGTTTGCTGAGATGGTTCGGCAAATTGCTGCGATGAGCCTGACTGATCCCGTAGTACGTTTACTGACCCGCTTGCTGCTCGGAAATGCCCACGAGGTAAAGATTTCAGCGAATGGAAAAATACAGATTCCGGAGAATCTGTGCGCGTTTTGTAACCTGGAACAAGAAGTAGTTTTGGTTGGGTTGGGCGATTATTTTGAAGTCTGGTCACAAGCTGGTTGGGAAATTCAACTGAACCGGGTGCAGGATTTCGATGCGAATGCAAATCGCTTCACCGGTCATAACCTGGTCATTCGTGGAGTGGCCTAGATTTCAGAACACAATTATTACTGAGAGGCGAAGATGAGCGAATTTGAATACATTATGGCAAATGATTTTGACCGTGCCTGGTTGAACTTCGAGCTAGATTTGCCGCTGAAGCCCAGCGAGCATGGCGTGCCCAACCCGTTTTATGTCACCCGGCCGGAGAATCCAATCTCTGAATTGACGGACGGCCTGTTGGCGCCTTTTTTCCGTCCGCCAAAATTTTTCTTTTCTGGGCATCGCGGTTGCGGCAAATCGACCGAACTATTGCATCTGATGGCCAACCTTGAAATCCAGAAAAAATATTGGCCTATTAATTTTAGCATCCGTGACGAAGCAGACATCATCGATCTGGACTTTCGGGATGTCCTCCTTGCAATTGGGGGCCGTCTGTTCCGAAGTTATCACGAGCAGGGTGGCAAGCTCCCCGAACAGCTTTTACGCGAACTGAATAGCTGGCGTGGGAAGGTTGAGCAGGAGACGAAGACGATTGTAGATGGCCGGGTAAATGGTTATGAAGCCAGCGCGGCCATCAATACCTTTTTTGCGAATGCCGGGGTCAGGATGAAGTTGGAGCCTGCCAGCCGTTCCGAACTCCGACAGGTTTTCGAGAAGGATATCACCGGTTTAATTGGCGTTATCAACAACATCTCCACTGCTATTTACAGCCGTGAAAAGCGCATCCCCCTGGTACTCATCGACGACATGGACAAACCGGACTTGGAAGAAGCCAGCGCCATCTTCCATGATCGCCGCGAGATCATGATGCAGCCCAATTGCGCGATTGTGTATACCGTCTCGAGTGCGCTTTTTTATAGCAAAGAGTTCGATGCCATTCGGGACCAGTCCATCTTTTTGCCAAATATCAAGCTGCATCGGCGCGCCAACATTGAAGACCATTGCCCGGAAGGTTACGAAACCCTGCGAAAATTTGTCCAGGCCCGCATGGATTTGGGGCTGATCGATCAAGATGCTTTGGAAGAAGCGATTACCTATAGCGGCGGCGTTTTTCGAGAGATGGCTCGCCTGATGCGCTCAGGAATTGGGCGGGCGCGCAGGCGAAAGGCAACCAGGGTGGAGCGTACCGACATCGAATGGGCTGTTACCGAAATCCGGAATGAATACCGCCGCATTCTTGACAGGGAGGATATGGAAATCCTGAAGAAGATTCACCAGGATAACCGTCTCGAATACGACAACCGGTTTAAACCGTTGTTGCAATTACTTGCCGTGCTTGAATATCGTAACGGTGAAAACTGGTGCGATATTCATCCCGCACTGAGGAGGCTGGTCAATGAGTAACATAAACAGTAAATCCCCCTTTGCTCTGGAACCGATTGAGGATCGCATCGACATCCTTTTTAAGGAGCTTGAGCTGGCCATTAAATGGCAACGGCCATCCATCTTATTGGCTGTCTATAGCTCCGAATATATTCACGTTGACGCGGCGACCACGCTTGAGAACCAGTTGATCGATATCGGAGTCAGGGTGGTCCATATTGACATCAAAGAGAGCGACAGCCTGGATATTGCTGCCCTGATCACTGCGGTGAACGGGGTTGAGAACACCATCTTCTTTGTAGACGGCTTGCGTTGGGCAGTGCAGAAAGATGGAACCAATATTTACCGGGTACTCAATACCTCCCGCGAAAGTTTTATCAATAGTCATATTCGCGTGGTCTTCTGGTTGACCGAGAATGAAGCCATCGACCTGGCCCGTTACGCACCCGATTACTGGGCTTACCGTCACCGCGTGATCGAATTTATCGAGTCGCCTGAGCCAGAACAGATTTTGCTGCGCTCGCATACTTCAGCCTGGCAGATCCTGGGCGAGGATACCGACACCATCGAAAACACAGATGAAAAAATAGCGCTTCGCAGCGGCATGCTGGCTGAATTGCCTGAAACCGCTGAAGCCATGTCCATTCGCAGCAATCTGTTGTTATCGCTCGGCATTTTATTTTGGCGCAAAGGCGCGCTGGATACTTCTCTGGAGCACCTGAATGAAGCCCTGGAAATCGCCACCAAAATTGGTGACCCGCGAATTCAAGCCGCTTGTTTCAACTCGATTGCGATTGTGCAGACCGATTTGGGATTGGTAAATGAAGCGATTAATTCTTACCAGAAAACGATTGCGCTGGCTCCTGATCAAACCTTTACCTGGAACAATCTTGGTAATCTGTATGAGAAGCTCAACCGCTGCGAAGAAGCCATCGATGCGTTCATGAAGGCAATTGAACAAACCCCGTCCGATGCGCTGGCCTGGAATGGGCTTGGCAATGTTTATCTGAAATTGCATAAGAATACCGATGCAATTGCGGCATATAACAAGTCCATTGAATTCGACGCAGCCTTGGCCTACCCATGGAACGGTCTCGGGAATGCCTACGCCAGCCAGGGAGAATTCGAGGCCGCTGTCCCGGCGTATCAAAAATCAGTTGAGCTGAATAAGGATTTCTCAATTCCATGGGTGAACCTGGGTGATATTTATCAGGAACAAGGGAATAACCAGGAGGCGCTCAAGGCTTATTGGAATGCTGTTCGGATAGATTCGAAAAATGCTCAAATCTGGAATTCACTTGGCAATGCTTACATGAGCGCGGGGTTGTGCGAGGAAGCCATAAAATCTTATAACAAGGCGATCAAGCTCAGCCGGAATTATGAGGCCGCTTATACAAATCTGGCTGCCGCATATTCCCTCGTTGGGAACTACGCTGACTCGGTTGCATATTACCAGAAAAGCGTGGAATTACTTAGCGGCCAAAAACAACCGTCTGCGTACAGCCAGATCGAACAAACTTACCGGCAGTTTGTGCTGGTTGACCAGGATGAGCCGGAGGCTGACGAGGCTGACGATGAAGCCGTGGTGATTGAAGATCCAGTCGATGTCCAGATAAAAACCATGATGCAGGAGATCGATCCGGTTTTCGAGTCCGAACTTGAGGATGAAAGTGAACTGGAAGAAACAGACGGCATTGATGATGAAGAAGACCCGGACGAGTTGCCCGGGTCAGAGGCTGCGGATAACGACGAAACAACGGAGCAGGTCGAGCAGACAGTTGTCGAACTCCCTGGCTTCTTGACCGATGAATTGTTGCGCGCGTCACAGGCAGAGCCATCCGTTGCTGAAGAAATGTCCACTCCCGATGCATTTGTCACGACAAATGCATCGGAGAACGATGCAAATACAGGTATTTCCTTTTGGCAAAGTAACGAGCCAAAGACCGCTGCTGGTGCCATACTTCAGGAACCCCAGGCTGCTGCCAAAGTGGATGTCGATGAAGAAACCCCCGCTGAAGAAGTAGCGGCATCTGCGGAGGTGGACTTACCCCGGGAGGTTGAACCGGTTGTCGTGTTCGACGAATTGCCAGAACCTGCCTTAAGCGCTCAAGCTGAATCTATGGCTATCGAAATCGTCTTTCAAGATATCGAGCAGTTGATCGAAGTCGATTTGCATGGCAGCGAGGCAGATCATTCCGGCCCCGAATTCGATGCCACTTTTACGCCTGAGTCTGCATTCCCCGTAGATGAGGCCAGCGACGAGCTGCCGAACCCAACCGTAGAATCACAGGCGGAGAACGAAGCGCTTTCAGAGGTGGCTCAACCAGGTGAGGCTGAACCAGTTTCAGAGACACGGCCATTCGCCGAGGATACTTCCCCGACCACGCTTGAGTCGCGAATTGAGCGTATGCCAAAAGATGCCTTTGTCTGGAATGAACTCGGGAATATTTACTTCAATATTTCCGAATACGAAGATGCTGTGGCAGCTTACAAGCAGGCGATTGAATTGGACCCGTGCCTGGGTTGGAGTTACAACAACCTTGCGCTGGCATATTCACTCCAGAGCCGTTATGAAGAGGCTTTGCAGGTTTACGGAAAAATAATCTACCTGCTGACCACGCCCGACGAAAAGATTTCCTGGCGGGGCCCAGGCAACCTGCATGTCAACTATAACGAGATGGGCTCCCTGCGCCAGCTTGCTGATTCGCTTCTAGCCCAGATTGAACCGGCAGGGGCGTCGACGCGTGAAATCTTGGTTGCAGATATTTATTCAAATCCAGACCAACCGCGGATCGAGACCGAAACTGGCGATCTGGCGAATACCATGCAGGAACAGAGCCTGCTGGAGCCGCTTATCGTGGCTCCAAATGGGCAGCCTGGGAAATTTATGCTGATTTCTGGAATGCGCCGCCTGGAGGCTGCTCGTAAAGCTGGGCTGCAAACCGTGCCGGTCATTATTCGCGAGGTAGATGACCGCGAAAAAATGGAATTCGTCCTGGTGGAGAACGCCCGGCGCGTTGACCTCAACCCGCTCGAACTTGCTGAAGCCTACCACCAGCTGATTGAAGAATTCCATCTCTCGCATGAGGAAATTGCTGCCCGTGTTGGCAGGAGCCGGGGCGAGATTGCCAATACCCTCGGTCTGCTCAAGCTGTCTGAAAAGGTGAAACAGGCCCTGTTTGACCGGCTTATTTCGGAAGGCCATGCCATTGCCTTGCTGGCGCTTTCCACGCCGCTTGCCCAGGACATTCTTCTCAAGAATATCCTGGATAAGAAGCTCTCGGTTTTGCAGACAGAAGAACTGGTGCGTAATTCGGTTGGGCGCAAGCCTTCCTTCCTTTTCGCAGAGGATGGTTATGACGAGACTGATCCTTCTGAATATGGAGAATCCGCCCTAGTAGCCAGTCGTGCACGGCGCAAAGAAGTTCGGTCGGGTGATTTTTCACTGATATCGCGCGCGCGTTCTGTTCTCAGAAGTAATTATCAGCCTGCAGACATCGCTGATAGCTCATCACACCATCACCTGGCGCAGGGAGGAGGGGTTCATGGGTGATTAAGCAGCCCGCTGGTTCCCCTCTTGATTGCCCTCGGGCAATCATTGCAACCTTACCCTTTCCCGTTTACTCAATTTTGGAGGAAAAATGAACAGTTATTATTTCTGGGATGAAATGGCTGCCAAGTGCTTGAAAGCCGAGCACTTCCAGGAAGCGATTCAATCTTATAAACATGCCCTGGAAGCCACCAATGAGAATACTGAGCAGGCGTCTGTCTGGGCCAACGTTGGGAATATTTACCTGATACTCCAGGATATTCCCGCCGCAGTGGATGCTTTCCTGACTGCCTCGCGACTCGACCCGACCAGTTATGATTTCGACTGCATTCTCGAACGGATTACCACGAATGGTTACCTGGACGAGTCGGCAATGGTGCTGGCGAAAGATATGTATGCGCTTGAAAGTGTGAAGATGGGCCCGGAAGACGAAATTGACGCAGAAGTTGATGATTTGGCAGTTTCCGTAGACGATCAGGCTGTAATTGTGGCAGAAACCCCCGGCGAGCCAGCGGCCGATGAAGTCCGCTCCGAAGTTTCCACTGATGTGGAAGCCACTGTCCCTGAGCCTATAGCTGAAGCGACTGAAGCGGTTGTGGTTGACGAAACCACCTCGGAAGCTGAAACGCCTGAAGCTGTGGCGGAA
>DHVZ01000038.1:27159-33511 GCA_002412925.1 Anaerolineales bacterium UBA5195 | reverse complement strand
AAACCGCCCCGGTAGTTGAAACGCCCGAAGCGGTAGCGGAAGCTGCCATCCCTGAGCCTGTGGCCGGGTTGGAGGCAGCCACTGCCCCCGATTCACCCGAGGCTTACATTGTGATTTCCGTGGATGAGGTTGTGGAAAACCCTCTTCGCTTGCGGGTAGCCACGCAATCTGACGAATTGGTTGAGTCGGTCCGCCAGCATGGCATTCTCCAGC
This sequence comes from Anaerolineales bacterium UBA5195, assembly GCA_002412925.1. GTDB lineage: Bacteria > Chloroflexota > Anaerolineae > Anaerolineales > Villigracilaceae > UBA5195. Next base: position 33,298 of record DHVZ01000038.1, on the reverse strand, counting down.
CGCTGGTGGTTACACCTATGACGGCTGGAAAGTTTATGGTGCTGGCCGGAAACCGCAGGCTCGAGGCGGCCCGCCTGGCTGGGCTGGAGCGTATTCCAGCCGTTGTGCGCCTGGCTGTCGAGCGCGACTTTTTGGAGCTGGCCCTGATCGAGAACATCCAGCGCGTTAATCTCGACCCGCTTGAACTGGCGGAAGCCTACCACCTCCTGGTCGAAAACTTTGGTTTATCGCCGGAGACAATTGCTGTAAGCATCGGCAAAAGCTGCCAGGCTGTCCATGCGGCCCTTAATTTGTTGAAGCTGACGGATGAAGGCAAACAGGCTTTGCAGGAAAAATCCATCAGCGAAGGACATGCCCGCGCCTTGGTGACGATTGAGCTGCCCGCATTGCAAAACAACGCCCTGGTTTATGTTCTTGAAAACCGACTGGGTGTGCGGCAGACCGAAGATCTGGTCAGGATCATTTTGAACGCTGTTGCGGTAAGCAGATCCTACGACGAGTCTTACCAGGCAGAAACATTGACCGTGGCTCCCTGGGAGGAATCGGCGCCCAATGAATGTACCGACGAAACCGTTGTTGAGGTGTCAGAAACCGATGCGGTTGTCGAACCTGAACTTATTCAAGCAGAGCCCGAAACTGTTGTCGAAACGGTGACCGGAGCGGATGTCGCGCAGGCTGTTGTCGAAGTAACCGTCGAGAATTCTGAACCAGCTGTGGCATTGGAGGCTCAGGCCAACCCAGAATCTGCTCTTGAGCAAGCACCCGAATCGGATTTGTCCGTCGAGACCGCAGAACTGGTAGTTGAACAAACTGCCGGCGTGACTGACCTGGAAGACGGGAAGATCGATTTCTCCTGGCTTGTGCCCACGGTTGAAGCAGAAGGCCAGGTTCAGCAAGAGGAAGAAGTCCTCGAAGTCACAGCCGTAGAAATTCCCACCGAACCGGTTTTGGCGGTAGCCAACTGTGATGCCGCCCGGGACATGGCGATCCAGGCAAAAGTTGCCATCGCGGATCCTGCGCTTTCCCCTGCTCTCGAAACGGAATCGGAGAATCTGGCAGACGTCATTGAGGAGATTGTGCAGTTCACAACCGGGGGCGATTCTCCCCTCGCCGAAACCGAAGTTGATCAGCCCACTGGGAACCCTGAAGCTGTTGCGCAACTAGATTGCCCGGAACCTGCCATCCAGGAAGAGGCCGAAGCTCCTGAAGTGCGAACCCAGTTAAAGGGACTCGAAGCCATTGCTGTTTACAAACGCGTGGTCGAGAATAACCCCGGCAATGTACGGATCTGGCACCTGCTGGGCAATTTGTACAGCGATCTGGGCCAATATGAAGAAGCGGTTGACTGCCTGAAGCGCACGGTTGAACTCGACCCGGATAAGTACACCTATTACTATCATCTCGGTCTGACACTGGCAATTGCGCGGCGCTATCCTGAAGCCATTCAGGCTTTGGAAAAGACAATCGAACTTGCACCCCAGCACATCCTGGCGCATTGTTCCCTGGCCGGGTGTTATCGCCGGGTTGGCAACGAAACTGATGCGCAAAAGCATATCGAAATCGCGAGACCAAAACTGGGCCAAGAAAAGGCTTATAACCGGGCTTGTTTCGAGTCGATTTCTGGCAACAGCGATCAGGCAATTGAGTTACTTCGAATTGCGCTGAGCACTGATAAGACGCCGGTGGAATGGCTGCTTCGCGACCCGGACCTTGATTTTATCCGCGAAGATCCTCGCTTCCAGGCGCTGGTCGCAGAACAGACCCTTCCCGATTGAGGGTTGTAAAAAGCTATCCCAATGGGGAAGCAGAGTCCAATCCTGCTTCCCCGCCTCGCCCCGGTTTCTTTTGGCTGTCGTAATGCTTTTGCAATGCACAAATAATGATACTGAAACAAACTTCAGCGTCACGGCGTGGTAAAAAGCTTTACTGATTTGGTCTGCTGGTTTGGATAAGCATTTTGGCCAGCACGCGACAGAAACCATCATTATTAGGATCCGGTACGAGCCAGTTTAAGGAAAAATAAGATGGCATCCCTGAATTTCCTTGTTGCGCTAGTTGCAACCGTTCCTATTGTGGCAGTTTTAGGTTCCTGTGGAGGTGATCTGATGTTAACCTTGCTTATTGTCGTGTCTTTGGTACCGCTGGGCTATATCTTCGTCAAGTTCTTCTAAAGCAAATCCAACGAGAGATACTCTCTCAAATCTGTTGTTGATCTGTAAAGCAGCCGCCAATTGGCGGCTGCTTTTTTATTTCGGATCTCCCAGAGATTTCCAGGTGAGCACTATTTTCGGAAATTGGCTGGGGTATATGTCATCATCTGACATATACCTGATTTAGAATGCAGCTATAAAGGGCTCCAGGGTTTTCCGCGAGGGCTTCCCACGGAGATTTCCAAAGAGCCGTTATAAATTGATCACAGGAGAAAGAGATGCCACGTTCGTTTACCAAAGTCCAATTGCTCGAAGATGCCCGGCGCGAACGCGCCACCCTGGAGAAATTGCTTGAGAAACTCACGCCCGAAGAAATGGTGCATTCTGCGGCTCCCGGCGAGTGGTCACCCAAGGATGTGCTCGCCCACCTGATCGAATGGGAACAGATGGTGCTGGGTTGGATTGAAACCGCCCTGAGCGGAAAAACCCCGGCCATGCCAGCTGAAGGTTACAAGTGGAACCAGCTCCCAGCGTTGAACCAGCAGATTTACGAGAAGCATCGTGACCGTCCGCTGGCCGAGGTTCTTGAGCAGTTCCAGCGTTCTTATCAGCAAAGCATGACGACCATCGAAGGTTTTTCGGAAGAAGAGCTATTTACACGCGGCTATTTTTCCTGGTCCGGAAACAATGCCCTGGCAGCTTATTTTCATTCCTGCACAGCAGCGCACTATCTGTGGGCCAGGAAAGAAGTGCAGAAAAAGTTCAAGGATCGGAAGGTCAAATGAGCCTAAAGCGCTTCAAGTTACCCCTGGTAGTTGGCCTGATCTTGTTGACGCTCCTGGCCCTTGGTGGTGGCGCCATGTGGTGGTTCTCCACCCAGCCGCTCTATCGCCCGGGAATGGTGCGGGCCATGCAAAATTTGCGCTCCCCTCTCGCCCCGCCTGCCCAAACCGGCGACCCGGATTTCTGGCAGGTGGAAGCTGACATTCGTTTATATCACTTCGCCCAGGGGGATGGCCGCAATGTACTCATCATCCACGGTGGGCCGGGCCTGCCCTTCCGCCAACCACTGACCGGTCTTGAGCCGCTGACCGGGGAATATCGTTTTCACTACTACGACCAGCGCGGCTGTGGAAAATCCACGCGCCCGTTCGACCGTTTCGAATCGAGCAATATGTATGCCAACATGACCAGCCTCGATCAAACCCTTGGCCTCGGGGCGCAGATTGCCGACATTGAGCGCCTCCGCCAGATCTTGGGCGATGAGAAGTTGATCCTGATCGGCCATTCGTGGGGAGGGTTCCTGGCCTCGCTCTATGCCGCCGAATTCCCCGAACGCGTCGAGGCGCTGATCCTGGTTTCGCCTGCTACGGTGCTGGTCATGCCGCAAGAGGAGGCCGATCTCTTCGACACGGTGCGTCAACGCCTGCCTGAAGATCAGCGCACCGAGTTCGAGGCCTTTATGAAAGATTACATGGATTTCAACAAGCTCTTCACCCGCTCGGAAGCCGACCTGATTGCCCTGGACGAAAAATTTGGCAGGTATTACATTTCGGTGGTGGAGATCCCAGCAGACAAGATGGTCCAACAGGGTGAACCAGGTGGTTGGATGAACTGGGGCATGTACATCAGCATGGGTCAGCGCCACGATTACCGCTCTGCATTGAAACAGGTCACGGTCCCAGTCCTGGTGCTGCACGGAGTAGACGATTTGCAATCCGAGGCTGCCAGCCGCCAGTATGCCGACTTGTTTCCCAACGCCCGGTTCCTGGTACTGCCCGACGCCTCGCATTTTGCCTTTGTCGAACAACCAGAGGCTTTTGCAGAAGCTGTTGGAGACTTCTTCAGGCACTTGCCCTGAGGCGCTTAAATTTGTCAATTTTTCAAACAAAGGAGCATCAAACCATGTCTTACAACTGTGAATTACTCGAACGACCTGCCCAGCCAGTGCTCTCCATCCGCACTCATGCCGCAGTACAAAACCTGACCCAGGTTCTGGGACAATCTTACGGCGCCATTGCGCAGTATCTTGGTCAGATCGGGCAGCAGCCCGCCGGGGCGCCGTTCGTGGCCTACTACAACATGGATATGCAAAACCTGGATCTCGAAATTGGATTCCCGGTGGCTGGTCAGGTTTCAGGCCAGGGCGAAATCCAGGTCAGCGAAATCCCCGGTGGAAAACTGCTGACCTGTCTGTATATTGGGCCTTATGATAAGTCGACAGCCGCCTATGAAGCCATGCAGCAATGGTTGGATGCCCATGCCTGTGAAGCGACCGGGGTGGCGTACGAGTTCTACTTGAACGATCCCATGGTCACAGCGCCAGAAGCCCTGCAAACGCAGATCATCTTCCCGCTCAAGGCCCAGGTGCCATCTGCGGTTCAAAATTAATCTATTTCGGAGAGATTTCCGGTGAAAATGGCAGATGTGTGGTTGGCAAGCCTGTTAGCGCCTTGTGGTATGAATTGCAGGGTTTGCTATGTGCATCTAAAGAAAAAAAATCCTTGCCAAGGCTGTCAGGGGCAGGTTGATTCCAAACCGGAACATTGTCGAAAATGCGCGCTCAAGGATTGCACCCAAACAAAAGGCCTTGATTTCTGCTCTGATTGTTTGTCCTTTCCTTGTGCAATTCTCAAGCGCATGGACAAAAGTTACCGGCTGCGCTACCAGGTCAGCCTGATTGAGAATGCCATCCGGTGCAAAACGCTTGGCACAAAGCAATATTTGAGCGCAGAAAAACAAAAATGGATTTGCCTTGCTTGCGGAGGTGTCATCTCTTTGCATGATCGCGTTTGTTCAGAATGTGGGCAAGGGATGAATTCTACCTGAACAGTTTTGCGCACCCGAAAGTTTGGCAAACGCTCCCCACCGTTTTCATGGTCAAAAATACTGGCAGGTTTTCGAGCCTGCCAGTATACTTTTTACATGCCCAATACCGCCACACGCCTGATAACCCTGATCATGCTCCTTCAGCGCCAGCCGAACCAGAAAGCGGCCGAGCTGGCAGAAAAACTTGGTATCTCGGTGCGCAGCTTGCACCGCTACCTGGATATGCTGGATGAAATGGGCATCCCGGTCTACTCGGAAAGAGGTCCGTATGGCGGTTTCTCGTTGGTGCGCGGATATAAAATGCCCCCGTTGATTTTTACCCCTGAAGAAGCGACCGCGATTTGCCTGGGCGCCGGTCTGGTGGGTGAACTCTGGGGACAGCTTTATACCGAATCGGCCCAGGGCGCGCTGGCCAAGATCGAAAATGTCCTGCCCGATGAGCAGCGAGGGGAAGTGGCCTGGGCACGGCGCAGTCTGGTGACGGCGCAATCGCAGAAACCGGGTTTATTGCCGTATGCGCCGCTTTTGGAAACTCTCCGCAGCGCCATCCGCCATCAGAAACGGGTTCGGATAGTTTACCAGGGCAACCTCCAGGCCGAGCCGCTTGAGCGTGAGTTGAACCCGTATGTACTGGCTTACCGTCAGGGCTGGTGGTATGTTCTTGGGCACTGCCAATTACGCCAGGCAGTCCGCTCCTTTCGGGTGGACCGTATCCGCGAGTTGGAACGTCTGGACGCTGGATTCCAAATCCCCGCCGATTTCGAGGCGCAGAAGTTTTTGTCCTTTGAGATCCAGAGTGAAACCCAGTTCCGTGTCCGTTTGCATTTGGGAGTAGAGGTCGCCCATCTGGCCCTGAGCACTCCCGCCGCCTGGGAAGAGATCTTGCCTCAGGAGGACGGCTCGGTGATTGTCAGCACCGCCCTGCCGGATCTTTACTCGGCGGCATCGCTGGCGTTAAGCTATGGCCCGGCTGCGAGGGTTTTGGAGCCGGAAGAGTTACGCCACATGGTGCAGGATTGGGCGCAAAAGATCGCCGCGAATTACGAGAATCCTTCGGGTAAATCCTGAAGTTTGTCATCTGCCTTGCCATTTATCCCCGCGCGGACTTTGCGGGGTGAGTAAAGTCGCCATGAAACCAGATTGCCAAAACAAAAAAGACG
>DHVZ01000038.1:0-27049 GCA_002412925.1 Anaerolineales bacterium UBA5195 | reverse complement strand
TTTTGATTGAGGCGACGATGGGATTTGAACCCATGATGAGGGTTTTGCAGACCCTTGCCTTGCCACTTGGCGACGTCGCCATAAAAACAGATTGCTGATTGGTGATTAAAGATGGCGATCGTTTTGGCAATCCACAATCTTCAATCTTCAATCAGCAATTTCTTGTACCGCACCATCTAAACAAGGATGTTGCAACACTAGAGCGGGCGATGGGATTCGAACCCACGACCTTCTCCTTGGCAAGGAGACGTACTACCGCTGTACTACGCCCGCATCTTTTTCGGTCAATTTCACCGATGAGTGCCGAGAGACAGAATCGAACTGACGACACTGCGATTTTCAGTCGCATGCTCTACCAACTGAGCTATCTCGGCGATATTCTTTTGTTAAGCGTGCGTGATTTTACACGTTGTTAGAGAGATTGTCAAGCAACTTTTCGACTTGCAACTTTGTCCTCGCGCAGGATAGCAAACCATGACTAAACTGTTGTAAAATCAAACCACAAACTTTCACCAGGAGAAACCCATGCCTATTCATAATGTGATCGTCGCACCGAAAGCCCCAAAAGCCCTCGGCCCTTATTCTGCGGCCATCGAAACCGAATGTTTCCTGTTTTGCTCTGGCCAGACTGGCATCAACCCGGCTACTGGCGAACTCGCCAGTCCCGACCTGGAAGCGCAAACACGCCAGGTGCTGACCAACCTCAAGCACGTGCTCGAAGCCGCTGGGTCGGGCCTTGAGAAAGTCGTCAAGACTACCGTTTTCCTGCGCGATATGGCCGATTTCCCCAAAATGAACGCGATTTACGCCGAATTTTTCCCGTCCAATCCCCCGGCGCGCTCTACTATTGCAGTGGCCGGGTTGCCCAAAAACGCCATTGTCGAAATCGAAGCCGTTGCCCTGAAATAGTCGACAGTTGGTTGATTGCAAAATCTCGGGTGAAAGGATGGCCTTCGCCCCAGACTTTCGATTCCCAGCCTGGTGTGATCTTGTTGCCCGGCTGGGAATGGTGATGCACGCGTGAAAGCGCCGGCGCGCATGGTGGTAAAATAGATGCTCACAGTTTGGTGGGGTAGTGAGTTTTTCATGCGGCTTCCGCAGGTTATCCGCAAACCTCCACCAGCGTGTGCGAATATCTTAAATCCGAAGCTTGTGCTGAGTGTTTCGAAGTATCGCAAATCGTAGTAATGCCCCCAACCGTCTCTATTGTCGTCCCCTGTTACAATGAGGAAAAACGCATCCGCTTTATGCTGGATGCGGTTTTTGCGCAAACCTATCCCCGTGCCTTGCTGGATCTGACCATCGCGGATGGCCATTCCACCGACCAAACACGCGAGGTAATCGCGTGTTTCCGGCGCGAACATCCCGATTTAAAACTGCAAGTGATCGATAACTCGGCGGGTTCCATCCCGGCGGCTTTAAATTGTGCGATCAAAGCTTCAACTGGCGAAATCCTTCTCCGCTTGGACGCGCATTCCGCGCCATATCCCGATTACGTTGAGAAATCCGTCGCCGCGCTCGAAGCCGGGCGGGGCGACAACGTCGGCGGCATCTGGGAGATCCGTCCCGGCGCAGAGACGTGGATGGCGAAATCCATTGCCGTTGCAGCGGCGCACCCGTTGGGGGTGGGCGATGCGCTCTATCGCCATGCGACTGAAGCTGCCAGCGTGGACACAGTCCCTTTCGGGGCCTGGCGGCGAGTTCTTCTGGAGAAAATCGGCGGGTATGACGAGTCCCTGCTGACCAACGAGGATTACGAGTTCAATGCGCGTCTTCGCCAGTTTGGCGGAAAAATCTGGCTCGATCCCTCCATCCGCTCGATTTATTTTGCCCGTTCGTCCTTTGGTGCGTTGGCTCGTCAGTACTTTCGCTATGGTTTTTGGAAGTTCAAAATGCTGCGCCGCTATCCGGGCACGCTGCGCTGGAGGCAGGCCCTGCCGCCGGTCTTTGTGTCCAGCCTGGTTGGCGCAAGCCTGTTGGGACTGGCCTGGCCGATTTTCGCCTGGCTGGCGGCCTTTGAACTTCTCGCATATTTTGGTATATTGGGATTGGTCAGCTTGCGGCTGGGATTACAGCGCAAACAGTTATTTTTGGTTTTGGGCCTGCCGCTGGCAATTGCTGTCATGCATTTCACCTGGGGCGGCGGTTTTTCGTGGAGTATTCTTTCAGGAATGTGGAAATCGTAACGAATGGCCTCTGAAGCGACAAAAACAACCTTGCGGTTACATCCCGGCGAACAGCGCGCCGTGCTGATTTTTGGCGACCTGTTAGTAGCCGCTCTGGCGTTACTGGCTGGGATTTATTATTGGTCCGTGGGGGATAAGTGGCTTCAATTTTCGCTGGAATTTTTCCGCTTGCGCGTGGACAATTGGTTCTACTTGCTGCCATTTGCCTGGATGCTGCTCTTGGTGGAAATCTACGACTTGCACCGCGCCGCCAGTTGGAACCGCACCGTGCGCGGCATCTTGGTCGCCGCGCTGGTGGGCGCAGTGGCCTATTTGCTGATCTATTTCTTTTCCGATGACCCTGGGCGCATTAACCGGCGCGCGGTGGCAGTTTTCATCATTTTGGTGGCGCTGCTTACCCTGTTATGGCGTTGGATCTATATCCGTCTGTATACTTCACAAGGAAATTTGCGCCGCGTGCTGGTGGTCGGGGCGGGTGGTAACGGGCACACCCTGGCCGAGATTTATAATCAGATTAGCCCTCCACCTTTTAACCTGGTCGCTTACATCGATGATGACCCGGAAAAGATTGGCAGAGACGTGGAAGGATTTCGCATCCTGGCCGGGAGTGACAAGTTGCTGCGACTGATTGATGAGATGAATATCACTGAAATTGTCGTGGCGATCACCGGGGAAATGCAGGGCGAAACCTTCCAAACCTTGCTGGATGCGCAAGAAGGCGGCACGGATATCACCCGGATGCCCACACTTTATGAGGAATTATTGGGCCGCGTGCCCATCCACCATCTCGAATCGGATTGGGTTATCCGCTCTTTTGTCGATGAGGCCCGCTCGAGCAGTTTTGCCGAATTTGGCCAGCGCCTGCTTGACATTGTCGGATCGCTGGTTGGACTGGCCATCCTGTTGATTCTGCTTCCCTTCCTGGCGGTGGCCATCCTCTTGGATAGCGGCCTGCCCATCTTTTACTGGCAGGAACGCCTGGGCAAGGGCGGCCGGGAATTCCAAATTATCAAGTTCCGCACTATGCGCCAGGATGCCGAAAAGGAGGGCCAGCCCCAGATGGCCGGGGAGCATGATCCGCGTGTCACCCGGGTGGGCAACTTTATGCGTGTTACCCGGCTGGATGAACTGCCCCAATTCTGGAATGTCCTGCGCGGCGAGATGAGCATTGTTGGTCCACGCGCCGAACGCGCCCAGTGGGTGGCAACCTTCCAGAGAGAGATTCCATTTTATCGCGCGCGTTTGCTGGTTAAACCGGGCATCACCGGCTGGGCGCAGATCAACTATGGCTATGCGGCCACAGTCGAAGATACTTCTGTCAAATTAGAATATGATCTGTATTACATCAAACATCGTTCTTTCATCATGAATGTTGTCATCATCCTGCGCACCATCAGCACTGTTTTGAGTCGAAAGGGTAGATAATGAAACGTTACCTTGTTACTGGCGGCGCCGGGTTCATCGGTTCCCACCTCGTTTGCGCCCTGCTCGAGCAGGGCGATTTTGTGCGTATTCTGGATAATTTTTCCACCGGCAAGCGTGAGAATCTGGCGGGTTTGAACGTTGAAATTATGGAAAGCGATTTGCGAGACAGGGAAGCTTTGTCTGTCGCAACTCAAGGAATTGACATTATCTTCCACGAGGCGGCTTTTGTCTCTGTTCCCCAGTCGATGGACGACCCCCTGCCGTGCTTTGAAATCAATCAGCGCGGGACTGAGTACCTGCTCGAAGCTGCGCGCAAAACTGGCGTAAAAAGGGTTGTTTTGGCTTCCTCTGCGGCGGTTTACGGGGATTTGGAGACCATGCCGCTCGAAGAGCAGTTCCCACTGCGACCACTCTCCCCGTATGCGGTCTCAAAACGCGTGGACGAACTCTACGCTGAGATGTATACCCGCTCCTTTGGGCTGGAGGTGGTGGCCCTGCGTTATTTCAACGTCTATGGGCCGCGCCAGCGCCCAGATAGCATGTACGCCGCTGCCGTGCCGATCTTTGCCCGGCGCTTGCTCGACGGCAAACCGGTCACCATCTATGGCGACGGCGGCCAGACCCGCGACCTGATTTATGTTGGCGATGTCGTTCGGGCTAATATAGCTGCCAGTCAGCATCCCAGCGCCCCCGGACAGGTTTTCAACATCTGCACCGGTGCTGAAACCCGCATCCTTGATCTGATCGAAGTGTTGATGGATTTATTTCCCAATGCCCCCGCGCCTGAGTTTGCGCCGACCCGCTCTGGGGATATTTATCGCTCGGTCGGCAGCCCCAAAAAGGCGGCTGAAATCCTTGGTTTCAAGCCGCAGACCTCGCTCGCCGAGGGCTTGAAGGCTGTTGTCGATTGGATGAAAGGCTGACTTGGAGTCCGAAGTTTCGAGACTTTGGACAGCACTGCTTATGAAGGCTCGTTTTCGTAACCGTTTTGTTTTTCTGACCGACATCCTGCTGATTGCCGTTTCGGCTTTGGGCAGTTATGTCCTGCGCCTCGAACTGACCGAGGACTTTTTTCGCTTTTACCTGCAGGCTGCGCTCTGGCTTTTAGGCACATCGCTGGTCATCAAACCGGCTGTTTATTATTTCTTTGGCCTGTATCGCCGCTTGTGGGTTTATGCCAGTGTCAGTGAGTTAAAACTGATCGCGGTCTCGGTGACCACTGCCTCGGTGATTGTCTCGGCGGTCAACGTGGGGCTGGCCTGGGCGCAGATCATCACCCCCGGTTTTTCGCGCTCGGCCCTGGCAATTGACTGGCTGCTCTCGCTGGTTTTTGTCGGCGGGTCGCGTTTTGCCGTGCGTCTGATGGCCGAATCCAGCTTACCGCACAGGGATGGCAAAGGGAAGAAGATTGTCGTCATCGGCGCTGGCGATGCGGGCGCGCTGGTTGTGAAGGAGTTGCAGAAAAATTCCCAGTTGAACCTGGAGCCAATCGGTTTCCTGGATGATGACCCTGCCAAACAGAAGCACCAGATTCACGGTGTGCCTGTAATCGGGAAACTATCTGATCTCGCGAATGTTCTCGAAGAACGCCAGATAAACGAAGTCATCATCTCGATACCCTCTGCGCCTGGAAAGGTTGTTCGCCTGGTGGCAGATATTTGCCGCCTGAAGGGCATCCCTTTCCGTACCATGCCGGGGATTTACGAGTTGCTGGGCGGCAAGGTCAGTGTCAGCCGCCTGCGAGAAGTGGAGATTACCGACCTGTTGCGCCGGGAACCGGCCCGCATCCATGAAGAACTCATCGGGCAGGTGCTCAAGGGCAAGCGTGTCCTGGTTACCGGCGCGGGGGGGTCGATTGGCCGCGAGTTGTGCCGTCAGATCGCGCGCTGGAACGCCGCCAGCCTGATCCTGCTCGGGCATGGCGAAAACAGTATCTTTGAAGCCTTGCTCGAACTTAAGGCAGATTACCCCGGGCTGGAATTGATTCCCGTCATCGCCGACGTGCGCGACGCCGTCCGCTTGCAGGCTGTTTTCGTCCAGCATCAGCCCCAGGTGGTTTTCCATGCCGCCGCCCACAAACACGTCCCGTTGATGCAGATCAACGTCGAGGAAGCGGTGGCCAATAATGTGCTCGGCACGCAAAATGTCGTCGAAACGGCGGACAGGTGCGGGGTTGATCGCCTGGTGCTGATTTCAACGGACAAAGCCGTCCATCCGGCCAATGTCTACGGCGCGACGAAGCGCCTGGCCGAAATGGTTGTCCTGGATGCGGCCCGCCGAACCGGCAAGGCCTTCTCGGTCGTCCGCTTTGGCAACGTGTTGGGCAGCCGCGGCTCGGTCGTCCCATTGTTCAAGCGCATGATCGCCAGCGGCGGCCCGCTCCAAATCACACACCCCGAGATGGAACGTTTTTTTATGACCATCCCAGAAGCCGTGCATCTTGTCTTGCAGGCCGCGGCGATGGGGCAGGGCGGCGAGGCCTTCCTGCTCAACATGGGCGAACAGGTGCGCATCCTGGGCCTGGCTGAAGACCTGATCCGCCTTTCGGGCCTGGAGCCAGGGCGCGATATCGAGATTGTCTTTACCGGAATCCGCCCCGGCGAAAAGCTGCGCGAGGAGTTGTGGGAAAATGACAAGACCTATGATTTGACTGCGCATCCGGACATTTTCCGCTCAACGGGCGAAGATATGGCCGATAGCGCCAGGCTGCGCGCCACCCTTGGCCGTCTCGCCGCGCTGGTGACTGGCAGCCAGCCTGAGGCGATTATCGATTTGCTCGACGAGGTCGTACCCGGCGCGGCCATCCGTGAAACCCCGCCGCCGGTGGATGTCACCGATGTCGTTTAACCATGCAGTCGGGCGGCTGGCCGCCGACTTGGGCTGAGGTCTCTGTGACAGTTGTTTCTTCCGGCGAGTGGCGCAAGTTTTTGGATAAATACCCCGAGGTTCACATTCTCCAGACGGCGGAATGGGGAGAACTGAAGGGCGGCTTTGGTTGGGAACCGGTGCGCCTGGTCTCCGGAGATTCTGGCGTCCAGATTCTGTTCCGCGAGCTGCCGCTTGGTTTCACGATCGGTTATCTTCCCAAGCCTTTGCCCGGTTCCGAGCAGCTTATTCCTGAAATTGACCGGGTTTGCCATCAGAAACGCGCCATCTTCTTGAAAATTGAGCCCGACGCCTGGCAAAATTCCCTCACTCCAATGGGAGAGGGGCGAGGGGTGAGGGAAAGCCCCCACAACATCCAGCCTCCTCGCACTATCATCGTTTCCCTCGCAGGTTCTGATGACGAGATCCTGGCCCGCATGAAGCAGAAATGCCGCTACAATGTGCGCCTGGCCGAGAAAAAAGGAATCACCGTCCGCGCCTGGGACGACCTGGAGGGTTTTCACCGTTTGATGCAAGTGACCGGCGGGCGGGATGGGTTTGGCGTCCACTCACTGGCCTATTACAAAAAAGCCTACGAATTCTTCCACCCAACGGCGATGGCCGAACTGCTGGTGGCGGAATTTGAATCCAAGCCATTGGCGGCGCTGATGGTTTTTGCGCTCGGGAAACGCGCATATTACCTCTATGGCGCCTCCACGGATGAGGAGCGTAACCGCATGCCCACCTATCTGCTCCAGTGGGAGGCGATGAAATGGGCCAAGCAACACGGCTGCACCGAGTACGACCTGTGGGGTGTGCCCGATGTGGATGAAGCCACCCTCGAAGCGCAATTCGAGACGCGGCATGACGGTCTGTGGGGCGTCTACCGCTTCAAGCGCGGCTTTGGCGGCCAGCTTAAGCGGGCTGCGCAGGCGCTGGATAAGGTGTACATGCCGCTGTTGTATAAGTTGTATTTGTGGCGATTTGCGGGTCAGGAGTAGGCAGTGGAAAGTGAAGTTTGGAACTCCCTGATTTCCCAACTCCCCAATCCGCACCTGCTCCAGACTTACGAATGGGGACAGGTCAAGGCGAGATATGGTTGGGAGCCGCTGTATCTGGTCTGGGATGAAAAAGGAAAAATGAGCGAGGAAAGAAACGCTCTTTCGTCTTTTGTCTTTCCTGTGAAAGCTGCCGCGCTGGTTTTGAAAAAGAAGGTGCTTTCACGTGGCTTTGCCGCCCGCCTGTGTCTTTTGTACTGCCCGAAAGGTCCGCTGCTGAATTGGAGTGATGTGCCGCTCCGCGAGCGGGTGCTGGACGATTTGGAGAAGTTCGCCCGTCAGCAGGGAGCCATCTTCCTGAAACTCGACCCGGATGTCGTCTTGGGGACCGGAGTCCCTGGCACCGAAACCGATCAGCCGGAACCAGACGGCGAGGCCGTTCGCGCGGATTTTTTGCGCCGGGGGTGGCGCTTTGCGGACAATCAGATCCAGTTCAAGAACACAGCCTTGGTCGATTTGTCATTATCCGAAGATGATTTACTGGCGCGGATGAAGCAGAAAACCCGTTATAACGTCCGGCTGGGCGCCAAAAAAGGCCTGACGGTGCGGGTGGGTACTGAAAAAGATTGGCCGCTGCTCTACAAAATGTACGCCGAAACTTCGCTGCGCGACGGCTTTGTGATCCGCGATGAGGCGTATTACCGGACAGTTTGGAAAACATTTGAGGCCTCGTCTGCGCCGCTGATGGCCGAACTGAATGGCGAGGCGCTCGCGGCGGTCTACTTGTTCCATTTCGCCGGGCGGGCTTATTACCTGTATGGGATGTCCCGCGAGCGACATCGCGAGTTGATGCCGAATTACCTGTTGCAATGGGAAGCCATGAAGTGGGCCAGGGCGCAAGGCTGCCATCTTTACGACCTGTGGGGCGCGCCGGATGAGTTTAACGAGGCCGACAGCCTGTGGGGCGTCTTCCGCTTCAAGGAAGGCCTGGGCGGATCTGCGGTGCGCACGCTCGGCGCCTGGGATTATGCGCCGAACCCACTCTGGTATACAATGTATGCAAAGGTTATGCCGAAGGTGCTGGATGTGATGCGGTCGGCAGGGCGCTCGCGTACAAAATCAAGAATCGAAGAGTGATGCAAGGTTTTAAGATTAGGGTTTTGATTTTTTTGATCAGTCAGGCAAATTGAAATGGAACGCTTGATATACTAAGACCAAATTCGCTGCTTTTCGTATCCTTCGTGGACAAACACCCAGGAGAACAAAATGAATCCAATCCCTTGTTTACACTTTGCTCATCTTCCAACACCCATCGAAGAGCTGCCGCGCTTGAGCAAAAAGCTCGGCGGGCCGCGCATCTTTGTCAAGCGCGATGACCAGACCGGCCTGGCCTTTGGCGGGAATAAGACCCGTAAGCTGGAATTCCTGGTGGCTGAAGCGCAGGCTCAAGGTGCGACCACGCTGATCTCTGCCGGGGCGATGCAGTCCAATCACTGCCGCCAGACCGCCGCCGCGGCGGCCAAGTTTGGAATGGAGTGCATCCTGGTTTTGAACGGCCAGCACCCGGAACAGCCATCGGCCAACCTTCTGCTCGATTTTCTCTTCGATGCGGATATTGTCTGGGTTGCCGACCGCAAGGATCGGGACGACGTGTTAAAGCACACCTACGAAACGACGCTTACGGGTGATTCAAAGCCGTATCTGGTGCCTTATGGCGGTTCCAGTCCAACTGGCGCACTGGGTTATGCATTTGCGGTGGAAGAGGTCATGAAACAGGGACTTCAAGCGGATTGGATGCTTTTTGGCACCTCCTCGGGCGGGACGCATGCCGGGTTGGTGCTGGGTCAGCGTTTGTTTGGTTACCAGGGCAAGGTGCTGGGGATCAGTATTGACGAATCAGAGGCCTGGCTAAAAAACCGTATTTCCAATTTGGCTTCCGATGCCAGCGAAAAGCTTGATAAGCGGATTGATTTCACCGAGGAAGATGTCCTGGCTAACGATAAATATTGTCAGGCCGGATACGGAGTTTTTGGCCCCGGTGAGCAGGAAGCGATCAACCTGTTTGCGGAATATGAAGGTTTGTTGCTCGACCCGGTTTATACGGGCCGGGCGGCGGCGGGGATGATTGACCTGATTCGCCAGGGATTTTTCAAGAAGGATGAAACCATCCTGTTCTGGCATACGGGCGGACAACCGGCGCTCTTTGCCGAAAAATACCAGCCCGAAATTTTATAATCTTTCACGCGTGATTATTTTGGCAGAGGTCAGCATGGATAACCTGGTGGCACCTTTCCTATTGTTATGCTGTGGGAGCGGTTTGTTGTTGATTTTTTGCGGCGTCGGCGTTTTCGCCATCTACGCTGGCCGGAAAGGCGTAAAGCAGGCAGATGCCAGCCAGGGTTGGCCTGCCACGACTGGTACTGTTACTGAGGCTCGTGTTACTTACAGCACGCAGACCGATACGGATGGCGATTCGAGCGATTCCTATTTTCCTCAGGTTAGTTACACCTACCAGGCGCTTGGCCAAGAGTATGCCGGTCATAAAATTTCGTTTGGGTTTGCCAAAGCCCACAATTCCCGCCGTCAGGCAGAAAACGAGCTTGCCCGCTATCCGCTTGGCTCGCAAGTGACGGTCTATTACAACCCGTCCAACCCGGCGGAGGCTGTTTTGGAGCGCAAAGCCGGGGGCACCGTGATTGCGACTGTTTTAGGTGTGGCGTTCATTCTTCTCGGCTTGTGTATCGCCTGCCCTTTGATCTTCAGCGGATTGGCCGCCGCCGTTGGCGCGTTGACGGGCAGTCCTTAAAACCAGGACCCCGCCGCAGGAAGCGGCGGGGTTTTTTGATCAGTTGACAGGCGGGGAAGGAATTTATAACCGTATTTGCTCTGGTTTGTAAATTATTATGACATCTTTCATGAACCCTCATAAATATTTATGACATCCTTCATGGATTATTGGGTATTATCACAATTGACCAGGATTGTGACAGAACGTACAATAATCTTGCTAAATTCTTGCATCTCGAAGGCGGGCAAGCAGATAATAAAGAATAGCAATAATATCATCAGGAGACATTGCATGGATATGACAGCTCTCAACAACCTTTTACAGCCGAAGTCGGTCGCGATTGTCGGCGCCTCCACCCAGCCGGGAAAGATCGGTTACACGGTTATCGAAAACCTGATCAAAGGCGGGTATAAAGGGAAAATCTATCCCATTAATCCGACTGCTACCGAAATTCTCAGCCTGCCGGTATTTCCGACCATCGGTGCCGTCCCGGGCGATATTGACCTGGCAGTTATCACGGTTCCGGTGAAATTTACCGCCAAGGTCATCGAGGAATGCGGTCAAAAAGGCATCAAGGCCCTGAGCGTGATTACCTCCGGTTTCAGCGAAGTCGGCAGACAGGACCTGGAAAACGAGATCCTTGAGATTGCCCGGCATTATGGCATGTGCATCCTGGGCCCCAACATCGTCGGCACGCTCTCCAATTCGGATAAGCTCAACGCCTCTTTTGCGCCGTTCCTGCCATTCCCTGGAAGTGCCACACTGATTACCCAGAGCGGCGCATTGCTGATTGCTATGGATGCCATCACCTATACCCGCAAGGTGGGTTTTGACAAGATGATATCCATCGGGAATATGGCGGATGTTAATTTTGCCGACCTGATTACCTGGCTCGACAAGGATGATAACACCTCCTGCATCTGCCTTTATATCGAAGGTCTCAAGGACGGGCGCAGGTTTATCGAGGCCTGCCGCAAGACCCAAAAGCCGATCATTGCCCTAAAGTCGGGTGTTTCGGCCCATGGCGCGGCTGCGGCCGCTTCTCACACCGGGTCGCTGGCTGGCGCGGTCAAGGTCTACGGGGCCGCATTCCAGCAGGCTGGCGTGGTCCAGGCTTCGGATTTGAATAATCTCTTCGATCGTACCCTGGCGCTGTCCCTTCAGCCTCCGCTGCGCAAGGAGAACCTGCTCGTCATCACCAATGGCGGCGGCGTGGGCGTTCTGGCCACCGATGCGGCCGAGCGCTTTGGCATCCCGTTGAAGTTCGCTCCGGAAGATGTGCAAGAGGAGCTTAAAAAACACATGCCCGAGTTTGGCTCCGCCAAGAATCCGGTGGACCTGACTGGCATGGCCGGTAACGAGTGGTATTACAAATCGGTCAAATATGCCTTTGCGCACCCCTGGACAGATGGCCTGGTCGTACTCTATTGCGAAACCGCTATGACCAACCCTGTGGAGATTGCCCAGGCGATCAAAAAGGCGGTTGACGAGGCGGGTATCAAAGATCGGCCTGTGCTTGTGTCCATGGTCGGCGGGAAGCGCTGTGACGAGGCGATGCAATGGTTGGTTGAGAATGGCATCCCGGCGTATCCGGCGCCGGACCAGGCCATGAACAGCATGGCTGCCTTACGCGAGTACAACAATATCCGCTTAATGAATGTCGGCGCTGATGAGAGCTGTGGCCCGAAGAGTTCCAAGCGCGCCCGTGAGATCATCGCCGAGGCGCGCGCCGATGGCCGCGGATCCTTAACCGAGATCGAAGCCAAGAAAGTCTTTGCTGCCTATGGTCTGCCGGTCACCGAGATCAATCTTGCCAAGAGCGAAGATGAGGCTGCCAATCTGGCCAATAACACCGGTTACCCGGTTGTGATGAAAGTTGTCTCGCCGGACATCATTCACAAGTCTGACGCAGGGGGCGTGAAAGTCAATGTCAAGGACGAGGCTGGGGTGAGGGCTGCATACCAGACCATCTTGGATAATTGCAAAGCCTATAAGGCTGATGCGGATATCCGTGGCATCGCCGTACAGGAAATGGCTCCCCTTGGGACGGAAGTCATCGTAGGCTCGATCAACGATCCAACCTTTGGCCCGACGGTCATGTTCGGCTTGGGTGGGATTTTTGTCGAAGTGCTCAAGGATGTCACCTTCAGAGTGGCTCCCGTGAACAAGGAGCAGGTAGCTCAGATGATCAACGAGATTCGCAGCGTGGCCATCCTGGCTGGCGCCCGCGGCGAAGCCCCGCGTGATCGGGCCGCGCTGACCGATCTGCTTTGCCGTTATGCCGGCATGGTCTATGACTTGCGCGACGAAGTGGCCGAGACAGATGCCAACCCGGTGCTGGTCTACGAGGAAGGCCACGGCTTGAAGGTCGTTGACGCCCGGATCATCCTGAAGAAGCTGTAGATCAACAGGAAATCTTTAAAAGAGCCCCTGGTATTTGATTTTCCAGACAGGGGAATTTAAGCCCAGTCCGGTATTTCGCATGACTGGCTAAATAAAACAAGAGCCTCGTCACATATTGTGGCGGGGCTCTTGTTTTATTTAGCGGAGAGGGTGGGATTCGAACCCACGGTGGCCGCAAGGACCACAACGGTTTTCGAGACCGTCCCATTCAACCACTCTGGCACCTCTCCAATTTTCTGTCAGCGGGATAGTGGCGCGCGGTATTATACCGCTTTTTTGAAAATTCGTGAGTTCTAAATCTCGGCTACATCCCGCATTCTTGGGTAAACAACCTTTCTCATTCCGAGCGCCTCGATTTTTTCCTTCAACGGCAGCGTCCCGCGCGGTTCGCCATGCACCAGGAAGACCTTTTTTGCGCTGTTCTTCACGCCCAGTGCGTATTCAGTCAGCAGATCCTGCCCGGCGTGCGCCGAAAGCCCGCCAATCGTGGCGATCTCAGCCTTGACCGGGTATGTCTCCCCAAAGATGCGGATGTGCTCTTCGCGGTCGGCCAGGCGGCGCCCCAGGGTGTTGGGCGCTTGCCACGAAACGATCATGATCGTGTTTTTCTTGTTCTCGATATTCCAGCGGATGTGATACACGATCCGGCCCACTTCGGCCATGCCTGAAGCAGAAATGATAATCATTGGGTCCTTGCGCTCGTTCAAGGCCTTTGAAGCCTCCAGGCTGTGAATATACGTCAAGTTTTTGAACTCCAGCGCCGGGTGGCCGCTGTGGATCTCGCGCAGCATTTCGGTATCGAAACATTCAGGATGCCGCTTGAACACATCCGAGGCGTTCACGGCCAGTGGGCTGTCTACATACACGGGTATGCCGGGCAGGTCGCCAGCTTCGAACATCCGGTTTAAATTGTAGACCAGTTCCTGTGTGCGCCCCACTGCAAAAGCCGGGATGATCACCTTGCCGCCTCGATGGAGCGTCCGCAGGATCACGTCCCGCATTTCCACGTAAGCGGTCTCGGGATCGCGGTGGGGTTTATCTCCGTAGGTACTTTCCATCAGCAGGATGTCGGTTTCTTCGGGCAGGATTGGGTCGCGCAGGATTGGCAGGTCCCGCCGCCCAATATCGCCGGAGAACCACAGGCGGACTTTCCTGCCCTTTTCCTGGATCTCCAAATCGACGGCTGCCGAGCCGAGAATGTGTCCCGCATCCACGAATCGCGCCTTTACGCCTTTGGCAGCTTCGAAAGATGTGCCGTAATGGATCGGCTGGAACAGCGGCGCGACTTCTGCGGCCTCTTCCTGGGTGTACAGCGGGTCGACGGGCGGCAGGCCGCGCTTCGCGTTGTAATAACTCATGCTTTCAGCCTGTCTTTCCTGGATGTGCCCTGAATCCAAGAGCATGACCCTGCCCAGGTCTGCCGTCGCCGGGGTGGCGAAAATTGGGCCGTTGAAGCCATTTTTAACCAGGTGGGGCAAGTTGCCGCTGTGGTCGATATGCGCGTGGCTTAAGATAACCGCGTCGATTGTTTTGGGGTCAAAGTGAAAGTTCCGGTTGCGTTCGAAGGACTCCATGCGCGGGCCTTGGTACAACCCGCATTCGAGCAGGAGTTTCGAGCCATTGACTTCGATCAGGTGCATTGAGCCGGTGACGGTTTGAGCTGCGCCGTGAAAGTGAATTTGCATGGGGCTGATCCTTGACCTTGAAACTTGTTCAATGGCGAAGGGAATCCCTTTGCCATTGAAATGCTGCAAGTTTGAATAAAAAGAGTGGGCGCCTCCGCGCTTACACGATTACAGTTTTGACGCCCAACGCCTTTAATATCTCCGCGCCGAAATTTTTCAATCGCCAGGGGCTTTCTGCCAGCACTTTGCCCAACATTTCTGCCGAACGCGGGTTTTGCTCTGCCAGGGCATACATCAGCACCCGCGGCAAGACCACATCCGATTCGACGCCCAGCGCTTCCGCTTTTTCCTTGCGCCAGTTCTTTAGCCGGTTCAGGCGGTTCATTACTGCGTCAGGCATCCTTTCGGCTTCGGCCGCCTGGACGATGGGCGCATTCTCACCGCGCTCGACCGCCTCGAGCAGCGACCTTCCAACCCGTTGGAGTTGGCGTTCCGTCAAGCCCAGGCTTGTCAGTTGTTCTACTGTGCGCGGTTCGGCCAGTGCTATCTTCAACAGCGCCTGGTCGTTCACCACTTTGAATAATGGGCGGTTCAGCCGTTCGGCCAGTTTTTCGCGACTGATGCACAACTCGTTGAGAATGGTTTTCTGGCGCGGGGTCAAGTCTTGCCGGCCGTCGATCCGTTCCCAGCGCCCGCGCGCCGGGCGGTTGTTGACCCCGTTGTTGACGAAACAGCAGCGCAGGAAGTCCTCGCTGACCAATTCCCAACGTCCTTTTTCGCGCAGTTCTGTTTCGAGCAGGTTGCGCAGGGCGATCAGGTAGTGAGTGTCGTAGCGGGCATAGTCGATCAGCGCAGGGGATAACGGGCGCTGCCCCCAATCGGCTTTCTGGTTATGCTTGTCCACATCCACACCGAATTTTTCGGCAAGCAGGTTGCCCAGCCCCACTTGTTTGTAGCCCAGGGTTCTGGCCGCCAGCATCGTATCGAAAATGTTGGAAAAACTGAAGTCGAAGTCACGCTGCAAGCCCAGCACATCGTATTCGGCAGCGTGGAAAATTTTCTCGATCTTGGGGTCAGAGAAAATGGGAGCCAGGTACGTCAAATCGTCCAGCGCCAGCGGGTCCACGAGGTAATCTGTGGTTTGCGTGGAAAACTGGATCAGGCAAACGCGTTCCTGGTAAGCGTGCAGGGAATTGGCTTCTGTGTCGACGGCGAGGCGCGACTCTCGAGAGAGAAGCTCAGCGAGGCGTTGGAGCGCAGGTGCGGTGTCCACCCAGATTGGTGCAGGCAACGAGAAAGTCATAGGTCGATTATACCCAGTGCGGTCACAAATTGTGCCTTTTCTTGGGCGGGAAATCACAACAGCGCGGATTGTGCATTTGTGGTCGTGGGCATTTAATCAGCGGAAAATGCGCTGCTTTACTTAACTTTTTCCATGACGATGGCATCTTCCCCATCATTGTAATACTTTTGCCAGCGGTCGATGATGTAATACCCGGCAAACTTATACATCCGAATGGCTTCTTCGTTACTGGCGCGCACGCTCAAGTGAATGCGCTGCGTGGGCAGTTGCGCCTCGCAAGCTTCGAGCAGCGCCCGCCCGATTCCTTTGCCACGGTATTCTGGTAAAACCCCGATGGTGGCAACCCATGAAAATCCTTCGCCGGGGCGCGGGTCTCCAGCCACAAAACCGATCATCTGCCCGTCCTCCACCGCTTTCAGTCGGACGACACCCGAAAAAGAGAGCACGGCGATCAGGTCGAACAATGGCCAGGCGTCTTGCGGAAAACAGATTTTTTCCACATGCCGCAGGGCGTTAAGATCGAGGAGGTTGGCGGGGATAATTTCCATTGGGTGGTTTTCAGTGCGCGTTCTCCAGCGCGGTTGAGTCGAAAGGAGTACATATTTTGAAAGTAAAAAAAAGAGCCTCCCATTTCGGGAGGCCCTAATTTTATCACTCACCAGCTGATTTCGCGTTACTTTTACTTTCCTTTGGTGAAATTCTCGAGCATGCTGGTGAATTCCATCGGGAAGATGTACTTGGTCGAAGGACTCATGCCAATTGACTTGAGTGTTTCGAAGTACTGCAGGGTCATGGTCTTCTGGTCGACCTTTCCGGCGGCGGCGAAGATTTTCTCTAGCGCGGTGGCGAAACCTTCGGCGCGGAGGGCCTGGGCTTCCTTGTCGCCTTGAGCGCGCAGGATGTTCGACTGCCTTTCACCTTCTGCGGTCAGGATGGCGGCCTGCTTGGTGCCCTCGGCGCGGTTGACGGCGGCGGCCTGGTCACCCATCGACTCGGTTACCAACGCGCGGCGGATGCGCTCTGCCGACATCTGGCGGTTCATCGCTTCCTGCACATCCCTCGGCGGGACGATTTCGCGGATTTCAACGTTGGTCACTTTCACGCCCCAGCGTTCGGTGACTTCGTCCAGGCGCGAGCGCAGCATATTGTTGATGTGTTCGCGTTCAGAAAGCACATCGTCCAGCGGAATACCACCGATGACGGCGCGCAAGGTAGTGGCGGCGATGCCCGCAGCCGAAAGCTCAAAATTGCTTACCTGCAAGACCGACTGGGATGGGTCGAGCACCTTGAAATACCACAAGAAGTCGATCGAGATCGGCGCATTGTCTTTGGTGATCGAAGTCTGCTGCGGCACTTCGCGGATTTGCTCGCGCAGGTCCACTTTGACCGCCCGGTCGATGACCGGGATCAGGATGACAATCCCTGGACCTTTGGTGCCCACACAGCGCCCCAGGCGGAAGACTACCAGGCGCTGATACTCAGGCACAATGCGGACAGCGTTGGCGATGAAGATCACCAGCACGATGACCACAAAACCCACAACGCAAAACAGTGATGTAAATACTCCAGCAGTTTCCATGTTTATTTTCTCTCCTTTGGTGACTATTTCGAGATTTTTTCAACGGTCAGGACAAAGCCTTCACGTTGGACGACGCGCACCGGGCTTCCCTCTGCGATGGGCGTTTCACTCCGCGCGGACCACAACTCCCCATTCACTTGCACCGAACCATCGGGGTTGATTTCACTGCGGGCCTCGCCGATTTTCCCGATCAGCGCGTTGAGATCGTTGCTTGGTTGGCTGCGCTGGGCGGCAATGACCCGGTCTGCCGCGAACCAGGTAAACCCGCCGCTTATGATGGACACGATCGTGGCCAGCAGGGGATTGACAGCCGGCCAGCCTTTTTCATCAACGAACAGGAACACCGAGCCGCCAATCAACATCAGGATGGCGAGCACCAGCAGCGGAATACGCCAAGCTTTGGAGCGGAGCGTGAAGATAAAAGGGATGGCGCTCAACGATACGACCAGCAAAGCCCAGCCGTTAATCCCCAGGGAGTAAGCCACATACCCGGCCAACCCCAGGCATAAAACCAGGCCAGTTTCGGTCACGCCGGTCCCTGGAATCACAATTGAGGCCAGCGCCAGCATGGCTGCCGCCACGATCAAGACATAGGCGATGTTTGGATTAAGCAGAAATTCCATTTCAACCTCCATTGGTCTGAAATCATTATACAACGAATTGGTTATTGGTCACTTGATTTACGTCAAATGTCATCTGCAAGTTGTGGGGAGAGCCCGAATCGTGGTTGGTTTTATCGGGCGGCAGGTTGGTATAATGGGGCGAAACAAATCTACCCTCTCTCCCTAACTGGGTGGGGGTTTGGAACCGGAGAAACCGTGAAATTCAATCAAATCTGCATCCTTGGGCTGGGCTATATTGGCCTGCCGACTGCCAGCGTCTTTGCCACGCATGGTCTCAAAGTGGTGGGCGTGGACACCAATCCAGCCATTATTGAAACCCTGCAAGCCGGGCGCATCCATATCCACGAGCCGGGGCTGGGCGAAGCGGTTGAAACGGCTGTCAAGAGTGGAAACCTGACCGTCTCCACCCGGCCGGAACCTGCCGATGCTTTCCTGATTGCCGTCCCCACGCCTTTTTATGAGCATGATTTTGGTCAGGTTGACGGCCAGCCCTACAAAAAGGCGGATATGTGTGCCGTTACCTCGGCCACCGAAGCGATTGTTCCCCACCTGCGCCGGGGTAACCTGGTGGTGCTCGAGTCCACCTCGCCGCCGCGCACCACGCTTGACCTGGTGGTCCCCATCCTTGAGAAATCGGGCCTGAAGGCCGGGCAGGACTTTTTCGTCGCCTACTCTCCAGAGCGTGTGCTTCCCGGTCAGATCTTGCGCGAACTGATCGAAAACGCGCGGGTCATCGGCGGGATTACCCCCGAATCGGCCCAGGCTGGGTACGATTTATACGCCAATTTTGTTAAGGGTGAAATCCACAAGACCGACTCGACAACCGCCGAAATGGTCAAGATCATGGAAAACACCTATCGCGACGTCAATATCGCCATTGCGAATGAATTCTCGCGCCTGGCGGAGCGTTTTGGCGTGGACGTTTGGGAAGCCATCCAGCTTTCCAGCCTGCATCCGCGGGTTAAGATTCTCAGCCCCGGCCCAGGCGTGGGCGGGCACTGCATCAGTGTCGACCCCTGGTTCCTGGTCGAGAGTGCGCCGGATTTGAGTAAGCTGATTTTACGCGCCCGGCAGGTGAACGATGCCCAGCCGGAATTCGTTGTTGAACTGGTAAAAAAGGCCTTCGGCGGCGATTTGGCCGGAAAAAAGATTGCGGCGCTCGGATTGGCTTACAAACCGGAGGTGGATGACCTGCGGGAGAGTCCCGCCGTTGAAGTTATCCACCTATTGACGCAAGCCGGGGCGGCCGTTAAAGCCTTCGAACCCTTCAAGCCCGAAGCCGCCTTGCCGGGCGTGGACGCTGCCCTGACCCTTGAATTGGCGCTTGAGCATGCCGACGCAGTCTTGCTGCTGGTGAACCATGCCGAATTCCGGCAGCTCAGCCCCGCAGCCTTGAAAACCATCACCCCGGCGCGTGTGCTGATCGACACGGTCAATGGCTGGCAGGGCAAGGATTGGCTCGAGGCTGGGTTTAAACTCTTCCGGCTGGGCGTTGGCAAATAACACAAATTACCACTCAGCCCCGGGCGCAAGACTTACCGAGCCTCGAGCAGGTTTAGGGTCGGAGTTGCAGAAAGCATTGCAATTTCATTGCGGGAATGTTGTATAATCAGATTGTGAATAAGCTTGTCCGTTCGTTGGGGATAGCGCTGGTTACATTTACCCTCCTGGCTGTCAACGGAGGTCTTGTTGCTGCCCAGGATGGTTCATCTTCGCGCTATTTTTCTGACACAGGGCATAACCTGAGTGGGGAATTTTGGGCTTACTACCAGGGTGTTGAAAACGCTGGGCTGGTCTTTGGTTCTCCAATTACCGAGGCTTTTACAGATTCACAGACGGGGCGCTTAATCCAGTATTTTCAGCGCGCGCGTTTTGAATTCTTTCCTGAAAACCCGATTGGCCAGCGTGTGAGACTCTCGTCAGTGGGGGATTACGTTTACTGGCGCACCCCGCCCGGCACAGCCCTGAATTTTGTCCCCAGTCTGGGCTGCCGCTATTACGCCGAAACGTATATTTGTTACGACTTCCTGGAATTTTTTGACAAGCATGGCGGCGAAGAGATTTTTGGAAAGCCAATCTCGCCGTTCTTGTTTTACAATGCGCGCATTGTGCAGTATTTCGAGCGGGCGCGTTTCGAATGGTATCCGGAATACCCCGAAGGGCAAAAGGTTGCCCTGGCGGAACTCGGCCGCATCAATTTCGATTTGGTGCCCGAAGACTCCAACCTTTTACAGGCGGTCAGCGCCAGGGATAATTTACCTGGGAATGTCTTGCTGCTCAATACCCGGGCTTTCACCTGGAAGGCTGTCACGCAACCGACCGATGAGCAGGTGGTGTACGTAGTGGTTCAAGACCAGACCCTCAGGCCTGTTCCAGGCGCCACGGTGATCGTGACAACTTCCTGGGCGGCCGGCGAGGTGCAAAGGGATGCGCAAACGACGAATCGTTACGGTGTGGCGCTCATCCCGCTGACGGTTCGGGAGCAGCCCTATGGCAGTTTGGTGACGATCCAGGTGGAAGTTTTGTACCAGGGATTGCCCGGCAAGACGGTAACGTCTTTCAGGGTTTGGCAATGAGTGGATGAATAAACCTGAAAAATTCGGCCAGCAAAACCTCTGCTGGCCGAATTTTTTTATCCCAAGA
Organism: Anaerolineales bacterium UBA5195; assembly: GCA_002412925.1. Classification (GTDB taxonomy): domain Bacteria; phylum Chloroflexota; class Anaerolineae; order Anaerolineales; family Villigracilaceae; genus UBA5195. Next base: position 6,611 of record DHVZ01000038.1, on the reverse strand, counting down.
TAGCTTTTAAGTCAAAGACTGGCCCGTCTTGGCAGGCCAAGCGATAACCTTTGCGCAGGCTGACGGCGCACAGGCTGCATTCACCGATTCCGCCGCAGGGGATGGGTGTTTCGATCAGCACTTGCGCGTAGCCAATGTGGCTAAGCTGTTGGGCCGGTTTTTGTATGTCTGGAATGGCGGCGCGGGGGATGTCGATGGCCAGGTAATCGGCCCAACTGGCGGTTTCGGGTAAGGCCGAAAGCGGAGAGATTTCCACGGCGCTGGGCAGGCCGTCGGGCGGGTCATCCGTCAGCAGGACGACTGCGGCTTTTTGAGCCAGGGCTGGTTCGAGCAGGGCCAGCAGGCGGGCGCAGGTTCCTCCAAAAGCGGCCAGGGCCACGAAGCGGGCCGCGGCGGGCAGGCTGAAACCGTGTCCGCGCGGGCCGCGCAGGGTCAGCTCAGTGCCGGGCAGCCAGTTGTCCGGAAGGGGCGGGGCGGCATAGAAGCCTCCGGGGCAGATTCCGGCAGCGAAAATGGGATTCGCCAACGGGGAGGCTGGGTCGGCAGCAGCATGGGCCAGCAGGTATTGTCCGGGCGCGGGAACCAAGGCCGGTGGGCAGGTGAGACGCGCGGCGCGGCGTCCATCCAGGTAAATTTCGTCAATGCAACCTTTTGCAATGTGCATACGTTACGTTAATGCTATCACGATATAATCAAGTCACAAAGAAGGAGAAAAAACTATGAATATTGCTCAAGCTGTACAATTTATTGCTTCAGGCGCCTGGCTGGTTGCGATTGCCCTGGTGGTTGTCTGGGTCACGCGCGCAAGCCGTGGGCAGGCCGTCAAGGGGTTTTCCACTGGCGTGGTTGTCATGCTGCTCCTGGCGATTGCGTTGAGCACGGTGGGCGCTGGTTTGGTCTTTATCGAGCCGGATCAGTTGGCCGTGGTCATCACTGCCGGCCAGGGCGGCATCCGTCCGCAGGCGTTGACCGCTGGCATTCACTGGGTGATCCCGTTTGTCGAGCGTGTTGAGAGATATTCGATCCTGCGCCAGACCTATACCATGTCCGCAGTGGAATCAGAAGGGCAAACATCGGGTGACGATACGATCCAGGTGCGCACCAAGGATGGCCAGCAGGTCTTTATCGACGCTTCGGTGATTTACGCGATCGACCCGAACAAGGCGGTTGACCTGTACCGCACCTGGCGCAAGGACTATGAAAACGGCCTGGTGCGGCCCCAATCCCGGGGTGTGATCCGGGATGTCTCCTCGCAATTTGGCGTGGAAGAAATTGTCAGCTCGAAACGCGCCGAGATGGAACAGAAGATTACCGAGCAGTTGACCGCGAGGTTTGCAGAAAATAACCTGATTTTGCAGGATTTCGTGCTGCGCAACATTCGCTTCAGCGATGAGTATGCTACAGCCGTGGAGCAGAAACAGATTGCCGAACAACAGGCGCAGCAGGCCAAGTTTGTGGTCGAGTCGAAAAAACAGGAAGCCGAACAGGCCCGCCAGGTGGCGCAGGGCCAGGCTGATGCAGCCGTGACGGCTGCCAAGGGCGCAGCCGAGGCGCGCGTGATCGAAGCTGAAGCCGAGGCCAAGGCGCGGGTTTTGCAAGCGGAGGCCGAGGCCAAGGCGCTGCAACTGGTTGCGGCTGTTTTGAAGGAAAACCCGACCCTCTTGCAGTATCAGTACATTTCCAAGCTTTCACCGAATGTCCAAATCATGCTGGTGCCGAGCAACGCGCCTTTCATCTTGCCGCAGCTGCAGTTGGCAACTCCGCAGTAGCCAGCCTTCAGGGCAGATTTGAAATTCACCGAAAAAGCTGGATTGTAGAAAGTGGTAAAATCCTTTCTACGATCCAGCTTTTGGAGTCACGCACCGATGAACGAAAACGGAACTTCCGGGCGCAAAATTCGCCTGACTACGCTTTCCAGTTGCGCTGGCTGAGCGTCGAAACTCAATGCGGAAACGCTGGCGCAGGTTCTGCGCCCTGTCTCGAATTTATTCCAGCCGGGTGCTTACCCGGATTTACTGGTTGGACTGGACGGCCCGGACGATGCGGCGGTCTGGAAACTGGATGACGATCGCGCGCTGGTGGTGACGACTGATTTTTTCACCCCGGTGGTCGATACACCGTTCGAATACGGCGCCATCGCCGCTGCGAATTCCCTCTCCGACATCTATGCGATGGGCGGGGTGCCGTTCCTGGCTCTGAATATCGCCGCCCTGCCGCCTGATCTGCCGGTGGAAATCTCCAGCGAAATCCTGCGCGGCGGCGCAGAAAAATGCAAGGAAGCGGGCGTGGTTGTGGCGGGCGGGCACACCATCCAGGACAAGGAACCGAAATTCGGCCTGGTGGCGCTCGGGTTTGTCCACCCGCAGAAGCTGTTGAGGAAAAGTGGTGTTCAACCCGGCGACGCGCTGGTGTTGACCAAGCCGCTTGGTTTTGGCGTGACGACCACGGCCCTGAAGCGCGGCCAGGCTCCTGAAGCAGATGTGCAGGAAGTGATTGGATGGATGAGCCGCCTGAATGCAAAGGCCGGCCAATTGGCGAATGAATTTTCCGTGCGCGGCGGCACGGATGTGACCGGTTTCAGCCTGCTGGGGCATGGCTGGGAAATGGCGCAGGCTTCAGGAGTCGGCTTCCGCTTGGGTTTCGGGCAAGTCCCATTTATTTCGTGCGCGCGCAAATATGCCGAGCAGTGGGTTTTTCCCGGCGGAACCGCGGATAACCGGCTCTTTTACGGGGAACATGTCCAGTTCGCGGCAGGAGTGAGCGAAATCGAGCAGATGCTCCTGTTCGATGCCCAGACCAGCGGAGGCTTGTTCCTGGCGATTCCCCGGGAAAAACTGGCGGGGTTCCAGGCGCGGGCCAGCGAGTTGGGTCAACCGGCCTGGGTGATCGGCGAGGCCGTCAGCGGCGCGGGCATCGAGGTAACTCTCTGATGTGGGAAAAACTCTCCCTGCCCTGGCAGGCGGCTCTCGAAATGGCCTGGGAAGCTTATTGTGATGATTGTGTTCCAATCGGGGCTGTCACCACAGATGCGGAGGGAAAAATCCTTTCACGAGGCCGGAACCGGATTTACTCTGCGCGTTCGGAGGATGGCCGCCGCCGTGGGAAAACTCTGGCGCATGCTGAGATCGAAGCCTTGAATCAAGTTGATTACGAGGCCTTCGACCCGCACACCGGAATTTTGTACACCACCACTGAGCCTTGCCCGATGTGCCTGGGGACATTTTACATGTCGGGCTTTCGCACCGTCCATTATGCCTCGCGCGATCCTTATGCCGGCAGCCTGGATTTACTTGGCAAGACCCCTTACCTGAGGCGCAAGCATATCCGGGTTTTCGAACCCTTTGATCCGCTACTGGAAATTGTGTTGATGGCGTTGTATATTGAATATGAGGTCGTGATCGGCCACAACCATATCCGCAAAACAGATTTATACCCCATTTGGCAGCAGGTTGAACCGCGTGGGGTGGCTTTTGGAGAAGCCTTGGCTCAGGCAGGGGAATTGCGTGGGCGCCGGGATAACTTCTCGGCCCCCCAGGCTTTCGACTGGCTGCTGGGAAAGCTGGTAGATTAGTATGAACATTGGTCTTGAAATCCTGATCATTTTTTTACTCATTCTTTTGAACGGTGTTTTTTCGCTTTCAGAAATTGCTGTGGTTTCTTCGCGCAAGGCGCGTTTGCAGCAGCGGATTAACAAGGGCGATCAGGGCGCAAAGACAGCCCTGCAGCTGACTGAAAACCCGAATATCTTCCTCTCCACTGTCCAGGTGGGCATCACCCTGATTGGCGTCCTGGCGGGCGCGGTTGGCGGTGTGACGATTGCCGAATCGCTCGTACCCCATTTTGAAAAAGTCCCGTTCTTGCTGCCCTATGCCAGGACGATTTCCCTGGCACTCGTGGTTATTTTGATCACCCTCTTTTCGCTTTTGCTCGGCGAACTCGTTCCAAAGCAACTGGCCTTGCACAGCCCCGAAGCGATTGCCTCGGCGATTGCCGGGCCGATGAATTTCATCTCCTGGCTTTTTTCACCCCTGGTGCGCCTGTTGAGCGGCACAACCGACTTGATTTTGCGTCTGCTGGGAGTTCAGCCCAATCAAGAACCTCCGGTCACTGAAGAAGAATTGCAAGTCTTGCTCGACCAGGGCACCCAGGCGGGCATCTTCGAAGCTTCAGAACAGGATATGGTCGAAGGCGTCTTCAGGCTCAATGACCGGCGCGTGGGTTCTTTGATGACCCCCCGCAGTGAAATTGCCTGGCTGGATGTCAACGATACGCCCGAGCAAATCCGTCAGCAGATCGAGGAGAATCCGTACTCGCGTTTCCCCGTCTGTGAAGACAGCCTGGATAATGTTTTGGGGGTGATCGAAGCCCGCGACCTGCTTCTTGAGAGCCTGCATGGTGAGCCGCTCCAATTGAAACGGAATATACAGGAGCCTGTTTATCTTCCTGAAACTGCGCTGGCCTCGAAATCGCTCGACTTGTTCAAGTTTGGCACTGCAGAAATGATGCTCGTGGTGGATGAGTTTGGCTCCATCCAGGGTTTATTAACTATTTTCGATATCCTCGAGGAAATTGTTGGGGATATTGACAATGAACCGCAAGCCACCCAGCGCCAGGATGGTTCCTGGCTGCTGGATGGGATGCTCACGATTGATGACTTCAAGGAAATTTTTAACCTGCGTCACCTGCCCGACGAGGATGAATACGAAACCCTCGGCGGATTTGTGATGTTGCATATGGGGCGCGTCCCTCAGACGGCTGACCGTTTTGACTGGAGCGGTTTAACTTTCGAAGTGATGGATATGGACGGCAAGCGTGTTGACAAGGTGATGGTCATGCTTAAGCCGGTCAAGCTCCCCGAAGCTTGAAACTTGCAAGAGGCGTTTTCCCGTGAAAAACAATCTGCCTGAATTTAATTCCCGCCGTTCCAGCGTTTACGGAAAAGGCGGTATGGTGGCTGCTTCCCAGCCGCTGGCGACCGCTGCCGGGTTGGAAATCCTGGCGAAGGGCGGAAATGCCGCCGATGCCGCAGTTGCCACCGCAGCCGCGCTGAATGTGACCGAACCCACCTCCACGGGCCTGGGTGGGGATATGTTTGCGCTGTTCTTCGAGGCAAAAACCGGGACTGTCAGCGCCCTGAATGGCTCCGGGCGTGCTCCGGCAGATCTAGCGTTGGAACGAGTACGGCAGGATGGACTGGGCGCCGGCCTGCCGCCTGATCATCCGTATACGGTGACCGTGCCGGGCGCGTGCGCCGGTTGGTGTGACCTGATTGAGAAACACGGTACGCTGTCACTGGCAGACCTCCTGGCCCCGGCCATTCGCCTGGCCGAGGCAGGTTTCCCGGTTGCCCCGCTGACGGCCCATTTCTGGCAAGCCGGGGCAGAGCGACAGCTAAAGACCGCCTTGAATGGCATGGAAATGACCATCGATGGGCGCGGCCCGAACCCTGGTGAGACCTTCCACAATCTGGGATTGGCGCGCACGTTCAAGAAAATCGCTGCGGGTGGCAAGAAAGCCTTTTATGAAGGTGAAATTGCCCAGGCGATTGAAGCAGTCCTGCAACGGGCGGGCGGCTGCCTGAAGTTGGCAGACCTGGCCGCGCATCATTCCACCTGGGAACAGCCTGCCAGCGTTACCTATGGCGATTTCCGCGTGCATGAATGTCCGCCCAATGGACAGGGAATCACCGCGCTGCTGGCGCTGAATCTGCTTGAAGGCTTTGACCTGGCTGCGCTGGATCCGCTTTCGCCGGAGCGCCTGCACCTTGAGATTGAGGCCTTGCGGTTGGCCTTCGCCGATGCGCGCTGGTTTGTCAGCGATCCCCAATTTACCCGGATTCCGCTTGCCCAGTTGCTATCCAAAGAATATGCCGCTGAACGACGCAAACTGATCAATCCCAAAGCCGCCAAACTCGACCAGACTCGCGGCCGCCCGTTTTCAGCTTCAGATACGGTCTATTTCTGTGTGGTGGATGGCTGGGGTAACGCCTGCTCTTTCATCAATAGCAATTACATGGGTTTTGGCACCGGAATTGTGCCCAAAGGCTGGGGTTTCACGCTGCAAAACCGTGGATGCAACTTCAGCCTTGATCCAGGCCATCCGAATGTTCTTGCGCCGGGCAAAAGGCCATACCATACGATTATTCCTGGGCTGATTACGTGTGAGGCCAATGGCTCGTTGTTTGGGCCGTTTGGCGTGATGGGTGGCTTTATGCAGCCTCAGGGACATGTGCAGGTTTTCCTGGCTTTGAACGCTGGCCTTGACCCCCAGTCTGCGTTGGATTTGCCCCGGTTTTGCATCGAGGACGGCAACCCGTCAGATGCGGTTGCGCTTGAAGAAGGTATCCCGCTCAAGGTGATCTCCAGGCTGGCAGAAATGGGACACCCGGTCAGACCGGTCAGCGGCTGGGGGCGGGCGCTTTTTGGCCGTGGGCAGGTGATCCTGCGCGATGAGGCTGGCACACTGGCGGGTGGGTCTGATCCGCGCGCTGATGGATGTGCGATGACGCTGGTTTAACCGTAGCGGGATTTGGCGAAAAAGGTGCTGTCAATGCAAAATAGACTACTTTGCACTAACAATTGGCGAAAGGGTGTGGTTCAAGATTTCGGAGA
>DHVZ01000085.1 GCA_002412925.1 Anaerolineales bacterium UBA5195 | reverse complement strand
ATCCTAACACCAATGAATATCAAGATGCCAGCGGCATGGTGTATCTACGCGCGAGGTATTTTGCGCCTGCGGAGGGGAGGTTCATGTCAAGGGATACATGGGGAGGAGATGCGAATCGTCCCATGTCCATGAATCGGTGGATGTATGTGGAGGGCAACCCTGTCAATTTGACTGACCCGACAGGCAAATTCCCAACATGGTGTCAGTCAATGCCCAATAAGGCTCTGTATGAGGCGTGCGTGGACAATCATTACGGGATTGAACCTATCAGTTACTTTAAAATGGGCGAATATGTCACAGGTAGTCAAGGCTGCTATGAAGGACCAAAGAGGTACAGAGCGACGGGTTATTTAGAGGGAGCTGAGTGGTGGGTTGCCTGGAAGAGAATGGGCAGAGAGCTTGTCTATGATTTTGCCAGAATGGAGAGAGCCAAGTTCGAATTCGGTGGTTGGGGAATAAATGATGCTGCTGATCTAGGTACTGGTTTATCGTGGTACGGTGGTTACATCATGGGGCTGCGTTCAGACAAGTCTCTCGCCGAAAGTTATCTAGGCGAATCCAGATCACTACAAATTGGATCCTCTGTTGATCTTGGAATTGGAGTTGGCGGAGGAGTAGGCGGCTTTTATTCGGTGGGCGACAAGATGCTTAGGGGAGTGACGTGGTATGTTGGCGGGAGTGTGTCAGCAGATGTTTTTGAGGTTGGTGATATAAACGCAGACATATCCCTTATGTATTCTTATATTCCTTACACTACTAAACCTTACGTCCTGGCAGATAAAACTGTTGATTGGGGGGGGCTGCTGAGCGATATAATGTCGGGAGACAACACCGTTTGGGGAATCCATGTTCCATTACCGGATTCTACAGATCTGCATGTGAAGGCAAACTCTAGTGTGATGACTGCATCAAGGGCATATGCTGCATTTCTTGCGATGCGAGGTGTAAAGGCTTACATGGAGATTCAGCCGGAGGATTAGAAATGCGAACTAAGAATAATAGGCATCTACTGTTAGTCATGTTGGTATGTGCATACATATGCTTGGGGTGTTTTCCGACCATTGATATACGCAGATATTCATCAGGGCCGGTAGCATCAGGGCATCAACCAAATTTCGTAGCGCCCTCCATGAGTACATTATGGTCGCTGAAAGACATCTATACAGAACAGTTTACCCCGATATTAACCGCTAGCGGAAGAAAGGTGTGTTACATAGGAGCCATGAACCCAACCTGTGAGAACTGGGGTGCCCATTGCCTGGATGGTCTCAATGGCCAGGAATTGTGGTCAGTCGATTCCAGATCGTGCATGGACCTTGTTCTTGGATCAGATGGCCTGTATGTGGGGTGTAGTGGCAATACATATGTTGTCAAGTATGATCTCAACGGTGACAAACTATGGTCGACCCCGCTTCGAGGTCCAGGAATCCGCTATATGTATCTTATTGACGACCAGCTCCAGGTTTCAACATCTCTTGACGAATTGGTTGGGCTCAACACATCCGATGGAAAGGGAACTCTCTTGCATTCAGATGATCAAATAGTGATCTTTAGCACACTGGCTGTGTCCTATGTTGATTTGAATGGGCTGAGGGCCGTAGATAACAACACAAAGACAGTTCTGTGGAATACCGAATGGGATGGCTTGTTTTGGTTAGCTCCTGTTTTTCTGGCAGATGTGATCCTCTTTAGAACGGGAATAGAGATGGGGCGCATATATGGTATAGATCGTGCTTCAGGGGCCACCTTATGGAGGACTGATGAGAATATAATCAGTAACATAGCTTATTCACCAACCAAAGCCACAGTGTATGCTCTCTCGCGAGATGGGCAATTACTGGCAATTAACCCAATTAGCGGGGAACAATCGATCCTGGCTGAGTTTTCTTCAGTACCCTTCATTCTTGATGGCGAGGTCGGGGGGTACGAACTTGCTTTCGACGACACTACTCAATTGCTATATGTATTGCTGGGAGATAGCAGGCAGTTGTTCGCATTCCAAATAAGATAACCTTGATGAATAACTTACACGCTCTTGCTCGGCATGGGACTTCGCAAAACATCCCCGCCGAGTTTTGCATTTGGGCTTGCACTTCCGTTACAGGCCGACTCAGAAAAGCATGGTCAATTACAACTATGACATCGCCAACCGCCTGGTTTTAATCCAAAATCAACAATCGCAAATCGAAAATCAATATGACGCCAATGGCAACACTTCGACAAGCTCAGTGCAACGCCTGTTCTCGGATGGGTTACACACCTATTCCTACGATTCTGCTAGCGAAGCACCCCTGTGGGGCAACCGGTTGAAATCCATCCTCGGCGCGGGGACTTCGGTTTTGTACCGCTATAACGGCCTGGACGACCGGCTCCAGGAGACCCGCCGGGTTGAGCCTGTCGAAACCGTCAACGGCGCAGACACCAACTTCACCATAGACCTGAACACTGGTCTCACGCAAGCCTTGAGCGACGGCAGATACACCTATCTGTATGGCAACGGTCGCATTGCGCAAGAATCGCACTCCGCACCTGGCACTTCGCACACAGATTACTTCCTGGGTGATGCGCTGGGAAGTGTCCGCCAGTTGACCGACGCCATCGGTGCAGTCACCCTGTCAAAGATGTATGAGCCGTATGGAACCGTCTCCATGACCAGCGGTGCGGGCCAGACGGATTACGGGTATACGGATGAATATCAGTCCGGCAACTCAGTTTATTTGCGGTCACGATTCTATATGCCTTCGACAGGCCGTTTCTTGACCCGCGATACGTGGAGTGGAGATGCCAACCGGCCGCTTTCATTGAATCGCTGGAACTACACTAACGCAAACCCAATTAATTTTACTGATCCGTCAGGGCATTTACCTATAAAGTGCCAGAGTATGACTACAAAAGCAGAATATGAAAAATGTGTTTTAGATTTCTATGATCTACAACCAATTGATGAGACAGCCATGGGAGCCACTGTGATTGGCACAGCCGGGTGTTATGAGGGCCCCACGAAATATAGAGCAAAAGGGTATCTTGAGGGGATCGGATGGCAGTATCTCTATAATAAGCTTGGAATTACCTATGTTCAGTATGAAAGCATCGAGGTCGTATATGACTTTGCTACAATGCAATTAGCAAATTTTAGACTTACAGGAGTTGGCGAGTCATACCCTATTCCGCCTGTCTTTGCAGATTCTGGATATGCGGGTTTTATTGGAGGGTTTAAACATTCTGATGAAAATACAGTGGCTACTGATTATGGTGGACTTTCATTTTTTGGTGGTCTGGGTGTCAATAATATGGCTCCAATATCAACCGGATTAGGTATGATAGGTTGGTCATCAATTAACGACCCTAAAGTAAATGGCATAAACATTTATTTAGGTGCTGGCATTCCTCTCCGAACTCCTGCAGGTTGGTTTGATATTCCAGTTGATGTCCCACTCGGAATCACAAATGCGACACTGTATGGAAGAGTTCAAAATTATATTATGCCGAATGATCGTGTAAATACAGGCGAATTCACCAGAGACATTGCAATTGGCCTTTTTAGTCCTTTTCGTGGAGTGGGTATAGTATTACCTTCAAGGGTCTGGGCTTACTCTGAAGCGATGCATTACGCATGGGTTTATGAGAAGCTTCACGAAAAGCAATGGTTGGGCTTCTATACTTTAGAGTGATGTCAAGCTTGAATGTTGATCACCTTGCTCTATTAACTGTTTCAGCTAAGGGGAAAATAATAGAGCAAGGTTTTGTCTAACTTGATTTTCGGTGTAAATTAGTCAGCAAAATTCAAGTTATGATTAAGTTACACTTTTGTTTATATGGCATATAGCTTGAAAGTATCAGTATCGAAAAATCATAATATATGGCAGATGTGATTTTTTGCAAGAGGTTTCCATGAAATATTTTCGTTTTTTACTTTCGTCATTAGCATTATTGGTATCCTGCACTGGAATTTATTTAACACCAAATGCCAGTGTGTCACATGCTTTGATAGAAAACCCTTACATGGATGCCAAATGGTCAAAAAATAACCTACGGATTGATGTTGATTCAAACATGGCAAGGCTTATCACGGCACCTAATCGAGTATTTGTATTGGAACTGGGTATCTATCAAAGAACAGTTAAAGCATTTGACGCTATCACAGGTGCATTAGCCTGGCTACAAAATGATGTGCATATAAATACCATGGCCGCCCATAATTCGGTTTTTTATACCACCGAATTGGGTCTTATTCGGACCTATGCCCCAGAAAATGGCCGAAACATACAGAATTTCATACTGCCTTATACGGGTCCGCTGGCGTTTGTAAATTTTTATAAGGATAAGATGTTTGCATATACAAGTAATGGCAGCTTTTTCACCTTGGATATCGGTAGCGGGCAAGTTTTGAAATCGATAGGGCCTAATCTTTATCCTGTACCTTTAACAATCGAAGATGATGTTACTTATGCCAATAAAAATGGCATAATAGCGATGGACACAGAAACGGGAAAAATTTTGTGGGAGTCAGAGATTGGTCGTGGTTATACTGGGCCATTATTTATGGATGATGTTATCTATGTTCGTGAAGGAGATTCGGTCATACCAGGAAAAGTTTACGCGATCGAAAAAACCAATGGTGGGATTCTTTGGAAGTATGATGCGGACGTGATTAGTAATCTATGTGCTTTAGGATCAAATCTGTATTTTCTTACCTGGGATGGGTATTTGATGGTGGTAGATCGAATAACCGGCCAGGAAGTTGCCAAGTTGGAGTTTTCTCCGCGTCCGTTTCTTTTGCCAACCGCAGGAATTAACTCTGGCGGGTATTATATAGCTGCGGACCCCCAGAACAATATCATCTTTGTCTCCCTTGGCGACAGCTACCAACTGTTCGCTTTGCAGATTAAAAATAAATAGCCCTTCTTTTTTTACAGAATTACTGGCTCTGCAACAGAGGCAAACTCATGCTGAGGGTTTTGCAGAGCGCCCCCACCGGCCTATCGGCCACCTTCGCCAGGAACATGTGAAGCGCCTCCCCCAAATACGACTAGAAAACGATTGGTTGTATACATGTTTTTTCGTTGTCGTATTTGGGGGAGGCAGGAGGGGGTGGGTTTGCGCGCCACGCGCCAATGCTGTAAGAACGGCTACGGCCACTGTTGACGGTCAACTGTTGCAGAGCGCTGCCGAAAACACCTGCGCAGTGCCCGGCTGCGAGACGGACAGCCTCCAAAGTCCGCTCGAAACCATCGAAACCAGCCAAACCATCGACTATTTTATCCCCGCAGCGAAGCGGAGTGGGACACCTACGATCCCCTCGGCCGCCTGACCGCCGCAGATTACTCCACCGGCGACTCGTACAACTATGCTTACGACCCGGTCGGCAACCGTCTCAGCCAGGAAACCATGCTCAGCGGCCTATCGGCTACAGTTGCATACACCTATGACATTGCCAACCGCGTCACCACCGTTTCGACAGGCTCAACGACCGGTGTCGGCGGCGTGGACTACAGCTTCGACGCCAATGGCAACACTTCGACAAGGTTTCGACAAGCTCAACCCGGCGGCTCAGTAGACCGTCTGCTTTTTGACGGCTTCAATTCGGATATGAGAACCACTTGTTCTATCCTGCGTATTTTCCCACAACGAGACAGGCATTTTGCCCGCCAAGACCAAAGCTGTTCGAGAGAACGACTCGCAGGTTGGTTTGACGCGCTTTCTCGGGTACATAATCAAGGTCGCACTCAGGATCGGGTGTTTCGAGATTGATCGTCGGATGGACAATCTCCTCTTCCAGTGACTTCACACAGGCAATTGCCTCCAGCGCGCCTGAGCCTCCCATACAGTGACCGATCATGGACTTTGTTGAACTAATGGGGATTTGATAAGCCCGTTCGCCAAAGACGCGTTTTATGGCTTTTGTCTCCATAACATCGTTGACAACTGTCCCAGTGCCGTGGGCGTTGATGTAATCGACCTGTTCTGGCAAACACCCCGCATCTTCCAAAGCCCATTGCATCGCATTGGCTGCACCCTTTCCTTCTGAATTAGGCGCTGCGTTGTGACCGGCATCTGAAGAGGTGGCAGACCCGAGAACTTCAGCATAGATACGAGCAGATCTGTTTAGGGCGTGTTCCAAACTTTCCAGCACGAGGATGCCGCAGCCTTCACCCATAACGAAACCATCCCGTTCGGCGTCAAACGGTCGGGCTGTGCGGGCAGGTTCCTGACCATATTTGGACGCCAATACGGTCATGGCTTCGAATGCCTGCATCACATCGGGATGGATGAGCGTATCCACGCCACCGGTAAGCATAAGATCTGCCCGTCCTGCACGGATCTGATCCAACGCCAGACCAATGGACTGTGTGCCGCTTGCACATGTGGCGGAGACGGTGTGGAACGGACCCGCAGCACCGGTATATGAACTGACGTAATGGCTCGGCATGTTGGGCAAACCGTTAATTAACGCGGTTGGATTAATACGGCTGCCCTGAAGACGATGATCGAGGGCTGTTTGCAACAATACTTCAAAACCTGCATTGGCAGTTCCCAGAACTACCCCGCTTCGTTCGCTTTGCGCTTGAATGACATCCACGGTCAGGTTGGAATCGGCGATTGCAAGCGAAGCAGCTGCCAGCGCCATTTGAGATGCGCGGGACATCCGCCGCGCATTCTTGGCAGCGAGGTTGTATTCCGCAGGATCAAAATCCACTTCACCCGCAACTTGTGTTTTCATGGAGGAAGCATCGAAGCGGCTAATATGCCGAATACCAGAGCGGCCTGCCAGCAGACCTTTCCAGAACGCCTCCACCCCTCCAAGGGAAGAGATTGCTCCCATACCGGTGACAACAACTCTTTGCTTTGACATCCTTTGCTCCTGTGGTCAGTAAAGCTTGTTCTGTGACCCTGATTTAATCTTCTCGCTACATGATCAGGATCGCGCCCAGAACGATTTCAATGACCAGGCTGATGAGATTCGATTGGGCATAGGATTTGTCAAACACAATCGAGAATGCCCGCGCCGCGGCAATCGCCAGGTAGGTAATGCCCAGCATTTGATAGGCTACCGGGCCCAGAAACAGTGGCACAATCCCGAGCGCGATGAACATTCCACCGAAAATTGAGCGGATCTCCGAGACACCGCGCACGCCATTGGCGTTCAAGCCGATAAAGCCATAGGTCGCGTCTGGTTTGAGGAGCGCCAACAGGCCGGTTGCCGCCGTCAACAGGGCGGCGATAATTTTCAAGATCATTAATAGGTTCATTGATCCTTCTTTCTACAATCAGTACTTTGCGAAACTTGGAATAATTTCCGATTTTTGGGTGTGTGGCGGGCATACGCCTGCCACACACCCAAAAATCGGGTTTCTTTAAGATGTTTCGTGAACCGCTAAAAATGGTTTTATCGGACGGTCTTTTCCGTCCGACGCAGGAAAAATGCCGCTGCCAGGGTCAGCGCAACCAACCCGAAGGTGATCCAGGTGGGAAGCGCCACTGCCGGAACGGCGGCATGTTTGACAGAAATCCCAACCAGCGCCCACAGAATCGCCGCCGTGTACGCAATGTCGCGGCGGGTGAAATTCATCAGCGCCGCAATCACCAGCACGGCGGCCAGGACAATGCCCATCCAGATTTCGGGGGCAATCCCCAACCCGTCCCATTTCAGGTAGTCCGGCAAGGAAGTGACATTGGCCACGGTCGCGACCGTGATCCAGCCCAGATAGATGCTGAAGGGCAGGCGCACAAACCAGTTCTCAGCCGCGGGGACCGTGATTCGCCCGATGCCCAGGCGCAGGCGACTGGCGCTATCGAGGCGCTGACGACTCCAGGCGGGCTGCGCCTGAATGCACAAACCGAGTTTTTGCCCGGCTGTGTTCTTGCTGCTTTCATTGCTGATCAGTTGAATGGAGGCTGAAGTTTCTGGCAAAAGCAGTTCCCAGTCCGGTTGTGACGGCGGAGTCTCGTAGCAGGCGAGCAGGGAGAGCGTTGGAAGGGTTGGGGTCAGGCCGAAGAGAGCCATCGCTCCAGCTGTGGCCGGGCCGAAATCCGAATCCTTTAACAGGCGCAGGCTTTCAGCATTCGCCGCGGCCAGCTTCTTGGCCAAGGTGTTGAGCCCGCCGCGCAAAGCGGCATGGCGCACCCCCGGGTCCAATGCGCGCGGCTGGCAGGTGGGCCCATTGCCCTGCACGCGCTGAGGCCAACCAGACAAAACGTCCGCCCCCAGCAGCTGGTCAACGGCCTGCCAGAAGAGCGGCGAGCGGGCATGTAAAAAAGGGACGCCATAATCCATGGCCAGGTCCGCATGCCGCCAGGTGGCGCAGCGTCCGCCAACGGCGCGACTGCGTTCCAAGATCAAGACCTCGCGCCCGTGCTGTTGCATGGTCCGCGCGAAGCTCAAGCCGGCAATGCCGATGCCGATCACCACGATGTCAACTTTTCTGGTTTGCAAGTTTTACCCATCCGTGGGTCAATATTTGTGGCTCGCACTGTTAGTGACAATTATCGCATTAAATAAGCCGCTTGCCTGCCATAAAACTGAGATAACTGACCGAAACACTCAACACTATCCCCCAAATCAGATCCACCACAGTGAGAAGCACGGGCCAATCTTTGAGGGTGGCGAGGTTGGTCAAATCGTAGGTGGCATAGGTGATCAGCCCGAACAAGGTTGCCCGCAGCAGGGTGGCTTTGAGTGAGCCGTTTTCCAGACCGGGAACAACCACAAAGAACAAGATGCCCACAATAAAGAGCAGATAGAAAATGGCTGCCGCAAACCAATTGACGCTGGGGGCCATCAGAAAACCGAGCTGCTGCTGATAGAACGAACGCGCCACCAGGCCCAGCCAAAGCATGTCAATCGCGAGGAAGGCCAGCAATGAGACAAGGTAAAGTTTAAGATACCGCATCATTTTTTCTCCTGAAGTTCAGTTTTGGTCTGGATTAAGACTTCATTACGCGCTAAAAACCCCGGCACCCAGGGAGGATTATAACCAGCCACGATAAAATCACCTTCGGTTTCAAGTCCCTGTTCCTCCAGCCAATGACTCAGGCGCTGCTTGTTTTTCTGGATCGTCTCTTGCCGGAAAAACCCGGAAAATCGGATGGCGGCCATGGAACGAGCCGGGATGCGCGTGAAATGAACACGAGTGTCTTTCGGTTGGGGCAGCGTTTCCAGGGTGTATTCCGCAGGCATAATGAAAGCTACGGTGAAATTTGATGCGCCGGTGACGGTCACCGGGGTGGTCATGGCAATTTTTTCAGATTGAGAAGCCTGGACGGGCGTGGTCATCTCAATTTTCTGTCTCGAGAGATTGTTGCCAAAAATATATCCCGCCAGAAAGCTGAAGCCTCTTTCAATCGCGGATTTATAGTTCGTATCTTCGATAGTTACCTCGGCCTGGATGTAAGCGGGATATTGCCGAATTTCAATTTCGTTTTGTTTCCTGGAAACGGAATACTTGGGGGTTTCAGCCATGTCTGCCTCTCTTTTCTTCTTATTATCCTATGTTCTGGTTCTCTGTGCGGATGATTGACACCAATCGAATTCATTTGCCGCCATCAGTCGCATATAATGCCCGGGGTCACGAATTGCGCATCTCTGCTCCAGAAAAAAGCGCAATTTGTGACCGGGACGGGTATAGTTCCAGCGCTCAGCGGATTAATGCATGTGAGCGGTGGTGCCAAAAGCATGTTCGTAGGCCAACTTGAGATAATACTGCCAATCAAAACCAGGGAGATAGGCGCTGGATGGGCCGGTTTGGCCTGCGCCGGGCTGGTTGAGGTGAGTATCCAAAAATTGGAGCATTTGCGCCCAGGCCTGGCCCTGGGCGCCACCAGCCCGAATACCCGCCATGTCCTGGACAAAAGCGTGTGGTTGATCGGGATAGATGGTGATTTCATGCTGGACCCCCGCCTGGGTCAAGGCCGTCTCGAAGGCTGTGACCTCCTCTACCGGGATGGATTGATCGGCTCCGCCAAAAATTCCCAGAACGGGACCCGGCAGGTTTTTCAAGACAGCGGGGTCAGTTTCGGGAGAACCGTAGAAAATAACGCTGGCTGCCAATTTGTTGTTATGCAGGCTATATCCAAGCGCAGTCCGCCCACCATAACAAAACCCGACAATCGCAATCCGGGAGCTGTCAACAGCCGGTTGGGTTTCCAGCCAGGCGTAGACTGTATCCAGATCGATATTGACCTGTTCCGGCTGGGTGGTAATGACCTGGTAAATCGCGCGGGGAATCCAGGAGGTTGTCGAGCCGCGAAACGTATCGGGCGCAACCACCAGGTAACCTTCGGCGGCCAGCCCGTCCGCTTTGCTAATAATCGATTCGTTCAAGCCAAAGAATTCATGGATCATCATCACAACCGGAAAGGGACCAGCACCCTCAGGCTTTGCAACATAGGCTCTTACTTTGGGAGTGCCGTTCATTCCAGGAATGGTGGTATTGGAAATTCGGTCAATCCGCCCAGCGCCCAGGACATAATCCACGGCCACCGAGCCAACCAACAAAACGACCAGTAAAACGATAACCGACAGCAACCCCAAGAAAACACGCCGGATGATTTTCATGTTCAGCTCCCATAAATAGGGTATTGGCAAAAAGTGGTCAGAAGAGTTTCCTGGTGAAACAGGCAGCAACTTAGAGCGAAGAAAACCGTTGGGAAATGCCTGTGTGTGTTTTTGGCATCAAGCCAGCTCATTGGCGAATTCGTGATTAACATCGCGGTGATGGCGCTCATCTTCACGGACCACGATGATCACCTCTCTCAACCGTGCATCCGGGGCCAGTTTCCAATAGTCAATCGCAATTTTGGGCGCAGGGACATTGGGTATTATTCCACTGTCGACATCATTGAGGTACTCTGTGTAGCTATGGACTGCTTCCTCTTCGAAATAGCCCACGACGCGGTGAGCAGTTCCTGGCGATAAAAGATAGAGCAGGAAGAAGCCGTTGAAGAAAGCGCCCTGGGCCAGCAGAATGATCAGGCGCTCCAGCCGCGTTGGTTGGGCGATGTTAATGAAGGTCATCAAGTGCATCCGCTCGTTTTCGGCTTCATCCAACAAAGTCTGAATCCAGCCATTATCGCTTTCCATGCGACGCAAGGCGCGCAGATGTTGTAAAGCGCCTCCAACCATGCCCGGGACCGCGGCTACCGTTTCAAGTACAACCGCGCGGTGACCGTAACGGCGGGCGAAAAAAGTATCAGCAAAGAAGCGCGCAGATTTGGTGAAAGCCAGCGCAAGTTGATCGGAAAAACCATTTGGGACGTGATGTTGTTTCAGCGACATTTCAGTAGACATTCGGGTGCTCCTTTGAGCTTAACTTGCTCAATTATATTTAATGGCTATTCGTTCAAAGATGAGATGAGTAATAACATACCCAGCTGGAAATGTGTTGCCATTTTCTTTGTTGATGCAATTGCCACTTGCTTCAGGCCGGTCAGGCCATCTCTCAGTATCTGCGCTTAGCATTCCAGATTTTTTTCCTTCTAAACCAGATCAATCTGGATCTAGGATTTTTGTAGAGCCGTCATCGACAATGATTGGTCAATCCTCACGCTCCAGAAACTGTGGAGAGAGATCAACTGCCCCGGGATTCCTCCCGGGGCAGTTTCACTGCAAACCACTCTTTCAAGAGGAGAAGTAGTTTATTGAGCGGGCAGAAGCACGGCGTCGATGACGTGAATGACACCATTCGAAGCTTCAATGTCAGTGATGATGACCTGCACGGTGTCGTTCAGGAAGACCTTGCCATCTTTTACGGTGATGGTGACATCCTTGCCCAGCACGGTGGGAGCGCTGGTCAGTTTGACCACATCCGTAGCCATGACTTTTCCGGAGACGACATGGTAGAGCAGGATATCGGTCAGTTTCTGCTTGTTTTCAGGCTTGAGCAGTTCATCAATCGTTCCAGCGGGCAATTTCGCAAAAGCCTCGTCGGTGGGGGCGAAGACGGTAAACGGTCCAGCGCCTTGCAGGGTGTCCACCAGGCCAGCGGCGGTCAGGGCGGCGGCCAGGGTCTTGAAGCGGCCATCGGCCACAGCTACATCAACAATCGTCTTGCCCATCATCGCATCTTCCGCCGGAGGCAGGAGGACACTGTCGATAACATGGATGATGCCGTTGCTGGTTGCGATATCGGTGATAATGACCTTGGCCTCGTTGACATACACGTTGCCCATATCAACTTTGACAGTGACATCTTTGCCCAACACGGTTGTGGCGCTGGTCAGCTTGACCACATCCGCAGCCATGACCTTGCCAGAGACGACATGGTAGATCAGGATGTCAGTCAGTTTCTGCTTGTTTTCAGGCTTAAGCAGCTCGTCAATCGTCCCGGCGGGCAGTTTGGCAAAGGCCTCATCGGTGGGGGCAAAGACGGTAAAGGGGCCTGTGCCTTTGAGGGTGTCCACCAGGCCAGCGGCGGTCAGGGCAGCGGCCAGGGTCTTGAAGCGGCCATCCGCCACAGCGGTATCAACGATGTCCATCGGCTTCGGAGCAGGCTCGGTGGTGGCTGGGATCTCGGTCGCTTTCGGCGCCATGGTCGGAGCCGGGGTTGGAGTAGCTGCGGGGGCGCAGGCGGCCAGGGCAAAAACAGCGATCAGTAGTACGGATAAAACTGTGGTAAAGCGTTTCATGTTTCTCTCCCGTTATTTATTGTCTATATTCTGTAAAGGTTTTCCATATTCAAACCTAGACAAATTATATACAAATAGTGAGATAAGTCAATCTCGCCCCCAGGTTTCTCATGAAACTCTTATCTAATCGGACTAAATCTATCTGAAATTAATCCGTTTGGCGAAAAATGGGCGCAGCCACAATCGGTGGCGTATAACTGAGAGCTGGGGTGTAGTGGGGGTAAAATAACAGGCCAATCCCAATTAAGTAAGAAACCGATCCTTGAACAACCACCAACTGCTTGTGGGGCTGATATTTTTGGCGTTAATCTTGACGTTGTGGCCACTTGGATTGACGAGTTTACGAGTTTTTGCCTATGATCCGGATGAAACGGTCAAAAAGATCAGGAAAATACGCCTGTTGAAACCGAAAACAGACAAAGACTGCCCATATTGTCAGGCGTATCGTGCAAAAACCTCAACCGACAGAAAACAGGGCTAAAAAGGTAGCAAACCGACCATTGTTGATCCCAAGAATGGTTTTCGAAAACGGTAAATTATGGGAATTCAACTGAAAAAGAATGCTCAGATTGGCAATGAGACGCGCAAAAACACAAAAGATGGTTTTTTATGAAGGGGGGAACGAGCAGGAGAACTCAAGTAGCAGGAAGAGCCAGGAGAGTGGGGGCACGATAGTAATCGTGGATGATGCCACCCAGGACATTTCTACATGGTATGGTTCCACTTGAAGGTCTTGATTGGGGGATGGGAGTCTGCTGATCAATGCCCTGATGGGGACGAGCAGTGTTGTAATAATCCGCGAACTCAATCACGACGCGCCGTAGATGAGCAGCGTTAAATATAAGAATGTAATCTAGACATTCTTCGCGGACAGTGCGAACCCAGAGTTCAGAAAACGCGTTGGCCCTGTCTGGAAATTCGCCCTTGACAGTCTTATTTGTCAGTGATATAACCGCGCACTAACAACTCAATATACGCTCTTATCCAGAGAGGCGGAGGGACCGGCCCTGCGAAGCCTCGACAACCTGACCTAGAGTCAAGGTGCCAATTCCGGCAGTACGATCTGGAAGATGAGAGAGGATGAACGCGCGCAGCCTCTTCTTATACTTACCAGAAGAGGTTTTTATTTTTCTCTTCTGGATAAGGGTGGAATTCAACTAACTCCAGGAGGAGCACGCATGTCTACACAATCCCGCAAGTTTGGTTTTGCCACCCGCCAGCTTCACGCTGGCTATAGCCCCGATCCCGTTACCGGCAGCCGCGCCGTGCCTCTTTACCAGACAACCAGTTATCAGTTCAAGAGCACGGAACACGCGGCCAATCTGTTTGCCCTGAAAGAACTGGGCAACATCTACACCCGCCTGATGAACCCGACCACCGACGTGCTCGAGCAGCGCCTCGCCGACCTGGAAGGCGGCGTCGGCGCGCTGGCGGCCAGTTCGGGCCATGCCGCCCAGTTCCAGGCTATTTTGGCCCTCTGCGAAGCGGGCGACCATATCGTCAGCAGCAGCCGCTTGTATGGCGGCACCTACAACCAGTTCCGCTATACCCTGCCCAAGCTGGGGATCGAGGTTACGTTTGTCGACCCGTTGGATGCGCAGAATTTTGAAAAAGCTGTCCAACCGAATACCAAGATCATCTATGGCGAAACCCTGGGCAACCCGGATATCTCAGTCTTTCCCTTCGAGGAAGCTGCCGCAATTGCCCAAAAGCATAATCTTGTGTTGATGATCGATAACACCTTTGCCACACCCTACCTGTGCCGCCCGTTCGAGTGGGGCGCACATATCATTACCCACAGCACCACCAAGTTCATTGGCGGACACGGCACCAGCATTGGCGGGATCATCATCGATGGCGGCAACTTCGACTGGACCAGCGGCCGCTTCCCGAACTTCACCACGCCCGATCCTTCGTATCACGGGCTGGTCTATGCCAGCCTGCTGGGCGCTGGCCTGCCGCCCTTTATCATCAAGGCCCGCGTCCAGACCCTGCGCGATGTCGGCGCCTGCCAGTCGCCTTTCAATAGCTGGCAGACCATTCAGGGCATTGAGACTCTCAGCCTGCGCGTGGAACGGCATGTGCAGAATGCCCAGGCGGTGGCCGAGTTCCTGGAGAAACACCCCAAGGTCAGTTGGGTCAAGTATCCGGGGCTGAAAAGCCATCCGGATTACGAGCGCGCCAGGAAGTATTTACCCAAGGGCCCGGGCGCCATTCTCGGCTTCGGCGTTAAAGGCGGCGCAGAAGCGGGCAAGAAGTTCATCGAGAGCCTGCAACTCTTCAGCCACCTGGCAAATGTCGGGGATGCCAAGAGTCTGGCCATCCATCCCGCGACAACCACCCACAGCCAGTTGAGCGCCGAAGAACAGGTTAGCGCCGGGGTCAGTCCCGATTTCGTCCGCTTGAGCATCGGGCTCGAGGAGATTGACGATATTTTGTGGGACCTGGATCAGGCGCTATCTTAATTGAATGATTTATCGATTTGGCGATTTGGTGATTTGCCGATCACTAAATCGCCAAATCACCAAATGAGGTTGCCATGCCTGTTAAAATCCCCCAAACCCTGCCTGCCCGCGCCGTACTCGAAAAAGAGAACGTTTTTGTGATGGGCGAAGAACGCGCCGAACACCAGGATATCCGTCCGTTAAGGGTGGCGATCCTGAATCTGATGCCGACGAAAATCGCTACTGAAACGCAGTTGCTGCGTTTACTGGGTAACTCAGCCCTGCAAGTGGATGTGACCCTCTTGCATACTGCCACCCACGAGGCCAAAAATACCGATGCCGAGCACCTGCTCAATCATTACGAGACCTTCGAGGCTGTGCGCAACGAAAAATTTGACGGTTTGATCGTCACCGGCGCACCCGTGGAACAAATGGAATTCGAGGAAGTCGATTACTGGCCCGAACTCGTCGAGATCATGGATTGGGCCGAAACGAACGTGGAATCGACCCTCTATATTTGCTGGGGCGCCCAGGCGGGACTGTATCACCGCTACGGGGTGCCCAAGTATCCCCTGCCTGCCAAGATGTTTGGTGTTTTCGAGCATCAAACGCTCATTCCCACCGAAAAGCTGCTGCGCGGCTTCGACGACACCTTCCTGGCCCCGCACTCGCGCCACACCGAAATCCGCCGCGCCGACCTGGTGAAAGTGCCTGATCTGCAGATCCTGGCCGAATCAGACGAAGCCGGGATTTACATCGTCGGCTCGAAGGACGGCCGCCACCTGTTCATCACCGGCCACTCGGAATATGATCCACTGACCCTGAAGGCCGAATATGACCGGGATGTTAACAAAAGGTTGCCGATCAACGTTCCGCACAATTATTATCCCAACAACGACCCATCGCAAACGCCGCGCGTTCGCTGGCGCGGGCATGCCAGCCTGCTCTTTGCCAACTGGCTGAACTATTATGTTTACCAGGTGACACCTTACGACCCGGCGCAAATCCCCAGCCGGGCGACCCAGAGCGATTTTTAACGATAATAGTAGGGACACGGCAGATTCTGCTGGTCAAAATCGTTCGCAAATCGCCCGCCGTGTCCCTACTGCAGCCGCGGTGGTTCCGCTTTCCAGAAAAACTTCCAGTACATAAAAACCGTCAGCGAATAGAGCACAATTACACAGGCAAAAACCGGGCCAAACCCGTAACTGACTTGCAGCCAGCCGCTGATTGACGGGCTGAAAGCCCAGCCAAAATTCCCGGCCATGTTGACCAGGCTTGCCACGGTTGCCCGCGACTCGGGTTCGACGTGCTCCATCACAAAGGTCTGGTAGACCGGCCCAGACATGTTCATCAGTGACAAGCGCGCATAATGCGCCAGCGCAGACATCCAGAATAGCGGGGCGTAGCCCAGCAGCACCAGGAAAGGGATCGACAGTCCCTGGGTGATCACTACCAGCCGGGCCTTACCAAGCCGGTCAGCGAGTGGCGGCGCGATGAACAGACCGATTCCCATTGCCAACGCACCCCAGGCCAGGACATTCCCGATCACCGGGTCGGGTTGTTGGTAGACCACCCGGAAAAAGACGTTCATAAAGGGCATGAACAGCCCCGCGCCTACCGAGGTGACCAGTATCGGGGTGATCAGCTTGCCCAGCATGATCGGGTGCTGCCGGGCGTAAGAAAATGGAGCAAAAACTGTCTGGTCAGATTTTGTCAGGATGGGCGTCTTTAATCCCAAAAGGGGGGCCAGCCCCAGGAACGAACCTGCCGCAATAATCGCCAGCGCCCCGGCATAGGCGCTGCTGCTGGTGGCGCTGACCGCCTGCCATTGGCCAATCCAGGTTGGCAAATACCCGCCAACTGAATTTCCCACTGAAGCCGCCGCCATTTGCAAGCCGGAACTCAGGCTGAACAAGTAGGTGCGTTCCTGTTCCCCCGAATTTTCCAACAAAAACGGCGACATGGTCACCGCTGCAAGCCCCTGGGCCATCCCGATCAAGGCGTTCATCGCGTAAAAGATTGGGCGCGACGGAACCAGGACCGTCATCAGGATTCCGAAGCTGACCAAAGCTCCCGAAAGCAGCAGCGAATTCTTACGCCCCAGGCGGTCGGCCAGGAAGCCCATTGGCACTGCCGTTAGCAGGGCGGTCATGCTGGTAATGGTGATTAGCTGTCCAAGCAGGTTTTGATCGAAATCCAGGCTCAGCACGTAGAAATTGGAGAGCAGGCGATAGACGCCCAGGGCTGCCCCGGTCAAGATGACGCTGACCAGGTATAACCGGGCATTCGGGTGGAAGGCGCGGATGCGCGCCAGATAGGTAGTCAGAACGGGGTTTGGTTTCATCGGTTGGCAGATGGATAGTTTACGACCGTCACGGGTATAACCCAAAGCCGGATGCCGGTCAACCTGACATTTGTTATGATTTTCCCCGCTTCCGCAGGGTATCAAGTGAATTTTCAGTACTTCACGAAATTTGAAAAAGTAATCCAAAACTCAAGCAACCGGCACAGAATGTGGGATAATAGTTTTAACACGGAGGCACGTATGAACAAAAAACCTTCCCAAAGCATCGTCCCGTCCCAGGGTGGCGTTTTAAAAGACCTGACCTTGCGCGCAAAACTGATGTTCCAACTGATCGGCGATCGCCGCGTCAGCGCATGGCTGAAACTGATCCCCCTTGGCGCGCTGGTTTACTTTGTCTCACCCCTCGACTTTATCCCCGCCGCAGTCGCTCCCGGCATTGGCGTGGTGGATGATGTGGCCATTCTTTGGCTCGGTTACTATATGTTCCTCGAACTTTGTCCACCAGAGGTTGTTCGTGAACTCGCAAAAAAAATAATCAGCAACAATGCCATTGTGGATGAAGTCAAGGATGAAGTAGAGGGTGACGTTGTGGATGGTGAGTCAACCGACGTGACCGACCAATAGGAGAAAACATGCCCCGACAACTTTTTACCGGTATCTTTGTGTTGTCTCTCTGCCTGTCCGCCTGCAGTTCCATCGCCCCCCAACCGACGTCCGTTTCCTCCACGCTGCCGCCCCCGAAAGTGCAGATCGCGGCAACCCCGCCCTCGCCGTTGCCCTCGGCTGAAGCCGGGAACAACCATCCCACCGCGGCCCCGCCTGCGCCCATTCTTGTCGAAATTCCTGAGCCTGCCGCCTACACCTGGGCGCAGGTCGTCAGTGGCGTCACCAACCCCGTCGATCTTCAAAATGCAGGCGATGGTTCGGGCCGGTTGTTCATCGTCGAACAACCCGGGCAGATTCGCGTTCTGAAAGCTGGTCAACTGCTCGAGGCGCCATTCCTTGATATCCGCAACCGGGTTGGCAGCAACGGCTCTGAGCGGGGACTTCTGGGGCTGGCTTTTCATCCCAAATTTGTCGAAAATGGTTATTTTTACGTCAATTACACCGCCCGTGATGGCAACACGCGGATTGCGCGCTTCACCGCCAGCGGCGAAAGAGCCGATCCGGCCAGTGAGCTGGCATTGCTCTCCGTGCAGCAGCCATTTGCCAACCATAACGGCGGCGCGCTGGCCTTTGGGCCGGATGGGTATCTCTATATTGGCCTGGGCGACGGCGGTTCAGGCGGGGATCCATACGACAATGCCCAATCCCTGAACACCTGGCTGGGCAAAATCCTGCGGATCGATGTCAACACCCTTGAAACGCCGTATGGCGTCCCTGCCGATAATCCTTTCAACGATCAAAGACTGAGCGAAATCTGGGCTATTGGTTTGCGCAACCCCTGGCGCTTTTCCTTCGATTCAGTTACCGGTGACCTGTGGATTGGCGATGTGGGCCAGAACCAGTGGGAAGAAATCAATTTCGTCCCGGCAGGCACGCCCGGCGGCCTGAATTTTGGCTGGAACCGGGTGGAGGCCAGTTATCCGTTTAAAGGCAGCTACCAGCCTGAATTCACCGCCCCGGTGGCAGAATATTCGCACGGAGCCGAATGTTCGGTGACGGGAGGCTACGTTTATCGCGGCGCGGCGCTGCCCGAGTGGCAGGGCATCTATTTTTTTGGTGATTACTGCTCGGGCAAGGTTTGGGGTCTGGCCAGTCCGCCTCTCGGGCAGACCCAGGCATTCTTCCAGACTGGTTTCAGGATCAGCACTTTTGGCGTGGATGAAGCCGGGGAACTTTATCTGGCCGATTACAACGGCGCAATTTACAGGCTACAGAAACGCCCCTAATTATTAAGACGAAAAGGACATTTGTCGTCCGAAATGATATACTTTGTCATTCGCTTTGATGACGCCTGTCACTGGCAGGCCCATCCGATCTAGCGTAAACTCTAAAGAGCACTTCGCGAAAGTTAAGAGAATTTCCAATCATTGGGCTTCTCAAAATGTTTCATGAACTACTGATCAAGGTAATCTGGAGGCCTTTTATGGCAGAAAAGAAATGGGAAGTTATCAAAGTGCGCTATTGTGACCATGTTGGGCACGAGGTGGCTTTCGAAACCGAAGTTGTTTACCCGATTGACTTCTTACCCGATGCGCCGCGGGTTGTTTCACGGCGCTGCTCGAATGCCAAAGAATGTAACCTGTTCGACAAACCCACTTGTGTTTGGTGCGGTACCAATCCAAACCACGAACCGCTGTAGAGCCCGGGTGAGCCTCTCCTCGCCACCCGTAAAAACTCTCTCCTCTCTTTGAGTTGGTCAGGCCATCCCGCGAGTATTCGCGGGATGTGTCTTTATATCCCCAAAAAAGCGGCTACCTCCGGGTTGGTTGGGCTGGCAAAGACTTCCTGCGGCGCGCCGATCTGCACGATTTGACCGTCGAGCAGGACGGCCACACGATCTGCCAGCTTGGCGGCCTCCTTCAAATCGTGGGTGATTAAAATCGTCGTTGTTTTTGCCGCCGGCAGAATCTGGCCCAAATCTTCGAGCAGGCGGGCGCGGGTGGGTGGGTCGAGTGCGCCAAAAGGTTCGTCGAGCAGCAAAAGTTCCGGTTCCAGTACCAGGGCGCGGGCCAGGCTGACGCGCTGTCCCTCGCCGCCCGATAGTTCGTTGGCGCGGCGCCTGGCCAGGTGTGAGATTCCCAGGCGTTCCAGCCAAATCTCGACTTTCGGCTGGATTTCTTTGGCAGGCAGGCCGCGAAACTTCAGCCCGGAGGCCACATTTTCATAAACGGAGGTATCGAACAGGAGCGGATCCTGCAAAACGAGCGCCAACCGGCGGCGATAGGCCAGGTCCGGCTCGCCTTGGGCCGATTTTCCGTTGAAGAGAATTTCTCCCTGCCCGGGGTGCAGCAAGCGGGCCAGCACGAGCAGCAGGGAGCTTTTCCCCGCGCCATTTGGGCCGACGATGGCCAGCACCTCATGCTGATGGACAGATAAATCCTCGACTTCGAGCACCAGGCGTCCGCCGCGGCGAATGAGAAGATCTCGAATGGTGAGCAGGTCAGTCGCCACGCCGCGCTCCCTTTTGCTGGATGACGGTCAGCGCCCAGTTGACCAGGAAGGTGATTGTCAGCAGCAAAAGACCCAACCCAATGGCAATCTCGAAATTGCCCTTGCCGGTTTCGAGCACAATCGCTGTGGTCAAGACGCGCGTCTGGTAGCGGATGTTGCCGCCGACCATCATGCTTGCGCCGACTTCCGAGATGACCGAGCCAAACCCGGCCATCAGCGCCGCCAGGAGCGGCAGGCGCGCTTCGCGCCAGAGCATCCAGATCATTTGCGGGGTCGAGGCGCCCAGCCCGCGCAGTTGCAGTTGCAGGCGCGGGTCGAGCGCCTGGAGGGAGGCCGAGGTCAAACCGGTCACGACCGGGAAAGCGATGATCACCTGTGCAATCACAATTGCCGTGGGAGAGTAAATCAGTTTCAAGTCGCCAAAAGGACCGGAGCGCCAAAGCATCATGGCCACAAACAGGCCAACAACGACTGGCGGCAGGCCCATGCCGGTGTTGACCAGGCTAAGCAGAATCGAACGCCCTGTGAACTTGCCCAATGCCAGCAGCGTGCCAAGCGGCAGGCCAATCAGCAGGCTGATGGCGGTGGCGATGCCGGAGATTTGCAGGGAGAGCAGGGTGATTTGGAGAATTTCAGGCATATCGGTAGTCAACAGGTGGATGAGTAGGGGCAAAGCGTTGCTTCGCCCCTACCGAAATGCAATTTTACTTCAATCCCAAATCTGCGTCGGTCTTATCGGCATCCGGGAAGAAGAGCGCCTGGCCGAATTTATCCTTGCCAAACTCGGCAATGATTTGCTGGGTGGCTTTGTCGGTGATGAATTTAGCGAAAGCCAGCGCGCCTTCAAAATTAACCTTGGGCCACTTTTCGGCGTTGACGGTGATGACGTGGTAGACATTGAGCAGGGCGTTATTGCCTTCGAGCAAAATCTCAAGCTGAAGCTTGTCTTTATTCGCCAGGTAGGTGGCGCGATCGGTCAGGGTGTAAGCCTCTTTTTCGGAGGCAATCGTCAGGGTTGCGCCCATCCCCTGGCCAGATTCGATGTACCAGGCCTTTCCCTTGGGATCGAGTTCGGCTTTGCTCCAGAAGCTCAACTCCATCTTATGCGTACCAGAATCGTCGCCGCGCGAGACGAAATCCGCGCCTTTATCGAAAATTGCGCGGAAGGCATCGGCCGGGCCGCCGCCTTTGATGCCCGCCGGGTCAGCCGCCGGACCGACGATGATGAAATCATTATGCATGACCAGGAAGCGCTCTTTGCCAAAACCGGCCTCCATCAACGCCTTTTCGGAGGAGGGGGCATGGACGAGCAGGACATCCGCATTGCCTTCTTCGCCCATCTTCAGCGCAGCTCCGGTGCCAACGGCCACCGTTTGGACTTTGTAGCCGGTCTGTTTTTCGAACAGCGGGATTAAGACATCCAATAGACCGGAATCCTGGGTAGAGGTGGTGGTGGCCAGGATGATGTTGGGGTTGGCCGGAGGCCCAGCCGGGGCAGCCGGTTCTGCGGCAGCCGCACCCACGATCGCCTCGATCTTGACAACATCCTTGACCCAGGCCTTACTGGAAAGACCGGGCATAACCATGCTGAACATTCCGTCGGAAATTCCAATCAGGCAGTCAGCGCAGGCTTTGAGATCGGCCAAGGCCACTTCGTTGGTGAAACCGTCGCTGGCGCTGATCACAAGCGCGGTGGCGTCAGCTTTGAGACCGGCTTTGTCGAGCACGGCATTCAGGCGCACGCCCTCGTAATCTCCTTTGCCCTTCTTCGGGTGCTCGGCAGTCACTTTGACCATCTCCAGCCCCGCCGGGTCGGCGGTAGTCAGGGTCAATTCGGTATTGACCAGGCCGGTGACGGCCAAGGAAGATCCAGCCGGGGCATCTGGAGCGGCCGGAGCTTCCGTGGCGGGGACTGCCGTCGGTGCGGGAGCGGCAGTGGGTTCCGGGGTGGCGGCAGGCGCGCCCCCTGAAGGGGACAGGCAAGCAGAGAGCGCGACAGCCAGGATCAGGAACAGGGTTAGTAAAATGTTGCGGGGTGTAAACTTCATCTTTTTTCTCCTTAGTAAAAGAATTTGACGATCAACGAACTGCACAAACAGCTCGTAAATCCACTTTTTAATCTCGCCTGGGCTGAAGTGCCAATTGCAGGCAGAGAAAGACAGCCAAAGCAATCACAATCAACAGTGCCGCTACCGGTTGGGCCGCGCCCAGGCCATAGCCCTGGAACCGTTCAAAAACCAGCACCGGCACGATCTTGGGGTGATACGACAGGATCACCACCGCGCCAAATTCGCTGATGGCGCGCGCCCACATCATCAGTGCGCCGCCCATCACCCCGCGCCAGGCTAGCGGCAGGGTGACGTACCAGAAAGCCTGCCAGGGCGTTGCGCCATCGGTCAGGGCCACCCGCTCCAGTTCATCGTCGATCAGCGCAAAGGCTTCGCGGCTCATATTAACCAGGAAGGGCAGGCTGACGAATAGCATCCCGACGACGATGCCGCCCAGGTTATCGGTAAAGACCAGCCCGAGCGGCTCCAGCCCGCGACCGAGCAATCCACGCCGCCCAAAAACCAGCAGCAGGGCTACCCCGGCAGCGGTGTGCGGAATAATCACTGGCAGGTTGACCAACGCCTCCACTAGATGTTTGCCGCGGAATTTTCGCCGCGCTAGCAGGTAAGCCAGCGGGATACCCGTCAGCGCAGCCAGAACTGTGGAAATCAGCGCTGCGCCAAAGGTCAGGCTGATCGAATTCAGCACTTCCGGGTCGGTCAGCGCCAGGATGAAAGCTTCTGTTGTCGTGCCAAGCAGAATGCTGACGAGTGGCAAAATGATAAAAAGCAGGAGCAGGCTGCCGAGCAATCCAAAGAGTAAATCTAAAGCCTGTTGACGGCTCAACGTTCCTCCACAGGAACGCAAAGGGACTGCAATTCCACCGGAAGGTTGGTGTACCCATCACCCAGGGCTGTTTCAAACATTGGGTGGTGGTTGGCCTCCATAATGGCGCGGCCTTCGGGAGAGAGCAGGAAGGCAATGAAGAGCGCGGCCTCTTTCGGGTGCGGGGAACTGCTTGGGATTGTGATCCCGTAGCCAATCCGTTCGCCGCGGAACTCGGGCTTGATGGTCGCAAATCGCCGGAAATCCAGGTTGACTTGCACCTGCTCGTAAAGGTTTTCGAAAGCGGCCTCACCTAGATTGACTTCAGCCGGAAGGCGCAGCAATCCCAGGCCGTGCTGGGCGATGACACTCTCATATTCAAAAGCGTAATCCAGGTCACCCGATTCGAGCAGGGCAATCAGTTGGATACTCGCGCCGCGGATCAGGATATGCGCCTCGGGGCGCGTCTCCAAAATTTCGGGGACGGTGATGGTCGTCAGGGTCTCATCACGAAAAATTGTCAGCCCATAGGTGAACTGCCCGGCTACAAACGGCTCGAACAGGCGATAGTTTTGCTTCTGCTGCTCGACCAGGGCCACGGCCATCAACGCGCGGTAACCGGAAGCATCGAAACGCGGGTCGGCGAGACCCACTTTCACATCCGGAAGGGCAATCACATCGACCCAATTCTCGGAGGTGATTTCGTCGGCGTACTTGCTGTTTTTGTTGTAAGCCAGCGCCAGGCGGTTGCTAGCGTAACGGATATACCAGTTTGCATAAGGCTGGCCAGTCTCCGGATTGTTCGTGGAGTACATCAGCATCGGGACGAGTGCCGCATCAGCAGTGGCGACCACGTCAATCGGCTCGTGAAGTTCGGTGGCGTGACGGATAACCTGGATGCTGCCGTGATACTCGGGCAGAACATCGATCTCGGGATATTTTGTTTCGAAGGCTTTTGCCAGCGCATCGAAGGGCTGGATCAGGCTCCCGGCAGCAAAGACTACCAGCGGCGTTTTCGGGCCTGGACTCTCCACGGCCGGGATTCCGGTACACGAGGCGAGTCCTAGCATGAGGGTGAGGAGGAGGGCGAAGCGGATGTGGTTGGGCATTTGTCAGTGTCATGTCATTGGAGGAGGGTGTAACCCGACGAAGCAATCTCCAATTAAACGGTAAGGTGACGTAATAAGAATTCCCCATTAAATGGGGGATTGCTTCGTCGCCAAAAAGCGGCTCCTCGCAATGACATAATGATGGGTTATTTCACTTCGATTTTGATCACATCTTTTGCCCAAACGCTGCTTTCCATGCCGGGCATGACAAGTTTGAACTTTTCGAGCGTGTTGGTGAAGCCCAGCAGACAGTCTTTGCAGGCGCGCACATCCGCCAGACTGACTTCGGTCACATAGCCATCCGCGGAAGTGACTACCAGGGTTTTGGCGCCATCTTTGACACCTGCCAGATCGAGCAGGGCATTCAGGGCAATACCTTCGTAATCTTCCTTGCCCTTTTTGGGATGCTCGGCGGTGATTTTGAGCATTTCCATTTTGCGCAGGGTGGCTTCATCGAGAGTCAATTCCTGATTGACCTGGCCCATCAAGGTGAAAGTAGCTTTGTCTGCCGGAAGATTTGTTATTGCACTGCTTTCGGCTTTCGGAAGGTTGAGCTTGAGTTCGGTAATCATCCCGGCCATTTCATTCTTTTCCAGATCGGAACCCACCAGTCGCAGCGGGAAATATTTCTCTGCCAGCGGGTTGTCATTGACTTTGTAGGCCAGGAGGATGTTCTTGTTGCCCAGCAGGCGCAGGGCATCGAAGGAGACGGTGTAGCCATCGCTGGCAATCACATCCACGGTGTACCCGGCTCTGACGAGGTCGGTGTTGTAGGCGGCAGTGCCTTCGTGCTTGTTCTCATCATCCACACCGCCAACCAGGATGTAGAGCGGCACACCGACCCATTCCTGGGCTTTGTCATCTGTCCAACTTGCGCCGTGGCATTGCGGAGCCGAGCAGGATTCGATCGTGCCGCGTTCATAAGCATCCTCGATTCCGCCAACAGCCTTCAGCTTCCATTCCATGACGAGCGGCTTGATTTCCAGTTTATTGACCCATTTCACCGCCCAGTGACCATCGGTAACCTGGTTGAGTTTGTCGCTGACGACAATCAGGCGCAGAAGGCCATCTTGTTTGGGGTCGAGCGGCTTGCCGTCCATTTCGTAGGCTACCATGGCAGTCAGCTCAACCGGGTTTTTGAGTTCATCGCCCATCGCCGGATCGTAAGCTATGAAGGTTCCATTCGTAATTTGGTCATATGAGAAGGTAATGCTGTAGCCATCCTCGGCAACCACGTTTAGGCCGCTGGTTTCATCCATTCCGGCCAGTTTGGCCAGGTCTTTGAGCGCCACACCCTTGAACTTGATTGGCGGGGTAATCTTGCCGGTGCTGCTCTTAATCCCGCCATACCCCTCAGTTGCGGGCATGGCCTGCAGGTCGGCCAGGCTAAAAGCCTGGGTTTCGGTCAGGCTGACGATTTCCAGCGCTGGCGCGGCAGGCGCTTCGGTAGGTGGGATAGCCGTCGGCGCAGGGTTTGACTGTTCGACGATCGGGGTAGGTTCCGGAGTCGGTGGAACGGTGAGGCCGGGGGATGAGCAGGCGGCAAAAACCAGTGCCAATGCTAAGAGAAGTCCTCCCGTCAAAATCAAACGCATGTACAGTTTCATTCTATTCTCCTTATGTTTTCGATGAGATCCATTCCCTGAATGGACGTGGACTGGGAACACAAATAGCTCAGCAGGAGCGAAAACTCCTCTGTTTTCAGGACAAGCTCACCTCCTTCCGCATCGAACGCAGCTGCGAAAATTCAAACAGCTACGTTTCTTTAGAAGGAGTTTCGTCTGTGTCTTACTCTGGATTGGATTTCGGTGTCAGGCGCTGGATGCCTAGCACGAGCAGCGCCCCAAGCAAACCGCCTATCAAGCCGTAGAGCAGGTGACTGCCGATGGGATAAGCCACGCCATAGCGGAAGGAACCAAACGACCAGCCAGAGATAATCGTAATCAGTAATCGGGCAACCGGTTTGGTGACGTGCGCCAGCCCGCCGAGAAGCATCAGGAACCAGAGTTTGTCGGCAAAGCGCGGCAGGTAGCGAAAAGCGAGATCCATGACCGGGCCGGGCAGCAGATAGATCAGCCAGATGAAGGGATCATGGGAGACACCCCAGATGGGCAGCATCGACATCCCGGCTGCGCCCAGGCCGGTGAGACTGCCCGCGCCGCGAAAACGTGAGAAAGCGCGTCCCATGATCAGCAAGGCCATCCATTCGATGCCATGATGCCCGGGCAGGCCGAGCGGCAGGCGAAAACTTTGGTGCAGGATAACCGCCAGCGCGCCGCCGCCAAGTAGCAGCAGGGCCTCCCACGATTTGCTAAGCAAATCGGTCAGCTCCCACTCAGTTGGAAAGGTCTTTGATACGTTCTTTGGAGAGAATGTGCCATTCATGGTTTTGTTCCTCAACAAACAAGGTAGCCTGGCCGCCGTGTAAAATGGGGCGCACCCATTCGCCAACGTTCACCAGGGTTTCAGGAGCCAGGTTTGCTCCATTCAGCGGGCGAATCTGGTCGATGTGTCCGTGTGTACAAATTTGGGCCACCGATAAACTGCCGCTTAGTTCCCGCAACCCGGGAAGCCACAAAAAGCGGCCATCATTGCCTGCATGGCGCAAACCGACTGCCGCCAATGCGCCGATGATCCCACCGTGTGTGCCGGTCAGCCCTTCCAGAGAGATTTCGTAATCCAGCGCGGTTTGTTCGGCTTCAAGCTGGGTCAGGACAACGATCTTGGCCCGCTTCCCAAAAGCCTGGACACAGGGATTGACCGCCTCCCAGGCGGCCAGGCACAACCCGGCATCGGAGCCGGGAGCGCTTTCGCGCAGGAGGAAACCCCGGCAGGCTCCCCATAACGCGGTTTTCTGCATTTTCTCGGCTTCGACCAGCAGGCAGGCGGAACTGTTATGAGAGGTGTACGGAATCTGCGGGTCGACCAGCAATTGGTGGCGGGTGATGCTCAGGGGCTGGGCCAGGGCTTGTTCGGCGAGAAAATCTGCCAGTTGGCGCACGCGATGACCGGTACCGCGGCTTTCGAGGTTATCGGTATCATCAATGCCGATTAAGTAGCGCATTATTTCACTTCAATCCTGTCCACGTCCTTCGTCCAATCAGGTTTGGGGATGTGATTCGTCGCAAGTTTGACCGTGCCGTGATTGGTGAAATCCAGAATGGTGGTCTCATCTTTGACCTGTTCAAAGGTCAGGGTGGCCGGGCTGCTGCTGCCGCTGAGATTGACTCCTTTGAACCCGGTCACACCCGCGGCAGTCAGCACGTCAATCAGTTTGACGCCTTCTTCGATCTTGCCCTCGGCGGTCATCTGCGCCAGGGGCAGCTTTTTAAGGTCATCCCAGGTGAAGCCGGCTTCGGTTCCATCGGGTTTGACCACCACAAAGAGCGTGCCTGAGACAGGTGTGGGCTGGAATTCCTGGGGTGTTTTGGGCGCTTCCGCCGTCGGGGCCTGGGCCGGTGTACAGGCCGCGAGGATGAAGAACAGGGCCAGGAGAAAGCTCAACGTTCTCCGCATCGCTTAATCCACGCCGACCATGATATTGGAGGCCTTGATGACAGCATAAGCTTCTTTGCCTTCCTTGAGTCCCAGGGTTTCAACGGAGGTGTTGGTGATGATCGAAACGAGTTGTGTGCCGCCGGGAAGCTCAATGATCACTTCCGAATTCACGGCGCCTTTGGTGACTTTGACAACTTTGCCTTTCAGAATATTACGGGCACTCAGTTTCATGGGATTCTCCTAGAGTGGGATTTGTTCTCCGCTGTGGGCGGAGTTGTAACCGGTCAGCGCGTTGAGCTCTTGGCGGAAGGCGCCGGTCTGTAAATAGTCGAACAAGGGGCTGACCAGTCCGGTTTGTTCGGCGGGGACGATCAGGTCATAACGTTCCTCGAACAGGGGCAGAAAGCCGAGTTGGGCTTCCCAGGCTGCCGCCTGGATCCCAATCGCAGCGTCGGCCTGCCCGGCCTGAATGGTTTTGGCG
Source organism: Anaerolineales bacterium UBA5195 (assembly GCA_002412925.1). Classification (GTDB taxonomy): domain Bacteria; phylum Chloroflexota; class Anaerolineae; order Anaerolineales; family Villigracilaceae; genus UBA5195. The sequence continues at coordinate 2,460 of DHVZ01000085.1, read as the reverse complement.
ACGGCGCTGTGGGTGCTGACAAAATTCCCGTAGCCGCGAATCAAGGTGGAGGGGAGGCCGAGCCGGGAGAGTTCCCGGTCGAACCAGAGTCGCGTCCCGGAGCCGGGATTCCGGTTGATGAAGGTCACGTCCTCCCGGCTTAAATCCGTTAAATCCCTGAGCCCCTTGGGGTTGCCGGGAGCGACGATCAGCCCTTGTGTGCGATAAGCTAATGAAACCAACAAGACAGGCCGGTCGGGGAACAAGTGACGGACAAAGGGTGTGTTGTATTCGCCGCCGGGGTCGAGCAGGTGCGCCCCGGCCACATGGCAGAGCCCCTGGCGCAGGTTGACAAGCCCATCCAGCGAGCCGACGGGCAGGGTCAGCATGGAAATGTGCGGGGCAAGCCGGCTGGCGATGTGTTCAAGGGCGGTATCGTGACTGCCGGAAAAAATGATGACGGGTTTCTGGCTGTGCGGCAGGATCAGTTCGCGCAAGAGCAGGGCGGAAGCCCTGGCCTTGTAGTATTTTTCAGTGACCCTGGCCGTGACACGCACCTCGGCGATCTCAACCAGCCCGGCGCTTTCCAGGGTTTTGAGATGATGCCGCACCCAGGCCGGGGATTCGTTCAGGGTTTGCCCAAGCTGGGTCAGGGTGGCGGGTTCGGCCATCAAACGGCGCAAAATATCCAGGCGGCGCGCATCGGCCAGGATTTTGAGTTGTTCAAAAGCGTGCAGGGTTTCGACTTTGTCCATGAAATTGTCGATTAAGGAATAACTTAATCGTAACCCAGTGTAGCATGAGCAGGTTGCATCCGTCAATATGACGAATCTCACAATTTGATTTTTTTGAAGGGGAATCGGGGCGCACTTGCCCATTGCTGAGAGCGGCTTGGTGGATGGCCGGGTGACTTTTGTTCGTTGCAATTGGCAAAGAGAAGTTGTCGAGGGACTTCATTCAATCTGTGGATTGTCCTATAATAGGTGTTGTAAGCGTGACGAAGATTGCAGCCCCGCCCAGCCTGTCAGGTAAGGAAGCTCATAATGACCTCCAATGATACAGTACGCCGCCCGGTGATCATCGACACAGACTTGTCTTTTGACGACTACGTTGCCTTGCTTTTTTTGCTCCAACACCCTGAAATCGAGGTACGCGCCATTACCGTGGTAAACGGTGTCGCGCACGTTAAGCAGGGGGTCGAGAATGCTGGCCGGCTCTTGGCGCTGATGAAACGCCAGGATATCCCGCTGGCGGGCGGCCCGGAGCGGGCGCTCAGCGGACAGCGCGCGTTCCCGCCTGGCTGGCGCAGAATTATGGATTATGGCATACGGCTGCTGCTGCCCTGGGTTTCATCGCCAGTCCCCAGGCTCTCTGCGCCCGAGTTGATCTGTCGGCAATGCCTGGAAAGCGACAGACCGGTTACTTTCGTGGCGCTGGGGCCGCTGACCAACCTGGCCCTGGCCCTGCGCGCGGAACCGAAATTGGCCAGCCGGATCGAAACGATTTTTATCAGCGGCGGGGCTTTCAATGTGCTGGGGACGATCCAGTTCGAACTACCGGGTAACCCCAACCAGGTGGCGGAATGGAATTTTTATCTCGATACCGAAGCGGCTGACCAGGTTTTTAAGAGCGGGATTCCGATTGTGCTGATTCCGCTGGATGTGACCCACGTGACTGGCCCGCAGCCATTGGTTTTCAGCCATGAGACTGTCAAGCGCCTGCGTAAGGCGGCGCGTGGACGCGCCTCGCGCATCATGGTGCGCCTGATCCATTTCTGGCAGATGGCGGTGACACAATACCCGGCAACACCGGTCTGGGATGCGGCGGTGGCGGCGCTGGTCGTCGACCTGTCCATCGGCACCGATTGGCGGGATTTGGCCATCCGCGTCGAGTCTGAACCCGAGGCGCTGGCCGGGCAGACGGTGATCGAAGCCGGGAAACCGGCCAATGCCCGCGTCTGTTTTGGGGGCGACCAGGCCGCTTTCGAAAACGCTTATCTGGAAATTGCGCGCACTGCCGGGAGGTAAGCAATGTGCCCCAAAGTCGAAACTTCCACGCCGCCCAAGACCCCGCAGCCGATTGGTCCTTACAACCATATTGCCAAAGTTGGCCAGTTCATCACGATTGGCGGAACGGCGGGCGTTGATCCGGCCACCGGGCAACTGGCCGGGCCGGAGGTTTACGCCCAAACGAGGCAAATCCTGAAATCTTTCCAGGTTATGCTCGAATCGGTGAACTCTGACCTGGAGCACATCGTCCACATCAATGTCTTTCTGCAGGAGATGCGCGATTTCGAGCGCATGAACCAGGCTTACAGCGAAGAGATGGGCGCTCACCGCCCGGCGCGGACCGTGGTCGGCGTGAACGAGCTGCCGAAACCCGGCGTCCGGCTGACCATGAACCTGACGGCGGTCACCAGAGATTAGCGGCTCTTTGGGAATCTGCGTGGTAAGACCCCGCATTTTGGGTATGAGCGTGCGT
>DHVZ01000080.1 GCA_002412925.1 Anaerolineales bacterium UBA5195 | reverse complement strand
CTGACATCTTTTGCGTGCACACTTTCGAGCTTAATGGTTTTGTATCCCGAAATCTGGAGATAAAATTATGACCCGCGATTTACGCAAATATGCTACCCAGACCAATGTTCAGTTGATCGGTGGCGCGCTCTTGATCCTGTTCATCATCGGCCTGGGCCTGATTGCCTGGCTCTACGGCCCTGGCGCAGCCTTGATGGGTTTCCTGTGCCTGCTTGGCGCGCTGGTGCCGGTTGGCCTGATCTATCTGTTCATGTTTGGGCTGGATGCGATTGTCAAAAGAATCAACAAGGATTAAAAAGTGACAGGCACCTCTGAGGTGCCTGTCACTTCCGGGTAACCTGATGAAAACTGACACCACGACAACCACCTTCGAAAACTGGACCCTGCGCGTCCGTCCCGGCACCAGCCCGCGGATTTTGCTGCTCCTGCATGGCTGGACCGGCAACGAAAATTCCATGTGGATTTTTACCCGCCATTTCCCGTCAGAGTACTGGATCGTCACCCCCCGCGCGCCTTATCTGGCCCAGCCGGGCGGCTATTCCTGGCGCGCGCCTGCCCCGCGTGGGAGTTGGCCCACCGTCGACCTGTTTCGCCCCTCGGTCGCGGCCCTGATCGAATTCGTGGAGCGTTTTGCGGCGGCCAGCCAGTTGGATGCATCCAGCGTCGATGTGGCCGGGTTCAGCCAGGGCGGGGCGCTGACTCTCACGCTGGGGGCGTTGTTCCCGGCCCGGGTGGGAAAAATGGGCAGCCTGGCGGGATTTGCACCTGAGGGTGCGGAGCAGATCCTGACGCCGGGCCGCTTAAACGGGAAAAACGTCTTCCTGGCGCACGGTACGCAAGATCAGATCGTCCCCATCGACATGGCCCGGCGCGCTGTCCAGCTCCTGGAGGGCGCAGGCGCGCAAGTGACCTATTGCGAAAGCGAAGTAGGCCACAAGCTTGGCGCCGATTGTCTCAAAGCCCTGGAAACCTACCTCGCTGATTAGGTCTTCCTTGTGTTTCTTTGTGTCCTTCGTGTTGAAAGGTTTTGCTTTTTCCGGCTTGTTCGGGTTAAGGCTTTAATATCTTAATGATTGGCTAATCTCCGAATTGACGCCTGCCCGTTTTGCGGGTATGCTTTGTCAAAATCTCATCGAGTCTGGCGGCTGGTGTACCCAACAGGGCCTGCTGCCAGACTATTAAAAAGGTTTCCTATGACAATTACAAGACGCGATTTTCTCAAGCTGGTTGGCGGAATGGCGGGGATGATGGCTCTGCGTCCCTTCAGCCGCGTCCTTCCCCTGGTGCAGTTTCCCGAGAGTCCCCGCCTGGGACGCCTGACTGCCACCCTCGACCTGATTTCTGCCCCGCGGGTGGATTACCCCGGCACCGAGAAGCTCTATCCTGATACGGTCGTTCCCTGGCTGCAGGAAGTTGTTGCTGAAACCAGGGATATCAATGTCATTAACCAGCGCTGGGTCGAGACTCCCAAGGGCTTCCTGCCTTCAGCCTATGTCCAGCCGGTTTGGAATCAGATCAATCCGCCCTTGCAGGCCATGCCTGAAGGACAGTCCGGTTTTTGGGCCGAAGTGACGGTTCCGTATGTCGATTTTGTCCTGGAAAATGCGGAAGCTTCCTCCCCATATTTGAAGTATCTGAAAGAGCGGGCTTATCCCATGCGCTGGTATTACAGCCAGGTGCTGCGAGTCGACCAGATCAAGACCAGCGAAGTGACCGGCAGGCCGGCCTATCGGGTTGTTCATCCAATTTATGACGATAATAATAATTTCATAGGGAATGAAAATGACGTTATGTGGTCTGATGGTGCGGCTTTTCGTCCGATCACCCCTGAAGAAATCACCCCAATTTCGCCGGATGTCGATCCGACCCAGAAACGGATTGTAGCCAACCTGACCTACCAGACCCTTGCTTGTTTTGAAGGTAATCAAGAAGTTCATTTTTGCCGTATGTCCAGCGGCGCAAAGCGCGATGCCCAGGGCAATCCCATCGACACCTGGTCTACACCGGTTGGCAAAGGACATCAAACCTGGTGGAAAAGTATCTCCATTCATATGGCGGGCGGGACGGTTGATTCCGGTTATGACACCATGGGTGTTCCCTGGTGTACTTTCTTTGCGGGTTCTGGTGTGGCCATCCACTCCACTTTCTGGCACAACAACTTTGGCACGCCCCGCTCACATGGCTGCCTGAATATTTTGCCAGAAGATGCCAAATGGATTTTCCGTTGGGCGACACCTGAAACTTCAACAGATCCCTATTTGCGCAGGATTCAAGGCGCTGGCGGCACCCTGGTCGATGTGATCGAGCGGACATTTTAATCTCAGAGACAAAAATTTAATCGAGGCGATATGCAAATCGGCAATGTTACCGTTGGACTGGCGTTTATCGCCGGCGTGGCCTCTTTCCTCTCCCCATGTGTGTTGGCGCTCGTTCCGGCTTACGTCGGTTACTTGAGCGGGCGGGCGGCGGGCGGCGAAGGCGGCGCAAATAGCCGTTTTATCACTTTCACACACGGATTGGCTTTCGTGTTGGGTTTCAGCCTTGTGTTTGTCTTGCTCGGCGTGGCAGCTTCTGCCCTGGGTGGCCTGCTCTATGACCTGCGCACCTGGCTGGGCCGGATTGGCGGCTTGGTCGTCATCGTTTTTGGCCTGCACATGATCGGCGTGATTCGCATCCCTTTCCTGGAATATGATACCCGGATGCAGACGATGCCCGATCCGAAACTGGGTTACCTTTCATCCGCATTGATGGGTGTTTTCTTTTCGGCGGGCTGGTCGCCGTGTGTCGGCCCGGTCCTCGGCGCGATTTTGACCCTGGCACTGAATGGCGGCTCGATTTCTTCGGGCGCCGTCTTGCTTTCCGCTTATTCTGCCGGGCTGGCGGTTCCTTTCCTGATTGCCGCGCTGGGCATTGGCTGGGTCACCACGATTTTGCGCAAATATTCTAAGGTTATGCGCTATACAGAGATTGTGATGGGTGTCTTGATGGTCATTATCGGTGTCATGCTGATGACCGGCGCGTTCAACCTCCTCGCCACGCTTTTCCCCGGCTGGTCGCTTGGCTTGTAAGGAGCTCATGTGCCTGGTCAGCGCGGTGGGAGGCCTGGGACGCTGATTTCTTTGATTGCTTCGTTTTTATGCCTGGCAGTTTTGCTTTGCACCGGGTTGGCGTTTGGCTCGACCATTCTTTCGGTGATCGAATCTGGCGGGGACGAGCAACCGGCGCTTGCCAGAACAGGCCAGCCCGCTCCAGATTTTGTGTTAAATAACATTGCCGGGCAGGCGATCCGTTTGAGCGATTTTAACGGTCACCCGCGGCTGATTAACTTCTGGACAACCTGGTGCGGGCCTTGCCGGGAGGAAATGCCAATTTTGCAGGACCGGTACAGCCGTTGGGCGCCGCGCCTCGTCATTATTGGCGTTGATGAGTGTGAAAAGCCCATCGATGCGCTCAGTTACGTCACCGAATATTTGCTGACTTTCCCGATGCTGATCGACGAGGCTTGCAAAATTGGCCCAAAAGACTACCTGGTCAGGGCTTATCCCACCAGCTTTTTTGTTGACGAAACCGGAATTATTCGTTCTGTGATTATCGGTGGAATGACGCCCAGGATTCTTGACGACAACCTGCGTTTGATTGGAGTTGGATATTGATTACCGTGACCCTCTTTACCCGTCCAGGCTGCCACCTGTGCGAACAGGCAAAGACCGATCTTGCCGCCATCCAGGCGCAGATTCCCCATCAATTATTGGAAGTGGATATTGATCGCGACCCTGCTTTGCAGAAAAAATTCTTAACCGAGATTCCGGTCATCGAGGTTGGCGCATACCGGTTGAAAGCGCCTTTTACCCGCGCTGATTTACTAATGACACTTGGTGCGGCGCGCGATGCCAGGAGTCACGAGGAAAGGGCGGCGTTGAGCGCCCCAGCGGCCTCTAAAATGAATGGGGGCGACCGCTTTTCGCTCTGGATGGCGGACCACTGGCTGTTCGTGGTCAACTTGCTTTTTATCATTTATCTTGGCCTGCCCACGCTGGCGCCTGTCCTGATGAAAGTGGGGGCAACTGCCCCGGCCAATGTCATTTACATGGCCTACAGCCCTCTGTGCCACCAACTGGGTTTTCGCTCATTTTTCCTGTTCGGTGAACAGGCCTACTATCCACGCGCGACAGCGGGCGTTCAGGGCGTGATGCCTTTTGGGCAGGCGACCGGTCTCGACGAAAATGACCTGCTGGCGGCGCGCGCGTTCAAGGGGAATGAGCAGCTGGGATATAAAATTGCCCTCTGCCAGCGGGATGTCGCCATTTATGGGGCGATCATCCTCTTCGGGTTTTTGTTTGCCCTGACCCGGCGCCGCATTCCACCGCTCCATTGGGCGCTCTGGCTGGTCATTTCCATTGGCCCGATTGGCCTCGATGGGTTTTCCCAGTTAATCAGCCAGATACCCATCCCGTTGATTGCCACCTTCTTGCAATTTCGTGAAAGCACCCCTTTCCTGCGCCTGCTGACCGGTTTCCTGTTCGGATTTGGCACGGCCTGGTTTGGTCTGCCTTATGTTGAAGAATCCATGCGCGAGACCCGTGATTTGATTGACAGAAAATACGCTCTCAAGGGCTAGTTCGCGCCCTCCAATGCGAAAAGATATGCCATGCAATTTCATACAGTTGACAGTCTTCGTTACTTAACCTTCGAAATTTTCCCAAAAAACGTCATTCACGCAGTCTTTACCCGTCAGGGGGGCTTCAGCCCTGAGCCGTGGAAATCGCTCAACGTCGGCGGGACGGTGGGGGATGAACGCCAACGCGTGCGCGAGAACCGTTATCGTTCCTTTGCCGCTATCGGGCGTGAGCGCGAGTCGCTTTTCGATGTCTGGCAAGTGCATAGCGCCGATGTGGTGATTGCGAATGCCCCGCATCCACGCTTGAATGACCCTCCTGAATTCAAGGCCGATGCCATGCTGACCGACAATCCCTCCGTGACCCTCTTTATGCGTTTTGCCGATTGCACCCCGATCCTGCTGTATGATCCTGTTAGGAAAGTCGTTGGCGTTGTCCATGCCGGTTGGCTGGGAACTGTCAGACATGCAGCCGGGCAGACGGTCAAAAATATGCAGGCGGCTTTTGGCTCCCGGCCTGCCGACATTCTGGCGGCGATTGGCCCTTCGATTGGCCCTGACCACTACGAAGTTGGCCCGGATGTGATCGAGCGCGTCCATTACTCCTTCGGCCAGGATGCTGAGACCTTGCTGCTGAGGCGCAATGGCCAGACTCATTTTGACCTATGGAAAGCCAATCAACTGTCGCTGGAATATGCTGGCCTGAGGCAGGTCGAAGTGGCCGGGTTATGCACGGCCTGTAACCCCGACGATTGGTATTCGCACCGCGCCGAGCGGGGCAAGACCGGGCGTTTTGGCGTCTTGATCGCAGTGGCTTAATTACAAAAATGTGGAGGAGCTATCTGCGTAATTTTCCCGTTTTGTCTGTAAAATATACGCAGTAGTTTGCGAAACATCTCGGAAATTTTTTCGTTAGCCAAATTTATGCACTAAACAAGGGTTCCATGGATCAGGTTTTCGTTTCTGCTCTTCGTGCTCGCTATGAACAGGTTCTCGAGAAAATCGCTGGCGCCGCCCGCAAAGCGGGGCGCAGCCCGGATTCTGTGCGCCTGGTGGTTGTGACGAAAACCCATCCGCTGGAGACCGTTTACGCGGCGCTGGAGGCTGGGTTCCGTGACTTGGGCGAGAACTACGCCGAAGAAGCTGTCGAAAAAATCCAGTCTGTTGGCGCGGTTGACGGTTTGCGCTGGCACATGATCGGGCATGTCCAAAGCCGCAAAGCTGACCTGGTGGCGCAAAATTTCGATTTCATGCACTCGCTGGACAGCCTGAAACTTGCCAATCGCCTGGAGCGTTTTGCCGCCGAAGCGGGACGCATTTTACCCGTCCTGCTGGAGTGCAACGTGGGTGGTGAGGAGAGCAAGTTTGGTTACCCGGCTTGGGAGCCGGCGCAGTGGCAGGCTTTGCGCGCAGAAGCGCAACAGATTGCCCAGTTGCCGCATCTCGAAATCCGTGGGTTGATGACCATGCCCCCGTTGGATGAGGATGAAGAGATCACGCGTCCGTTTTTTAGGAAGCTACGCGAACTGCGGGAGGATCTTGCGAAGCAGGTTCCGCAGGCGAAATGGGAAGAGCTCTCGATGGGCACCAGCGCTGATTTTATGGCGGCCATCGAGGAGGGGGCGACCTTCGTCAGGGTCGGCACGGCAATTTTAGGGGCGAGGCCGCCCAAAGGGTAGTTGGGTGCTCAAAAAACACCCGGGCAGGTTGAATTTCTTTGTCCGACAACCATGAGGAGAAATGATGGCGCTTATTTTTGCACAGGCAATCAATATTTTTTCACAAGTTTTGGTTTTTATCATCATTGCGCATGTGATCCTGTCCTATTTTATGGATCCCTATCACCCGATCCGGTCATTTGTTGACCGGCTGGTGGAGCCCTTGCTGGCGCCCATTCGGCGGGTGGTGCCCCAGGTCGGGATGTTCGATTTTAGCGCTCTCATTTTATTAATTCTGGTACAATTAATCGCAGGCATTCTTGTCAATTTTTTGAGGATGGTGAGGTGAGTCATGGATACGCGTAAATACCATTTGCACGACGGTCGCATGGGGGCAGCGCTGGCAGTTCGTGTGACTCCGCGTGCCAGTCGTAACGAAATCACCGAAATCATGCCGGATGGAACGATAAAAGTGCGCTTGACAGCCCCGATGACGGACGGGGAAGGGAATAAAGCCCTGACCAAATTCCTGTCGGAAGTCTTGGGCGTGCCTGTCTCGAAGATTGATATTCTTGGCGGTCTTTCGGGAAATGACAAGTTGCTCTCCGTGCTGGATATCGATACCGAAGAAGCCCACCAGCGCATCCTGGCATATCTGGAATAATCATACCGGTCAAAAACAACTCCCCGTTCTTAGACGGGGAGTTGTTTTTGTTTATTCTTTCGCGCAAACCTAAAATAGATATGGGATCAGCCGTTTGGAGGTTTGACAGCGCATTCCCCAGGCTTGCTTGAAGCGGATTGCAAATGCCCGGTCCCAGAGATGGGCTCGCCGCACAATGACCCAGGCCAGGGGGGGCAGGAAGGCCAGCCCCACCCAGGAGCGAAAGGCGAGTGCGAAGCCCAGGCTGTAAAAGAAGACACTCAGCAGGGTTGGGTAGCGGGTCCATTGATAGGGACCTTCTGAGATGAGTGTTGGACTTTCAACGGCGTTTTCTGCCTCCCGGGTAAGGTGGTTCAACCAGGTCAGGTTGGCCCAGATGAAATATAGGGCTGCAGCCAGGTAAATTCCCACGCCAATCCAGCGCAGGGTTGGGTTCTCGGCCCAGGCCAGCACGTTTCTCCGGTCACCGAATGCCGATAAGATAAAACCCAGTTCTAACAAGGTGTAATGCCAGTGTTCCGGGTCGTGAGGCTGGTGAGGCCGTTCAGGCAGATGAAAGATTATCCAGGCCAGGAGCAGGGCCTTAAGAATGACGATCCCCGCAATGCACGTTCGGGCAGGGTTGGAAAAGAAGCCGGGGGGATCGTCCATTCCCCAGGCCAGGAGGGGCAGTCCCAGCATGGTGAAGAGCCGCCCAAAACAGCCCCAGGCGGCGGGCCAGATCTTTTTCTTGAGCAGTTCGCTGATTGGCATGATTGCCCTCCCAATCTTATTAGGGTATTCCTGTGATGAACAATTGCATCGGGCTGTATAACCCGCGATAGAGACTGTACGTCTCGTAGATGTGGCGGATGTAATTGCGGGTCTCGCCAAAGCGGATGATTTCCAACTCCAGGTCGAGGTCGCCCTTGGCAAGACTTTGCCAGATTTGGGCATTGCCGGGGCCGCCGTTATAGGCGGCCAGCGTTGCGTATAGGTCACCATTCAGCAGCCGCCGGTTGGCGTTCAGGTAGTAGGTGCCCATGCGGATGCTGATGTAGGGGCTGTAGAGATCGTTTGCTGTATAGTTCGGCGGCCAGCCCATCTGGTTGGCGAGGCTCGCGCCGGTTGGGGGCATGATTTGCATCAACCCGCGCGCCCCGGCATTGGACTTGACAAAACCCTCGAACAGGCTTTCCTGTCGAATCAGGCTGGTGATGAAAAGCGGGTCAAAGCCGTTTTCGGCGGCGGCCGGCCAGACAAGCTCCGAGTAATACAGCCCATAGCGGACATGCGCAAAATAAATCGGCGCGGTCAGGCTGGCGGAATGGTCATCCAGCCCGGCCAGGGTCAGCACTTCGCGCAGGGCGAAAATCGCCGGGCGATGTGCACCCAGATCGAGCAGGGTATTGCCCAGGCGGAAGGAATCCACCGCATTGGTTTTGACGGATTCGCGCAAGTTTTCGAATTCCACTCGGGCCAGATCGTACTCGCCCAAATGCCAGAATTCCAGGCCGCGCTGGAAACGTGGATCGGAGGCCAGCGCGCCGGGGCCAGACAGATCGGTATTGGCTGGCAGGTTGAACTTGATCCGCATCCAGGCGGCGGCTTCAGTGCGTTCGGCGGCCAGGTCGTAACCCAGGTTCATGGCTGGCGGGGCGGCGAATTCGGCGCGGCCATCCATCAGGTCGCGCGCGCGCAGGCTGTAATATCCCCCCGGGTCGGCTGTCTGTGCCTGGGTCCAGGCTGACTGGGCGTTTTTCGGGTCGCCGCTGACCTGGTAGGTTTTGCCGATCCAGAGCAGGGCGCGCGCGCGATCGCCGGGTTCTTTGGCCAACAGCAGGGCCGATTGAAAATCCTGGTTGGCGCGCGGGTAGTTCCCCTGCCGGTAGCGGACGATCCCCGCCTGGAACCAGGCATTGCTCATCGACGGGTCGCCGCCGAAACGGTCAGGCAGGGATTCCCAGAGCAGGGCAGCCTTGTCCAATTCCCCGGTGCGCTCATAGATGCGCGCCGCCTGGAGCAGGTAAGTGGCGGTGAAAGGTGAACCCGCCACGTCACTGGCGAATTTTTCCAATCCTTTGGCCGCTCCTAGGTAATCATTTAGATATGCCCATTGGGTATAGGCTTTTTCATCCCAGGCGGCCGCCCAATAGCGGTTGCCGGGATATTTGTCGATCAAGACATCCCAGGTGTCCACGGCAGACTTGTATTCGCCCATTTCGCGCAGGGTCAGCGCCTTGTAATGCAGCACGGTTCCATCGTGGTTGGGATTCTGGTCAGCAAAGCGCTGGAAGGCCGCCAAGGCCACCCCATATTGCCCGGCGAAATAATCCACCAGCCCGCGGTCGAATTCATCGACAGGCTGGCTGGCCTCCACCAGGCCGACTAGGGCGGAATACGAGTCGTATGCCAGCGGGTAATTTTCCACGGCGTGCCGCCAGCGGCCATAACCTTCTTCGGTGCGGCCCAGGGCAATCAGCGCGCGGCCAGAGAGCAGGTCCATTTGCGCTTTCAGGTAATCGTTGCGGGTCCCATCGTAGATTTCATCGTAGATTTGTAAGGCGGTACCGGGATCGCCGGAATTGAGATGGGTATTCGCGATGCTGATGCGAATCCCGGTCGGATTCGACTGCCCCGCAGCCGTTTCCGCTGCTTGATAGGCCTTTTGCGCGCTGAGAGGGTCGCCCAGGGCCGTGAAAGCATCGCCGCGTTTTTCCTGTACGTAAGCGTCCAGAAGGCCGGGGCGCGCCGCCAGGTAGTTCTGATAGGTGTCAGCAGCATCCTGGTAGCGCCCGAGTGCGAAATAGGTTTCTCCAAGCAGGAACCAACCCCGGATGCCGGGTTCGGTGGCCGGGTAATTTTGGACCAGCGCGCGCAGGCTTTCCAGCGCTGCGGGGAAGTTTTCAGACAGGAAATTTGCCTTGCCCAATCCAAACAGCGCGGCTGCCCGAATCTTGTCTTCGGTGTTGACTGCCAGGGCGGCCTGGTATTCTTCGCGCGCCCGGGCATAATCCCCGTTGAAAATGGCCTGATCCCCGGCGTGGATGCGCACGGCCGGGAGCGGCGTGGCTGTTGGAGGGGGAGTGGGGGATGGCGTGGGGGATGGCGGGAACGTCGCCGTGGGAGACGGCCCCGGGGTGTGGGTGGGAGTCGCTGGAACCGCTTTGGGCAGGGAACAGGCTGAAAAGATCGTCAAAAGCCCGAGCAAAAAGATTAATCCAATTTTTCGCATTGCGACCTTATACTTCCTTTAGAGAGGGGTGTCAATGCTTTGACGAACAGCCTCTCAAATGCTAAAATGCAAATCACTTTGACGCCCGGCGTGGGCGTCTTTTTCTACAGGAATAAAATGAGAACAATTTTTTGGGACTACGACAAAAACGAAGTGAAAATGATCGATCAGCGCCTCCTGCCGGAGATGTTTGAGGTTGTTTCATACCGCTCTCATGGCGAGGTTGCCCGGGCAATCACGGAAATGGTTATTCGCGGCGCGCCTGCGATTGGCGCGGCGGCGGCTTTTGGCCTGGCCTTGGCGGCGCGAGAATCCAAAGCCCGGACTCCCGGCGAGCTTTTGGCCGATTTGCAGGCCGCAGGTTCCACTTTGAAGGCCGCCCGCCCGACAGCCGTGAACCTGGCCTGGGCGGTGGATAGAATGCTGCGAGGTGCAACTTCTCCAGAGGCTGCGACTGTCGACGAACTGCGTCAGTTGATCCTGACAGCGGCCCAAAGGCTGGCGGACGAGGATGTCGAAATCAACCAGCGCATGGCGACCCACGGCGCGGAATTGATTGCTGATGGCGATACGATTGTCCATCATTGCAATACCGGCGCGCTGGCCGCGGTCGATTGGGGCACGGCGCTGGGTGTGATCCGCACTGCCTGGGAGCAGGGCAAGAAAATCCACGTGCTGGTGGATGAAACCCGCCCGCGCCTGCAGGGCGCGCGCCTGACGGCCTGGGAACTTTCCCAGTACGGCATCCCCTATGAAATCATCAGCGATAACATGAGCGGCTACTTCATGCGCGCTGGGAAAGTACAGAAAGTTTTCTTTGGCGCGGACCGGGTGGTTGCCAACGGCGACGTGGCCAACAAAATTGGCACCTACATGCTGGCGCTGGCCGCCAAGGATAACGGCGTCCCGGCCTATGCGGTGGTGCCAACCTCGACGATCGATCTATCGCTGGCGCATGGCGGGTTGATTCCGATTGAGGAGCGCTCGCAGGCCGAAGTGCTCGACATCCAGTTGGGGGGTGAACCGGTGACACCGAAGGGCGCAAAAGCGCGCAACCCGGCTTTTGATGTCACGCCCCAGCGCTTGATTACTGGAATCGTGACGGAAAATGGCGTTGTTTACCCGCCTTTTGAAGTGAACCTGAAAAAGTTTGCTTTCTCTGCGTGAACATTGTTTGTGCCTGCCATAACCTCGCCCGGGTGCTGTCCGGGTGCTTTACAATCCGGGCAGGCCATGATAAACTTTTGCTCGGCAAGATTGGCGCTCTCAACCGAGAGCGCCTTTTACTGCGTGATGAACCAGCCACCTGGAGGTTGCTTTGGATATTTTGCTCTCTGGCTCAGTCGCCTATGATTACCTGATGACCTTCCCCGGTCATTTTCACGAACAAATCCTGCCTGAACGGCTGCAGAATATCAGCCTGTCGTTCCTGGTGGACAGCATGACCCGTCAGCGCGGCGGGATCGCGCCGAACATCGCCTATACCCTGGCGCTTTTAGGTGAAAAACCCCGGCTTTTTGCGACCGTCGGCGAGGATTTTAGCGATTATCGCGCCTGGCTCGAAAAATATGGTGTGGATACGGAATTCGCCAGAGTCGTCCCGGGCAAGTTTACCGCCTCGTTTTTTGCAACCACCGACAAGGTGAACGCGCAGATTGCATCCTTTTACCCTGGCGCGATGGCCGAGGCGGCGACAATGTCGCTCAAGGAAGTGGCCAAGCGCCCAGACCTGGTTGTGATTTCACCCACTGACCCTTCGGCGATGATGAAACATGCTGCCGAATGCCGCGAACTGGGCATTCCGTACCTGTATGACCCGTCCCAGCAGGTTTTGCGGTTGGAAGGCGACGAAATTGCCCGCGATATGGATGGCGCGCATTTCCTGTTTTGCAACGACTATGAGTTTGGGCTGATTTCAAAGAAGACCGGTCTCGACCTGAACGGGATCTTGAAACAGGTTGAGATTTTGGTGGTGACGAAGGGTGCTGAAGGCGCCGTAATCTACGCCAACGGGCAGGAAATTGTCGTCCCGGTGACGCCCGAAGAGCGGATCATCGATCCCACTGGCGTTGGCGACGCTTTCCGCGGCGGCTTTTTGGCAGCCTATGCCCACGGCTGGGACTGGTCGCTCTGCGGACAGGTTGGTTCGCTGGCGGCGGTCTACGTTCTCGAACAAAATGGCACGCAGAACCATTACTACACCCGCCAGGAGTTTGTGAAGCGTTTCCGCGAGCATTATGACGATGGTGGTAAACTCAATCAATTGCTTGATTGAATGATTGTGTGATTTGGTGACAGCGTGCCCGCAGGGTATTGAAAACCAAGATCACGTAATCGCCAAATCAATAAATCAACAAATCACAAAATGGAGAAAGCATGAGCAACTACGATATCAAAGACAAGACCCTGGCCGAAGGCGGCCGCCGCCGCATTGACTGGGCTGAACGTGAAATGCCCGTCCTGCGCATGATTAAAGAGCGCTTCAAGAAGGAACGCCCGCTGGCGGGTGTCCGCGTTTCGGCGTGTTTACATGTCACCACCGAAACCGCCAACCTGATGACCACCCTGCAAGCCGGTGGTGCGGACGTAGTCATTACCGCCTCCAACCCGCTTTCCACGCAGGATGATGTCGCTGCGGCGCTGGTCAATATTTACGAAATCCCGACCTTTGCGATCAAGGGTGAGGACAACGTCACCTATTATAAGCACATCACCGCTGCTCTCGACCACAAACCCCACATGACGATGGACGATGGCGCAGACCTGGTTTCAACGATTCACAAGGATCGCCGTGAATTGCTACCTGGCATCGTTGGCGGGACCGAAGAAACCACTACGGGCGTCATCCGCCTGCGCGCCATGTCGGCAGATAAGATGCTTGAGTTCCCGGTTATCGCTGTCAACGACGCCATGACCAAGCACTTTTTTGACAACCGCTACGGCACCGGCCAATCGACCCTGGACGGGATCATCCGCGCGACCAACGTTTTGCTGGCTGGAAAAGTCTTCGTCGTGGCTGGCTACGGCTGGTGCGGACGCGGACTGGCCTCACGCGCGCGCGGGATGGGTTCCCGCGTGGTCGTGACCGAAATCGATCCGTTGAAGGCTCTCGAAGCTGTCATGGACGGTTTTGAAGTCATGCCGATGCTCGAGGCCGCCAAAGTGGGCGATATCTTCTGCACCGTCACCGGCGACCTGAACGTGCTCGACGGGCACCACTTCGAAGTGATGAAGGACGGAGCGTTGGTTTCCAACTCCGGCCACTTCAATGTCGAAATCAACATCCCGGCGCTGGCGGCCATGTCGCAGGGCAAGCCCGAACTCGTTCGCCCGTTTGTTGACCAATATATCACCAAAGATGGCCGCAAGATCAACATCCTGGGCGAAGGCCGTCTGATCAACCTGGCCTCTGCCGAAGGCCACCCGGCCTCCGTCATGGACATGTCCTTTGCCAACCAGGCCCTGGCGGCTGAATACATGGTCAAGAACGCCAGCCAGTTGGAGAAGAAAGTCTACTCCGTGCCCGCTGATATCGACGCCGAAATTGCGCGCATCAAACTGGATGCGATGGGGATCAAGATCGATACCCTGACCGAAGAACAGGTCAAGTACCTGAACTCCTGGCAGGAAGGGACTTAAGTCAGTTAGAAGTGAGCGGTAATTAATAAGGGCGCAGCCATGCTGCGCCCTTATTTTTATTGGCTTCAACCATTTCCTGAGGTTTGAAGCGAGTGTTGGTAGCTATTTACGCTTCAGGAAAATGTAAATCTCATCCTGGGCGTAGACCTGTTCGTAATCCGGAGATTCTTGCAGGGAATGGAGCAGGGCATTCCCAACCGGCTGTCCGGTCAGGCTGTCATACTCATAATAGGTCCTGGCAAAGATCGGTGTGATGTAGAGATAATCAAAGTCCAGGCCGGTGGCGGATTGCCAGCGCATCAGGCAGTCTGTTTTCTGGTAGGCGCAGCCAGTTAACGACCCGAAATTGGCGCGGCGCTCGGAAAAGGTCTCACCGCCCAGCCACTCGTAGCCCTGGACAACGTTCTGGCTGACGCGCCCACTCAAGGCTGGGAACCATTCCTGGACGGGAGTGTCCATGTCGGTGATGGTCGGCGTGACCAGCACAAAACGCGCCTGCTGTGGCGTGTTGGCAGCCACCCAGGCGATGGCCTTTTTCTCGGCGGGCTGCAGGGCATTGGCCGAGAGAATCAGGGCGATGGAAAAAGCCCCCAGGAGTGGATAAAGCAGGTAAAAGGCGGTCAGTGGACGGGCGGCAGCGCTCAACGGTAACAGGGCGGATTCTGGATCATGCTTCGTCAGCCGGGCAAAAGCCGGGAAGATAATCTCGACCAGCGCCTCGGCGGCGAGCAGGGCAACCGGGATGACGACCACCGTCGGAGCGCTGCGCGGCTCGAGCAGGGCAGGCGTCAGGAGCAGCAGCGGCAGGATGAATTGTCTGCGCATCAGGTGCGCCAGCAGGCCGATCAAGGCCAGGACGCCCAGCAGGCTGAGACCCAGCTCGAAGGTGAAAGCAGTCAACAGGAAGGTCAGGCCAAAGGAGTTTTGCCAGCCCGTTTGGGCGGCGGCGCGGAAGATTTGCCAGCCATGCTGTTGGACGACCGTTCCCCACCAGGGAGCAGTGATCAGAAGTGCCAGCCCGGCCACCGCCAGGGAGTGGAGCACGGACGCACGGTTGCGTCCGAAAAAGAGCCAGAAAATGAGCACCATTCCGAGCGTGTGGACGGTCGCTTCTGGGTGGCTCAGACTCAGGAAAGCGGCGGCCAGGGCCACGGGGAGAATAAACTTCGGCTGACGGGTGGTGAAAAGCCGGTAAACCAGGTACAGGGTCAGCAGGGCAAATAAACGGCCAGTCGAGCGGGTTAATCCGCCTCCCATGATAAACCAGGCAAAACTTTCGGGGAGCATGGCGTAGGTGAAGGTTGCAAAGGCCGCCTTGAGCGGATCGCGCAGGAGTTCGCGTGCCAGAAAATAAAAGGGGATCAGGCAGAGGGTGGCGATCAGTGCGGGCAGCCAGCGGACGAGTTGCAGCGCATCGAAGTGGAAGATCCGAACGAGCAGCGCCGAAAAGTAAATCGGGAAGGGCGGGTAGGCAAAGGGGATTGCGCCACCGTTGAAGCTGGAAAAGGCCGGCAGGCGGAAGTTGTGGACCAGCAGGTCGAGAATCATCTTGTAAAACAGTCCGCCATCGTTGATGGCGAATCCGGCCTGCCAGGCGGGGTAAAAACGGACCAAGCCACCGAACAGGATGGCCCAGAGCAGGATGATTTGCGCTTCCTGGTTGCGTCGCATGGGGAGATTATAACGGGGGTTTTGGTGATTGAGTGAATGGGATTCGCGCGGGGGATTTTCACTAGAGCGCAAATTTCACAGATTCTCACCGCCCAGATGCCAAGGTCGCCGAGATTTAAAGATTCCCTTCGCATCCTTTGGGGCGTTATAAATTTGGGGGAATTTGGTCAGGTGCGCAGGGTGATTGCGGATCATCGCGCCGCATCTCTGTCTCCTTTTCTCTCTCCTTAAAGGCGGAGGATTTCGCTTGTGTTTTGCCCCTCCCTTGAAATGTTGAACTCCGAAATCTGAAAGCCGAAAATGCCTCGCGGCGGAAAGGCTGCGGGGCATTTTGATTCGGCGTGACAGACTGCTTTTTGCTCACAAGAGTACATTTGTTACGACCTCGTGGCAGGCCGCCTTTTAGCCTCTGTCCTTGGTCATCGTCCTCCGTTCTTTCGGCATCATCGCTACGCTGGGCAAGGGTTTCACGACTAAAACCCAGCTGGCTAGAAATTGCCGAACAGGAATAAAAGTTGTATAGTTAAATACAGGCTGCCCGTGTCCGAAAAGATGGAAAGGAGACAAGCATGGCCCACCCCCAGGATTTGCAAAAAGCGCTCGAACAATTGGTGACCGGCGCCTTTCAGGCCTCTGCTCCGGGAGCGGCCTGCCTTCTGATCCAAAAAGGCCAGGTGATTTATCGGGACGGGATTGGCCTAGCGAATCTGGAGCATGAAATTCCGTTAACCCCAGAGATGCCCTTCCGCCTGGCCTCCCTGACCAAACCAATCACCGCCACCGCCATTTTGAAGTTGGCCGAGGCGGGGCAGCTAGCGCTGACCGACCCGCTCACTCGCTTTCTACCAGATTATCCAATGGGCGAAACGCCCATCACCCTCGAACATTTGTTGACCCATACTTCGGGTCTTCGCAACTACACCGAACTCCCCGAATGGTGGGCCGTCCATCGCCAGGATTTGGGCGTTGACCAGCTCCTGGATTTGTTCAAGGCCCAGCCGGTGGCCTTTGCCCCTGGAACAAGTTGGGCCTATTGCAATTCAGGATATGCGCTGCTCGGAGCCATCCTCGAAAAAATCTCCGGGAAACCGTATGGCGAGTGCCTGAACGAGCTGATTTTTGCGCCGCTCGAGATGCAAAAGACTTCCTATGAAGCCAGCCCTGCGCGAGTTATTCCACAACTGGTCAGCGGCTATACTAAAATCCCAGGCGCTTACCTACACCCAGAATATCTCAGCAATACTCAGGTGTATGCCGCCGGTGGATTGGTCTCAACCCTCGACGACCTCGCCCGCTGGTTCGCGGCCCTGCGTAACGGCCAGTTGCTTTCTCCCAAAATGCTCCAGCCGATGTGGACGCCCTATCTTCTGGCGGATGGCACCTCAACCCACTATGGCTATGGCTGGATGTTGAGTCAACTGGAAGACCGGCGCGTTGTGGAACATTACGGCTTGCTCCCGGGCTTTGCCAATTACTTACTGGCCCTGCCAGATGAAGACCTCCTGGTCGTGATTCTCTCAAATGACGATGGCAACGTCAACGAAACCGAACGACTGGCCTTCCACATGGCGACCCTGGCCCTTGACCGGCCCTACCGGCCTCCCGCCAGCCTCCCGCTGGCCGTCGCTGAACTGGCCCGCTTCGCAGGCAGTTATCAGGCCGAAAACGGCAGCCCCGTGCTGATTGAGGAGGAAGCCGGGAGTCTGGTACTCCAACTTGCCGCCGGTCAACGCCTGGCGCTCCAACCGGTTTCGGAACTGGAATTTTTCTGCCCACAAAACCCGGTCTCCCGTCTCGTTTTCTCGTCTAATACCCGGCAGCAAATCACGGCCCTGAAATGGCTGCCCCGCCGGGGAAGGCCCCTCCGCGCCCAAAAATCCCACTGATCCAAACGAGGTCTGCTTGCCTGAAACCGCCCCCATCCCACTGCGTCTTTTAATAGTGGAAGATTCCGAAATTGATGCGCTCCTGTTGTTAAGCGAAATGCGCCGGGGAGGCTATGCCGTCACCTCGCTGCGGGTTGATACGCCTGCGGCGATGCGCGCCGCGCTGGAGGAGGAAGACTGGGATATCATCACTTCCGATCATGCGATGCCCGCTTTCAGCGCCCCGGCTGCCCTGACCCTGGCGCAAGAGATTTCCCCGGAAACGCCCTTTATCATTGTCTCCGGGGAAATCGATCTAAACCTGGCGGTTTCCCTGTTGAAAGCTGGCGCGCACGACTACATCCAAAAACACGAACTCCCGCGGGTGGTCCCAGCCATCCAGCGCGAACTGGCCGAAATGGAGGTGCGCCGCCAACAGCGCCAGGCCGAAGAAGAACGCCGTGTTTCCGAAGAAAAATTCTACAAGGCTTTTCATAACAGTCCGGATTCAATCAACCTGAACCGCCTTTCCGATGGTGTTTTTCTGGCGGTTAATGCGGGTTTTGAGCGCATGACCGGCTATACAGCCGAGGAAGCGCTTGGAAAATCCAGCCTGGAACTCAACACTTGGGCTAATCCCACAGACCGCGTCCGGCTATCCAAAAAACTCCTGGAGGAAGGTGAGTTCAACGACGAAGAGATTTTTGGTAAAAATAAGAATGAGCAGATTGTTCCTACTTTGGTGTCTGCGCGTCTCATTACTGTCAATGGCGAGCAATGTGTCCTGGCATTCAACCGGGATTTAAGCGCCCAAAAGCAGGCTGAAGCCGAAATCCGCCGCCAAAACCAGGAACTCCGAGCTGTCAGCCTAATCATCACCGTCATTGCCACCCAGTTGGAACTACCGCAGGTCATCCATGAGGCCCTGAACGGTGTCATTGTCTTGAGTGGAATGGAAGCCGGGGCGGTTTATCTAGGCGGAGATGGGCCGGAACTGGTCCTGACGGCCAGCAGTCAACTCAGCGCTGAAGAGCTAGAGACCCTGCGAGCCCGGGTTATCCAACCCACAGAAGCCATCTATCAGGATCTGGTTACTTCACAGAAACCTGTGATTTGGAACTCGGAACCGGGCGGAAAACTCGAAAATACTCCGTTCCTATCCGGGAAAGGTTGGCAGCTCCTCTTTCCACTAATCGCCAAAGATAATTTAATCGGGGCGCTTTACCTTTACACCTCCCAGGCCGCCGAAACCATTTCCGCGAGCGTCCTGGAACTCACCCGGCAGCTCTGCGGAACGATCGCCCTTGCCATCGAAAATGCCCGCCTGTACGAAACAGTCCAGAAACATGCCAGCCGACTGGAAGAGCGGGTCGCTGAGCGCACCGAACAGCTCTCGGCCATCAACCAGGAACTGGAAACATTCAGCTATTCGGTCGCTCACGACCTGCGCGCCCCACTCCGCGGCATTTCCGGCTTTGTCGGTATCCTGATGAATGAATACGCCGGGCAACTCCCGGTCGAAGCCCGGCAGATGCTCGAGAAGGTCTCTGCCTCCAGCCGAAAGATGGAAGAGTTGATCAACGCGCTGCTCGATTTCTCGCGTCTCAACCGCAAGCCGCTGACCAAAACCAGCGTGGAACTTAACGAAGTGGCCCAGGAAATGATCGCATCCTTCGCCCCAGAAACTTCCAAACGGAAGATCGAATGGGTTCTGGGCGACCTGCCTCCCACCACCGCCGACCCAATCCTCATCCGCCAGGTTTTTGCCAATCTAATTGGAAATGCCATCAAATACACCTGCGCCCGCGAGAAAGCCAAAATCGAAATCGGGTATATGCGTATCGAGGGGATCGGCGCATATTTTATCCGTGATAACGGTGTCGGTTTCGAAATGAGCCAGGCCGGGAAACTTTTTGGCCTTTTTCAGCGCCTGCACACTGAAAGTGAATTTGAAGGTACCGGTGTGGGGCTGGCCAACGTTCAGCGCATCATTTTGCGACACGGCGGCCGCATCTGGGCCGAGGCTGAACCCAACCGGGGCGCAACTTTTTACTTCACGCTCTGATCTTTTCCAGGCTGGGAATCCTGAAAGATGCTCAGCCTGGAAAAGATCAGCATTGGAAGCGCCGTTTCTCACGCCGAGCGCGGGTCGTGAGACCCGCGCTTGCATTTCTCTACATAATCGCTATAGCCTCCCATAAACTCCCGCAAGCGCCCATTTTCCAGCTCGAAAATCCGGTTCACCGTCCGGTCAAGAAAATAGCGGTCGTGCGAGATGACCAGCACCGTACCAACAAAATCGTTCAAGGCGTTCTCGAGTACTTCAGCGGCGGCGATGTCGAGGTTGTTGGTGGGTTCATCGAGCAGCAGGAAGTTCGCCCCCGAAAGGACGAGCAGCGCCAGTTGCAGGCGGCTGCGTTCCCCGCCCGAGAGCGTGGCGATTTTCTGGGTGGCCTGCTGGTAGGTGAACAGGTAGCGGATCAACAGGGCCACCGCCTGCGACTCAGTCAGGCTGGCGGCGCGGCGGACGGCTTCGATCAGGGTCAGGTTGAAATCGAGGGTTTCGTGTTCCTGGGCGTAATAACCGATCTTAACACTCGGTCCGAGCTTGATCTCGCCCGCGTCCGGCGTTTCTTTGCCCAAAATCAGGCGCAGCAGCACCGATTTCCCCGCGCCGTTTGCGCCGATCAGCCCCACCCGCTCGCCATGCCGGATCAGGAACGAGTTGTCGCGCAGTACCGGTTTGCTTTTCACCGCAGAGAGCGTTGAGTCCGCTGAGCTTTGTAAGGTCTTCTTGACGCTCTCTGCGTGCTTGGCGGTGAAAGCTTTTGAAACCCCAACCAGTTCCAGTACCTGGTTCGAGCCGCGCCAGCCGCCCAGATCCAGCCCCATCTGGCGGCGCTCCAGCGTTGGACGCTCCATCTCGTTCACCTTTGCCAGACGCGTCTGCATCGAGCGCACCCGACTGGCAAACTTGTCGCTGACCTGCACCCAGAGCTGGTAGCGTTTCAGGGCCATTTCCATCCGGCCAATCGCGCGCTGCTGGATCTGGTAGAGTTCCTCCTGCTTGGCCAGCCGCGCTTCCTTGTCGAGGATGTAATCGGTGTAATTCCCGATGAAAGTCGTCAGCTGTCCGGCCTCGATCTCGGCAATCTGCGTCACCGCGGCATCCAGCAGGGTGCGGTCGTGCGAAATCAGCACCACTGCGCCGGGATACTCGCCAATCAGCTTTTCCAGGTAGGCCTTGCCGGGCAGGTCCAGGTGATTATCAGGCTCATCCAGCAGCAGCACGGAGGGGCGCAGCAGGAGCAGCCGCGCCAGGCCTACCAGCTTCTTTTGTCCGCCGCTGAGCAGTTTGACCGGTTTCTGGAGGTCGGAATCGGGCAATCCCAGCCCGCGAAGCAGTTCCCGCACCCGGGCCGGGTACCCCGCTCCGCCGAGAGACTCGTACTCCTCCAGCAGCCTGTGTTGCGCTGCGAGGGCTTTCTCCAGTACCTTGGCATTCTCGTAGACTTCAGGCAGACCGAAACGCGTTTCAACGATTTCCAACTCCGCTTCGAGTTCCGCTACGCGCGGATTACCTTCCAGTGCCAAATCGAGCGCCGTCCGCTCCCGGTCGAATTCCGGGTGTTGGGGCAGGTAGCCGAGCGTCACGCCCTTGGCCCTGACGACTCCGCCGCCCGGTTCCGGGCGGTGCTCGCCAATCATCAGCTTCAACAGCGACGATTTCCCGGCGCCGTTGGGTCCGATCAGGCCGATTTTCTGGTCATGCTGGATTTCCCAGTACAAATCGCGAAAGATGGCGCGCGCGCCCAGAACGAGGGTGGCATTGGATAGGCTGATGGAAATCATGTTTGTCTTTCTCCTCCCCCAAATTCCGCTCTTAGGAATTTGGGGCTATTTCGCCTGCCGTGTTTTCCGGCAGGAGGCCGGGTGGGGGTAAAGAAGGCGGCTTAAACAAAAACGCCGCAGGGCAATCCTGCGGCGAGAAAATCGAGGGGTGATCGAAAATCACTTTTTCCGGCAACAGGCGCGATTCGAGGAGGCCTGTTCGGGGATAAACCCACGCACACCGATATAAAGGACGGAAAAGCTGCCAGTAAGTTCGTAAAGCATCGCAACGGGATTATATCATATTCAAAAGCACAACTGGCTGTCCCACGGAGGATCCCAAAGGGCCATTTCGAGCGGTGGGCGCAGGTCTCCAGATTGTTTGGCACAAGCCTCCAGACCTGCGCCAAATATCAATTGTTAGCCAACCGATAGCCAGATGACAGGCAGGTCCGGGCCGCGCGGAGTATCATCTCTTTAATTCCAAACCCTGAAAGGAACTCCCATGTTTACAAAACTACGTGAACCAGTCAACGGAATGACCCATCTCGGCGGCGCGATTGCTGCTTTGTTTGGGCAAATTGCTTTATTGGTGGTGGCCTCGAACGGTGTCGCCAAAATCGTATCGGTATTGGTCTATGGCCTCAGCTTGATCGCGCTTTTTGCAGCCAGCGCCACCTATCACTCGGTCAAGGCCGGGCCAAAGACAGTTGAAATTCTGCGCAAACTTGACCATTCCGCCATCTACCTGTTGATCGCCGGGACCTATACGCCAATCTGTATCAACGCCTTTACCGGTTTTTACCGCTGGGGTTTGCTGGGGATCGTCTGGTCGATCGCTTTTGTCGGGATTCTAATCAAGGTTTATATTCTCGAGGAACCTCGCTGGGTCTCTGCGACAGTTTATGTCATCATGGGCTGGCTGTGCGTTTCCGCTGCCGGGCAGATGACCACTGCGCTTTCCCCCATGGTTCTCACCTGGCTGATCGTGGGCGGGGTGGTCTACACCCTCGGCGCTGTAGTCTACGCCACCAAGATATTTGATTTTGTACCCGGCAAATTCGGCTACCATGAAGTCTGGCATCTCTTTGTTCTGGCAGGTGCGGCGGCGCACTTTGTGGCTGTGCTGGGTGTGATTTCCTCGGCTGGATAATTCCTCACGAAATATCTTGAATAAACCCGATTTTTGGGATGTTTGGCGGAGCTTACGCCCGCCAAACATCCCAAAAATCGGAAATTTTCCTAACTTTCGTGAACTACTGATTCTGAATAAGGTGATAGGTGTTTTACTCAGCGGTCATTGTTGTATAATTTTCTTGGTTGGATATCCAGAACGCGGTGTTGCGCGTCCACATTGTCAGTTCAGGAGGAGATATGCACACCAAGATGTTTTTCCGATTATTGCTACCCTTGCTATTATTGACCCTGGCCTGTTCGCTTTCAGGCGGTTCCCGTACGCCAGTTGTGGACACGCAAGCCACCCAGGCAGCGGCCAAATTCAGCGTGGATAAGCTCGGGGCGGATTATGCCTATACCTCGGAATTGATCACTGTGATTTATCCATTGTACGGTTCCAAGCTGGACGACTTTATTATCGTTACGCTGACCAATGAGAATAATGTCCCCGCCAGGATGCTGGTCGAAAGCGAGATCACCGGGTACTCCACCAGAGCCATCGAGACGGTCGAAGTCCCGGCCGGGGAATCCCTCGAAGTCCGGCAAAACCCGCGTTTAGTCCCTGAATCCATCAACAAGCTGGAGTCGGAGAAGCTCGCCCAGGTGCATCTGCGCGTGGTCGCTTTGCAGGAGGGCGAAGAAAAACTGGTGCTGGATGAGACCGCCGAAACCACTCTGTATGCCCGGCGCGATTTCCCCTGGGCGATTTCCGGGTTTACGGATGCCGAAGTTTATCAACTGCTGGCTGCGATGGTCACGCCCACCGACCCGGCCGTGGAAGAATTGCTTCGCAAAGCAGCCGATTACACCAAATCTGGGATTGTCTGGGGTGGTTACGGGGAGCATGTCGATGATGATGATGACGGCGGGGTTTGGGATCGTCTGCAGGCCATCTGGCAGGCCGAACAAACCTACAACCTGACCTACGTAAGCACGACAGTTACTTTTGTGCCGGGGAATGCCCAACGTATCCGCTTTCCAGCCGAGGTTCTGGAAGAGCGCAGCGGCAACTGCATCGAGTTGGCGCTGTTGTATGCCGCTGCCGCAGAAGCTTTGCACCTGGAAGCTGCCATCGTCCTCATTCCGGGCCATGCCTATGTGGGCATCCGTAAGGATCAGCAGAACGCCAATTATTACTTCATCGAGACCACCATGATCGGACAATCCAGCTTTTCCGAGGCCGTTGAAAGGGCGAAAGTCGAGTTCGAAGAGGCCCTGCCGCATATCGAGGCTGGGGAAACCAGTTATGGCTGGGTCAAAGTTTGGGATGCCCGGGCGGAGGGCATTTTCCCCTTACCCTGGCGCTGAGTCGACAGGGCTGATTCGATTTTCTCCCAAAGCGGTCATAATCTGGTAAAATAATACCCCGTAAGACGGCATCCTTCGACGAGTCCCCGGTCCCGTTGGCCGGGGTTTATCTATGTTGAATTTTGGAGGGGCGACCAAGCCGGTCGCCCCTCCGTTGGGTAAAGGTAAATATGATCAAAGAACGTACTGACCTCCGCAATATTGCCATTATCGCGCATGTCGACCATGGGAAAACCACCCTGGTCGATTTTCTCCTGCGTCAATCACACACTTTCCGCAAGAATCAGCAGTTGACCGAGCGCGTCATGGATTCGAACGATTTGGAACGCGAGCGCGGTATCACCATCCTTGCCAAGAACACGGCCATCGTCATTCCCGATCCGGTGACTGGCGAAACGGTAAAAATTAATATTGTTGATACCCCCGGTCATGCTGATTTTGGCGGCGAGGTCGAACGTGTCATGAACATGGTCGATGGCGTGTTGCTGCTTGTCGATGCCGCCGAAGGCCCCATGCCGCAAACCCGTTTTGTGCTGAAGAAAGCCCTCGAGCGTGGACACAAAGCCATCGTCGTCGTTAACAAGGTCGACCGCAAGGACGCCGAACCGGCGCGAGTCTTGAATGACACCTTTGATTTGTTTGTGGAATTGGGCGCTTCGGACGCGCAGGCAGATTTCCCCGTCATCTATGCCCAGGCCACCTATGGGCGGGCCGGGCTGACCCCCGAACTGGGTCCCGATTTACAGCCTTTGTTCCAGGCAATTTTGCGGCACATTCCCCCTCCCAGGGTGGATATGGACGCTCCGCTCCAAATGCTGGTCACCACCCTGGGCTATGACGATTACCGCGGCGTTACTGCTGTGGGCCGGATTTTTGCTGGGACGATCAGGGCTGGTCAAAAGCTGGCCCGCCTGATGGTGGATGGGACAAATCTGCCTGAGTCGGCGCGTTATCTGTATATCCATCAAGGGTTGGGCAAGATCGAAGTGGAAGAGGCGGCTGCGGGTGAGATCATCGCCCTCGCCGGTTTGGACGGAATCGCCATCGGCGAGACCCTGGCCGACCCGCAGAATCCGGTCGCGCTTCCCACGATCAAGGTGGAAGAACCAACAGTCCGCATGACTTTCGGCGTCAATACCTCCCCGTTTTCGGGCCGTGAAGGCAAGTGGAGCACCTCGCGTAAACTGCGAGAGCGTCTGTTTGACGAGCTGCGCACAAACGTTTCCTTGCGAGTGGCCGAAACCGAATCGGCGGATACTTTTCTGATCTCTGGACGGGGCGAACTGCACCTGGCGATTTTGATTGAGACGATGCGCCGCGAAGGCTACGAATTCCAGGTTTCGCGGCCTGAAGTTATTTTCCACACCGCCGATGATGGGACGCTGCTCGAACCTTATGAAGAGGTGCACATCGAAACCAGCGCGGATACCGTGGGCGTAGTGGTTGAAATGCTGGGTAGCCGCCGGGGACAAATGGTGAACATGGAAGATACCGGCGATGGGCACGTTCGCCTGGTCTATGTTGTTCCAACCCGGGGGCTGCTGGGCTTCCGTTACCAATTCCTGACCGCCACACGCGGTAATGGCGTGATGAACTCGCTCTTCCATGGCTACGATGAGTTGGCCGGACCGATGGCTACCCGTTCCACGGGCTCGCTCGTGGCGATGGAAGCCGGGGATACCACTGCATATGCCTTAAAGGGCGCGGAGGATCGGGGTGCTTTGTTTGTAAATCCGGGCGTGCAAGTCTATATGGGCATGGTGATTGGCGAGAACAGCCGCGGCGGCGATATTGCCATTAATGTCTGTCGGAAAAAGCACCTGACGAACATGCGTTCTGCGCGCGGCGATATGGAAATTCGACTAACTCCCCCGCGCCAGATGAGCATCGACGAGGCGATCGAATATTTATCTGATGACGAGTTATTGGAAGTGACGCCGCTCAGTTACCGTATTCGCAAACGTATCCTGGATACAGAAGAACGCGGCAAGCAGACGAAAAAGGCCAAGGAAGCCCTGCTGGAAGAGTAGTTTTTGGCGAGCAGGAAGAAGAAAAGAGAAACGAGTGATAAGCCAGAACTTATTGCTCGTTTCTCTTTTTGCTTTTCTTATCACTGGCAGGCGGTCTTGAAGGGCTCTTGTTGGTAAACTCGAACGATTCCATTTGCCCGAAAAACAACGATGATTGCTTCGACGTGGTTTGTCCGTTGACAGCCGATCCCCCAGGTGTCGGCTCCGGAAATCGACGAGGAGGGTCTTGCGCTGATGGGCAGGAGAACGGTCGTTTCGTCTGCGCGCCCAAGCAGGAAAAACGACAGGCGGTCGAAGCCTGCGCTGCCGATCAGCGCATCCTCGTCCAGCGTGGGGCCGTCCCCTTTGTTTTCACCGAAATAGCGCGGGTAAAGCGTCCGCCCATAGAACACTCTTGCCAACGGGTCTTTCGACAGGCTGGTAATGCTCAGCATTGTTTTTTGGGAAAACTCAGGCTGGGTTTGATTGGCTTTTAGAAAATCATCCACGCTCACAGTTGCAGGATAACGTTCAGGCGGCAGTGTTTCCAGGATGATTGGCAGGGAACCTATGAAAAGGAAGGCCAGGCAGGTGACCAAAAGACGTGAGGCGAATCCCCTGTTTGGCAAATCAGGTTTTTGTGGGGCAACCGGCTCGCTGGGCACGCGCCAGCCAAACAGGGTTAGCAGCCAGGTAGCTGCATCGAATAATCCGATGGAAAAGTAGAACAGCACTCCCCAATCCATTGGCACAAGATAGCGCCCGCCGGAGGTCAACGAGATAGCCGTGGTGAGGTTGTAACCCAAGATCACGGCTAGCGGAGCCAATCCACCAGCGCGCCAGCGCTTCCAGGCTGAGGCAATCCCGAGTGCGGTAAAAATCAGAACGCCCAGGATGATCCAGAATGCACCTGGCAGCAGGCTTCCGTCCCATTCTGTACGCCAGTAGGGCAGGCGCACCAGATCTAATAATTTGAAAAGCTCAAGCGAGGGGGGCAGCATAATGGTGATGCCAATCAGGTTGTGAAAATAGTTTGTTGCAATGCCTTGTCCAAGAACGAGGTAGTTTTGCATCCTTGAAGCAGGAGCCTGGTTGCCGGCATCATTTTGTGTTGGGGCGCTCTCCTCGATTAAAGGATTATAGCGCTTGTTGACAATCACACCGTTCGTTTTACTCTGAATAAAATTAAACGCATTGCCTGATTGGGCAAGATTGCGCGCTATCCAGGGGGCTGAGCTCACTACTACAAAGGCGCCAATCAGGATGGAGGCCGTAACCCAGGCCTTCCATCTAAACTTGAGGGCCAGGCCGATCAAGATGACGGTGACAGGAAGAATTCCAATGGCATTCAGCCGGGCCAGGCTGGTCAATCCCAGCACTCCGCCTGCCAGCCATAAATTCGAGTTGGAGCGCTGCGGATTTTTAAGCCACCAGACCAGGAAAAGCGTAAAGAGCAGCACGCCCAGCGTGGTGAGCATTTCACTCAGAATCATTTTTGAAGTGGAAACGTGAATGTAATTGGTTAGTGCGATGGCGTTTTTTTCTTTGATGACCAGCAAGGCAGCAAACATGATTCCCAGTGGGCGCGAGTGCAGGTTTTTGCCGAGGTAGTAACCCACGACCGGGATGAAGGCGAAGCTGATGATTTGGAGGATGTAAAAATTGAAATAACTCGTGCCAGCCAGCGCGTGCAGGATGGCCAGGTGCGTAATAAAGAGCGGCTTGTCTTGGGTTTCACTCGTTAATGCCCGCCCGATGAGCATTCCTTGGGCGGAAAGGTCATAAGTGAGGGAATCGTTGATCGGGTAAATCTCGTTTGTGGGAGGCCTGGGCTGGGTATTGAAAACTCCCTGCACATAGCCCTGATTGTTCCATAAAATGATGGCTGAGAGCCAGATCAGGGTGCACAAGCCTGCATCGAGCCAAATTTGTTTCGAGGATATCTTTGTGAAGCGTGTCAACAAGAATTGTGAGAAAAGCGCAATCACCAGCGAAAGAAGAACTTGCGGCCAGAGCACCGGAACTCCTGCTTTGGACCAGAAACTGTTTGCCCCGGTTAACCCCAATTTAGTGACTGCGATAAATACCCAGATAGAAAGGAGAATCCATGCTGCCAGGCTGGCCGGGAGTAGAGAGTTTATTAGCGATCCTGTTTGTTTAATTTGTTTGTTGATTTGCCAGCCAATTACCCCGGCCAGGATTTGGAAGCTGAGGAGCAAGACCCAACATACCAATGGGCGCAGCCGCGCTTCGATGCCCCACAATTCTCCCAGGTATTTGTCTGGGATGGCCAGGAATATCCAGGCTGCGAAGAAGAAAGCCCCGCTGCTGATGGCTGTTAGAACCAAGAAGCGCTGAGAGGTGAGTTTATCTTCCAGCCACCGGATAGTTTTTCCTGTCTGCCGCCAGGCAAAGATGGCGAGTAGCGTAAATCCTGTGGCAGCAAAAAATAGTAATCCGGCTATCAGCAAGCGGCTGCTTGTCATACCAACCCAAACGACTCTTTGAGAGTCGGATGGAATGGCTGCCAGCCAGTTAAGCGCAGCAACCCCTGTAATCGCAGGAAGCAGGATATATAAGAACAGGAGCGATCTCTTTAGAAAGGTGATA
Source organism: Anaerolineales bacterium UBA5195 (assembly GCA_002412925.1). Lineage (GTDB taxonomy): Bacteria > Chloroflexota > Anaerolineae > Anaerolineales > Villigracilaceae > UBA5195. The sequence goes on along the minus strand of DHVZ01000080.1, from coordinate 54,150 downwards.
TTTTCCATGTAGGTGGGCAGTATAACATCTTGCAGAATGAAAGATGGAAATTAATCGATGATTTTCCCCGAATAAGCACCGATTAAGCTTTTAAAATGCCTGCGATCACAATTGATGGTCAGGATAAAATGGGCAGCCTGATTGTGAAAGTGCTGCCTTTTCCCTCTTCACTTTCAAGATCAATTTGTCCATCCATGAGCGCGACCAGTTCCCGGACGATCGACAGCCCGAGGCCCGAACCGGATGATTTTTGGTTAGTATTTTCCACTTGCTGGAAAGCCTCGAAAATCCGTGCTTGCGCTTCTGCGGGGATGCCTATGCCAGTGTCGCGTACCTGCACAGACCAATGAGTTTCTCCTGACCTGGTAAAGTAGACATAAACACCACCTTCGTCGGTAAATTTTAGCGCATTGTTGACCAAGTTGAGCAGAATTTGTTTGAGCCAGTAGGGGTCGCCCTTCATGGTCTCTGGGAGTTGTGGGTCAAGATCGTATGACAGGCTCAGGCCCTTTTTCTTGGCCCAAAACTGGGCTGTAGAGCGAATATCTTCGACAAGCTCCTGCGGACTGAAGGCCCGCGTATTGATCAGCACCCGGCCGGTTTCGATTTGCGCCTGTCCGATCAGGTTATTTATAAAGACGAGCAATTTATTGGTGCTGTCGTAGATTTCAGAGGTGGCGTTTTCCTGTTCGGATGTAAGCGCCCCAAATGAACCTGCATGCAGCATTTCTGTATACCCCAGAATCGCATTCAGCGGAGTCCGTAAATCGTGGCTGACATTGGCGAGTAATTTCGTTTTGACGCGATTGGCCTCGACAGCCTCAGCATGCGCCCGGAGAAGTTCGCTCTCGTAACGTTTGTGCGTGGTCACATCAGCAAGAATGACAAGTTGACCGTTTTGCCTGCCACGTCTGTTCAGGATGGGATCGGTGCGCAACTCGTAGGTGTGTCCTTCAATTTCCAGTTGCCGCGAAAGGGCATCGTTTTTGTTGACCCATTCGTTCCATTCCGGCAGGAGCGCGGGAACTTTGTCCCCGATGTAATCTTCCCAGCGTTTAAAAATGTGCTGGGCGGCAGGATTGACTTCGATAATACGTTCCTTTTCATCAAGAACTACCACGGCCTCAGTCATGGAGCGAAAGACGGCATCTTGCGCAACAGGGATAATATCGATCAGTTTGATGCGCAAAAAGCCCATTAGGAAAGTTAAGTTTGTGAAGGTCAGCATCAATGGTGTCAGGTCCAGCCCGGAAGAGCCTGTTACTCCTGAAATATAAGCAGCGTTGCCCGCCCAAGGCATCGCCATCCCAAATAGCATCACGACGGCTTGAAGTCGATACAGCTTGCCCGTTTTGAAAGCCATCATTGCCAGCATAACTGTGGCAATTGCCAGTAGCGAATAGGAATAACCAATAACGATATAAAATCCCAGGCCATGCCCCAGGATGAGCGGCGAGACGCTCATCTCGGGTGTCATGTTTATTTTGGGCCAGATCAGCCTAAAGCGTTCGTTCGAAAAGGCCAGGGTGGTGATCAAGGTTGGGATGATGATCAGTGCCATCCGTTTTGAATTGGTCAGCCAGCTGCCGCGCCCAGAATACTCGAGTGTGAAGAAAAAAATCCCCGGCGCTACGAAGGGAATGCCCAGGTATTGGATTTTTGCCCAGAAGATTTTTTCTTCGAGCGAGCCAGAGACCATTTCCATTGCATAACCGAACAGCCAGATAGCCACCGCAATCACGGACATCATCAAGCTGGTACGCCCGTATGCTGGAGGATTACTAAGAATCCTGATCGCCAGGACAACCGAAATGCCAAAACCAATTGCCAGGAGTAAAACATAAATCAAATAGGTGGAAACCATCTGTTACGCCTCTTGATAATAGGTCATTTTTAGTGCCTATTTTACCTGCACAACCCGGCCGCTGGTCATTTTTTGCAGGGCCGCGGGCATTAATTCAAAGAGTGAGTTTGGCGTTCCTGCGGCGGCCCAGATGGACTCAAATTGCATCAAGTCTTCGTCAATGTAGGTTTCCATCGGCTGCATGTGCGCCACAGGCGGAACGCCGCCGATCGCAAAGCCTGTCACTGCGCGGACAAAATCGGGGTCGGCGCGGCCGATCGGTTCCCCGGCGTACGTAGCGATACGTGCTTCGTCCACGCGGTTGGCACCGCTGGTCAGGACAAGGATCGGTTTTCCTGTGACTTGTCCCTTGAAAATCAACGATTTTGTGATTTGCCCCAACCGGCAGCCTGCTGCGTCGGCGGCCTGTTGGGCGGTCCGCGTATGCAATTCAGATTCAAGCACGGTCAGTGAATATCCAAGCCCGTTGAGAGTATCCTGAACTTTTTGCGCAGAAGGGGAGAGTGGTTTTTCCATGTCAGTCTCCCTCGGTTGGCAGGGTGAAGTAAAAAACAGCTCCCTGGCCCGGCGAACTTTCTGCCCAAACCCGCCCGCCATGCCTTTGGATAATTCTATGGACTATGGCAAGGCCAACGCCTGTCCCTTCGAATTCACTCTGGTGATGCAGGCGTTGAAACACGCCAAACAACTTGGAGGTATAGGTCATATCAAAACCCTCGCCATTATCACGAACATAATAAATAATTTCATGCCCAGTCCTTTTACTGCCCACTTCCACATTGGCGGTTTCGCGCTTGGCGGTGAATTTAATTGCATTTGAAAGCAGGTTTGTAATCACCTGGGTTAATAGGGCGCGATCAGCATAAGCGATCGGCATGGATTGGACGATAAGACCAATTTTGCGCGTTTCTTTCTTTGCCAGTTGGTCAAACACCTTGTGAACCAACTCTTCCATTTTAATATCAACTTTATGGATTGACTGGCGCCCCAAATGCGTAAAAGTGAGCAAGTCATCGATTAATTCGCCCATCAAACGGGCGTTTGCCCGGATCCTTTGAAGATATGCCAGCGCCTCTTCTGGGAAGTTTGCACCGTATTTTTCCATAAAAATATGGCTCAAACCATGAATGCCTCTTAGAGGCGCGCGAAGATCGTGGGATATCGTATAGGTAAAGGACGATAATTCGTTATTCGCGTCTTCCAACTCTGCTGTGCGCCGATGGACGCGTTCTTCCAGGGCAGCGTTTAATTTGCGCACATCTTCTTCGGCCCGCTTGCGCTCGGCCAATTCTTTTTTTAGTTCTTCATACAGCCGCGAATTTTCAATGGCGATGGCAATCTGGTTGGCTGCGCCGCTCAAGATGGCAAGGTATTCTTCGTTGTAAGCGTTAAGCGAATAACTTTGGGCTGATATCGCGCCAATCGCTCTGTCACCGATTAACAAGGGCGATATCATGATGGATGCGGAGGGAGCCGCGTTGTCACCGATGGGCAGCCACCTGATTTCTTCTTCCATTTCGGCTGGGGTGCGATTTGCGACGATGGGAGACTGAGTCCTGATGACTGTTGCGGTCCAGCTTTCAGGGGGTAAGACCCTGTTTGGTTCATCCCAAAATTGTTCCCGGTCATATAAAAGAGGAAAAGAGACCTCTTCCGTTACGGCATCGTATAAAACGATGATAAAAACATCCAATGGAATGATTATCATCATTTCTTTCAAGACAACATTATACAAGGTGCCCAGGTTTTGAAGGCTGGCAACTGTTTTTCCGATCTCGTACAAGGTCGCCAGTTGTTCGGCGCGAGACTGTAAATGTTTGCGGCTGGTTTGCAGTTCTTCTTCGTAATTCTTGGCATTCTGGATGTTCGTAGCAATCACCAGGGCACCTTCGATCAGGCCATCTGGCTGGCGAACCGGGCTGGCACGGAAGGAAAACCAGTTTGTCTCGCCGCTGAATGCATAAATCGGGAATTCTTTGACCGCCAGGTTACCAAGCGCCACTTGCTCGAACATCTGCCTGGCAGTTTCACGAGAAGACTCAGGGATATAGTCATACACATTTCGGCCCAGGATGGTTTGATTCGACCGGCCAAAGGTGTTTTTATCGACAAATCGAATTTCGCCTTCCAGGGAAATCAACAGGATGACATCTGGAGCATTTTCGACCAAAGAGCGCCAGCGGATTTCTGATTCTTGGGCTTTAACCAGGGAGCTGGTCATTGTATCTGTAAGCAGCCCGATGGCAACTGCGCCAACGAGCATGATGAGCGTAACAATGACAAAATCTGCCGGACGGGCGGCGAGATCAGTGGATTGTATCCTGAGGGGGAGGATCTGGTAAATTTCGCCCCAAACTAAGGTTGCCAGCGCTAATATGATTGCGCAGGTGACGATAATTATGCCCTTGCGCTTCAGGAAAAAACTTGAGATGATCAGGATTAATGCATAAACAACCAGTCCAATATCATGAATACCCTGCCCATGCGATAAAATCCCGGTTAATAGCGTCACCATGGTGAGGCTGACAATGTAAGCGGACAGTGCGTTGAAGTTTCCCCGGCGGTTGAGCCAGAACGCTGCCCCCAACGGTATCGCGGTCAGGGCAAGCATGAGGCCTGTGGCCGGAATGCCGGCCAGTGCATCTGTGACACCGATCAAAATCTCGATCACAAAAACAGCCAAGATGGTAATATGCAAGAACCCGGCGAGGCGTTCTTTTTCGTCGTCATCAAAACGTGGAGGAGCTAATAGTGTGCGGATTTTATCGATCATCGAAGCTGCCAGGCTGTTCTATCCTTAGGCTTTGGATCAATCATACTCTACGCCCCGCTTGAATTTTGGTGGAAGGAATCGGGTCTCCAAGCTTTTCCGTGGCAAGTAATTTTAACCTCGAATTGCTTTTTGCAGGGTGGATTTCAGGCCAATTGCTTCTTGGGGAGTGCCCCTATTTGATGAACGCAGCGACTTGCCCCGAAAACATATCCCTGATGCGTTCCAGATGACCGGCGAGCATTTCGAGGTTGGCGATTTCTTCAAGGCTGAAATACCCCCATTCAGTTGTTTCATTGCTCAACCCTGGCTCACCGCCAACGATTGCAGCTTCAAAGCTCAGGGCAATGATCTGCGCTTTGTGCCCATCCGGGTAGACAACCAGCTTGTCTGGGTCGCTGTAAACTCCGGTCAGGCGCGTTATCTGCACCCTCAGGCCAGTTTCTTCCCAGACCTCGCGCGCGCAGGCCTCGCTGACACTTTCCCCGGCTTCCACTGCACCACCTGGCAGGCACCATTGCTCGTTGTCAGCCCGGCGTGTGAGGAGCAGCTTTTCCCGGCGCTGATCGAAAATTGCGGCAGAACAACCCAGGCGCAATTTTCCTTCCTTTGCGACCCGATCACCAAAAATGACCCTGGTATTTTTCATCTTCCCTCCCAAGAAATGGCGGTCTTCCTGTAAGCAAGTTTCAGTCCTGCACAAAAGTCCCGTTGCGCAAATCGGCCAGCGCTTGCTGGATTTCTTCCATGGTGTTCATGACGAACGGGCCGTAGGGCGCGATTGGTTCCTTAAATGGGGCCCCTGCCATCAGCATAAAACGGAATGGTGCATCGGACCCAGCTTGCGCCCGGACATGGTCCCCGCTCTCGAACTCGACCATCTTGACGGCGGAAACCTCTGTAGAATTTGTGCTCGACTCCCCGGAGCTTGCCTCGCCATGATCAAACAGACCGCTGCCCTGAAAGACATAGGCCACGGCAGTGTGACCTGGCGGCACTTCCTGGGAGAATTTTGCGCCGGGAGCTAAAGTGACATCAATATAGACTGGGTTGGCGGCGATCTCTGTCACCGGGCCTTTGACGCCAAAAACCTCCCCGGCTACCACGCGTACCGTGGCGCCATCTTGTTCTACGCTTGGGATTTCTTTCGCGCTCACTTCCTGGTAGCGCGGCTGTGACATTTTCAGCGCCGCGGGCAGGTTGACCCACAGCTGAAAACCATAAATTTCCCCGCTCGCTCCGCGCCGGGGCATCTCTTCATGCAGAATCCCGCGCCCGGAGGTCATCCATTGCACATCGCCGGGGCCGATCATCCCGGAATTCCCCAGGCTGTCGCGGTGATTAACTGAGCCTTCCAGGATATACGTCACGGTTTCGATTCCACGATGGGGATGCATCGGAAATCCGAGGATGGGGCCTTCGAGCGGGTCGTTAAAGGCAAAGTGATCGAACAGCAGGAATGGGTCGAAGCGGTTGCTTGGATGAGGTGAAATGGAGCGACGCAGGCGCACCCCGGCGCCTTCCATAACGAACTGAGGTTCGATGATGTTCTTGATCTTTCGCGGTTGGTTCATACCGTTAAACTCCTTTTTAGACTGAATAAGTCTGATTATAGCCAATATTTTGAACCCAAACAATTAATGATTTGTCAGAAATCTATTCATTCACGGAATATACCCCGTGTCATAAAGTCCTCCATCTATTCCCAACATGGCGCGGATGCGGGTTAATAGGGAGTGGATGACTTCTGTGTATGCGGGGGAAACCGGTGAGACATCCAGGCGCAGGAGCCGTTCCGGGGCCAGCGTCGCCAGCCACTCATCCAGGTAAGAATCGAGCAGGGATAGATCGTCAGCGCTGGCAAGGTTGATTCGGTTGCGCCCGGCCAGGCGTTGCTGAATTACCTCAGTTGAGGCAGTCAGGTGGATGATCAGGTCGGGTGGAGGCAGCTCGGCGCGGCAAAAAGCGTAGAGGCGGCGGCACAGCTTGAATTCGGTATCACTTAGCAGCCCTCGGGCATGGAACAGGCGCGTGAAACCGTGGAAATCCTGGTCGAGGCCGCCGTCCACCAACCCGGTCTGCGGGGAGGCTCGCAGGCTGCGCTCCTGCTCGGCGCGCAGGAGCAGGTAATCGACCTGGTTGGCAAGCGCATAACGCGGGTCATGTTTGAAGAGCGATTGGAAAGGCCGTTCGGCATGTTGCTCCAGGGCCAGGTTGAAATTGCCAACCCTGGCAAGCGCGCGGGCGAGCGTGGTCTTGCCCACGCCAGTATTTCCGGTCAGGATGATGAGTTTTCCCATACCCTGATTATACTCACCCAGTTGTTGAGTAAACTGCCTGCTTGCCTGCTATAATTTGTGTAAACAACGTGCTGTTTCCCGGAGGAAAGATGAAAACCTTGCGCACAGTACCTTTGCTGGTTATTGCCGTTCTTGTTTTTTCAGCCTGGATGCCCTCCCCGGCCTTTGCCCGGAGTGCAGAGGCCGCCACGGCCATTGTCTCTGGCGGCCCGAATCAGACGGCGGAGGTGGTTACTACCAAGGTGGTGCCGTTGACCGTTAAAAATAGGACCGGCGGTGTTTTGTTTATCACCCTTGAAGGCCCGAAGACCTATTATTTTACGATCCCAGATGCGAAGGCTAAGTTTTTGATTATACCGGGGCGCTATAGGGTCAGGGCGATTTCCACTGGCTGCAGCGGAACATTTGAGCAGAAGAAGTATTTCAAGGATGGCGGCAACCTGGTCTATTATTGCGACTCGCAGTGAGGAGGCTTATCAGTAATGCAAGTATTTTGGCCGGGGTACGATTTGATGATTTTGCCACTTGAAACCTCGGCCAATAAGGCTATAATGATTTTGCTCTTTGGTACAGGGCAGGATGATAGTTTATTTGGAAATCATGTAAGTCTTTCAAATGCGGAGGGCATATGAAAACAGTACGTTTCGTCACGATTTTAATTGCGGTCATGCTCGTCTTTTCAGCTTGGACGCCGTCCCCGGTGTTGGCGAAAGCCGAAGCGGCGACAGCCGGTCTTGCAGCCAATAGCGTGAGCGGCAATGTGGACCTTGCAACTGCCAAACAGGTCAAGCTGACGATTAACAATAATACAGGCGGGACCATCTATATCACATTGTCGGGAACAAGGTTTTATTCATTTGCTGCTACCAAGCAGGGTAAGAATATTTTTATGATTGAGAAGGGGAAGTATACGGCGACGATACGCGCATCCGCCTGTGGTGGTGTGCTCACGAAAAAGGTGAATGGAGCCGCTTCTCTTGGGACAATTGTTTGTAGAAAGTCAAAGAAGACAAAGTAACCAGTAAACTTAAAATCCTGTCCAAGCCTGAGTATATGCAAATCCCCTCGTGACTTATGCCTCGGGGGGATTTTGGTTTTGAGTGAGTTTTATGGGGTGATCCATTCCTTGAACAGGGGGGATAGGTCACAACTGCAGTCTCTTTCGGCCAGAGCCTTGAGTCCCTCGGTGGTGGCGATCTCCCAGATATGTTGTTGGGTGTAATTCTTCAGGAAAGTATCAAACTTCTCCTGCCCGATCTGGTCTCGCAGGGCAAAGAAGAATAACGCGCCGCGTCCGTAAACAATGGCGCTATATTGGGCGCCGTCATAGGCTGCCACGGGCTGCCCAACCGGGATTTTCGCATTTTGAACCCGCGCCCAGCGGTCGGTCAGGGATTGCTTGAAGCCCTCCGCGTTCTTTTCGCCATAACGGTCGGCAAAATACTGCCAGGTGACGAACTGGGTCAGGCTTTCGTCGAGCCAGGGCTGGTCGAGTTGGTCGCTGCCGACGAGATTATAGAACCATTGGTGACCGGTTTCGTGCGCGACCGTTGATTCGAGGTAGACTTCAACGGGTGTGCCAATGTAGGTGTCACCGGGGCCGTAGATGCGGTTGGTAATGGCGATCAGTCCCGGATATTCGATGCCAAAAGCCAGGGTGGGGGTCGCAACGATGTCGAGTTCAGTGTAGGGGTAGGGCGCATAACGCTTGCCAAAGATGCCTAAAGATTCGGCGGCGGTCTTGAGCGCCAGCCCGGCGCGTTTGTGGAATTCAACTGGCGCGTAGCTGTTGACCGTAGTCTCGCCGACTTGCTGGCTCTGGACTTCATAACCTTTGGCGGCTGTGACCATAAAATCGCGCGCTGGGCCGAGGGCAAACACGGCTGTTTGGGTCTGGCCGGTTTTTTCGTTGGAAACCTGTCGCCCACTGGCGATGAGCATGGTTTCAGCTGGGGCGCTGACGCGCACCAGAAAATAGGCCGCATCTGTATAGGTTAAATCACCTGATTGCGGCGGGATCTCGGCGTTCCAGCCCTGCTCGTCGTAGACAGGAATTATCGGGTAGCTGTGCGCCAGGGTCAAGACGTTATCAACTGAGGCGAGCACGCCGAAATTGCGTTCTGCGTCGGTTGGCACGCTCAGGGTGAAGTCCATGCCGAGGATACAGCTCTCTCCCGGCTGAATTTTCAGCGGGACGCTCATCAGGCTGTTTGCCAGGCCGTATTCGGGTGTGACAGGTTGGCCGTCCACCGTCAGGTTGGCAATTTCCATTTTCCCGCCGAGCAGGTTCGGGAAGAGCCGAAAGGCGACCTTGTCGAGCGCGGTGGTTTCGAGGTTGGTATAACGGACTTCTTCCCGCCCCTTAACGTTGACCAGGTCTGGGGCGATTTCCAGCGCGATATGGTAAACACTGGCTCCCCGCAGACTGCTGTACTGTCCCTGCTGGTTTTTTACCAGCCCGGGTGTAAACAGCGCCGCGTCATCCCAGGGCAGGCCGAGGTGGGAGACGGAGCCTGTCGCTGCCGGGGTGGGAGTTATTGGTTTAACGGTTGCAAGGTTGGGGGGAGTTGTGGCGGGGAGAAATCTGCAGGATGCAAGAAAAACAATCAGTAACAGGAAAGCTTTTGGGCGTTTGAGCATATCGTTTTTCCTCCATGCGATCAAAATAATTATCGGCGATATGCGCGCCAGCGAAAAGGTTCTTGAGAGGGGTTTGAAGGACAGCTACCAGGCTTTGAGGCGGGTGGGTGTAAGTTTGATGAGTACGTTTTCTGGCGAATTGAGCCATTCTTGCGGGTCTTTCTCGAGAACCCCATCGAGTCCCAGATATTTGGTGTAAATCCGCTCGATGCGTTGCTTGACGGCATTTGGCGGGGTGCTGACCAGTTCGGCGCGGCCTTCGAGCATGACGGCGGTCAGGCCGCCTTCCGCCTGTTCCACGTCGACAACGAGCGCGCATTTGGGGTTGCGTTCCAGGTCGATGACTTTGCGCGTTGACCGGTACGAACTGATCCAGGCGGCGCCTGCTTCCCACAGGAACCAGACCGGGACAACATGCGGCTGTCCTTCGGAGGAGGCGGTAGCCAGACGGCCCAGCAGTTTGCGGGTCAGGAATTCTTGGACTTGAGGGGTGATTTCAGGAGTGGGCATGACTAAATCTCAATCTGGATGGCGCTGCCGGATTCGTAGCGGCGCAGGCCGCGCTGGAAGACAGCGATGGAGATGAATAAAAAGGCAATCGCCCCGACCAGTAATTCGGCCAGCAGTTGCCAGGTGAAGGCGCGCGCAAAAGCGGCCGGGACGGCTCCCATCAGCGCGGCGGGGATCAGCGTGAACAGGATGACCTTGGCGGTGCTGTCGAAAAGCGTGATCGGGTAGATGGCGAACGTGATCATGGCATTGACGGCCAGGTTGGCCATATTGACGGAGCTGCCAATCCAGAAAGCCAGGCTCTGGATGATGACCATGAAGGAGGCAAAGACCACTGCTGAGAGGATGACTGCCAGGACAAAGCGGGCGAGGCCGTCTGGTGAGAAGTAGCCGGAGGCCATGAAGCTGAGAAATCCATAGGCGAAATCGCCCATCCCACTGGCAATCGTCCGGCTGGCCAGGGCGTGCAGCAGGACGGGGCGCGGCAGGGACAGGTAATAGTCAAGGCGGCCCTTCAGGATGATGTCGCCCAGGGTGAAGGCGTTGCCAAAGAGCAGGGAGACCAGCCCAAAGGCGCTGGCGGTAACGCCGAAAGTGACATACATGTCGCCCAGTCCCCAGCCGCGGACATCTTTGAAGCGGTCGAAAAAGATGACCCAGATCAGGAAGTAAATGCCGTTATTCAGCATCATCCCAATCATCTGCGAAAGAAATGAGGCGCGATATTCCATCGCAGATTGCAGGTTGGCTTTCCAGACGGCGAGAAGGAATTTCAAGTTGGACATATTAGTCTCGAGGGTCGAGTCTTGTGTTGAGCTTGCCGAAACAAGCCGGTGATTTTCCGGCATACCCTTGCACCGCCCGCAAGGGCAGGTGTCGAGACCCGGAGTGCTGGTTCGATATGGACGGCGGTGGTTGAGTAGCGTTCTTGGCGTATCGAAACCTGCCTTCCTACTCAACCAGCGTAGGGTTAGCCACCATTCACGGTGAGTTGGGTTAGGCCGCGGCGATAGGCCAGGTTAAGCAGCAGGCCGAGAGCCAAGATCCAGGCAAACTGTATGCCCATCACGGCGGCAAAGGCCTCCAACGAGGGGGTGACGAACAGACGCGCCGGGGCATAAGTCATCGCTGCAAAGGGCAGGGCGTGGCAGATGGTTTGCAGCCAGGCCGGGTAAAAATCGAGTGGGATCAGCAGTCCGCCAAAGATGAAGGCGAACTTCTGATAGATCCATTGAAAGGCGGAGATGTCTTCCACCGCAAAGGCGGCCAGCCCGATCATGGCTGAGATGCAGAAATTGAGTGTCCAGGCGCCGAAAATGGCCAGGGCGGCCAGCGGCCAACCCCAAGCTGGTGGAGGTGCGCCAACCAGCCACCAGACCGCCGCCCCACCGAGCAGGGCATTCAACACTCCGCGAAAAATTGTCTCACCCATCGAGGTGCTGAAATGATAGAGCAGGAAATCGTAGGGCTTATTCAGAAAATAGGCAATCGAACCGTCCTTGACCGCTTCGGAGATGGCATTCCCCAGGCGCGGGCGGCTGAGTTCGATGGTTTCGGCCAGCATCAGGTACCAGAGCGTATCGCGTAGGGTCAGGCCGTTGATCACCTCCGTACCCGAGGCGGCAAAGGTCACACGCCAGAGCTGGAAGAAAATCCACATGAAGGGCAGGATGATCAAACTGCGCCCGACCAATTCTCCGGGGTAGGCCAGGCTGTTGACAACCTGTGTGGTGAAAATGAACCAATACTTTTTCATGCTGCTATGCCCAGGGGGTAAGGATTTTTAGATTCTCCTGCAAAACAGGAATGAATTCCATCGCCTGCACTTTTTGTTTTCCAGATTTGATCAACCTGTAATGCAGGCTGCGTAAAAAAGTTTTGATATTATGCCTGGCCCGATCATGGCTCTCATCCAGATACGCGTTTTTCCAACGGCTACTTCCCTCCAGTTGAACGAGCGATTGGCTCCATTTCGTGAGCTTTGCAATATTGAGTAAGTCCCGTTCCAGAATCGCGCTGACAACTTTTACCAAACGTTCATCCTCGTCGTTTGTGTAAATTGCATGACCTGAATTTACCAGACGGGTTTCAATGGCCTGTAAAATCTCTTCCAAATTCTCAGCGGTCAGGTGGCGGGAACTGGAGAGGACCATCAATAAATCGGCAGTATGCGCCAGGGCATGCGCCCAACCTTTACCGGGAACATATCCGCGTGGGTCTTTTTCGGCCAGCAGGTAAGTGAGCGCTTTCTCAAGGACACCCAATACCTCGTCTTGGGTCAGATACGGCTGTTGATTGTCACAGTGAATCAGTTCGGCCAGAATCAGGGCTGAGAAAGTGCGCAAAAAAACTCTGTCGGTGCCGTTTTCGCCAATTCCATGATTTAAATTATAAAATAACGGTGAGAGCAAACCACGCATTTGAGCGTCTGTATAAGCACGGCCTTCCAACCAGATCGATAAAATGGTCAGGGAGAGTTCATCGCGCAGTTCAGCATCGGTGCTACCCAGGTTTTGGAGCAGTTCATCCAGGTATTCACCTGCGGTGTGGCCGGGCGGAACGATGCAATCGTTTTTTATAATCGCTTGCCAGAAAGCTTTATCCATTTTCTTCTCCATTGGCGCGTTCGTAGATCAACGCAATGACTTCTTCCAGCGGCGGGTCTGAAATGGTGATATCGACCAGCGTTCCGGCGGCGGAGAGGCGCGGCAGGACGGCGTCTGCGCCGGTTTTGAGGGTGTCGAAACGCAGTTTGACGCCGTAACGGCCGGTCTTGAGCGTTTCCATGCCTTCGAGCGTAAAACCGGGCGGTACTTCTTCGGCGTAACGGACTTCAACCAGCTTGTGGGTCAGGAATTTGCGCTTGAGATTGGAGACTTTGTCGCGGTAGACAATCTGCCCGTGGTTGATGATGATGACGCGGTGGCAGAGCGCTTCCAGGTCGCCCGCGTCGTGCGAGGTCAGCAGCACGCCGACGTTCTCGAGCTTGCTCATTTCACGGATCGTGTCGCGCAACGATTGTTTGGCGACCACATCCAGGCCGATGGAGGGTTCGTCGAGCAGGAGCAGTTTGGGCTGGTGGAGCAGGGATGCGGCCACTTCGCAGCGCATGCGTTGCCCGAGCGAAAGTTTGCGAACTGGCGTTTCGAGCAGCTCACCTAATTCGAAGGCTTCGCTCAGGAAGCCGATCCGTTTTTTGACAAACGCATCGTCGAGTTCGTAGATTTTGCCGAACAAGGTCAGCGTGTCGATGGCGGGCAGGTGGTACCAGAGCTGCGGGCGCTGGCCGAAAACCGTCCCGATCTGGTAGGCCAGTTTCTGACGCTCTTTCCATGGGGTGTAACCCAACACCTTTGCATCGCCGCCGCTGGGGTGCAGGATGCCGGTCAGTATTTTAATGGTGGTGGATTTCCCCGCACCGTTGGGGCCGATGAAACCGAGTAGTTCGCCCGACACCATTTCAAACGACAGGCCTCGCACCGCTTCGACGGTGTTGTACTCGGGCTTGAACAGGGAGCGCAGCGAAGCATTCAGCCCGGCGGCTTTGCGTTTGGACTGAAAGGTTTTTTGCAGGTTGGTGACTTCGATGGCAGGCATAAGGATATTGTACTTCAGGTGTAGAATCGTGGGATAAGGATAATGTTTATGCCTGCTGATGAAATCATTATTCCGCTCAAGCTGGTTTCTTTGCTGCGCACTGCCTCGCGTGTCGTTGTCCTGACCGGGGCCGGAGTCTCGCAGGAATCGGGTCTGCGGACCTTCCGGGATGCCCAAGTTGGGCTGTGGTCACAGTATCGCCCGGAGGATCTGGCCACGCCCGAGGCTTTTCAACAAAATCCGAAGTTGGTCTGGGATTGGTATGCGCTGCGGCGTGAGACGGTCAAAGCGGTGGAGCCAAATCCCGGCCATTATGCGCTGGTCGAAATGGCCGGGCGGATTCAAAACTTTACCCTCATCACCCAAAACGTGGACGGTTTGCACAAGAAAGCCGGTAGCACCGGCGTGATCGAACTGCACGGCAATTTGCAGCGGGTGAAATGTTCCATGTGTGGGATGCAGGCCGACGGGTGGGATGAATCCGCCGGGAGTGTGCCCCAGTGTCCGGCGTGTGGCGGTCTCCTGCGCCCGGATGTGATCTGGTTCGGAGAATCCTTGCCGCGCAAGGCGCTTGAAGCGGCTGTGGAAGCGGCGCGTAACTGCGACGCGTTCTTTTCGATTGGGACGTCGGGCCTGGTGCAACCGGCGGCGGCGCTGGCGTTTGCGGCGAAGAACAGGAATGCGCTGGTGGTCGAGATCAATGCCCAGCTGACGCCATTAACTGAAAAAGCCGATTTTTCCCTGAACGGCAAGTCAGGCGAGGTGCTACCGGCGCTACTACAGGCGGTTTGGGGAGCGTGATTTAATCTGTTGTCAGCACAAATTTGGTCGGGTCCTCGGTGAACTGCGTCCACGCCAGTACTTTGTGGGGCGTGAATTCGTACAGGCCGCCTGCATCCCACTGATCTGGCTTGGGGGCATAGTCAAACTGCTCATATTTTGCGCAATAAGCCTTGGCGATTTGCCGCGCCAGTTCCGGTTTGGGTTTCCCGGCCGCTTTTGACAGCCCTTCGGCGATGATGACCTGGTCTCCGCTTTCGAGGTGCAGCGAAACCTGCGGGTTTTGAACAATGTTTTGGGCATGACGGGTTTCAGGGCTGCCGTCATAGTAGATCTTCCCATCCACATAAACAGCCCAGCGTGGGATGACATGCGGGCGACCATCTGGACGGACGGATGACAGCCAGTAATTCTTTGACTCGCTCAAGCGCTTGATAACGTACTCCCAGGATACGCTCGCGGTGGGATTGTCCACGTAGCCTTTGGGGAAATCAGGACGGGTGACTTTGAGATTTTGCATATGCCTCGCCTCCGTTATCTGGAATCATTTTTCCCACGATTGCAATTCGATTACATTCCCTTCCGGGTCGGTCAGGTAGCACCAGGTCACTTTCGTTCCGATCTTTGTCGTCATCGTGACGATTTCCCCCAACATGTTTCCGCCGTGGGCTTCCACTTCGCGTTGCGCCGCTTCAACGTTATCCACCTCGAAGGCGATGTGCGCGAATCCCGGGCGGTTGACCGCTGTTTCGGGGCGCGCTTCAAGCTGGGCATAGCTGAAGATTTCAATTGTTGGGCCAGTGTCTCCGTAGCCCGGCAGGCGCAGGTGCACCCCGGTTAGATGCGCGCCTTTCAGGCCGGTGCCTGCCTCGAGCGCTTCGCCCTGGTAATCGCGTTCTGGCGGGATGAAGATGCAGCCGAACACTTCGGTATAGAACTGTGCCAGTTTTCGCCAGTCTTTGGCGATTAAATTCGTGTGGACATATTTTGCCTGCATGTCAACCTCCAAACGAAACCCGCCAACCGGCGAAAATTCCGATTGGCGGTTTGAGAAGCTCAATGATTGGGGATCACTTGATTCCCAAATAGCTGGCCCGAACAGCCGGGTCGTCGAGCAGGGCGCGGCCCGTTCCTTCCATTTTGATCCTGCCTGTTTCCAACACATAAGCGCGGTTGCACATCTCCAGCGCCAGTGTGGCGTTTTGCTCCACAACCAGGATGGTGAGTCCCCGCTCATGGTTCAGGCGGACGATGGTTTCGAACATGACATCAATAACGATGGGAGCCAGGCCAAGGGAAGGCTCGTCCAGCATAAGCATCTGGGGCTGCGACATGAGTGCGCGGCCAACCGCCAACATTTGCTGTTCGCCGCCCGAAAGCGTCCCGCCGCGCTGGTTGATGCGTTCCTTGAGCCGCGGGAAGAGTTCGAAGACGTCTTCAAGGGTTTTTTCGATTTCCTGGCGGTCGGTGCGCGTGTAGGCGCCCACCATCAGGTTTTCGCGCACAGACAGAGGCGCAAAGATGCGGCGTCCTTCGGGCACCAGGGTAATGCCGCTGGTGACAACTTTATGGGCATCCTTCATCAGGGTTTGACCATTAAAGTTAATCGAACCAGAGGTTGAGGATTTGATTGACGCGACGGTTTTCATCAGGGTGGATTTGCCTGCCCCGTTAGCGCCAATCACAGCTACAATCTCGCCTTTGTCCACGTGCAGGTTGACCTTGTCGAGAGCGCAAATGCCGCCGTAGTAGACCGAAAGGTCAAGAATATCAAGCAGGGGCGTTTTCTCGGGCATTTTTTCTCTCTCCCAGGTAAGCTTTAATAACTTGCGGGTCGTTTTGGATTTCGGTTGGGGTCCCAGATGTCAACAGGGAGCCCAGGCTGAGCACATAGATACGCGAATCTTTGCACAACTCCATCACGACTGCCATGTGATGTTCTATGACGATGATGCTATATTTCATCGTAGTGTGAATCTGGCGGATGAGGTTGATCAAGTCGTTGCACTCATCTTCATTCATCCCTGCGGCAGGCTCATCCAACAAGAGTAGTTGAGGTGAGGTAGCCATGGCGCGCGCTATCTCCAAACGGCGTTGCAGACCGTAAGGCATGCTGGAAGCCTGGGCATTGGCATGGTCCTTCAAATTTACCATCTCAAGCAGTTCCAGGGCTTTTTTGCGGGTCTCGATTTCAGCCCGGCGCGCGCGTGGCGTGCGGATAAAAGCCTCAGCCAGGGAGTAGTGGGGGGTGCTGTGAAGTCCCAATTCGACATTTTCATAAGCAGTCATCTGGGGGAAGAGACGGATGTTCTGGAAAGTGCGGCTGATGCCCATGCGGCAAATCTCATCGGGCGATTTCCCCAGGACACTTTTTCCGTTTAACAGAATCTCCCCGGAAGTTGCTTTGAAAGCATTCGTAATCAGGTTGAAAACAGTGGTCTTGCCAGCGCCATTGGGGCCAATCAAGGCCACCATCTCGCCAGCAAGCAAGGTCATGGAAAGATTGTTGACTGCCCGAACACCACCAAAGTCGACAGTGAGGTTTTTGATGGTAAGAACTTCACCTGGATGATTGTTAGCTATGCTCATCTGGTTTTCTACCCTTCCCCGGCCTGTTTGTGGCGGAGCTTGTTCCACAGAACCCGTACAAAGTTGAAATTCATTTCGACGTAGCCAAACAGCCCCTGGGGCCTGAAGATCATCACTACCACGAACAAAACACCATAGATGACCAAGCGCCACTCTGACAGGAACAGCAATAACTGCGGAATTGCGATCAGGATCAGCGCCGTAAAGAAAGGCCCGATTAGAGATTGGGTCCCGCCGAAAACGACCGCCGCCAGCAAATCGGAAGATTTTGTGATCGTGTAAAAAGAGGGGCTTTGGTACTGCATATAGAAACCCAGCAGTCCGCCTGCCAGGCCAGCATAAAAGGCGCTGATGAAAAGGGCTGTCAGTTTGGTTTTCATAAGATCCACGCCCATCATTTGTGCCGCGACCTCATCCTGGGAAATTGCAATGCAATTTTTGCCGTGCTGAGAAGTCACGAACATATGGGCGAAGAATAGCGACAGGGCCAAAAAAGCGAGGACTGTTGGTAAATCCGTGGCGCTGGGCATCCCCATATAACCGAAAGCACCACCGGTTTTCAGGGGGCCAATTGCGCTGGTGTTGTTCAAAAGCAGGCGGATCGATTCTGAAAAACCCAGTGTGGCAATTGCGAAATAATCGCCGCGCAAGCGGCTGCGAAAGGAAGGATATCCGATAATGAAACTGCACAGCCCGGCAAAAATGCCGCCGCAGATCAGGGCCAGCAGGACAGGCATATGTAGTTCTTTGACCAGGATGGCGCTCGCGTAACCGCCCAGGGCCATGAAGCCGGCATGCCCGATGGTGAACAAACCGGTATAGCCTGTGAGAATTGAAACCCCTAGCGCCGCAATGACGTTGATGCCCCCAAGAATGAGGAGCGCGTTAATATAACCCATGTTTTCGGTCCCTTCTCTACAGTTTCTCGTCAGCGCTCTTGCCCATTAAGCCATTGGGGAAGAAGAGCAGGACAACGATCAGGAACATAAAGGAGAACAGGTCGCGATAGCTCGATGAAATGTAGCCAGAAACCAAGGTTTCCAGAACCCCAAGAAGCATACTACCCACGATGGCTGCCGGGAGGCTGCCCAGACCGCCAATAATGCTGGCGATCATGGCCTTAATCGTGACAACGCCCATCATTGGGAAAACGGCATATTTGATGCCATAGAAGACGCCGGCCACAGAGGAAAGCACACCTGTAATCGCAAAAATGATCAGCGCCATGCCATCATTATTGATGCCCATCAAAGAAGCGGTTGGCAGATCGATACTGCTCGCGCGAATCCCAAGCCCCCATTTTGTGCGATAAAGGAACAACCATAACAGCGCTAGCACCCCAAAAGATATGCCGCCGGCGATCAGATCCATCCGGCCAATGGAGACGCCTCCCACAAAGATGGACTGGAGGCTGTCACCCGGGAATTTACGGAAGATGCCGCCGAAAAACTTGTTCATCAGGTTGACGATTGCCAGGTTGACACCCATGGCTGAAATCATCATGAACAAACGCGGCGCTTTGCGCAGTCGCAAGGGGCGGTAAGCCAGTTTTTCGGCGCCCACCGAGAGGAGGATGGTCAGAAAGATGGAAACAATTGCGGCGGCCCAAAAAGGCAGGGCAAACGAGGAAATCGCATAAAAGGCCATGAATGCGCCAAAAGCCATGAAAGAGTCAAAGGCCCAGTTTGTGAAGTTGTAAACACTATAGACCAGGGCATAACCGACTGCCAATAAGGCATAAATAGCCCCGATCGAAATGCCACTGATCAGTTGTTGGATGAATAATTCCATAGTTGGTTCCTTTTCCCGTCTTTGTGCTGAGAAGGAATACGTATAGCTAGAATCGCAAAAGGGGTGTTTGCCTGCATACAAGCAAACACCCCTTGATCCTCAACTTCTATTGTGGCGTGAAGGTCTCAACCAATTCCCACTCACTGTTTTTGATCGTCATGATCAGCAAAGGTTTTTTGTATGGATTGTGTGTATCGGGTTCCATGGTGACTTTGCTGGTGAACAGTTGCACGTCCTTCATGTTTTCAATCGCATCGCGGATCGCGGTTGGCGTCGGGTCGCCCTTTTTGACCGCCTCGCGGATGCCATATTCGATCATCATCAGCGCGTCCAGGCCGTAATAAGTGTAAACATTCGCCTGGATTCCGGGGTGTTTCTGCGCGTACTCGGCATTGAACGGGGCAAATTCAGGTGCGGTTTCAGAGACACCGGTAGTCACATAAGCACCCTCGAGTTGAGGCCCAGCCATTTCGAGCAGTTCGGGGACAAAGACGCCGTCACCGCCCATAATTTTAACTTTCAACCCAAGCGCTTCTGCCTGCTGGGAAGCCAAACCGAGATCTTTGAAGGTGTAAGCATCCATCACCAACAGATCGGGGCTGGCGTCCTTGATTTTTGCCAGTTGGGCGCGGAATTCGGTGTCGCCCTGGTTGTAGCCTTCTTTGGCAACGATCTGGCCGCCCAGTTCAAGGAAATGCTCCTCAAAGAATTGATGGAGCCCGACGGTGTAGGGCGATGAAATGTCGGTGAGAAGAGCCGCTTTGCGCAAACCCAGTTTGTTGTAAGCAAAATCGGCCTGGGCATAGCCCTGGTAGGGGTCGATGAAGCAAACGCGGAACATGTAGGGATGCAGCTTACCATCTTCAGTCACGGTCACGTTGACGTTGGAGGCTGTGGTGGCGACAACCGGGATCTTGGAGGCGTCGGCAATTTCTGCGATCGGGATGGCCGCCGCAGACCATGACGGGCCGATCACAGCCACTACGCCATCCTGTTCGATCATGCGCTTGAGCACCGAGACCGCATCGGGGGTTTCCGAACGGGTGTCATAAACCACCAGTTGCAGTTTGTAGCCGTTGATGCCGCCCGCTTCATTGATTTTGGCGACGTAATCTTCCAGGGCCGGGGTCGAATTCTGGGCGATGTAGGATTCGACGCCAGTTTGCTCGGTGAGGTACCCAATTTTGAGCACTTTCTCGCCTCCGCAACTTGTCAGTGCGCTGGACATCAAGAGCGCAACAACCAGGAAGAGGGCAAACCATTTGGTTCCAAACAGTCCTGCTTTTTTCATGATCCTTTTCTCCTTGTTTCGGTATAAGATGAACAACAGGGAAAGAAAATCCCTAAAAACCCATTCGAGTGCACTGCCGAAAACTGTTTGTAAGGATACCTAAATCAAAGTCAGACTGACTACTGATAAAAAAACTTCAATCCCCTGCTAGAAATTATTCTAGCAGGCTTAACGATGGATGTCAATAAATAATGGCACAACAAGCGCAGTTTTCGTAGAAGAATGTCAGACAACTTGCGGAACGAATGAGCCAGCCTGGCGAATGGCATTTCTTCTCATAGTAATATCTCCTGTGATGCAATTCGAAAATTTCCAAAGAGCCGCCATCCGGAAATGAAAACATGAAAACCCCTCTCAAGTATAATTGATGTTTATCTGGTGCGCTAAGCGTGATGTTTGTTGGGATACCCCTATGACCTTCTCTGACAAAATCGATGAATGGATTCAAGAAGCCGAAACGCGGCCTGGCTCCGCGTTGATGATCCTGAAACTGGTTGCCAACCGCCTGCGTGATCTCTCGGAACGCAACGAAGAATTGCTGGTCGAAAACCTGGCCTTGCAGAATGGCACACGCGTCGAGGAATACCAGAAACGGGTTGCCCACCTGGAGTATCAATTGGAGATGCTCAAGCGGCGTTTTGGCGCGGAAGGCACTGCCGGGGTTGAACTGCCTGTCGAAACCGCGGCACTTAACCTGTTGGTTTATAACGCCCAGGGACGCATTTTCCGCTTCGAAATTGGCGAGCAGGCCTCAGTGCTGGGCCGCCTGACTGGTGAGTTATCGCTGGATGGCGAATTACCGCGCCTGCTGGCGGTTCCGGCCGACGAAGAAGTGCTGCTGCTCTTTAGCTCGGGACGCATCAGCGCGTTACCGGTTGCCAGCCTCTCTGCCGTCGAAACAGGCGGGGAATGGGCCTGGGAGCAGGCCTCCCTGCCCGACGAACCCCATGCCGGGGAATTGCTGGTTTGCCTGGTGCCGCTCTCGCACCTGCCGCTCTCCGATCTGGTGCTGCAAGTCAGCCGCCGGGGCTGTGTCAAGAAGACATTGACCTCCCTGGCGCAAACGGTGCTCAGCAATCATTACCTGGGACGCGGGGCCATCCAAAAGGCTGACCAACCCTTCGATGCCGCGCTGTTCCAGAAAAAGGAGCGTTTCGCGCTGGTCACCCATGAAGGCCGCCTGCTCGGGCTGGAGGTGGATGATCTGTCCTACGCCGCCGAGGAGCGCATCCGCCTCGACACGCTGGATTATGTGGTGGCTTCCTTCGCGCTGCACCCGGACGAGTCGCTGCTGTGTCTGACTCAGACTGGCAAGGTTATCATCCGCGAAGGCAGCAGCCTCGAAGTCTCGAAATCCCCGCAGTCTCGCGGGCAGGCGCTGATTTCCCCCTCCCGGCTGGAGCAGGGGACGCGATTCGTTGGCGCGGTGGCGGTCAAGGAAACGGATAAACTGGTCGTTCTCGACGCCGAGGGCAGCCTCACGCTCCATTTAGCAGGAGACGTAGGCGGGGCGGGTTTGGTCCGCACAGGAGCCTTGATCCTGTCCGTTGGTGTGGTTCCCGCTCAAAGCAGGTGACAGTCACTTTTGCGAAGCACCTCCGAAATGTAACGGAGGGAGCCAAGTGACTGTCATCTTTAGAAGAAAAGAGTCCCCATGACCCTAAAAGTTGGCCTCGACTTTGGCACCTCCAACTCTGGCGTGGCCGTTTATGACGGCCAGCGCGTGAAACTGTTGCCCATCGATCGCCAGAATGTGCTGCCGGAGGTGGTTAAGTCGGTGTTGTATGTCACCCGCGATTACAAGTGTTCCATCGGGCAGGAAGCGGTGACCTTATATTACCGCGATAACGTCAACCGCCAGCGCCGCTTTGTCAAGCAGTGGGCCGGGGAGATCGATTATCACGGCTCGGATATGCATTATGTCCGCGACGTGTTTGTTTATGTAGACGAACTCAAGCCGGGCCGCCTGCTGCAGTTTCTGAAGACGGCGTTGCGCAAGGATGGCTATGCCGGGACGCAGATTTTCGAACGTTTTTACACGGTTGGCGATTTGGTTCAAACCTACCTGAGCCTGCTCAAGCGCCGCGCCGAGGAGTTTTTGGGCGAGTCGATTGAGGCAGTGACATTGGGGCGGCCGGTCAAGTTTTCTGCGCATCCCGAAACTGACCGCCGGGCTGAAGAAACCCTGCGCGAAGCGGCGCAAGCCGCCGGTTTCAATCAGGTCGATTTCGAGCTGGAGCCGGTCGCGGCTGCGCTGGATTACGAGCAGTCGATTTCTGGGCCGCAGAAGGTGGTCATCTTTGACTTTGGCGGTGGAACGCTCGACATCGCCGTCATGCGCCTGGGCAGGAAGCAGCGCGAAGTTTATGCCAGCGGAGGGGTGGACGTGGCCGGGAGCGACTTCGACCGCGCCATCATCGAAAAACGGATGCTACCGCACTTCGGCCTGGGGCGGGTCAGTCACCAGCCCGAGATCCTGGAGATGATCCAGGCTGTCCCTGATTGGATGGCGCTGCCCGAACTGGGCACGCCCATTAATCGTAACACGCTCGAAAAGGCCATCCAGGCCGGGCTGGCGCCGGTACGCTTGAAAGCTCTGCAGGGGCTGATCTACAACGACCTGGCCTTCACCTTCTATAATCGCGTCGAAGCGGCCAAAATTGCCCTATCGAGCGAGGGCGCAACGGTCATCAGTCTCGATGATAAGGACATCGCCCTGTGGGAACTGTATACCCGCATCCAGTTCGAAAGCGATATTCAGCATTATGTGGCGCAGGTGGAAAAGGTGCTGCTCGAAACCCTGGCGGCTGCCGGTCTCGAACCGGGCCAGATCGACGCCGTGGTCAAGACTGGCGGCTCGTCCAATATCCCTCTATTTACGGGTTTGCTGGCGCGCATCTTTGGCGCGGAGAAGGTTAAGCAGTCGAATGCCTTCAGCAGCGTGGTGGCCGGGCTGGCGATACGGGCAAGAAGCTAAAAGGAGGTGGGGTAGACGTGTTGCGTCCACCCCACCTCCTTTTTCTAAAGATCGACATTCTCAATCCGAATAATTCCCTGTCTGTTCAGAACCAGGCGCATGTACCTGTACGTTTTCTCAATCTTTGGGCTGACGGATTGATAGCGGGAGACAAAGTTGAGGTGATAAACCTTGCAGATCTGGACAGTTTTCAGTTCGCCATTTTCCAGCAGAGATTGTTCTTCGAAAGGGTCATCCATTTTTCGCAGATAGGGGTGAATATCGTAGCGAATAATATCGTTCAACCCGCTGACTTTGGGCAGTCCTTCAAAAACTTTTTGGAACAAATCAGCATACAGGATAATATCCTTGGTGTGGCAAATGATCGTTTCGCCGCGTCCTTCGTTGTCCAGATCCGCAAAGGGGTCCTTGTGACGGGCAGCCAGGACTGTTTCAGAAACTTCGCTCTCCTGAATAAAGGAAATTTTTTCGCGCAGGACTGCCAGTTTATATTTTCCATCCAGGGTTTTGATGTTAATCCTGCGATCATACAGCCGGGCATGTAACCGATCAGACAAGATTGCCCGGATCGATTCTTTGATCCGGTCTTTGAACATATAGCCCACCACCAGCGCGACAAAGACCGGAAAAGTGAAATTCCCGTAAATGCTCTGGAAGTAAAATGCGACCAACGTGGCAAAAACCATCGAGATCCCGGCAGCCAGGGCCAGTAGGAATTGTTCCACTCCTTTCCCTTCGCGCTGCGCATCCGTGGCAAGATAAAGCACCGAAGCGACGTATTTCTTCAGGACAGAAGCTCGAAAGGCGTAGTTTTCATTTGCGTCATTGGGTTTCAGGATGGATCCGTATCCGCGGGACAAGCGGTGATCAGTTTCTTTTTCCACGATCTTATTTAATTTGCGCAGATAAGTCGCTTGCCCGGGGCCTTTGTAATCTTGTGAGACAAATTTGAATAGTTCGGTCGCGCTCTCATCAACCAACAGGCTGAGATATTCATCAACGAGCGTGTAGGCCAAAAAGACATCTTTCTTGACGCTGGGCAGGTTAAATTCGGCATAAAGCGCTCTATATTTGGCGCTGATTTGCTTGGATTGACTGATAAACTCTTCGATCAGGTTGTCGACCAGCGAATCGATCCTGGTTTCTGCCGAAGGGGCGGTTTTGATCCGCAATTCAACCAGGTTCAGGTGCTCACGCAAGGAGCTTTTGAACATAGCGCCAAATAATTTGAGCGCACGGATGATCTGCTCATTGGTTTTTTCATCCTGGTACCAATTCGGACGCTGAACAATTTGATGGATGGTTTTTAGCGGTGAAATATCGCTTTCGGTCAGGTCGCGCAAGCTTAATTCGGGAGTTTTGATGCGAATATAATTTTTTACATCCCGGTAAAAATCACTCTTCGGGTAATTTGCTTCACTGATGCCCAGGCTGCTGGGGATAAAGATATAAGTTGAAATGGAATAATGCGTATTTTTCCCTTTGCCCAACTCATAATCCAATTTAAGCTCGATTTGGTAGCGGTCATGCGGGATCGCAGACTGTTGGATCATTTCAATCATGGTTTTGACCTCTTCAGGATTATCGAAAATAGTATCCACTCGAGTTTTTAAGCGAAGCGCGTGTCTCGACAGACCCTCTTCACCGTGGGACGTTTTTTCAAACGATTGCGCGAGTGTGCAAATCGTTTTTTACAATCTCTACCTTATCACAGAACATTTGGGGTGTGGAACTTTTGTTACTGTATTGTGATCGGAAGTGGAATGCGGTTATTCGTAATATGACTCCGACTTAATCCTGACACGATGTTACCACTATCATTACTTCACGAAAGTTGAAAGAATTTCCGATTTTGGGTATGCGCGGCGGACGTACGCCCGCCGCACATACCCAAAATCGGGTTTCTTCGGGATGTTTCGTGAACTACTGACTATAAGTAAATCAGACTCTCTCAGCTCGGGCGTTTACTCCCGATTAAGTGCGTCCTGGAAACTTCCCGCAAACTGTCTCGCCGTTTCTATGGGGTTTTTACTTTGCCCAATCGTCCTCACACAAGCCGAGCCGACGATGACCCCATCTGCAATTGCGCCAACGACGCTGGCCTGTTCAGGGGTGCCGATGCCAAAGCCGACGCAGACGGGAACGTCCGTATGTTTGCGCACTCGCTCGATAAGGCCGGCCAGCCCGGCGGTGATGTCTTTGCGCTCCCCGGTGATTCCGGTGACACTGACGAGATAGATAAAACCTTTGGCATAACGAGCGATCTTTTCCATGCGTTCAGGAGGGGTGGTGGGCGCGAGCATGGTGATCTGTGGAAGGGGCGCAGCAGGTTGCGCCTTCACCAGCATCTCCGCAAATTCTGCAGCCTCCTCTGGCGGCAAATCAGGGATAATGAATCCATCTGTCCCGGCTGCCTGTGCGTCGCGGACGAATTTCTCCAATCCGTAAGCCAGGATCGGGTTGTAATAGCCCATTAGCACCAACGGAATGCTCACGCCGCGCTTGCGCAATTCCGCTATGGCGGCTATTACTTGTTTTGTGATCACGCCTTTCTCCAGCGCGATCTGGGTTGCTTTTTGGATAACTGGGCCATCGGCCAGTGGATCGGAAAACGACAGGCCGACCTCGATCAAATCTGCGCCGTTTTTTGCCAACGCTTCCAGCACGTCAATGGACGTGGCCAGATTCGGGTAGCCGACCGGGTAATAGGGCATAAAAATCGGTTTGTTTCTGAATGCATCATCAATTCTGCTCATAAGTATTCCATTTTTTGATTTGGCGATTTCGTGATTGGCTGATTGAAAATCACTAAATCGCCAAATTTCCCATTTCTTTGATAACCGTGTTCAAGTCTTTATCACCTCGCCCTGATAAGTTGATCAAGATCACCTGATCTTTCCTCATCTTGGGCGCTCTTTTCACTGCTTCTGCTACCGCATGTGACGACTCGAGCGCAGGGATGATCCCCTCAGTTTTGCACAAGGTCGAAAAAGCTGCCAGCGCCTCGCTATCCGTTGCAGAGGTATAAAATGCGCGTTCCAGATCTCTTAACATGGCGTGTTCGGGGCCGACTGCGGCGTAATCCAGCCCAGCCGAAACGGAATGAGTATCAGCGATTTGACCGTCTTCAGTCTGCAGAACGTAGGTGCGCGTACCATGAATGACGCCAACCCGCCCCTTCAAAGGGTCGCCAAAGCGCGCCGCGTGCCTGCCTGTCTCGATGCCAGAACCGCCCGCCTCCACACCAATCAGCTCCACGTCCGCATCGTCCACAAAGCCGCTGAAGACGCCAATCGCGTTCGAGCCGCCGCCGACGCAGGCGATGACCGTATCGGGCAACTGCCCAATCTCCGCCAGAATCTGCTCGCGCGCCTCGCGCCCGATCACCGATTGGAACGTCCGCACCATGGTCGGGTAAGGGTGCGGCCCCAACGCCGAACCGAGCAGGTAGTGCGTGTCGCGCACGTTGCTGACCCAATCGCGGATGGCTTCGTTGATGGCGTCCTTGAGCGTTTGTGTACCGCTCGTCACCGGGCGCACCTCCGCGCCGAGCAGCTTCATGCGGAAAACGTTGGGCTCCTGGCGGGCAATGTCCACCACGCCCATGTAGACGACGCAGTCCAATCCCAGCAGCGCCGCTGCCGTTGCTGTCGCCACGCCATGTTGCCCTGCGCCGGTCTCCGCCACGATCCGCTGCTTGCCCATGCGCCTGACCAACAGCGCCTGCCCGAGCGCGTTGTTGATCTTGTGCGCACCGGTGTGCGCCAGGTCTTCGCGCTTCAGGTAAATCTGCGCGCCGCCCAACTGCTCCGACAACCGCCGGGCATACGTCAGCGGTGTCGGGCGGCCAACATAAGAGGCCATTAGTTTGTTGAACTCGCTTTGGAACTTTGGATCATGCTGCGCCGAAACGAAGGCCGCTTCCAGTTCAATCAGCGCGGGCATCAATGTCTCGGGGACGAATTGTCCGCCGTAAGGACCAAATTTGGGAGGTAAAAGGACTGTCATGATTCTCCGAAGTCTGACCGCAGACAGCTTTTCAGTCGTCCATGGTCTGTGGTCGATTTTTTGGGGATCGGGATTTTTCTCAGCACCCGGGCATTATTCCGTTACCGAACAGACCGCCTCCACGAAAGCCTTCATCTTGCCGGAATCTTTCGCCCTGGGGCTGCTTTCCACGCCGGAGGCCACGTCCACGCCCCAGGGGCGTACCTGCCGTACTGCTGCACCGACGTTATCGGGCGTCAGGCCGCCCGCCAGCAGGAGCGGAACCCGTTCCGCGAGTTTTTTCGTCGCTGACCAGTCTGCTACCATGCCCGAGCCGCCGTAGAGGCCGTTGACAGCGGCATCCACTAACAGGGTGGGATGGGCAACGGGAGCAATGGAATGAAGTGGAGAAACGGATGCGGGAGCGGATGGCCTGTGGCAAAACGGAGAAACGGAGGTTTGGGCGGTGAGCCGGATGGCTTTGAAGGCATGGTCGCCGAGTTCGGCCAGCATGGCAGGGGTTTCATCGCCGTGGAGTTGGGCGAGATGGAGGTTGCAGGTTTCGAGCGTGGCGCGGATTTCTGAAACAGATGCGTTGACATAGACCCCAACCAGGGTGATCCTGGGAAAGTCTTTGCGTAAAACCGATGTGATTTCCTGGCAGGCGCCCGGCTCGATATGTCGCGGGCTTTTAAGGTAAAAGTTAAAGCCAAGCAGATCCGCGCCAGCCTCAGCGGCAGCAAGGGCGTCTTTCAGGTTGGTGATTCCACAGATTTTTATTTTCGTCATGATTTTCTTTAAGCGCGGCAATTACCCGGCGATTGGCGAATCCCGTTTAATGGGAGATTGCTTCATCGGGCTTCGCCCTCCTTGCAATGACATTCGTTCCTGTGAGTTCCCGCACCTTCGCCGCAATATCCGGCGCGGTGACCAGGGCTTCGCCGACGAGGATGGCGTCCACGCCCGCTTTGGCGAGACGGGCGACGTCGGAGACGGTGAAAATGCCGGATTCGGCGACGACGGTGATGCCGGTGGGAATTATCGGGCGCAGGCGTTCGGTAGTGGTGAGGGAAACTTCGAAGGTGGCGAGGTCCCGGTTGTTGATGCCGATGAGTTTGATGTTCGGGATTTTGAGGGCGCGCTCGGTTTCGGCTTCGTCGTGGACTTCGACCAACGGGGTCAGGCCGAGGGCGAGGGCGCAGGCGTGCAGGTTGGCGAAGTGGGTGTCATCGGGCAGGGCGGCGGCGATGAGCAAGATGGCGTCGGCGCCGTTGGCTCTTGCTTCGTAGATTTGAATGTCTGAGATGATGAAATCTTTGCGGAGCAAGGGCACGGGTGCGGGGTGCGAGGTGCGGAGTGCGAGGAGGGTGTTGAGGCTGCCAAGAAAGAATTTTTCATCGGTCAAAACGCTGATGGCGGCGGCTCCGTTCTCGGTGTAGATGTCCGCCACCTGGAACAGGTCGAGGTGCGGGGCGAGGAGGCCTTTGGAGGGGCTGGCGCGTTTCAGTTCGGCAATCAAGGCTAAAGGGAGTCCGCTCCGGCGGCGAGTCAATGCGGCGAGGAAATCTCGGGGCGCGGGGGCAGATTCGGCGGCGCAGCGTAAGGCGAGAGCGTCGAGCGCCGCAATTTCCACCTGTTTTTGGGCGAGGATTTTTCCGAGAATGTTTGTCATGGATGGCATAGGTAGGGCGCAGCATTTTTGCGCCCTTACAGGGCGCAGGATTGGGAGAATTCGACCAGGGCGTTCAGTTTGGCGAGGGCAGAGCCGTTATCGAGGCTGGCAGCGGCTTCAACGAGAGCGGATTTGAGATCACCGGTTTCGGCGGCGAGGGCCCCGGCAGCGTTGAGCAGGACGGCGTCACGGCGAGCGCCGTTAAGTTTGCTGGCGAGCAGGTCGCGCATCATCTGGGCGGCTTCGTCGGGCGCGCCGCCGCGCAGGTCGGCGATAGTGGCATGGGGCATGCCGAAGTCGGCGGGGTCGAGGTCGTAGGTACGGACGACTCCATTGCGCAGATGGCTGATGCGGTTGACGCCGGCCGGGCTGAGTTCGTCGGTGCCGCCCGCGCCATGGATGACGAGGGCGGCGCGGCTGCCGAGGCTGGCGAGGACGTGGGCGAGCGGCTCGGTGAGCGCGGGGGCGTAGACGCCGGTGAGCTGGATTTCGGCTCCGGCGGGGTTGGTGAGCGGGCCGAGGAGGTTGAAAATGGTGCGCTGACCGATTTCCTTGCGGGGACCGACGGCGTGACGCATGGCGGGGTGGAATTTGGGCGCGAACATAAAGCCGATGCCGATTTCGTCGATGGCCTGGCCGACCTGTTCGGGGGTCAGTTCGAGGTTAACGCCGAGCGCGGCGAGGACATCCGCGCTGCCGCACTGTGAGGAGGCGGCGCGGTTGCCGTGCTTGGCGACACGGCGACCCGCCCCGGCGACGACAAAGGCCGCGGCGGTGGAGATGTTGAAGGTGTGCGCGCCATCTCCACCAGTACCGACGATGTCGTAGATGGGCGTGGCGCGGTTGCTGACGGGGACTTTGACCGCCACGGCGCGCATGGCGCGGACGGAGCCGGTGATTTCGTCGACGGTTTCGCCTTTCATGCGCAGGGCGACAAGGTACGCGCCGATCTGCGCCTGGGTGGCCTGTCCGGTCATGATGATATTCATGGCCTGTTCGGCTTCGTCGGCGGTCAGGTCGGTGCGGGTGATGGCTTTGGCGATAAAGGATTTGAGCATGGGAAACTCCTTTTGGGTATTCGATATTCGAGATTCATTATTGGTTTTTCGTGTATCGAATTACCGAATATCGAATTTACAGGTTTAAGAAGTTTTGCAAAAGTTGCTTGCCGTGTTCGGTGAGTATCGATTCTGGGTGGAATTGAACCCCGTAGGTCGGGGCGGTTTTGTGTTTCAGTCCCATGATTTCGCCTTCAGGGGTGGTGGCGGTGACTTCGAGTTCGGCGGGGACCGGGTCATAGACAACGAGTGAGTGATAGCGCATAGCTTCGAAGGGGCTGGGGAGGCCGGTAAAGAGGCCCTGGCCGTTGTGCAGGATGGGGGAGGTTTTGCCGTGCATCAGGCGCGGGGCGCGGTCAACTTTGCCGCCGTAGATGGCTCCCAGGCATTGGTGCCCGAGGCAGACGCCCAGGACGGGGATTACCCCGGTGAAATGGCGCATGGCAGCTGGGGAGACACCGCCATCCGCCATGGGTTCGCCGGGGCCAGGGGAGATGACGAGGTGCGAGGGGTCGAGCGCAATCAACTCGTCGAGCGTGACCTGGTCGTTGCGGAAAACGCGAATATCTGCGCCGAGTTCGCCGAAGTATTGGACGAGGTTGTAAGTGAAAGAGTCGTAGTTGTCGATAAGAATTAACATGGGTTTCTCTCTTTAGCGCATCGTTGCGAACGAGCGATTTTCAGTGAGTGTGGCAATCTCCGATTGATCGGGAAATCCCGTTTGATGGGGGATTGCTTTGTCGGGTCTCGATACGCCCTTTGCACAGAACGCTCAGGGTTACTCGACCCTCGCAATGACCTGTTATCCGTCGTATTCGCCAAACAAATCGACTTCATCGGCGAATAAATCCAGCGTGTAGGACAGGCCCGTCGCCGCGCGGACGAGTTCCATCGTCTCTTTGGCTTCGGCTTGCATACGGCGAATGCCATTGGCGAGAACATCCTGCGGGATGGTGGGATGGGCGAGGTAGTAGGCGCGGCGTTCGCGGAAAGGCTCGAGGAAGGCGTTGATGGCGGCGGCGAGTTTGGTCTTGACTTCCACGTCACCCACTTTGCCTGCCCGGTAGCGGGTTTTCAGGTCGTCCACTTCGGCGCGGTTCGGGTTGAAGGCGTCATGGTAGATAAAGACCGGGTTGCCTTCGACCGTCCCCGGGTCGGTGGCGTGCAGGCGCTTGGGGTCGGTGTACATGTTGCGAACTGTTTCGATGACGGTGGCGGTGTCATCCGAGAGATAAATCGTGTTGCCGAGTGATTTGCTCATCTTGTTCTGTCCATCCGTGCCAATCAACATGGGGACATCGCCGATGATGGGTTTCGGTTCGGGGAACACGTCGCCGTAGAGGTTGTTGAAGCGGCGCGCCATTTCGCGGGCCAGTTCAACATGCGATTGGTTGTCGCGTCCGACCGGGACGACCTGGGCGCGGGGCAAGAGAATATCCACGGCCTGTAAAACCGGGTAGCCGAGCAAACCGAAGGGCATCGTGTCAATATGGGCGTCGCGCGCCATGTCTTTCAGGGTCGGCATCCGCTCAAGGCGCGGGACGGTGACAAGCATCTCAAAGAGCAGGTTGAGCTGGTATGTCTCCGGGATGGCAGACTGCACGAAGATGGTGCTGATTTCAGGGTCGATGCCGACGGCAAGGTAGTCGAGCACGATTTCGCGGATGTAGGCGGGGATTTCGCGGATGTACTGCGGCTCAGGCTTGGTGGTCAGCGTGTGCAGGTCGGCGATGATGAAAAAGGATTCGAACTGGTGCTGGAGTTTGACACGATTGGCAAGCGAGCCAACGTAGTGACCGAGGTGCAGGCGTCCAGTTGGGCGGTCGCCGGTAAGCATGCGGGGTTTGGTGGGGTGAGGGGTCATTTTGGTATCCTTTCTTTTTTTGTTGTCATTGCGTGCCGCCGTTTTTTGGCGGCGTGGCAGGCTCCTGTCGATGGGAGAATCCCGTTTAAAGGGGGATTGCTTCGCTCGCTTGGTCTCGATACGCCTTTCGCATAGAACGCTCAGGGCTGCTCGACCAGCGCTCGCTCACAATGACATTAGCTGTTAGTTTCTGCCATTTCGATGGCGCGCAACATGGCCGAAGCCTTATTGACAGTTTCCTGGTACTCACTCGCCGGGTCGGAATCGGCGACGATGCCCGCGCCAGCCTGGACGCTGACGATACCTCCGCGCCCAACCATGGTGCGGATGGCGAGACAGGTGTCCATGTTGCCGTCGAAGCCGAAGTAGCCAACCATGCCCGCATACGCGCCACGTGCATCCGGTTCGAGGTTGGCGATGATTTCCATGGCGCGGACTTTGGGCGCGCCGGAAACTGTCCCGGCGGGGAAGGCAGCGCGGACGAGGTCAAAAGCAGTCAGTTCGGGGAGCAGTGCGCCTTCGACGTGCGAGACGATGTGCATAACGTGGGAATATCTCTCGATGATGGCGAATTCGGAAACCTTGACCGAGCCGTATTCGCAGACGCGTCCCAGGTCGTTGCGCCCCAAGTCGACCAGCATGACATGTTCGGCGCGTTCCTTGGGGTCGGCCAGCAGGTTGGCGGCCAGGGCAGCGTCAGCAGACTCGTCTTGGCCGCGTGGGCGCGTCCCGGCAATGGGGCGCAGGGAGGCGAGTCGATTTTCCAGGCGCACGAACATTTCTGGCGAGGCACCCGCCAGGTAGAATGGCTCCCCATCCAGCGTGCCAAAATCGAAAAAGAACATATACGGCGATGGGTTCAGCCGCCTCACGGCGCGATAAACATCGAAAGCCTCCACCGACGTTTCGCGGCTGAAGCGCTGGCTCAGCACCACCTGAAAGATATCCCCGGCGGCGATGTGTTCCTTGGCTGTTCGCACCATACCCTCGAACACGGCCTGTGTCATGTTCGACTTGATCTCGGATGGGCTGGCGCTCATCTTTTGCGCGGCAGGCAGGGGCTGGTGAATGCGCGCCGCAATCTCGTCCAGCTTGCGTTCAGCGGCGGCAGTGTCGCCGTCGAGCACGTTGGCGATCAGGAACAAGGTGCGTCGGGCATGGTCGAAGGCCACGACGGTATCGGCCAGTAGGTAAATCCCGTCGGGAATCTGTGTCGTATCGGGGTTCATCTGTTTTTTCAGGGTTGACTCAAAGTGACGCACTGACTCGTAGCCCAGATAGCCCACCAGGCCGCCGATAAAGCGCGGCAAACCTGGCTGCGGTCTGGACTGGTACAAGCTCATCTGCGCTTGGAGAAAGTTTGTTGGGTCGGAGCCGGGTTCCAGTGTCACGATCTGGCGGCCTTCGGAGGTGATGATTTCGACCTGGTCGCCGCGCAGGATGTACTGCGCCTTGGGGCTGACCCCGATAAATGAGTAGCGCGCGATGCGTTCGCCTCCTTCGATGGATTCCAGCAAAAAGGATGGCCCCTGTCCGCGGAGTTTTAAATACACACTGATAGGTGTCTCCAAATCAGCGGGGAGTTCAAGGGTGACGATCTGGGTGGTGATTGTTTCGGTAAGCATGGATTCTCCGTAAGTAGGTGTTCGAGATTCGGGATTGGTTAGTCGGGTAACGATTCCAAAATCTCGATGTCTGAACACTGAATAGAAAAGTCCCCTCCGTCCGTTGGGACGAGAGGGGACTCCCGTGGTGCCACCCAATTTACGCCTTCTGCCATAAAAAAGCCCCTGTGTGATGCACACAGGGGAAAGGAAGCCAGCGTCACTTTTTCGGGTACGGCCAAATGCTTATACCCTCGCTCTGTAACGGGAGTTCCCGGATTGGGTTACTTGTACTCGGTTTCGATACGGCGGTAAGGCACCGCTTACTCAACCATCGCACGTTCATCCGCTCAACTCGGAGGTCCATTCGGTTTCTGCGCTTTTGCCTGGCTCACACCAACTCTGCCCGGCTCTCTGGAAATCGCTTTGAAACGTACTCGTCCACGTCTGCGTTTTTGCCTGATAAGTTGGGCTGAATTATATGCCGGAGTGTCAGAATGTCAAGGTGGAAAAATTACGCTTTCCAGTCACTCAGCCGGTCGCGTAGTTCGACGAGGCGTTCGCGCATTAACACGGCAGCGATGCCCAGGACGATAAATAGGATGCCGGTGCAGCCAATCATCAGCACCGTAGCAACTCCCTTGAGGATTGGCAGGCTGAAGACAACGGTAAAAACGCCCAGGACGACGAAAGCGATCGGCGTAAAGACCAAGCTGCGTGAGCGAATTACCAGTCCGTAAATCAAGACAACCAGTGACTGGAAGAACAGCGCGGCAAAGTAGGACAACGAATTGGTCGAAACCATCTGGATGTAAGTGGTGCTGAGCAAAACCAATTGCGAAACCATGCCTGTGATGAAAGCTCCGGCATTGGAGCCAGTGCGCATCAGCAGATAGTGCATCAGCATTCCCAGGATTGCCGCGCCAACCGAGTAAAACTGTGGTTGATCTACCTTCAACTCAACCAGAATCATAAAATAGGCCATCAAGTAAAGCGTATTGGCCGGGAAGCCCAACCAAACGCTGCGACGCCTGAAGGCCTCGAGCGCCCAGAATGTGGCGGCCATGGCAACTGGAAGGCTGGCCCACAACCCGGAGTGTTCGAACGGCGCGGAAAAGGCGACCAGTGTGCCGAGGGCCAGCCCACTGTAACGGCGGATCGGGCTCCAGCCTCGGGGTCTGTCGAGCCAGCTCAAGGCGTAATACAGCCCCGCCAGCAGGATCAGAATGCCGGTCCAACGCTCCAGCCCGGCGAAACCGGCGGCAGTCAACAGCGAGACAGGCACGATTGCGAAATAGATATATCCCAGGCGGGGGTCGTGGTATAGCAGGGCGTAGGCCAGGAATAAAAGGGCGTAGGTCACGCTGATGGCGACATCCATACTGGTTGCAATTTGCCACTGGGTGAGCAGGATGAGATTGCCGATCAGGGCAATCCCCAGGCCGAATCCACGGGGGAGCCACTTCCAGTTTTTCCTGCCGGGGAGTGCGCGGGAAAAAATCAGATCCAGGCTGAGCAGGAGTACGCTGATGCCCATCAGGTATGGATTGAGGCTGTCGAGATTGGCTTCATGCAAAATCAGGGAGAATCCCAAAGCATAAAAGAAATGGACGAACAGTTCCATCCAGGCGAACCGGCCAAATGTTTCGATCACAAACAGGGTGCCGATGAGACCCACGTACCAGCCATCTCCGGGCCCAGTGAAGGCAACCGCGAACAGGGACAGCCAACTGCCCAGGAATAACCCACTCCAACGGAACAGGTTTGACCAGCCGCCAGCGGGTTTGACCCAGGTGAGCGCCAGCCCCAGGGCATAGAAGCAGACTGCAAGCGTGGTCAGGGCGGGCAGCCACCAGTTCAAGTCCCAGATCTGGAGTATGTAAATAGTGGAAAATATCGCGTAGCCACAAAATAACATGCCTAAAAATGGTTTATTGAACTTCAAGGCATAGAGCAGGGCCAGGAAAGCCAGGACTCCAAAAGCCAGGGCTGCTTTTTCTGGCGAGTTTTCGCCCTCGGCAAAAGCTCCCAGGGTGGTGATTGCCAGAAGCAGGAATATGTAAACTCGCGGCGGCCAGCGCCAACCGGGGGCATATGTAAAATCAGGTTTAAGGAACAGGTCTGGCAGAACCAGCAGGCCGAGTGCCAGCAACGAAAGGTAAAGCGGTTCCGGGTCAAGCCGGGCAATGGCAGGCAGGTTGAAAAAAGAGAAATAGGCGATCAGCAGTGAAGCCAGTCCGGCCAGCCAGAGCCACCAGCGGGGTTTGCGGATGTGCATGGCTGTGATTACGAGTCCGGCGGCAGCGAACAACCCAAATCCAAGCCACTCGTTGTGGCTGAAGCCCCAAAATCCGCCGATGAAAAACAATGGCAGGCTGGCAAGCACCAGCGGCAAGGCATATCGATTTACTTTTTTGATATTAATCAGCGAAACTATTTCTCCACACGCGGCAAGGACAAAAGCCCAAATCCACCAGCCTGTCGCCACGACGATATGATTGGCTTCGAATTCATTCAGCGCCAGCCAGGCGATCGGCATCAGCGCCCCGGCTGCCATGAAGGGAAAAAGGGGGAAGGCAATAACCACGTCGCTGATGACATAAAACATAAATGCGGCCAGCCAGGTCAGTGCGGCAAAAAGCCACCAGGCGTGCGAATAGTTGTCAAACTGGTTGATAAAAATATTGACGAATGACAGGAACAGGATGCCCAAAGCGACCAAATGGAGGATGATAAACAAGGGCAGGGCGAATTTTTGATTTTGCCAGGCTTTCAGGAGGCCGACACAGATGGCCCCGACAATCCCGGCTGCCATCAGGCAGAACAGGTACAGGTCGGTTTTCGGTTCGAACAGGTCTGCAAAGAACCACGCGCCTGCTGCCAGCGCGCCAAAGGCGGCCAGCGAGAAAAAGCGCGAAGTATACAGCCAGGTGCTGAATCCCCAGACCAGCGTCATGATGAAGAACACGGCGACCCAGAAAGCAGAAGCTAAAGTGCCTTGCAGGTCAAGCAAGTCTGCGCCAACGCCGGCGGAGATTGGCAGCAGCGCTGAAAAAACCAACCAGAGAATGTAGCTGGGCTGGGGCAGGCGTTTCTTGAGCGTCAGCGCCGCTCCGCCGAACAAGGTCGCCACTACCAGCAAAATCGGCAGGCGCAGAAGAGCCACCAGCGCCGCCAGGATCAGCGCGGCGGCGATGACGAAGAACGCGCCCAAATAGAGTGCAATCTTGATGCTCGTTTCTGAGAGCAGGGTCTGCATCAGGGTGGGGCGGGGGCCAGCAGGCGCAGGCGCCGCGGCAGGTTGAACCGCGGCCGGGCGGGGCTGCCCGGTTTCTTTGGCGGCGGGCAGGCTGAGGGGAGTCTCCTGCGGCGCAACCGGCGAAACGGGATCAACCCGATAGCGTTTGCTTAGCGTCGCCGCAAGGGCGGGGCTGACCAGCTCCTCCTTGCGCCATTTTTCAATCTCTCTCAATATAAAATTGCAGACTTCCGGTATTGGTTGATTCATAAGGCTCTCCGATATTCAAAACCCCAAATAAAAAGCCCGGTTGCGCCGGGCTTTTACTACCCAAGATAGATGCCAGTCCATGGAACCAGGCTGACATTAATCTGACCATGACTGATGCTGAAAGGCGTGCCATTGATCAAGTTTCGCAAGGTTTGCCCCTCTTTCCAAAGCGTTTGGGCGGGGATTTGGGCATTTACCGTTTTATCCGAGGCATTCAGCGCGATGAGCGTTTTTTCTCCGCCGAGAATGCGTGCGAAGGCATAGACCCCGTTGGCCTGGTCGACCGTTATCCGAGTGTACTCCCCCCGGCGCAGCGAGGCGCGCCCCTTGCGCGCAGTGATGAGACTCTGCACCCAGGGGCGCAGATCGGCTTTCCAGTCTGCCGGATCCCAGGGGAAAGCGCGGCGGCAGTCGGGGTCTTTACCGCCTTCCAGGCCCACCTCGTCGCCGTAATAGATGGCGGGCGCGCCGGGATAGGCAAACAGGAACTGGAAAGCGAGTTTGAGCTTGGCCAGGTTGCCGCCAAGCATGCTGCACAGGCGTTCTGTGTCGTGTGAGCCGAGGGTGACATACATCGAATAGATATTCTCGCGTGGGTAGATTTCAAAAAGCCCTTCAACGGTATCCGCGAATTGCGTGATTGTGCTTTTGTTGTTGAAACAGTCTAAGAGCGCATCACGGACAGGATAGTGCATCAACCCATCAAAGTGTGTGTCGTTGGCCCAGCGCGGGTCTGCATTCCAGATTTCGCCGATCAGGCAGGCGTCACGGTTGGCGGCTTTTACCACCTGCCGAAACTCAGCCCAAAAAGAATCGTCGTTGATCTCGTTGGGAACGTCGAGCCGCCAGCCGTCTATGCCGCGCTCGACCCAGTAGCGGGCCACGCCCATCAGGTAACGACGGACTTCAGGGTTGTTGGTATTGAATTTGGGCAGGGATTTGAGCATCCACCATCCATCGTAGTGGATGGCATCGCCGGGGCCATAGGCCTCCAGCGGAAAGCGATGAACGTGAAACCAGTCCCTGTAGGCTGAAAACTCGCCATTTTCGAGCACATCGTTGAAGGCAAAAAAACCTCGCGAGCAGTGGTTGAAGACCCCGTCCAGTACAACACGAACGTTGTTGCGGTGGGCAAGATCGAGCAGGGCGTGAAAATCAAGCATGGTTCCCAGCCTGGGGTCAATCTTGTAATAGTCGGTTGTGTTGTAACGATGGTTGGAGGGTGCCTGAAAGATGGGATTTAGATAAAGGGCGTTAATTCCCAGGTCGAGCAGGTAGTCGAAGCGCTGGAGGATGCCGCGCAAATCGCCCCCCTGGTAATTCCAAATGGTTGGCGGCGCGCCCCATTTGTCGATATTTGCCGGGTTGTTGGATGGATCCCCGTTTGAAAAGCGGTCTGGGAAAATCTGGTAAAAGATGGCGTCTTGGAGCCAGTAAGGAGTGCTCATTGAGTCTCGATGTCAGTGAAAGATTTGTGCGCGGGCTGAATTTTACAGCAAAAACCTGTCATCGGGACAAAACGCGAGGTTGGATTACAAAATTGGCAGGTGGCACTCATTGGAACTCCACGTTGCCGTTAGTATCGTAGAAGGATTGGATAGGAATTTCGTGGAAAACCTCCCCGGCCACCAGGCGCGGGAAGGCCGAAGAGCTTTGAGTTCTGGAAACCGCTGGCGTGCAGGAGTAGGGTTAAGGCAAGGAAACGCTCCTTAATCCATAAAAAACCTCCGAAGTCTCCAAGACTTCGGAGGTTTGGTGGGTGGTTAGCCTTTTACGCCACCCGCGGTCAGGCCGGAGGTGATGTATTTTTGCAGCGCAATATAAATGACTGCTACCGGCGCTGCCACAATGACCGCAAAGGCTGCAAAGCGGTTCCACGGGATGGCATTGGCGTATTGTCCGGTCATATTGTAAAGTGTCATTGAGAGGGTGTAATCTTCCGGCTTGGATAGGAAGAGCCAGGGGAGAGCGAATTCCTGCCAGTGGCCGATGAAACCCAGGAAGAAAGTGACGGCCAGTTGTGGAATGGCCAGAGGTAGAACGATTTGGAAGAAGATTTGGTTGGCGTTCGCGCCATCGATGGCGGCAGCTTCTTCTAATTCATGCGGGATAGTATCGAGGTAACCTTTCAGGTTCCAAACGGCAAAAGGTAGCGCGCCGGAAATCATGGCGATGCCCACACCGAGCAGGGAATCACGCAAGTTGAATATAATTTTACCAGCCGCTCCTTGGGCGCAGGTCATAAATGGCGCAATGGCGGTAATTCCCTGCCCGCAGTCTGTAACGCGCACACTGTTCATCAACAGGTAGAGCGGGGTCGAGAGGCCGACGGCAGGCATGAGGAGAGGGATGAAGACCAGCACCATCAGCACCTGGCGCATTTTGAAGTGGAAACGTGAAAAGGCGTAGGCAGCTGTAACAGCAACCAGCAGCGCCACCAGACCAACGCCGATGGACAACAAGAAGCTGTTTTTTAATAGTACAGGGAAGGTAACCGGATTGGCGGTTGGCTTGTCGAGCACTTGCTGGTAAGCGACGAGAGATAGTTCGGTTGGAATGAGTTGCAGGGTTGAGGGACGCGTTGATTTTGAGCTGAATGACAGGGTGATAATGTACAGGATGGGAAACAACACTTCGAAGGCGATGGCGAGTGTCAGCAGTTGCAATAGGAGCTGTTTCCATAAAGGCAGACTGCGCCCGCTTGTCTGATTGGATGTGTTCATCGTCAGGAAGCGCATGAATATATTTTTGTTTTTAGTTTCGGTTTTCATGTTATGCCTCCGTATAGCTTTCGGTCGCATGGGTAACCCGGTTGGTAATCAGAAAGACGATCGTTCCAACAAAAAAGATGATCACCGAGAATGCCGCCGCTGCGCCATACAAACGCAGGTTGCGCACCAGGTCATAGGCAAAAGTGACGAGGATTTCGGTGGAGCGCGCCGGGCCGCCTTGAGACATAAAGAACACAAACGCAAAGAGGTTGAAAGACAGTGTGAAACCATAAACGGCAGCCGGAATCATCGCCGGGCGCAGCAGCGGTACCGTGATGTTCCAGAACTGCTGAGGACCGGTGGCACCATCGATATCAGCCGCTTCATACAAATCCTTGGGAATGCTTTGCAGTGCTCCGGTGGCAACCACAGTCATGAAAGGCCAACCTAACCAGAAATTGGCGATCATCATGGCATAGTATGCCAATGGCAGCGGTCCGCCTGGCAGCAGCCAGGGAATGGGCGCCGCATATTCTGTCATCCAGCGCAAGCGCACCGGGTCTACTGAACCAAAAAAGTGCATAATGACGGTGAGTAATTGGTTCATGGCGCCGTACTGCTCGTCAAAAATATTGCGCCAGACGGTGGCAACCACCAGTGGCGGAACAACAACCGGTAGAATGTAGACAGCGCGATAAATCTTTTTCAGCCACAGGCCTTCTGAGTTCAATAAGACGGCAATCAGCACGCCGGCGGGAACATGGACCATGACATTGGTAATCGCCCACCAGAAGTTGTAGATCAGAACACGGAAAAATTCAAAATTCTGGACTGGCAGCCCGCCAGTAAAAATATCAAGATAATTTTTGAAGCCGATGAAGTTTAGTACGGGAGAACTGAGCCCATACCTGAGGTCCTTGGTTTGAAAATCTGTAAACGAAACGATGACCTGATAAATGAGTGGGTAGAATGTAATTACCCCCATCACCAAAAACGCAGGCAATAGATATATGTAAGGAATGATTGCCTTGCTGAAATTACTTTTTTTACGGGTATCCATTTTTGCAGTTAAGGTTGCCATCGCTCCGCTCCTTGAGAACTGATTACCTGCATTTTATTCCTATTTGGTGGTTTGTGTCCAGCGGTTGATCTTGTATGAATTTGACAAAAGCGAACAGGGTTGCCCCTGTTCGCTTTTGTGCATTTGTAAACCTGGATTACTTGTTTGCGCCGGCGGTCGCGTCGGTGACAAACTGGGCGGGTTCGATGCCTTTTTCGTAGATGGCGTCAGAACCACAGAAGTTCGACCAGTATTTGCCGAGTTCGGGAACCTGGGGGCGGATGGTGGAGCCAACGTTGAAGGCATCCACGAGACCCTTGATCAACGGGTCGGTGATGGTGACATCGGTGCGAACCGGAACGTGACCAGCCTCGTTCATCATGATTGTCTG
Organism: Anaerolineales bacterium UBA5195; assembly: GCA_002412925.1. Lineage (GTDB taxonomy): Bacteria > Chloroflexota > Anaerolineae > Anaerolineales > Villigracilaceae > UBA5195. The sequence goes on along the minus strand of DHVZ01000080.1, from coordinate 13,186 downwards.
GGATTTGGCGTTGGTCAGATAGAGAGCAACGGCAATGGCAGCTTCTTTGTTGGCGCTGTTTGGATTGATGTAGAAACCATCAACGCCGAGCATGGGGGCTGCGGGGCCTTTGGGGCCGGCGGGTAGGGGAGCTACGGCCAGTTTATCGCCGAGGGCTTTCTTGTAATCGGCCATCGCCCAGTTGCCGTTCATGATCGCGGCGAGCTTGCCTTCACTGAAGGGAGCCAGGCCATCGCTGTCATTCATCGCCCAGCCGTTCTTCTTCTGGAGCTGGTAGGCGCTATTCAGGAAGGTGAAGGCATCCACCACGCCGCCCTGGTCAGCGATGACTTTCCAGGAGGGATCGAAGATCGAGCCGCCGAAGGCGCTGTAGTAGCCGTACATGTGGTAGCAGCCATAGTTCATGGAAATCGGGGTGCCGGCTTCCATGAGCTTCATGACTTCATCGGTGGTCTTGGGCGCGGTGGGGAGCATGGAGGTGTTGTACCAGAGAGTAACAGCCTTGAGGGATTCGGGCACGCCATAGAGCTTGCCATCCAGACTCATGCCGTCAATGCCGAGTTGGTTGACGCCATCGAGCTTGCCCTTGGCGAGTTCGCTGATGTCAGCGATCAGTCCAGCGCGAGCATCGTTGCCGAGGTCGTCATTCGGGGCGATGAACATGTCTGGGCCACCGCCGGCGGCAACATCGGTGCGGTACTTGTTGAAGATGTCGGCGAAGGGGACTTGCAGAACATTGATCTTGTACTCGGGCAGATCGGCGGCGGCGGCGGCCAAGACGTTGGCCAGGGCGGCTTCTTCAGCCGAGCCGGTGCCATAAGCGTGCCAGAAGGTCACTTCAGTTTGCTTGGATGGGGCTGCGGGAGCGCCGCCGCCGCAAGCGGCCAATAGGAAGGAAGCGATCATCAGGGCACTGACGAGAGCTAACATAGACTTTTTCATTTCTCTTTCTCCTTGTGAATATGGAAATGGTGTTGGAGAAGCCAGTTGCTTCTCTACAACGCTTGGGGAAGGCGGTGATTTGACCAGGCTTATAAAAGCCTTGCGGTGATTATCTCACCTCCTTTCGCTCAGCAACTTGGTGCAATGCGATCGATAATGCCTGCACAATCGCGCCCATGCCTGACGAATGACGTCGAAGCACAGCGGTATTGATTTTTACGGTGCGCGCAGAAGCCCGCAGGCTGCGCTGGGAAACAGTATCACGGATGGGTTGCAGCAATAAGTCGCCGATCTGGGCAACGCCGCCGCCAACGATCACCGTCTGCGGATTAAACAGGTTTACCAGGCCTGCAATAGCGATGCCGAGATAACGACCCGCGTTCGCAATGATTTGTTGAGAGACAAGGTCGCCCCTGCGCGCAGCGGAAGCCACATCCCGCGCGGTGATAGATTCGACTGGCCCCAGGCTGGAGAGCAGAGTACGCTTCCCTGTTCGGATGGCTTCCTGTCCCTGGCGGGCAATCGCTTTACCGCCTGCCAGGGCCTCCAGGCACCCGGAGTTGCCGCAATCGCACAGCGGCCCATTTTCCTCGATGGTCAAATGACCAATTTCACCGGCAGACCCCGTGGCTCCGCGATAGATTTGTCCGTTGAGCAGAAGGCCGGAACCTACCCCGGTACCTACTTTTATATAAGCCAGGTAATTTTCGCCCCGGCCAACCCCGTAAGCCCATTCGCCCAAGGCGCCTAACTCGGCATCGTTATTCAGGGAAACAGGCAGGTCCCATTTCTCTTCCAGGCTGGCCTGGATGGGGTAGCCGTCCCAGCCGGGCATGATCGGCGGGGCGAAAACCATGCCCGCGTCGCTGGCAATTGGCCCCGGCACGCCAATCCCGAGGGCGTTGATGTTTTTAATGGTTAACTGGTTTTTCTTGAGCAAATCTTCCATCAGGTTGTTGGCCTGGCTGATGCATAACTCGGGACCATCTGAGACCTTGAAGGGCACTTCGATTTCATCGATAACTTGCGCGCCGAAATCTGTCAAAACAATGGATAAGTGGGAGGCTCCCATATCTATCCCAACGGCCCGCCCTCGAACCGCGTTGATCTCCAAAATGATGGGCGGGCGACCGCTTTGCCCACCCCGGGATTCGGTTTCGTGGACAACGTCACTTTCCAATAAATCGTTGACGATGGCCGTCATGGCCGCGCGGCTCAGTTCCATGCGTTGGGCCAATTCGGCGCGCGAAATCCCGCCTGGTGTAAAACGAATCAAATCCAGGACAGTATGTTTGTTAAGACTCTTTATGATTTGCGGAGAGGGAGCCCAGGTGAATTGTGCCATAAGGTGCATTTTGCGCGAGTAACACGAGTTAGCTAATAAATATGATAGCAATTTATCGGATGTTTGTCAAGCATTTTAACAATGTATTTTTGATTTTTCTATTTGTGTCCCAGCCCGTAATCGATAACATTTGGGAAAAAATACGTTTGTTGATCTGACATGCGCCTGAAGCGCGAAACCCCCTATTTAGAAATCAAAAAGGAGTGGCGAGAAATAGCCACTCCTTTTTGACATGATAGTAAGTTTACTTGGTCTGTAAGGCGTCCCAGCCAATATAGTGCGCCGAATCGCCCAGTTCGGATTCGATGCGCAGCAGTTGGTTGTATTTGGCCACACGATCGGAGCGGGCCGGGGCGCCGGTCTTGATCTGTCCCATGTTGAGTGCCACGGCCAGGTCAGCGATGGTGCTGTCCTCGGTTTCGCCGGAGCGGTGCGAAGTGACCGCACGCCAGCCCGCGCGATGGCAGAGTTCCACAGCTTCAATAGTCTCGGTCAGGGAACCGATCTGGTTCAGTTTGACGAGCAGGGCATTACAAGTTTTTTCTTGGATGCCGCGGCGGACGCGTTCCGGGTTGGTGACGAGCAGGTCGTCGCCAACGATCTGGATTTTGTCACCCATCTCTTTGGTCATCAGTACCCAGGATTCCCAATCGTCCTGGGCCAGGCCGTCTTCGATGGAAACAATCGGGTAATCCTTAATCCATTTTCCCCAGAATTCAACCATCTGCGGCCCGGTCAGTTTCTTGCCTTCCTTGCGCAAGTTATAGGTCTTGGTCGCTTCATCGTAGAGTTCGGAAGCGGCGGGGTCGAGCGCAATCGCCACATCCAGGCCGCGTCCAGCCTTGAAACCGGCTTTTTCGATGGCTTCGAGGATGACTTCGACGGCTTCGTTGTTGGCTTTCAGCGCCGGGGCGTAGCCGCCCTCGTCGCCAACCAGCGTGGCGTAACCCTTGGCTTTCAGCACGGATTTGAGAGCGTGGTAGATTTCAGCGCCCCAGCGCAGACCTTCGGCAAAAGTCGGTGCGCCAAAGGGCATGACCATGAATTCCTGGGCGTCGGTGGACTGCCAGGCGGTGTGTGCGCCGCCGTTGAGGATGTTCATCATCGGGACGGGCAGGACGTGGGCATAGACGCCGCCGATATAGCGGTAGAGCGGCAGGCCGAGGGAGTTCGCAGCGGCCTTGGCCACAGCCAGAGATACACCCAGAATAGCGTTCGCGCCCAGCTTGGATTTATTGGGGGTGCCGTCGATGGTTAGCAGTTCGGTGTCGATGGCTTTCTGGTCGGTGGCGTCCCAGCCAAACAGGGCATCTGAAATAATGTCGTTGACGTTGGCAACGGCCTTGAGGGTGCCTTTTCCGCCGTAGCGCTTCTTATCGCCATCACGCATTTCGAGGGCTTCGTGAACGCCGGTCGAAGCGCCGGATGGGACCGCGGCGCGGCCCCATGAGCCATCGCCGAGTACAACTTCAACTTCCACGGTCGGGTTTCCGCGCGAGTCGAGAACTTCCAGAGCGGAAATGCTTTCGATTGTTGTATCCATAACAAATCTCCTTGAGGTGTGTGGGACTGTCTTGCGGCTCGGGTGGAAAATTATCCGGCGCAAGGCAGAGTATTGGCGAGTGGTTCCGGTCTCATCCGGCGGCACAAGAATTTTCCCTGTCTGCCAGGGTTTTTACTACAATCAAATCGAGAGTGTGAGCGTAGTGCTTTTCACGTCCGGCCAAGTATAATCCACTTTGAAAGAAACGGAGAAATTTTGCTTGTCACCGCTTGAGCTTCCCGCAGATGACCGCCGGCCCGCGCTGGATTATCCATTATACGAAACGGACCTGCATCGATTGATCGTCTGGTTTGCGCACTTTGTGCTCAAACCATTTATGCGGATGGAGGTCAGTGGGCTGGAGAATTTGCCTGTCACAGGCGCGGCGGTGGTGGTTGCCAACCATCTGGTCATGCTGGATGTTATTCCTGTCCAGCTGGCTTTGCCGCGGATGGTCTTTTTTATGGGGAAAGCTGAATTGTTCCAGCTTGCACCAGTTCACTGGCTTTTTCGCCAGATGGGTGGCTTCCCGGTTTATCGCGGCGAACACGATACCTGGGCTATCAAGCACGCCCGCAAGATTTTGCAATCCGGCCAGATTGTGGCCATGTTTCCCGAGGGAACGCGTTCGCGTGGAAAAGGCCTGGCGCTGGCGAAACCGGGCGCAGCGCGGCTGGCGCTTGAGGCAAATTGCCCGGTCGTGGTTCTTTCCATCAACGGTGTTCAGGATTTGTTCATAAAATTCCCGGCACGGGTTAAGGTGATCATTGCCCCACCGATTATCCCTGCGGCGCATGCCCATCCGCTTGCGCTGACGGACAGGATCATGTTCGCCATGGCGGCCAATTTGCCCGAAGACTTGCGAGGGGTGTATGCGGAGAAAGCGAAGGGCTTCGAATAAAAGGCTTCCGGAGTCAATTAGACTTCGGAAGCCTGCTTTTACTGCTGCTGACAGATACTTACCGGCTGCCCAAGGCAAAAACCCCGGGAAAATTGACTGTCACAGAATTAGTTTAAATTTAAAGTCCCGGTCTTTGAGCGGCTGGCTATTCTGGGTTAGTTCAACGGAGATGATCGCAATAACTGCGGGGCCAAAGGGCAGTTTTTGTCAACCAGCTTTTTCGCTTTTTACCTTTTTCTTTTTGTTCTCCGCCGCTGCCTTCATCAACCCGACAAAGAGTGGGTGCGGACGGTTCGGGCGTGAGAGGAATTCCGGGTGGAACTGACTGGCGACCATATAAGGGTGTTCGGCCAACTCGGCGATCTCGACCAACTTTCCATCCGGCGAAAGGCCTGAGAAGACCATCCCGGCTTTTTGGAACTCTTTGAGGTAAGTGTTATTGAATTCCCAGCGATGGCGATGCCGCTCTTCGATTTTATCCACGCCATAAGCTGCGGCGGCTTTCGTTCCGGCCTGCAAATTACAGGGATAGAGTCCCAGCCGCATCGTTCCGCCCATCTCGGTAATTGAGCGCTGTTCGTTCATCAGGTCAATCACCGGGTGGGAGGTGGAGCGGTCAAATTCAGACGAATTGGCGTCTTCATAGCCGAGGACATTTCGCGCGAACTCGATGCACATTAACTGCATTCCCAGGCATAACCCCAAATACGGAATTTTATTCTCGCGCGCGTAACGCGCCGCCAAGATTTTTCCTTCGGTGCCGCGCGAACCGAACCCGCCCGGGACCAGGATACCATCCGCAGCTTTAACCAGATCCCAACCTTTTTCCTTTTCCAGGTCAGCAGAATGGACCCAGTTGATTTTTACTTCCACCCCGGCGGCCAGCGCCGCGTGCTTAAGCGCCTCGCGGACGGACATGTAGGCATCATGCAGTTCGACGTATTTGCCTACCAGGGCAATCGTCACTTCGGGTTTGGGGCGCTTGACTTCTTCGACCAGTTTTTCCCACGGTGCCCAGTTCGGTTTCTGGCGGGATTCCAGCCCGAGCAGATTCAAGGCATATTCAGCCACGCCGGCTTTTTCGAGCAGGAGCGGGATTTCGTACAAGACTCGTGAAGTCACCATCGGCACGACGGCTTTTTTGTCTACATCGCAGAACAAGGCGATTTTATCGCACAGGTCTTCGCCGATCGGGTGGTCGGAGCGGGCGATGATCATGCTTGGCGAAATACCAATCGAGCGCAGGGCTGCCACAGAATGTTGGGTGGGCTTGGTTTTTAGTTCACTGGTGGCTCCAATATAGGGCAGCCAGGTGACATGCACAAACAGGACGTTTTCACGGCCCACTTCCGTCCGTAGTTGGCGCAGGGATTCCAGGAATGGCTGGGATTCGATATCGCCCACTGTTCCTCCAACCTCGACCAGGATGATTTCGGCACCGGTGGCTTTTGGTACCAGCCCAATGCGCCGCTTGATCTCGTTGGTGATGTGGGGAATAACCTGGATCGTGCCTCCGAGATAATCGCCCCGGCGTTCATTGGTGATGACTTCGTTATAGACCTGTCCGGTAGTGAAATTGCTGACCTTGCTGGCGCGGATATCGATGAAGCGTTCGTAATGACCCAGGTCCAGGTCGGTTTCGGCGCCGTCATCGAGCACGAAAACCTCGCCGTGCTGGTAGGGACTCATCGTCCCCGGATCGACGTTGATATACGGGTCAAGTTTTTGGACAGCCACGTTGAAGCCGCGCTCCTTGAGCGTGCGTCCCAACGCTGCGGCGGTGACGCCTTTACCCACTGAACTGACCACGCCGCCGGTAAAAAAAATGTATTTTGTCGTCATAGCTGCCTCGATTGAAAGTTGTAAGTTTTAGGTTGTAAACTGGCTCGAATTGGCTTCGAGACCGCGGGAAAGCCCCACCTGCCCGGCCAACGATGTGAACAGCTTAATACAAAGGAAGTGGGGAGGGCCGTTGATCGGCGTCCTCCCCACCAGGGTAGACGGAAATATTTCAAAGTACCAGGAATACGGATTTGTCGCTTCATCCCACGAGCTTGACCAGGTCTTCAGCGGCGCGCCGCATTTCGAGAAATACCAGGCCTAGTTTGCCTTCCTGGCGGGCCAGGGCGGTTAGTACGGCTTCCTGCCCAACAGAAATCAGGACGATAAAACCTTTGTCGCCCTTAATGTAAACCTGCTCCAGCCCGCCGCGTCCCAATTCTTGCGCAATGCGCTCGCCCAAGGAAAGCATGGCTGCCGACATGGCCGAAACGCGGTCTTCTTCCGCGCCTTGCTGCAAAGCCGACGCCATTATCAGACCATCGACGGATACAACAGCAGATGCTTCAATATCAGGGGCAGAGGCCTGCATGGAGCGCAGGCGTTCTACCATTTGCTGGCTGCGATTTTTACTCATGAATGCTTCTCCGGGCGTAAAGTTCTGAGAGAGTTTACCATAGAATTATAAGGCAAACTCGAATTTTTTGTACAAAATGGCTGATTGTTATTGATTTGTAGGGAAGCCTCTCCGTAAATCAGCGTGGGATCTGGTAATTGGGCGCTTCTTTCGTGATGATGACGTCGTGCGGATGGCTCTCGATCAGCCCGGCATTCGTGATTTTTATCAATTTAGTCTTCATCCGCAGGTCTTCCAGCGACTTGGCGCCCGCATAGCCCATGCCTGAACGCAGGCCGCCGATTAACTGGTAAATGAAATCACGCAAGGTTCCTTTGTAGGGAACCCGGCCTTCGATGCCCTCGGGAACAAGTTTCCCGGCTCCACCCTGGCCGGTGCCGTAGCGGTCTTTGCCGTAACCCTGTAAGGCGCCCATCGAGCCCATCCCACGGTATTCTTTGAAATGGCGGCCCTCAAAAATGATGGTGTCGCCGGGGGATTCTTCCAGCCCGGCCAGGAGTGAGCCGAGCATCACCGTCTCTGCCCCGGCGACCAGCGCCTTGACAATATCCCCTGAATATTTGATGCCGCCATCGGCGATGATCGGGGTGTTGGTCTTGCGCGCTTCAACTGCACATTCGTGGATAGCGGATAACTGCGGCATTCCTGCCCCGGCGACAATGCGCGTGGTGCAGATGGAGCCAGCTCCCACGCCGACCTTCACCGCGTCTGCCCCGGCTTCGATCAGCGCGCGTGTGCCCTCAGCCGTGACCACATTCCCGGCCAGGATGGGCAGCTTGGGGAAGATCTTGCGGATGCGCTGGATGGCGTTGACGACGCCCTTCGAGTGGCCATGCGCCGTGTCGATGGCGATGACATCCACCCCGGCGTCCACCATTTTCCCAACCCGCGTCTCCAGGTCCGCGCCGACGCCGACCGCCGCGCCGACACGCAGGCGCCCGCGCTCATCTTTGGCAGAGAGGGGATGCTCGATTTCGGTCAAAATATCTTTGACGGTTAGCAGTCCCTTAAGACGCCCGGCTTCATCGACCAGTAATAGCTTTTCGATACGGTGCTTTTGCAGGAGCAGCTTGGCATCCGTGTTTGAGATGCCCACTGGGGCAGTAATCAGGCGCTCCAGGGGCGTCATGAACTCGCTCACGGGCTTGACATAGTCTTTCGGCTCAACGAAGCGGATGTCGCGGTTGGTCAAAATCCCGTTTAATTGTCCGTTCTTATCCAAAATCGGAACGCCGCTGATCTTGTAATACCCCATAATGTCTTCAGCCTGCTGCAAGGTTGAATCGAGTGGCAGGGTGACCGGGTCGGAAATCATCCCGGCTTGCGAGCGCTTGACCTTGTCGACTTCGGCGGCCTGCTGCTCAGGCGACATGTTGCGGTGGATGATCCCAATGCCGCCTTCGCGCGCCAGCGCAATGGCCAGCCGCGCTTCGGAGACGGTGTCCATTGCGGCGGAGAGTACGGGAATGCTGAGCATGATTTCACGCGTCAGCCGCGCCTGCACCGAAACTTCGGAGGGCAGGGCTTCGCTAAAGGCCGGGACGACAAGCACATCGTCAAAGGTAAGAGCTTCGGGTGAGCGGAATAAGTCTTCGTTCATTGCATCTCCGGGTTAATGTTTGGGTTGGGTAATGAATTTTTCTGAGAAGTCAAAAACGGTAATCAGGCTCATGCCTGCCAGGATGCAAATCGCGAATGTGAGATTTGCTACGACAGGCTGTTGTGACATGGCAAACAGCGCCAGGCTGTCGAGCACCAGGGCAATGATGTGCAGCAAGCTGACCGCGCGAGAGGAATTTAGACCGCCTTTGACCAGGCGGTGATAGGTATGGTCGCGGTTGCCTTCGAAGGGCGGCAGGTGACGCCGCAGACGCGAGAAAACCACCAGACTTGTATCGAAAATTGGCACGCCCAGGATCAGAATAGGCGCAAACCAGGAAGAGGCCTGGTCTTTATTGAGCGGATTATAGAGCAGAGCCAGGACGGCCAGTAGAAAGCCCAGGGTTTGCGCCCCAGAATCTCCCAAGAAATAACGCGCCGGGGGCATGTTCCAGAAATACAAGGCCAGGCTGAGGCCGGTCAAGATGGCTGCCCAGTGTGTCAATTCCGGCTGGCCGGAGGCGAGGGTTACAAAAATAAAGAAAGCGCTGGCCAGCGTACTTAACCCAGCCACGATGCCGTCCATGCTGTCGATCAGGTTGAAGGCATTGGTGACACCTACCAGCCAGAAAACGGTCAGGACAATGTTCAGGATCTGCGCAAGCGACTCCCCGCCGGGCAGGTTGGTTTCAGAAAGGATTTCGATGCGGATTCCACTGTAAATTGCAATTCCGACTGCCAGGAACTGCCCGGCAAACTTGACCAGCGCCGAAAGCCCCGCCCGGTCATCCCAGATGCCAAAAAGGAGGATGATGACCGTAGCCAAGACTGCCCCGAGCATCTTTCCACTCACCAGGCTTGGATAGACCAGGGTCAAAATAGCCAGGCTCATCCCAATCACCAGCCCGCCAGCCAGCGGGGTGGGGCGGGCGTGTTGTTTATGCGGGGCCGCTCCAGGAAGGTCGATCAGGCCCAGCCGCTGGCAAAGCGGCACAGCCAGGAAGCTGGTCAGGGTCCCGGCTAGTAAGGCGACGATGAGTTGAACGAAAATATCGGTCAGTTCGGGCATTGGATTTTGGCTCATTAAACAAAGACCTGACAGGCAAAGGCTCTATCAGGTCTGATTATAAACGTCCAACGTGCGTGCAATGATGTGAGTTACCGAGAATTCCTGTTCGACAATTCTGCGCCCATGTTGGCCCATTTCCTTGCGCAGGGCCGGGGACTCGATCAGGGTTTTTAGCGCTGCTACCAGCGCCGGGATGTCGCCGGGTGGGATCATCAGCCCGTTCTCGCCGTCGCGCAGAATCATACGACAGCCGGGAATATCTGTCGCTACCACTGGGCGGCCACAGGCTCCGGCCTCCACCAGCAGGCGCGGCAGGCCTTCCTTGTAGCGGGTTGGCAGGCAGACGATTGAGGTTTGAGCGAGAACCTCGGTCATGTCATCGCGCCAGCCCCAACTTTCAATCACACCTTCTTTTTGCCAATCGACGAGTTCCTGCGGTTGGATGGTATCAGGATTGTCGGGATATGGTTCCCCGACGATGACGAAGCGCGCCCGGATTCCAGCTCCCCGGAGCCTTTTTGCCGCTTCAACGAATTCGGGCACGCCTTTGGAGCGCAGCAGCCGCCCCGCCAGCACAACAACAGTTTCGCCTTCTGGTTCTGGTGAGGGGCAGAAAACCTCCATATCCACGCCCGAACCTGGAATCAGGAAAGCTTGTTTCTTGGAAATTAATCGGTTCCGCACAAAAACTTCCAGGTCATCCAGATTCTGGAAGATGACCCTTGTCTCGCCCAGGCTGACGCGGTAAAGGGTGCTCACAATCAATTGAAGGAAGCCCTGGCCTTCGGCAAAGGCAATCCCCAACCCGGGCACAGCATTGACAATGCGCCTAATCCCTGCCAGGCGTGCGGCAAGAGTGCCGTACAGGACTGGCTTGATGGTGAAGTTGTGCAACAAATCTGGTTTATCACGCCGCAGGAACTGCCAAAGTCGGAGGATTGTCCGCAGTTCAGCGATTGGGTTCATCCCTTTTCGCTCGAGTTGAAAGGCTTCCCAGCGGAACCCGTCTTTTTCGAGCAATTCGGCATATTTACCGGGCGGGGATAATAAAACCACTTCGTCGCCCTGCGCGCGCAAGGCGCGCGCCAGCGGCAGGCGGTAGTTGTACAGGTACCAGTCGGTGTTAGCGAAAAGGATGATTTTCATCTTTGAGTTTCGGAGCGCGTGGGTAGAGCTTCCTTGCTCCAGATCAGGCGTTCGTTTCAAGCCAGGCCTGGAACATCAGAATATCCCACAAGTAATACTGCCAGTTGCGCGCTCCCGAAAGATGTTCCTGCCATTTTTGACGGATGGGCGCAGGATTAAAGTAGCCTTCACGCTTCAGGCGCGATTCGTCGAGCAGGGTTTCCGACCACTCTTTGAGCGGGCCGCGCAACCACGAGTCAATGGGGACGCCGAAGCCCATCTTGGGACGCTCGATCATTTCGCGCGGCACGTGGCGATAGAGAACCTGGCGCAAAATCCATTTGCCTTGCCCGTTGCGGATTTTCAGGTTGAGCGGCAGTTTCCAGGCAAATTCCACGGTTTCATGGTCGTCCAGGAAGGGCGCCCGGGCTTCGAGACTGGTGCCCATGCTGGCGCGATCGACCTTGGCCAGGATGTCATCTGGCAGGTAGGTGACAAGGTCGAGGAACATCATCCTTTCTGCCAGTGTGCGCGCATTGATCCACTGCGCCCGGTCAGTGAGCGGGGTGGCGGGTTCACTCCCGTTAATAACCACCTCCTCGGGTTTTTTCCAGTGCGAAACCAGGTCGAGGAAAATCGCCTCCGGATTTGGCGCTGCCATTATTTCAGATAGTTTGTGGACTTTATCTCCCGGGTTCGGATAATTGCTCCGGCCAAGAAGTTTGCTCCATGTCTCCGGAGTAAAAAGAGTCATCCCGCGAGCTACTGTGTGACGCAAGGAGGCGGGCAGCCAGCCGATGGAGTTCCACAGCCGCATTGTCCAGAAATAGCGATTGTAGCCGCCAAAGAGTTCGTCGCCGCCATCGCCCGAGAGGCTGACGGTGACATGCCTGCGTGCCAGTTCTGAGACGAGAAAGGTGGGAATTTGCGAGGAATCGGCGAAAGGCTCATCGTAAAGGCTTGGCAGGCGCGGAATGACCGCGCGGGCTTCTTCGGGAGTCACATACAGTTCGGTATGGTCAGTGCCGAGATGACGGGCAACCGCTTTGGCGTGTTGGGCTTCGTCAAAACCAGCCTCGTTGAAACCGATGGTGAAGGTTCTGACCGGGCGGCTGCTCTGCTTTTGCATCAACGCCACCACCGTGGACGAATCGACGCCGCCCGAAAGGAAGGCCCCCAGAGGCACGTCTGCGATCATGCGTAAGCCGATGGAGTCGGTCAAAAGGTTTTCAAGAGTATCTATGGCTTCGTTTTCGTCACCAGCAAAGGGTTGAGCAAGACCGTTGACTACTGTGTCGCGGGCAGACCAGTAAATTTTGGCGGTTTCTTCGCCGGGTTGGCGATCTGGCTGGATGGTCAGGATCGAGGCCGGGAGTAGTTTGGAATATCCCCGATAAATGGTGTGGGGCGCAGGGATGTAGTTGTGGCGCAGGAACAAGGTTAACGCATCGCGGTTGATTTCCCCTTGAAAATCGGGATGTGCGCGTAAAGTCTTGAGTTCTGAACCAAAGAGCAGGGTTTTCCCGGCCCAGCCATAATAGAGCGGTTTGATGCCCAGTCGGTCGCGGACAAGGCTGAGTGTGTGTTCGCGCTTATCCCAGAGGGCAAACGCGAACATGCCGTTGAAGCGCTGGACGGCAGGGAGTAGGCCCCACTGACGGATGGCGGCCAGCATGATTTCGGTGTCTGACGTGCCCCTGAAGCTGTGTCCAAGGCTGGCAAGTTCATCGCGCAGGCTGGCAAAGTTGTAGATTTCACCATTAAAGACCATCACAAATCGCTCGTCAGCAGATTGCATGGGTTGGTGGCCGGTGGGGGAAAGGTCGAGGATGGCGAGACGCCGAAAGCCAAGCGCGATGCCCGCTTCGGCATCCACCCACGCGCCGCTGTCATCTGGCCCGCGGTGGCGAATCCTGTCGCTCATGCGTGTAACGGTGCGAGCGAGCGAGTCTGCTGAGGTGGACTGGGTGTTATCAAAAAATCCGGTTATGCCGCACATGGGAAAGGATTATACCTGTTCATAGGCTTGATTGGTTGCGCAGGAGGCTTTTTCATTGATCGAGATGAACATTGGAAGATCATTGGGTTGGTTCCGATCCAGATTTCATTTCCAATTGTAACTGGGCCATTGATATGGCCCAGGAAAAAGGCCTGCTCGGAACCACTCGTTGTGATACAGGAGAGAGATAGCGGGAGTGTGGTCAGTTTTCTCTATCAGGGAATTGACTACCGGACAGTTTTAACAT